>CAYQKK010000025.1:0-68551 GCA_964417955.1 uncultured Planctomycetaceae bacterium
CCTCCCCCTTGCGACCGATCGAAGTCTGCCCCGGTGACGGGTTTGCGTTAGATCTTTCTCGTAGATGCCCAGCCAGGGGAGTCAGCTTGGTAGCAATCCGTATCATGCGCGGCATGGAGCCCGGCCCCCCACCTTCGCCCTCACCTTTGTCCCTGCCCTTTCAGACCCTGAAACCGTGGCTCAGGGAGCGCTTCGGCCGCGCCGTCTACCGCGTCGCGCTGGACGCTGGGTCCACTTGCCCCAACCGCGACGGTACGAAGGGCCTCGGCGGCTGCACCTACTGTGACGTGGAGGGGTCAGGCACGGGCGCGCTCAAGGCCGGTGATGGCCTAGACGAGCAGCTCCGCGAGGGCCTCAAGAGAGTCGCGCGCAGGCGACGGCGCGGCTCAGAGCGCTCGGTCGAACCCGGTGTGATCGCTTACCTCCAGAGCTACACCAACACTTACGTAGACGAGGGCCGCTTCGCCGAGGTGCTGGATGTCTTCCGCCCGCACCTGGCCGGAGCCGGGGGCCCACTTGTGGCGGTGGCCGTCGCGACGAGGCCGGACTGCCTGCCGGATTCCTCGCTGCGGGCCCTCGAGGACCTCGCACGGGAAACCGATGTGTGGCTTGAGCTCGGGTTAGAGTCCGCGAGCGACAAGGTCCTCTTCGACATCAACCGGTTGCACACCCTGGAGGAGTTCGAAGACGCGTCGACCCGAGCGCGCCAGGCCGGCCTGATCACGGTGGGTCACGCGATCCTCGGACTTCCGGGCGACGGCCGAGAGGGTGCGCGCAACACGGCTCAAGCGCTTCGTCAGTCCGGGGTAGACGGCGTCAAGGTGCACCACCTCATGGTCCTGAAGAAGACGCAGATGGCCCACCAGTGGCGACGCGGCGAGCTGACCGTGCAGACGGCCGAGGAGTACATCGAATGGCTCGCAGACTTCGTGGAGCGACTGGGTCCGGAACAGGTGCTGCACCGCATCACCGGAGACTCGCCCGAAGACAAGCTACTCGCCCCGATCTGGACCGTCCCCAAGAACGAAGTCCGCGAACGGCTCGCGGCGGAGCTGACGCGGCGGGGAACCAGCCAGGGATCGCTCTGACTTCACTGCCGCAGCAGCCAGAAGATTTCCTTGGCCACTGGGGCCAACGCGCCGGCCGCTCCCAGCAGAACGATAGGCGCGCAGACGGCACCGATCCCAATGGTGGTTCTGCGTGGCATCGAGGCGCGCTCCGAAGGGGGGTCCAACATCGACTTTCCGCGACGGCTTTCGCGAGAGGCTAAAACGTCCCAATAGTCCCCCAGCGCTCGGTCCACCAAGGGTCCGAGGGGATGTTCCGGCGCTAGCCGCGTCGATGCGGACTCGAGAAGCGCTGCGGTCCTTCTACTGCGGTAACGAGCCGCGATCGTCAGCGCGTACATCGCGGCGACGTCGACGTCGGCCGCGTTGGCGCGCTGCATCGAACTCACGAGCATCCGATCGGACTGTGACTCGACCTCGCCGGTCGCTGAGAACGCGGTGGCGACCCGCTCCATGAGCTCACTGCGCTCGATGGAGGCCGCGGAGGCGATGGCGGCCTCCCCGTCCACCAAGGACGGACTAGCTGCCGCCACTTCGGCCCATTCCTTCGAAGAGATGGTATTCCAAACCCGCACGCCCCCGTAGGCGGAGAGGGAGGCGATCCAACCGGTGGCTGGACACTCCTCGATGCGCATCGCCCAGTGTTCATGGCCCCTTAGGTCGAGGAGGTGCTCTTTGCTTTCCGGATCCCAAACGCTGAGAAGTCCGTTGCGCGTTGAGACGAGCATCCGATCTCCTCCGTCGATCCAATGGGCCTCCATCACTAGCTCCCCTAGCGCGCCATCCTCAGTTCGACTTGAGAAGAGCACCTCGGTCTCCCCCGTGATTCCATCGAACATCACGACCTCCAGCTTGCTGGAGACGAAGACGCCACGGGGCCGGCCTCCGGCACTGGGGCCTTTGCCTCCCGTGAGCGACAGCTGAGCTCCGTTCGTTTTGAAGCCCGTCGACCGACTCAAGAGCGTCTCACCCGTCTCTGGATCAAAGGCAAAGAGCTCTCCAGCGAGAGTCATGGTGTAAACCCGGTCCCCCTCGACGCTGACGGCCACGTGCTGCTTGCCGGCGCCGATAAGCGCTCCGTCTGCCAGTGGCGACTCGAATTCCAGCGTGGCTGCGTTGAGGCACGCAACACCACCCGAGGAAGAGATGAAGCCTCGACCTGAAGCTTCGTGCACGTCCAAGTCGCTGATCCATGGCGCCAGCCGGAGTTTCTTGAAGGAGCGACGCGCTGGGCCTTGTGCCACCTGGCCCCCGTGGACCTTGTCCTCCCCGGTAGGCGGACGCGTCCAACAGTAGACATCTCCACCGACGGTCCCCGCGACAATGGTCTCTGCCCCCTTGTGGCTGAGAAATCCGACCGCTGAAACAGCACTCGCTGGTTCAGTGAACACTTCGAGCGGCACGGCCTTCATGACGTCCCAAACGATGACGACACCCTCGCGTCCACCGGTGACCAACCTTCGCCCGTCGCGGCTGAAGGACAGGGAGTTGACGTCGTTAATATGACCATGAAGCTGAATGCCGCCGCCCGTCACGTGGCGATCGAAGGCACGCAGCCAGCCATCCTCCCCCACGGTCAAGATCATCCCCGTACCGGGAACGAACGCGGTCGCGTCAAGCGGATGGGGGCTCCCGCTCAGTGCGCGCAGCTGACTCCTACGCTCACGGTCGATGAGGTGCACGAGCTTGTCCGTGCCGACAGCGGCCACAAGGCGCCCGTCCACCGCTAGCGCGCGGGCTTCTTTGGAGGCACGGTGCAGCTCCACTACCTGCTCGCCCGCTGAGGCGAAGCTAAGCACCGACCCGATGCGAGTCGTGAACACGCCGCTTTGGAGACCGGGATCGAGGTGAAGCTCCAGCACCTCCGCCTGTCGGTTGCCTACGTGGAACAGCTGAAGCCGCTCCGTGCCTTGATAGAGCGCCACCTCCCCGCCGTCCGATGCGGCCCAGAAGGTCGCGCCCGGACTCAGCTCTGGTGTCCCATTGGGTGAGCTACCGACCGATACCACCACTCCGCCGAGAACATCCACCAGCACCAAAGAACTATCCGAAGGAGTCCAGCGCAGCACCTCACCCCGACGCACGCCAACGATCACATCCTCCCCAAGCGCCACCATAGACTTGGGCTCCCGCCGTCTGTCCTGGGGAATCTTCACGGAGCCAAGAAGCTCGAACTCGCCGCCTCCAGGTTCATCGCTAGGGCCGTAGTGATGCAGGCTGCCGTCGTGCAGTCCGACGAAGAGATGTCGCCCCGTTGGATCCCACGCCACCACCCGTGCGCGACCGCACCGAATTTGCACAAGTGCCTCAAGGCTGGGGAGACTGACCACGCTGACGCCCTCAACGGAACCCACCGCGACGCGTTTGGAACCTGGGTCGACGGCGAGGTCGTAAAGACTGTCCTCCGAGAGCTGCACCGCCGCCAACGATTGATCAATCCGCGCGTCAAGGTGTGCCCACTCCCAGGCGCGCAGCGAAACGGGCGCTTGGTCGAGGTGGAACCTCGCGCGCTGGGTCGCACCTTCTCGCAGCGCAGCCTCAGCGGCGGCAAGATCGCCCACGTAGGCCCGTCGCTCACTCAGCGCACGGCTGTCGCGAAGGTCACGGACGTAGAGTGCGCCGAGCAGCCCCAAGAGCAGGGCGGCCACCATCGCGACTGCGGTCGCGAGGCGGTGCCGGCTCGCAAAGAGTCGCGCAAGGTACAGCGCGCTCGGAGGACGTGCGCTGATCGGCCGGTCCTCTAGATAGGCCTCGAGGTCGCGCTGGAGCGCCTCGGCGCTGGAGTAGCGTTCCTGCGGAAGCTTCGCCGTGGCCTTCTGCACAATCGTCTCCAGCGAACGTGGGATGTCCCGGCGCAGGCGCCGAAGCCGCGGCACAGGGGTGTGCAACACGTCATGAATCACCTTCGCGCGCTTCACCGAGTCAAAGGCCGGGCGCATTGCGAGCAGTTCGAAGAGCAAGAGCCCGACGCCGTACACGTCGCTGCGCTCGTCCGCGACCCCCTCGATTTGCTCCGGCGCCATGTACCTCAGGGTGCCAAGGATGGCGCCGTCGCTCGTGAGCTGTCCCGCGTCTTCGATCCGGCACAGGCCAAAGTCGGTGACCCAGGCGCGACCCTCTCTGTCGAGCAGAACGTTGCCGGGCTTGATGTCACGGTGCAGGACCCCCTTCGAGTGCGCATGCGCCACTGCGCTGGCGACTCCCGAGACGATGGTAGCCGCTTGTCGTTGGGGGAAGCTTCGGGACACTGCGGCATCACCGTCACTACCGCTACGAAGCTCCCGCAGCTTGTCGTCGAGGGATGCCCCTTCGATGTAGCGCATGGCAAAGAAGTGTCGCCCGTCCGCTTGCCCAGCTCCGAAAACTGGGACGATGTTGGGGTGCAGCAGCCTCCCCGCCGCCTTCGCCTCGCGTTGAAAGCGCTCCAGGAATCCGCGGTCGAGATCAACGTTGGTAGGCAGGACTTTGAGCGCTACCTCACGGCCGAGCGACGCCTGCTCCGCGAGGTAGACGATGCCCATACCTCCACGGCCGACCCGCGCCTTGATGCGATACTCGCCGATGGACTCAGGCATGGGCTCCAGCTGCGTCCGCGAGTTTGCCGCATCGGATGTCTCACTCGCCACGCTCTCCATAAGCAGCAGCCCGGGAAGCAGCTCACGCAGTTCATCTTCGAAGGCGGGGTGCTTCGTGCACCAAGCTTCCACCGTCACGCCCACCGGGTCCTCGCGCCGCGCCGCCTCAAACTCCTCCACCAAGGCCGCGAGCTCTAGCTCGTTCCGGCCGCGAATTGCGCTACTGCTGTCCGGACCCGTGGCGGTCATGGTGCTTCGGACGCCGGATCGAATTGGATCCCGAACTGGGCAAGTGCCCGCTGGAGTCGCCCAAGCGCTTTGAGGTGCCGGATGCTTGCGCCGCCGGGGGTGAGCTGAAGAACAGCGGCGATCTCCTTGTTGGAGAGCTGCTCGAAGTGTCGCATGAAGAGCACTTCGCGATCTTCCACGTCGAGGCTCGAAAGCGCCTCGTTCAAGGCCTCGCGCTGTTCCTCTCGAACGGCGATCCCCGAAGGTGAAACGCCGCTCTCTACCAGCGCATTCGCCAGCATCAAAGAGCTTGCCTCAGGGGCTCCGCCAGCGTGCATCGGAACGTCTCGTCCGGCGTCACGCGCGACGGTCCCGAGGTGCAGCCGATGGGTCTGCCTCAGGGCTTGCCCTGCGATGAACCGGACCCAAAGGAAAAAGGGCATGCGGCCTCGCTCCTCGGTCGTGGATTCCGCGCCTTCGGCAAGGTAGGACGGCAACCGTCGAGCGACCTCGATGTAGGCATCTTGCATGACGTCCGAGACACCAACGCGTGCAGCCACTCGGTGGTCCATGCGCAGGCGCAACATCCTCTCGATCCGATCGCGGTACGCCTCTAGAACGGGGGCCACGTGCTCCATGGCGCCCTCATCGCTGGAGGCGGCAGCCTCAAGGGCTGCCTTGACGTCGTCCTGTTCCACATGGCCACGGTACATGCGGAACCCTTAGCTAACCAGACCCCTCCCTTTCAGAGTTCTCCTGTCGCTCCCTTGTGGTCTTCCTGAGGGAATCCAGGCTGGAAGAGATCTGTTCGAGACGGAGAACTCCGTAGAGAAGGGGTGTGAGCTCCGCACGCAGATCACTCGACGCCTCGAGGAAGGGCTCGGGGTCGAGGCTTCCGCCGTTCCTGACTTGGCGCAGGAACGCCTCGACGATCACCACAAGACGCCGGTCCCGAGCCCGGTCGTCGGGAGTCTTCTTGGCAGCGTCTCCCTCCGTTGGGGAATCGTCGCCGGGAGAGGTGGGATGGGTCGGCGTCTGGGGCATGGCAGGCTCGCAGGAGAGGAACTGCGAAGGTGCCGCCTTCATCGTCCACAAATCCTGGAGAAGTTACCGATCCCTCATCTCTCCGTTCCCGCGCGTCACATCCCAAAGGACGGCGCGGCCGTTTGCAGGTGCCCCCCCCCCGCCGACGGAGAACCCAGCTGAAACTCCAGCCGTGAATCCAGCCGTGAATCCAGCTGAGAATCCAGCAGGGCGCGCTGAATCAGTACGTATAAAGAATGCGGTCGCAGGACGGGCACTGCACGAGCTCGGTCCCGCGTGCAAGACGCACCACGATGTTCTTAGGCAGATTCACGAAGCAACCCTCGCAGAGCCCGTCGCCAAGCTCAGCCAAGGCCTCGCCCTCGCGCGTCTTCAAGAGGCCACGGTAGATCTCAAGCTCCGTGGCGGAGATCCCCTCTGACGACTTCGTTCCGCGCTCCTTCAGAAGCTCGTCGAGCTTGGTCTGGGCTTCCTTGGTCTCCGCCTTGACGTTGGCTTGGAACTCCGCGAACACTGCTTCGCCCTCGGTCAGCTTTGCGGTGAGCGCCGCGATCTCTTCATCGATCAGCTCCGCGCGCCCCACGCGCTTCAGCCCATCGTCCTCAGCTCCGCTGACGTTGCGCTTGATGTTGCGCATCTCATGCTGGTAGCTCGCAAGGAGCGCCGCGTCCGCCGACCCGTCGTTGGAAGAGGACTCCAGCTTCTTCAGTCGTTGCCGCAGCCCCACCGTCGTGTGCTCGATTTCCTGGATCTCTGCCCGAAGACTCGCGACCTCTTGGCTCTTGACCGCGACCTTCTCGCGGATCTTGCCCAGCTCATCGCTGCGCTGCTGCTCTTCCTTGGGGAGGCGCTCGAGTTCTGATTCGACCTTGAAGATTTCGCGGTCGATCTCTTGGAGACCGAGGAGAGCTGTGAGAACGGGGTTCATCGAGGAGTTCTAGGGGGGTCTAGCGGCAGGACTTGGGGCTGCGCAGCATACATCCCGGGCTCTCCTGTACGCACTCGTTGGCGCCCAGGAGACCATTGAAATACTCCGCACTCTGCAGCAGCGCCCCTCACAGTCCTGTCTGCGTTGCTCGAAGAGCCCCGAATAGCTCGCTATGGGGGGCTTCGAGCGCCTTGACAGGACTGCGATGGGCACTATTGCAAAGCACAGAGTATTTCAACGGCCTCCTCGGAATCACGTCTTCGCCGTGAAAATGACGGTGAAACGACCAGAGCGGGCGCCTCCAGGAAGAGGCGCCCGCTCTGAGAGGGCTGGATCAGCAGGGTCCGCTTACTCGAACTTACCGCCGCTCAGCTCGTACTCGGCGTCGTCTGGGATCTGGATCCCATCGAGGAAGCTTGCCAGCTGGCGGGCGCGGACCGGGTGGCGGAGCTTGCGGACCGCCTTGGCCTCGATCTGCCGGACCCGCTCGCGCGTGACGCGGAAGATCCGCCCCACCTCTTCGAGCGTGTAAGTATAGCCGTCGCCGATACCGTAGCGGAGCTTGATGATCTCGCGCTCGCGGAAGGTGAGGGTCGACAACACATCGTCGATGCGCTCCTTCAGCATTTCCTGGCCGGCCGCCTGGAGCGGGCTCTCCGCCGACTCATCTTCGATGAAGTCACCGAAGTAGCTGTCGTCCGATTCGCCAATGGGCCGATCCAGGCTGATCGGATGCTTGCTGATCTTCATGACCCGCTTCGCTTCCTCCACCGTGATACCTGTGGCCTCGGCCACTTCTTCAACGCTCGGCTCGCGGCCCTTGGCCTGGACGAGTTTCTTCGTGACGTTGCGCAGCTTGCTCATCGTCTCGATCATGTGGACCGGGATACGGATCGTCCGCGCTTGGTCCGCGATGGAACGGGTGATCGCCTGGCGAATCCACCAAGTTGCGTAGGTCGAGAACTTGTAGCCGCGGCGGTACTCGTACTTCTCGACGGCCTTCATCAGACCGGTGTTGCCCTCTTGAATGAGGTCGAGGAACGAGAGGCCGCGGTTGCGGTACTTCTTCGCGATCGAAACCACGAGGCGCAGGTTGCCGCTCGAGAGCTGGCGCTTCGCCTCTTCGTACTCCGCGTAGTGCAGGCGCACGTGATCCAAGCGATGCTTGAGTCGGTCGATGGGCTCAAGGGCCAGCATCTCCAGCTCGACGAATCGGCTGCGCAGTTCAGCGGCCGCATCGGAATCGCTCTTACCTGCTTTCTCGATCTGCTCGAGCTTCCGCTCGACCGAACGCATGTCGCGGTAGTGGTCTTCGAGAACCTCGATGTAAGGACGCACCTTCTTGATCTGAAGGTGGCACTCCTCCATCAGAATGACGAGCTTGCGGCGCGTGTTCTGCACGCGGGAGAGAGCCTCCGAGCGAGCCTTGCCCGCGAGTGAACGGTCCAGCAGCGGAGCGTACTCTTCGCGGATACGCGCCATCAGACGCTCGATCGTCGCCACGTTGACGGGGAGGCGCTTCGCCAGGAAGGCCTTACCGAGGGTCTCGACGATCTTGGGATCATCATCCGGCTTCGGGTTCGGGTTCACCTTCAGGGTCCGGTCGAACGCCAAGTTACCGGCCAGGACCTCGTGCAGCGTTGCGAGGGAAACCTGGGTACACACGCCCGAGCCCATGCACTTCTTGCGGAAGCGCTTGCGCGTGATCTCGATCGACTTCGCCAGGAAGATCTCCTGGGGTCGAGTCAGCAGAGGGATCTCGCCCATCTGCGTCAGGTACATGCGCACCGGATCGTCGATCTTCTCGGCGAGCACGGTCTTGACGACCTCAACCGCCTTGACGGTGACGGGTGCTGTTGCGCCAGCGGACTTGGAGCTGCCCTTAGAGCCTGATCCACCCGAGGCCTTACCAGACGTGGAGCCGGATGCGGCTCCGCCCGAGGTCACACGGACGTCCCCTTCCTCGGCGTCGTTGTCGTCGATGACGTCGATTCCGGCGTCTTCCAGACCGACGAACACTTGGTCCATCTTGTCCGGCGGGAGGAACTGATCCTCCATGAGCTTGGCCATGCCCGCGTAGGTGAGGAAGCCCTTGCGGCGCCCCTCGTCAACGAGAAGCTTGATCGTTTGGTCGATCTTGTCGGTCATATGATCTCTCAGGAAATGCAGCGAAGCTGGGGGGAGCTATGCGTGCAAGTGCAACCTTCGGAAGCCGCCATGGGGAGCAGCCGTAGGTCGTAGAGGTTGGAGTTCGTGGTGCCGCAACAGCCTTTTCCTTGGGGACCAAGGGGCAGGTCAGATTTTGTCACCGGGAGGGGGGGATGGAGGACAGGCAGGTGGTTAGGGGGCTAACCGGGGGAATCACGTCTCAGTTCGATAAGGCGCATGAGCGCGTTCTCGAGCGCCATCGCAGCTTGCGGATCGCTAGCGGATAGGGCTTCGAGGTGCTGAATGTCGGATTGGAGACGGTGGATTTCCACCTGATGTTCGCGTTGTTTGAGGAAGTCTACCGCACCCTCGAAGAGATGCTGCGGGTTGTCGGCGGTCCAGCCCAGATCGATGATCCGTGCGACATCGTCGCTAGCTGGGTGACCGGCCAAGTGATTGATCAGAAGCGTGGGCGTGATGTCCGCCGACTCGTGGTCATACAGGTCGATCAACGTTTGAAAAATGTGACCCAATAAGGGAGCCGGCGCGGAACGCAGCTCCGTTCTTGGATCGGGGCGCACCCCGGGGCTTCCGTGTCCTGCCTGGGCGCCCGAAGTTGCGGTGGGCTGCGCCGAATGCGGTGCGGAAGCGGAGGATAATAGCCCCTCTGGACGCCCTTGGGGACGGTTTCCAGGCAATGAACCCGGACGGCGGCCCGGATTGGGACCCTCGGAGGAAGACTGCGGCGAACTCGGCGAAGGCATCAGTCGAGCGATCCAGGGCCTCAGCCGGGGGATCAAACTCGTGTCGAGAAGGGCAGCCGCTATCAAACACTCATAGGCCCGTCGAATCGAGGGCTCCATAGGCGCTTCCGGGGCATTTCCGCCTTTTGTAACAGAGGCTTCACGCTGACCCGCGGGGGCAGCCGGCGCAGCCGGTGGCGCCGGGGAGCGTCGCCGCCCCCGGGATGCCCGCATCGCCTGGAATTGCTCGCGCAGGGTCCCCGCCGGCATATCGAGCTTGGCGGCCAAGTCAACGATGGCGGAGTCCACCTCGACGGGTCGTGGGAGCAGCTTGAAGAGCTCAAGAGCCCTATCTACCTCGATGGCAAACTCTCGGCCACCTTCGCCCCGCTTCGCGAGCACGCACTCAGCGATGAAATCGAACCAAGAGATCCCCGTCTCGACCCGGGCACCAAAGGCTGCCGCTCCGTCCTTCCCCATGAGGATGTCCGCTGGATCCGCCCCCTCCGGCATGGGCACAACCTCAAGCCGCAGGTCGAGGGGAAGAAGGCCCTCCAGTCCGCGCCACGCGGCGCGACGCCCAGCTTCGTCGCCGTCGAAAACGAGGCTGACGCGCCGCGTTCCAGCCCGTCGAACGAGGCCCGCGTGCATCTCGGTCGTCGCCGTCCCGAGCACCGCCCCAACGTTGGGCATGCCAGCCACGTGCGCCGCGATGACGTCGGTGTAGCCCTCCACCAAGACGAGGTGCCCTGAACGCCGCACCGACTCCAAGGCACGATCGAGCGCATAGATCACCCGCCCCTTGTGGAAGTAGCGGGTCTCGCTGGTGTTCACGTACTTCGGGCCGTCGTCCTCCCCCACCACGCGGCCGCCGAAGGCCACGGTCGTCCCGCGCTCGTCGCGGATGGGGATCATCAGGCGGCCTCGGAAGAAGGCGTACAGATCCCCCGCGTTGCGCTCGCTCTGACGCGCCAGCCCGGAGTCGATGAGCGCGCGGGCTGGAAGCTTCTCGCGCTTCGCCGCCTCCATGAACCGAGCGCTCGCCCGCGGCGCCCACCCCAAACCGAACGCTTCGATCGCGCTCTCGTCGAATCCCCGCGAATGCAGGTAGTCGCGGGCGACACGCCCTTCCGGCCCGCGCAGCTCCTTCGCATAGAAGTCGCCCGCGAACGAAAGCGCCGCCAGTCCTGGGTCGTTCTCACGGGTCCGCTTGGGCTTCGAGCGCGGCAGCTCGACGCCGGTCTGTGCGGCGAGCAGGGACAGCGCATCCATGAACGTCATGTTGCCGCGTTCCTGGACAAACTTGATGACGTCGCCCCCTTTCCGACAGGCACCGAAGCAGTACCAAATGTCCGTCTGAGGGTCGACCTTGAACGATGGCGTGCGCTCCTCGTGGAACGGACAGCAGCCCCACATCTGGCTCCCCTTCTGCTTGAGGTCCACCGTCTCCGAGACGATGGACTCCAAAGGAGCGCGCAGCTTGATCTCTTCGATCGCGCGCCGGAATTCGTGATCGTTCGCCAAGGTACCGTCGCGCCTGAGACGACGCGTGGGCAGGAGTCTAACCTACTCGGGCGCCGCCCAAGGCTTCTCGGGGAAAGCCTCCAGCGCTCGCAGCTCCGCCAGACCTAGGGTCTCTGCGCGGCGCTTCGGGTCAATTCCTAGCTCCGCCAAGGCTGCGTCGGCCGTTTCCGCACCCACTTGGTCCGCAAAGACCCGCCGCAGCGACTGACGCCTGCGCTCGAGGAGCTTGCGCGCGAACGCGACCCGGCGGGCGCGGAGCTCTAGGGGCGGCAGCACCGAATGCCGAGTCGCGATGAAGACGGCGCTGTCGACCTTGGGCCTTGGCCAAAAGAGCTGAGGCGGAACAGAGCGGCCCATGGCCACGTGGTAGGTCTCCTGGAAGGCCGCGGTGAGAGGGCCCCAGTCGCTCGTCCCAGGAACCGCCGCAAGGCGCTCCGCCACCTCCTTCTGGACGAGGCAGGCCACGCGCTCCGGTGGATTGGGGAGGAGGCTGCACACAGCTAACAGCGGGCCCGAGATGGAGTAGGGCAGGTTCGCGCAGAGGGTCCAGTCCTCCCCCGCTTCCGGTAGCCGCTGCAGGACATCGGGGTTCAGCGAGCTCTTGCTCGCCATGATGTCGTGCTCGATCACCTCGGCGTCGGGGTAGGGCTCGAGGAACCCGCGCGCGATGGGCGCGAGCTTGGGGTCGATCTCCACCGCGAGGAGCCGCGACTCCGCGTGGGCGAGGTGCACCGAAAGAAACCCGCAGCCGGGCCCGATCTCTAGCACGAAGCGACCCTTGAGGCTGCGGGATTCCGCCTCGTCGGGGCCGGGTGCCATGGCGTCCGAAGCGATGGCACGGGCCATATTGTCGTCGAGCAGAAAGTTCTGGCCGAAGCGCCGCGACGGATGAAAGCCCTTGGCATCCAGCGCCTTCTTGAACTCAGCCCAGGGTGGCCGTTCGGGGCGCGACGAACGCGCAGAGTCCTGTTCACTCACTGGGTGTCCTCCCCTTCGGCCCCGCGCTGCAGCGCAGTCAGCCAGCTATGGCTCGGCGCAGCCTCAAGTGCCTCCTCAAGGGCAGAGTTGGCGCGGGGCCCCCAGCGCGCGCCCACGGCCTCCAGCCTGCGGGTTTGCTCCTTCGACGGCTGGACGTCAGCGGGCAGCCCCGCGAAGTAGACGTCCGCGTCGACGCAGCAGCGAAACCCGATCTCAGAGGAGCGGCGCCCCTCGGTCACCGCCAGCGCCAAGAGGCGATTGTCCCGGTTGTAGATCAGCCCGTCCTGGGTCGTGAAGCTTCCACCCAGCACCCACGCCGGCGCCTTCCTTGCGGAGTGTTCCGGCCAGGCAGTTTCGTTCCATACGTCCCGGGTCCGGCGGCGCTCCGGAGGAGGCTCGATCCACTCCCATACGTTGCCGAGCATGTCGTAGATCCCGGTTTCGGGTGTCTTCCCGCTCTCGAACGCGCCCACCGGCGTGGGCCGCTGCAGGTCCATGTCCATCGTGTTGGCGAAGCCCTGCTGGAGGCGGCCGGCGGGCACCCTCCTGCACGTCGGGCCGACCGCACACCAGAGCCACTCGTCGAAGGTCGGTAACCGCATGCCGCGCAGCTTCGCCACGCGCCGCGCCTCGTCTAGCGACATGCCGACGGCCGGTACCTCGAGGGTCCAGGCGAGCGGCTTTGGACGGGTCTCACGCCAAGCACTGTCCGGATGAAACGCACCGGGGATCGGGTCTTCTGGGCCGATCCAGCGTTGCCAAAGGCTCTGGCGCACCTCGTAGCGATCCACCAAGAGGTCCACGGAGGAGCCCACGTCGAGGGGACTGCCGATGAACGTCCGCCCGCCCGGAACGAAGGACAGCCCCTCCAGTTCGCGCACGGCCGACTCGGACCTCGAGAGCTGGGCTACACCCACTTCAGTCCGCGCAGCGTCGCCGCACCCATGACTCGGCCATGCAGCCATCAGCACGGCAAGGACGGTGGCAGTTCGGCGGAGGCGAGGACGTTTCAAAGCAAAAAAGTGAGCGCCTTCCAGCGGAGGGCACTCACCTTAGTCTACGGGTTGCGCAGGGTCACGGGCGCGGACTACGACTCCGGGTCGGAGACGAAGATCTCCACGCGGCGATTGAGGCGCTTCGACTCGGCCGAGCTGTTCGGCTTGACGGGACGCCAAGAACCAAAGCCCATGACGACGACGTCCTTGCCCCCGAGGGAGGAGTTCTCGATCAGGTTGGCGGCGACGGAAACGGCGCGTGCCGCCGAAAGCTGCAGGTTGCCGTGGGGAAACTGGCGCAGGGTCTCGGGCTTGCGGACCGGATCAGAGTCCGTGTGGCCGCGAACGAAGATCTCGCCGTGGGGCGCCGCAGCGATCTCGCCTGAGATTTCGAGGAGCGCACGGTTACCCGACTCACCGAGCGTCGCCGAGCCCGAATCGAACAGGATCTTGTCCTGGATCATCAGGAGGTAGCCGCCCTCGACGTCGAAACGCTCGACGTCCTTGACGGCGCCCCCGCGCTGATCGATCAGCGAAGCGAGGTCATCAAGACGCGCTTCCATCGTGCCGTCGAAGCCAGCGTTGACAATGGTCGACTTGCGCTCGGTGGCGTAGCGCTCGTGCAGGCTCGTGAGCTCGAGGTTCTTCTCGGCGAGCTGACGCTCGAGGTCGAAGACTTGGTTCTCGTACTCCTTTGCGAGTTCGCGGGTGTAGGCGACATCCTGGGGCGAAGCGCAGGAAGCCATGGAGGCGGCCAAGAGGCCGGCGGCGATAAGCCAGTTGGTGTGAGACATCGTCGGTGGTTGCATCGTGATCAGCAGAAACTCAAGACCCCTGCCATGGAGCGCCGGGGGTGCTGGTCCCTGGGTCCCTGGGGCTGAGTGGTCTGGACGAGCGGTCCGCGCGCCTCAAGGTCGCGGCTGCGCCGCTCGCTCTTGCGAACGGGGGCGCTCGCCCCCCTCAAGAAGCAACGTAGCGATCGCGAACCCTCGATCGAAGCCTCCGGTGCAGGAAGTTCTGCTCAAAACGGCCCGGGTCACGGCCTCAGGCGCCTGAATCGGGCGCGGGGATCTCCCCAACGGCGCTGAGATCGTCCGTATGGCTGTCCTCCTCGGCAAAATCCGCCAGCGCAGGCATGACGAGCTCCCTGAACAGAATGATAAGCGTCGCCGCCAGGGGGATGGCGATGAGGAAGCCAAACAGGCCGAGGGCAGCGCCACCGACGAAGACCGACAGCAAGATCACCACGGGATGCAGCCCGAGCGTGTCGCCCAGGATCTTCGGGATGAAGACGTAGCCTTCGATGATCTCCGCCAAGGCGAAGATGCCACCGAGCAGCGCGAGGGAGATCCACATTCCCGACGCGTCAGGGCTCGCCTTTTGAAGCGACATCAGGAACGTCAGCCCGAAGCCGATCAGCGGCCCCACAAATGGAACAAGCGCCAAGAAACCGCTTACGACGCCCAGCAGGAATCCATAGGGCACCTGCAGCACCGTCAGTCCGATAGCGAGCACGAGCCCCTTCAAGAGGCAAATGAGCAGCCGGCCCCGGAAGAAGTTGGCAATGACCGCGCCGACGCGCCGCCCGATCCGGGTGACGCGCTCCCGCTCTCGCTTCGGCACGTGGGCTCGGACGAACTCGTGGATGCGTTCGAGCTCGAAGAGCAAGAAGTAGGTGTAGACGGGCAAGAGCGCCAGAAAGGCGAGCACGCTCATGAGCCCGCCGAAGATTCGCTGGAGATAGCCGAGCACGATTTGAGCCCTGTCGAAGCCAGTCGTGCCTCCGTCCGATGATCCCACGAGGGTCGCGGACCAGGCCCTGAGTAAGTTGCGCAGGGTCACCCCCTCGTCCTCAACCGAGTCTTCTGCGTCGGCCGCATCGTCGGTGGCGGCCATGGCCTCCTCGGCTGGATCTTCGGCTGGCAACGCTGGCGGGCCTCCACCTGGATCCGTGGCTTCAACCGGAGCCTCTTCGACGGACGCTTCGGGAGTCACTTCAAGTGGCCTTTCCTGTGGCACCACCTCAGGCACCGCCTCAGGCACCGCCTCGGAGCTGGAGTCATCGGAGGCTGGCTCTTGCGCGCCCTCCCGGAGATCGTCTGCAGCCTGACTACGGAACGTCTTGTCCATCCATCGATCGCCGTTCCCGAGCAGGCGATTGATGTTCGCCTCCGCGCGCGTGAAGAGGTCGTCGCCCTCTTTCACGTGCACAATCTGGTTCTCAACGAACTGCCGGCCCTGGATGAACGTGGCACCAAAAACCAGCAGCATCAGGACGGCGAACGCCATGAAGATGATGTTCACCGCGCTTCGACGGCCCATGCCCCGGTCCTGGAGTTTCTGCACCATCGGGCGCAGGATGTAGGCGAAGAGATAGCCGAGGATCAGCGGGTTGAGAACGGAACGAACGGTCCACGCGAACCACACGAGCAACGCACCGATCAGAGCTAGCGCGATGTTCCTGTGGGTCTTCGAGAGTCTCTCGAGCATCAGACCAGCCCGGGACCGCCGCCAGAACTGTCGCCCACCGGGGGCCTCGGCAGCGCGCCGAGCTCGGTGGGAAGGGCCGGGACATAGGACGACACGAAGGCCTCGTCGAAGTCGTAGACGTCCTTGAAGTCGTCGATGGAGTCCGTCTCCTGGCGCCGCAGCAGCTCGTTCTGCACGAGGTTGAACACGATGTGACCCCAGTCAAACGTGGTCTTCACACCCCAGGCGCGCCATACCTGGGCCGCCAAGGGCCCAAAGGTCCGGCTCGCGTGAACGCGCATGCCTTCGAGCAGCTCCTGGCCCGAGATATGCCGCGGCGTCCCAGACTCCGCGTCCCGCGCAGTGGCTTGGACGGTCTTGTCGAGGGCCTCGAACAAGAAGTTGTAAGCCTCCAAACGGTAGCGACTGTCCTTCTTCCAGACTTTGCGAAGCGGGTCCATGGGATGGGTCGTTAGCGGGCCGGGCCCGGAGAAACTCTAGGGGGAAGACTGTGGGAAAGACCGCGAGCAACGCCGCGGAACGCGTAGCGGGGAATCGAAAGGAGCGCTCGATCGATGAGCCCCTCCGGTGAGAGGTTGAGGCCGAGGTCCTCGCGCGCCTTGAGCCACGTCTCCGCAATTCTACGCCGCGCCGCGCCGTCGCTAAAGCGTCCCGATGCAGCCAAGGGGCCAGCCACCGCACCGTGGGGCAGCTGAGACGGGTCCAAGCCCGCTATGGCGCGCTCCAAGTCAGTCAGAAGCTCCATTCCCACGTCGAGGGCGATCCGCGCGCGGGTCCGGCGCTGGGCTGCCGCCGTCTTACCGGAGAAGTCCCCCTTCAGATCGAAGAGCTCCGCCGCCACGTCGCTCGCCGAGCGAGAGCCGTCTAGCGCGCTACCGATGAGCTCCTGCATCGCGGGCGCACGGAGACTATGGAGCCGCAGGGCAAGGCCGGGCGAGCCCCCGGACATGCGCACCAGGTTCTGGATCGTCGCGGCGTCCTCGGGCGTTCCCTTCGCAAACACTTTGTGGCCGCGCAGGATCTCTTCGCACTGCGGACCGGCAACTCCGCCGAATTTCACTGGGACAACGCGACTGCGCACCGTGGCCAAAAGCGAACCGGCGCTCGACGTCTCCAGCAGCAAATGCACGCCGGGGCGCGGCTCCTCCAGCATCTTCAAGAAGGCGTTCTGGGCCTCTTCCAGCATGGCCTCGGATTCGCGCACGATGATGTATTTGCCGCGACCTTCGGCGGCGCGTAGCGCTAGAAACTCCTCCACCGGAGAACCGCGATAGCTGTCCTTGGGACGGTTCTCGCGGGGCACGATGAAGTCGATCGTGATGGCGTTCTGGGCGTGGGCCCGATGGTCGATCACAAAGAGGTCGGCGTGGGAGTCAGACTGCACGCGCTTGCAGGAACCGCACAAGAGGCACGGGGCGTCGCCTCCGCGTTCGCACAAGAGAGCCGCCGCCAACCAGAGCGCGGCGCGGAATTTTCCGACCCCCTCGGAGCCTTCGAGAAGCAGGGCATGGGGCAGCCGATCCTCGCGGGCCGACTGCACGAGGCCCGCGACAACGCCTGTGTGCCCCAGGGGCTCAACGAGCTCAGGCACGGCCGGCCTCCGACTCAGAAGAGACGTTGCGGCCGGCGCTAGCCAGCACGGCAGCCAGCACGCGCTCGGCCACCTCGTCTTCGCTGCCGCGCCCATCGATTCCGACGGCCAACGGTGCGCGCTCGACGTACCGCCGCATCCCCGATGCCACCGATCGCTGAAACTCTAGGCCCCGGGATTCGAAGCGATCGCTTCCGCCCCCATCCCGCGCCATCGCGCGGGCAAAGGAGTCCTCTGGATCGATCTCCAGGACCACTTCGATCGTCGGCCGCGGGGAACCTGCCCAGCCGTGCAGCATCGAGAGGAGCTCGTCGTCGCTCACCTCTCCCCCCCCTTGGTAGGCGAACGTCGACGCGTGGAAGCGCTCGATCACGACGTCGCGCCCAGCCGCGAGGGCCGGCTTCACCAGTTGTTCAAGGGTCTCCCGCCGCGCAGCCGCGAACAGAAGTGCCAGTGATCCCCCGCCTAGCTCGACCTCGGGATCAAGCACGAGAGCGCGGATGCGCTCGCCGGCCACCGTGCTTCCCGGCTCGCGCAGATGCAGTGGTACACCCGACTCCGACGCGCCGCGCAGCGCAGCGAGCCCTTCCACGAGCCGCGCCGCCTGCGTCGTCTTCCCACAGCCGTCGATACCGTCGAGAACGACGAAGATCGGATCATGGGAAGGAGAGGGCGAAGGGCTCATGGGCGGCTGCCGATTCTAGGGAGTCTCGTGACGCGCCGTCTCGCTATTGCGCTTTCGCGGCACAGCGTTCTTGGGCCTCTTCGAGGTCAGCACGCTCAGAGTCGGTCAGCGGGATGGGCTCCAGGAGATCCTGTGGCAGCTCCCCGAGGATGCTGGCGGGCAGATTGCGAGGGTCCACGCCCTCGGGCAGCTGGTCGGCGGGCCCCGTGAAGACCACATGGTCCGGATCGAGCTTCGCCGGCACCTTGAGGGCGACTCCGTACTCCCGCGCCGCTTCTTCGAAGCGATCAAGGCGCTCCAGGGTCTCGGCCCACTCGATATGGAGATCGCGGCGAAACATGTCCACTTCATTGGCCTCGGAGTAAAGCTCGGCGGCACGGCCATCGCGCCCCTGCTCCACGTGCCACGCGGCCACCTTCATGCGCGCGTCGTACTCGCCCGCATTCCAGAGCGTCCACTTCTCCAGCCAGCGCATCGACTCGTCGTCCTTTTCCTGAAGGCGATAGAGGTCCACGAGCATCCGCTCCGCCGATCGTGCGCCGTCGTCGAAGCCGGGGAAGGCATCGACGGCGCGAAGGAGCGTCTCTTCTGCTCGCTTGAAGTCAGGTTCGCCGTCCCCGTTGGTCCCCGTCAGGTAGAGCTGCGAAAGAGCGATGAGCGCCCGGTAGTCCTTTCCATCGCGGGCCACGGCTTCTTCCCAAAGCCGTTTGGCCAGGCGCAGGTCCGACCGAGCGGCTGCCATCTCTGCCCGGAGGAAAACGGCGCGCAGGGGCTCGGAGTCCGCGTTGCGCAGAACCTCCAGGGCGCCCTCGGCGTCGATGCGCCGCCCTTGCTGCCACGATCCCGATGCGATGGTCGACCAGTCATCCGCCCACTGCATGCGAGCCTGGGGATTCGTGGGAGGCTCCTTCGACGTGCGCAGCTGCAGCCGACGCACACGCACCGGACTCCAGCGGGGCTCGATGTGGAGGTCCTTCACCTTGTTCTGGACGAAGGCGTCGAACTTTGCATCGACCTCCTCCGGCGTGGTGTCGAAGACCGACTTGAACGCTTGGTCGAGGTCGGCCCCGAGGTCAAAGGCCCGCAGAAGCTTGATCATCGGGGAGAAGCCGTGCTCGTCGATCAGCATCTCGCACAGGAGCCCGCCCTGGTAGTACCCGAACAGAATGCGCGGGCCACGGAACGCGCGGTTGAGTTCACGCAGCGGGATCAAGTTCTTGTTCGCGTACGCGTCGACGAGATCGCGGCGCATGTTGCGACTCCACGTCGGGTTGCGCTCGACCTCTTCCCAGGTCGCGAGCCCCTCGGTGATCCAACGCGGGCAGCGGTTGTTGGAAAGGCCTAGGTGGATCACGTGGCTGAACTCATGGAACCCCGTTCGCGCCCACGAAAAGCTGCCGCGCAAGCGTGATAGCGGCGACACCGCCGTCACGACCGGGCCAAAGCAAACGCCGAGGGCGGGGAAGCCTGCGAAGCCCACCGAGCGGACAGAGAAGTCCTCGTGCTTGCGGAACACCGCGATGGTCGTGGGCCCCGGCGTGTGGCCGTAACGCTTCGAGAGTTCCTCGCGCGCCTGGGTGTAATAGGGCACGAGGTACGCCCCAAGAACCTCCGCAGCGTCCGGCTGCCAGCTAAAACTCAGCGCGCCCTTCGACTCGGTCCGGTGGGCCCTCTGGATTCGGTCGAGCACCAGGGTGAGGTTCGAGCGAAAGGCGTCCCGGCGCCCCCGCGCCGCCTCGTCTGCCTGCTTGAGCGCCTCGCGCGCCCCCTCGTCGTCTCCGGTATTGGCGAGGGACTTGCCCAGGGCTGTCCAGGCCTCGAAGTCGAGGGGGTCCCGCTGGACCGCTGCCTGAAGGAAGTCGAGGGACTCACCAAAGCGGTACAGCTCGCTCAGGTGCATCCCGAGGGTGCGCTCGGGAACGGAGTCCAGTGGCGCGTTCTTCAAGAGATCCTCTAGAAGGCTCGCGGTCCGCTCGCGATCGTGCTCGACCCAGCTAAGTGCCGCATGCATCACGCGGACGTCGCGGCGCTTGGGGGCGAGCTCGTCTAGACGTGCAAGGGTCTCGCGAACGGACATGAGCTTGCCGTCGTCAAGGTCCGCCGACGCGCCGGCCACAAGCCCGCGGATGGAATCAGGATTGGCTGCGTAGATCTCGCCGAGAATTTGCCCCGGGGACTTACTGACGCGGCGCCGGTTGAAACGGTGCAGCTCGAACTGCATGAGGAGCGCGTTCTCGTGAGTCTTGTGGATCTCCAGGGCTTCGCGCAGAAGATTGCCAGCTGAACGCTTGCCGGGTGCCTCGATCTCGCGCTCGCTTTCGAAGTAGAGCGACGCGAGCTCCACGAGAATGTCAGGCTCTGCGCCATCTTCCTTTGACGCCGCCTTGTCCGCGGCGATGAGCGTTTGCGACGCAGCGGGCAACATGCCGGCACGTCGCTGACACTGGGCCTTCGCGAGCAGCCCGCGCCAGTCCGAGGGATCGGGATTGGTGCCCGCGCCGATTCGGGCCAGCCGCTCCGCTCCCTCACGATCCCCAAGCGCATCGCGAATCCCCACGTACATCCAGGCGTCGCGTGCGTCGGAGTCGGGCATCGTGAAGGCCTGGCCGCCTTTACCGTCCGCGAACTGAGTGGCCTCCAGGACAGGGATCACCCCTTCGGCTTTTCCACGGCGGACCATGACCCTGCTGAGCACGCGGGCAGCCCGGGCGCGGCTGGCCGTGTCCTTGGCCGCTGCCAGGGCTTCGAGGGCCGTGTCTTCGGCCCGGTCCAGCTCGCCGCGATCCAGGCGAATGTGGGCACGCACTGCCAAGGTGGCTGAGTCCTCCTCGTCTTCATCGAGAAGGTCGTCCGTAATACTGAGCGCGTCGACGAAATTGCCGCGACGGCGCAGGAGATCCGCTTCAGCCCTCTCAGCGGCGATGAGTGCCTCCTCATCGGCCTCCGACTGGCTGAGCTCGCCGGTGGCCCGTGGCAAAAGGAGCTCCGGGGCCCTCCCTGGAGCCAGAAAAGGACCGCTGCCCAGGGGACTGGCGGCCGCGAGAGCGGGGAGGACGAGGGCGAGAAAGCACGGGTTCATGACCTCAACATGGCACCAAAAGTGCGTTCCTCCAAGGATTGTCCAAGAGACCCGCGCCCGACGTTGAACCGAGGTGGCCCCTTTCGGTATCCCTTGCACATGCTTCGAGTTTTTCGCGCAGGGGGCGTCCCCACGGACGGCGTTGGAAATCGAACCGGGATGGGCCGCAGCCCATCGTGGATTTCGATCTCCTGCTGCGTTGTTATCTTGTTAATTGGGGTCTCTGGTTGCGCGCAGCACTCGCGCTCAAGGCCGGCTCCTGTGGCCGGAGGCGACTTCATCGCTGCCGCGACCGCCCACGACCGCGGCGGCTCAGCCCGAGCACCGGAATGGGCCACGCAGCCCCATTCCTGGGGCAAGCTCGACGCCATTGAGCGGTGGCTCCACGGCGCGGCCGTTTCGGGGGCCCAGCCGTCGGAATTCTGGCTCACCGAAGGACAGCTTCAGCTGGCGGAAGGCCAGCTTCGCTTCGCCCAGGCTGGCCAACGGGGCAGTCGAGGTACAGAAGCCGCCAACATCATCGCCTACCGGCGCGACGCTTCCATCGAGGGTTTTGAGGCCGTTCGCGCCGCCAGCGGTGCCACGGGCGATCAGCGCGGTCGAGCCGCGGCTGGCCTTCGCGAGGCACGTTCCATCCTGCGCGGCGTCCAGGGCTCCGCCCAAGCCGCTTCAGCAAGGACGGCTCCCAGCGTCCCCATCGGGGGCCTCGTCCCGCGCTCGGCGTGGAGCGCGACCCAAGCGGATGCGGGCAACATGAAGCCATCCACCGCTCCGTGGAAGTGGATCACCGTCCACCACTCGGTGTTCGCGCCGACCACCGACAAGCTCTCCGACAGCCTCGACGTCGTGCTCCGCATCCAGCGCCAGCACGTGGACGTCGAGAACTATGCGGACATCGGGTACCACTACCTCATCGACCGAGCAGGGCGCGTCATCGAGGGCCGCCGGCTGAAGTGGCAGGGAGCCCACGCGGGGGACAGCAGCAAGAACCGCGGCAACGTCGGCATCTGCCTCCTCGGTAACTTTGAGACCGAGCACCCGACTAAGAACGCACTCGCCAGCCTCGATAAGCTCGTCCTTGAACTGCAAACGAAGCTGCGCATTCCCCGCCAGAACGTTCGTCCCCACAAGGCGTGGAAAGAAACGGCGTGTCCCGGGCGGCACCTGATGCCCTGGTTCACGCGCTTTTAGCGGTGCTTCCTTCGTGACTGTCCATCGTCCGAAGCGGGTCCGGTCCGCCGCGCTCGGCTTCGGCCTGGCTGCTTTGGCGTCCGTCTCGGCGATTTCCTGTGGCCAAAGCGTGGCGGAAGGAACCGCGCGCCCTATGTCGATGGAAGGCCGCACGGGCCTCGTGGCCGTGCAGGGAACCGAGGTGTTCCGCGGCGGCAAGTGGCTCAAGCACGGCGAGTTCGTCTTCTACGACGACGGCGGCGACGAGATCAGCCGCGGCCACTATAAGGACGGGGTGGAGGACGGCCCTTGGACCCAGAGGTACGAGGATGGCTGCACCGGGGTCGGGAACTTCAAAGACGGGGCCCAGAGCGGCCCATGGAAGACCTTCCACAAGAACGGCAGCCTCCAAGACACCGGCTCCTACGAGCGTGGCAAGCGAACGGGTACCTGGGTTTCCTACCGCAAGGACCGCTCGAAGCTGCGGGAGGCCCAGTACGAAGACGGCGTCCTGAACGGCCAGGTCACCTGGTACGGGAAGGACGGCGTGACGGTGGACAAGAACCGCTCCGGCGTCTACGTCAACGGCGAGCTGTAGCCGACTGTTCCTGGCTGATCGACGCGTCCCAGACGTGAACGAGCCCGAGGTCGGTGACTGCCGCAAGCCTAGTCCCCGCTGAGTCCCAGGCCAGCGCGAGCACCGGATCGCCGTCCACGAGTTTCGCGGCAAGCTGGCCCGTCTCCGTATCCCACAGAAAAACGGTGCCGTCGCGGGAGGCGCTTGCGATACGACGGCCGCTAGGGTGCCAACGAATGGCCTCGGCCGACGACGAGTGGCCGGCAAGTAGCTGCACGTCGCTGCCGTCCGCATTCATCAGCGCGACGTCTCCGTCGGTGGAGCAGACCGCTAGGCGCTGACCGTCGTGGGACCAATCCACGTCGGAGAGACGCGACTCAAGCAAGTCGAGAGAGATCCGTGTCGTCTCGGCCTTGAGGCTCAGCACGACGACCTCATCGCCCGCACCGACCGCAGCAAGGCGCTCTCCCGCAGGATCCCAGTCGAGACTCTCAAGCGGTTTCTCCAGGGGCGTCGAGTAGACCTCGACGGGAGGGCCACCTGACGGCAATTCCACCACCCGGAGCGTGCCGCCGTAGGCGAACGCGAGCTGCGGACGGCTCGGGTGCCATGCGAGAATCACACGGTTGTGGCCGCTCTGCCAGTCGAACGTCCACTCGTGTAGAGCCGGTGCGGCAAGGGTGGAGTCCCAGACTCGGAGCTCGACGGTCGAGCCCCCCGCTGCGTCTGAGGAAGTGGCCACCAGATTTCCTCCCGCGCTGACGGCCCCGTTGTTGCGATCGACCGTCGGCTGAATTGGACGACCGGAAACACCGTCGAGCGAAGCGACGACGGCGCCGAGTGCGCTACTTACGAGCAGCGATTGCTCGCCGGGTAGCCATGAAAGCGTGGTGCGCGGTGCGCGCTCTTCGCTCTTCACGCTGGCGAAGCTTCGATGGGGAGCGGGAGTCCCCATGTTCCAAACCCTAATCGTGCCGTCCTGGGAGGTCGAGGCCAACCGATCACCGGAGGGGCTCCATGCCACTCGGTCCACCCGCCTCCCATGGGCGGACAGCTCGGCCTGCTGCTCACCCGTCTGAGAGTCCCAAACGTTGATCTGCTTGTTGTCGCAACTGGTCGCGATAGAGCGGCCATCGGGATGCCAGTCGAGGCCACGGATCGGCTCGCGCAAGCCGTCGATAGCCGTCCGAACACTGCGCGATGCCACGTCCCAAATGCGCACGCGTCCATCGAAGCCCGCAGTCGCAAGCGCCGTGTCATCTCCGTTCCATCGGGCCGCGGTCAGGACGGAGAGGTGATCGCTCAAGACAAAGAGCGGCTCGTAGGAGGTGGCGCTCAACACAACGCACTTTCCAATCGACTTGGCTGACGGCAGCCAACGCCCATCGGCGCTGAACTCGAAGCTCCCCATCCACTGGTAGCCGCCGCTCGCTCGCTGGAGGAGCTCACCGGATGCCGCGTCGAGCTCGAACATGAGATCTCCTTGATCCCCCTCGATCCCATATCCGATCAGCTTGCTGCCGGACGGGTCCCAGGCAGGGCCACTGATGTAGCCCGCGGCGTAAGTCCACAGGACCTCTTCTTCGGCGGGGTTGAGTACGACCACACCACCGAGTCCTGCCGCCGCCACGAGGTCGCCCTTTGGACTCCACGAGACCCCCTCGAAGAGCCAGCTGTCGTCGCCTTCCAAGGGCGCCATCCCGCCCAGTCTCCGGCCGTTTCGGCTGTTGTAGACATCGACGGCACCGTGCCGGCTCACGGCGATTCGTTCGCCATCAGGATGCCAATCCACTCCGCAGGGAACCGTTGGACTCACGATCACCTGCACGTCGGGCCGGGTCGTGCTGTTCAGGTAGTCCCACTCCCAGCCGCGCCAGTCCTGACTATCGCTCAACGGTTCACGCCAGTGAGCGCACAGCTCCGAGACCCGGGCGGACCCGCCAGGGGATCCCGCAGCATCACAGGCGAGCAGCGACTCAGCGTAGTAGAGGGTCCGCAACGCGTCCGCCTCGGCGCTGCGGGCGCGGCGTAGCGAGAGTCCGGTGCCGATGAGACCAACGATGAGCGCGAGCATCGCGGCGCTCACCCCCGCCGTGAGGCCGCGGTGCCGAAGGACGAATTTCGCCATTCGATAGCCGACGCTCGGCGGGCGAGCTTCCACCGGATGGCCATCCAAGTAGCGTTCCAGGTCAAGTCGTAGATCCGCCACGCTGGGGTAGCGCCTTTCGGGCTCCTTCTCCAGCGAGCGCGCAATGACCCAGTCCATGTCACGCCTCAGGGATTTCTGAAGCTCGTTCACCGTGGCGCTCCGATCCGACGCGGCCACCTCGTCGCATGCGAGAGTCGAAGCCAAGGGTGGCCTCGTGAGCCGAATCGACCGCAGCATCTGCTCGTACCCGACCGCGGCGAGTCCAAGATTGCCGAAGGGAGTGGCGCCGCTCATCAGCTCACACAAGAGCGCCCCAAGGGCGTACACATCCGTGCGTGCATCAACAGCCCCCATGGCCGCTTGCTCAGGCGCCATAGTCTCAATCGTGCCAATGATCTGCTGGTCGCCGGTTAAGAGCCCCGTCAGGTCCCTCTCCCCTTCGACGGCTTTGGCAATTCCAAAGTCGATCACCTTGGGGCTAAGGGCCTGCCCAATGGACTCGTGGTCAGCGTACTTTGGAAGCAGAACGTTCGAGGACTTGATGTCCCTGTGAATGATCCCCTTGCCATGGGCGTGCTCGATCGCGGCGCAAACGGCGACCATCAGTTGCACGCGGGCTCTTACATCGAGGCGCATCTGATCCGACGCCTCAACCATTGGCGAGCCCGGCACATACTCCATGGCGAAGTAAGGCCGCCCGCCAGCCGTCTGGCCGCCGTCAAGGACCGTCGCGATGTTCGGATGGCTAAGCTGTGCAAGTGCCGCCCGTTCAAGTTCGAAGCGCGCGACCACCTGGCGCGTGTCCATACCCCGCTTGACCACCTTGAGCGCCACGACTCGCTCCACGGGCGCCAGCTGCTGAGCGCGCCATACGACGCCCATGCCCCCCTCGCCGATCTCCTCCAGCAGCCGATAGCGATCGATGACCTGGCCCGGTGCCTCCGCAAAAGAGATCACCTCTGACGTGCTCCCCGGCACGACGTCTTCGCTGGACAACTCCGACATCGCTGCCCGGATCAAGTCCACGTGTTCGCCGTTGTTTCCGTCGGAGGTCATCTCTTTCAGACTAGCAGCGCCTCATCCCCTACACTCGGCGCTGTGCCAGAACTGCCCGAGATTGACGCGTACGTAGACGGGCTGGCGGCTCATGTGGCGCCCCAGTCGCTTCTAGGGATTCGTCTCCAGAGCCCGTTCCTCCTCCGCACGGTAGAGCCCGCGATCGAATCCGCGGTGGGGCAGCCCCTCGTTTCCGCCGAACGCGTTGGCAAGCGTATCGCGATGGGATTCGGCGAAGAGCTCTACTTCGTCCTGCACCTCATGGTGGCCGGGCGCCTGCGCTGGAAGCGTGCCGGGGCGGCGCTGCCGGGCAAGGCCGGACTCCTAGCCCTGGACTTCGAGGAGGGCAGCCTGATTCTCACCGAGCAGGGATCCAAGCGGCGCGCCTCGCTGTTCGTCGTGGAAGGCCGGGAAGCACTGCTCGCACATGACCCAGGTGGGGTCGAGCCTATGACGTGCACCCAGGAGGGCTTCAACGAACGCGTGCGCCACTGCGGCCACACCGTCAAGCGAGCTCTCTGCACCCCTCGCGTCCTCAGCGGCATCGGCAACGCCTGGTCCGACGAGATCCTCTGGGCCGCAAAGATGTCTCCCATGCGTCGCTGCTCGTCGCTGAACGACGAGGAGCTCACCGCGCTCCTATCGTCCGTACGAAGCGTCCTCAGCGAAACACGCGACCGGCTAACGGCAAGGGCCCGCAAGTCGTTCCCCGACAAGGTCACTGCCTTCCAGCCCGAGATGGTCGTGCACGGCCGATTCAAAGAGCCGTGCACGCGCTGCGAAGCTCCCATCCAACGCATCACTCGCGCCAGTGGCCACGACTTCCACTACTGCGCTCGCTGCCAAACGGACGGCAAAGTCCTCAGCGACCGCTCCCTCTCACGGTTACTCAAGGACGACTGGCCCAAGCGCATTGAAGAGCAGATGGACTAGTCAGGTGAATTCTCGAAGCGAAGCGCAAGGGCCGCGGACGCGGCCCTGCTGCACGATCTGACCATCCTTAGCGCCTAATTCAGGACTAGGAGCCTGCGCCACGGGTCGCGATTCCGTGAGCACCGCCAGGATCCACCCTCGCGGCGTTGCGCCGGACCCCCAATGGCCTAGTTGAGCGCGTAGCGATAGGCCCCCAGCGTTCGCTCCGCCGTTCGCTGCCAGGTGAACTTACGTGCATGCTGCTGCCCCTGGGCGGCTAACTCTGCACGGACTAGCGCGCTTCCCGCAACCGCATTCAGCACGCTGAGAAGTTCTGCCGGATCGTGGGGATCGACGAGCCGGGCGCCGCCGCCGCAGACCTCGGTCACTACGGGGAGGCGGCTTGTGATGGCGGGAACGCCGAGGGCCATGGCCTCAAGCGGGGCAAGACCGAAGCCCTCGTCCAACGGGACAAGAACAAAAGCGAGCGCGCCGAGGGTGAGACTTCGGAGCTGGGACTCTGTGACGTGCCCGAGAACGTCCACTCGATCCCGCGCTGGTGAACGGCGGAGGGCGTCGAGGAAGTGATCAGCGCCATCGCCGGAGACGCCGGCGAGCTTCCAGCGAACGCTTGGGTCGTCCAACTTTTCGATGGCACGCAGGATGAGGCCGAGGTTCTTGCGGGTCTCGATGCGGGCGGCGGTGAAGAAGTAGTGGCCCTGGGTTGGCGCGGGAGTCCCTAGGTCGTCGCGCAGTACGTGGTCCACGCCGAGCGGAGTCGCGAACACGCGCTCGCGGGGAACGTCGAGCCGCTCCGCCACCTGGTCGGCGACGGCTTCGCTCGGGGTCGTGATGGCGCGGGCTTCGGTGGCCGCAAAGCGCACGAAGGCCGACATGCGCTCAGCGGTCTTGGATGCCATGTAGCGGCTTGAGTCGAGGAAGACGAGATCGTGGATCATCGCCACCTCGGGCAGACGCGTCGGGAGTCGGCGGTATTGCGTATGGTGGCAGAGTTCGGCTCCACCGCGGAAGAGACGTTCGACGCCGAGGCCCAGCGCGCCGAGCGAATTGGTCACCGCCTTCGACGGCAGGCGCGTTCGGAAGACGCGGGCTCGGCCCACCCCCAAGTCCGCAAGATCGAACTCCGGCTGGGCCCACGTAGGCGCAAAGAGCGCCGCGTCCACATCTGGTAGGAGTGCCAGCGCACGCGTGAGCTCCCGGACGTAGCGCCCAATCCCCTGACCGTTCACGAGCGCGGGGCGGTAGTCGAGCAGGGGCTTCATCGCGTCCGCCGGCTCCCCCATAGGGTCGCGCGCGTCCCCTACTTGATTTTGCCGGCTTCGAGGAGCTTGCCCCAGCGTGCCAGCATGTCAGAGGACGACCAGTCCTTGCTGAGCCCGCAGCCCGTGACGACTTCGCAGCCGAGGCTCTGGCAGAGGTCCCACTCCGCGATGTTCGATGCGTCCGTGCGATCACCGCCCTTCGTGAAGAAGTTCGGACGAATGGCCTCGAGCGCGCCGTTCACCGACATGTCGGTGTCGGTCTCGTAGGTGACGACGCAGTCCACGCCGCGCATGCAGGCCACGAGGCGTGCGCGGGTGGCGAGGTCCTGGAACTCGGCGCCCTTCTTGTTACGAAGAAACCCGTCGCCGTTGACGATCACGACGAGGTAGTCCGGCCGCTTGCCCGTTTCCTTCTCCACGAAGTCCTTCGAGGCTAGAATGCAGCTCGCGTGCCCCGGGTGGATTGGGTCGAATCCCCCCGATGTGGCGACAATGGTTCCGGTAAGCGACTCGCGAAGCTTGCTGAAGGAAGGACAGTCGAGGATCGGCGCTTCGCCGAATTCACCGAGGGGAGGGAGGCTGGACATAGGGGCAAGAGTGGGACACGAGCGGGGCTAGGTCAACGAAGATCGGGGTGGAGGACGTGCCTGGGGTTCGCCTCTTGCCATCGGGCGACGATCGCCATGAGCTGTTCGTCGCAGTCGAGACGGCCCGTAAACGAGACGGTCCTCGGGCTTCCATCTTCCCGTGGGCCAGCTTTTGGAACGAAGGGCGCCACGACGGCGGGGTGGCCCGTCAGGTTGGTCATGTGGAGGAGATCGGCGGCGTAGGGTGCGTGCACTAGGGCGTGGACCCCAGCGGCGTCGAGAACCGCCTCCATGTCCTTCATCAAGAGCGTCCGCAGGCGCTGGGCCCGCAGGTACGCCACCGCCGGGATGAAGCGCGCCGCGCGAAACGTGTTTGGCCACGCGTTGCCCACCTGTCGCACGAGCTCATCGTCGCGGCCACTGCGCGTCAGTTCGTCGAAGGCGGTCGCCGCCTCAGCGCTGAGGGTGATCATCATCGCCCCCACGGGGTAGACCGGCAGCTTGACTGGCACGAGCTCGGCCCCCATCGCCTTCAGCTCGTCCTGGATCTCCGCCAAGCCCTCCGCCTGCATGAAGGCCCCTTTTGGCACACCGATGCGTAGGCGGAATCCCTCCGTGTCGGAGAGCGAGTCCGGCAGGGCCCCAGCCACAGGAACGCGGCCGTCGCGCGAGAAGCCGTCCGCCTCGTCGCGGCCCTGAATCGCGCTAAAGACGAGCGCCGCGTCGCTGACAAAGCGCGTGATCGGCCCGACCTTGTCCATCGTCCAAGAGAGCGCCATGGTTCCATCGCGGGAGACGCGCCCGAATGTCGGACGCAGCGCAGAGGTGGAGCAGGCCACCGAAGGGGAGACGATCGACCCGAGGGTCTCCGTGCCCAGGGCGAACCCCACGCAGCCAGCCGCCGTCGCGGACGCGCTACCCGCCGACGAGCCGCTCGAACCCTTCTCGAAGTCCCACGGACTGCGGGTGCGCTCACCGAACCACACGTCGCCCCAGGCGAGAGCCCCCACCGAGAGCTTGGCGATCAGCACAGCTCCGGCAGCGTCGAGTCGCTCCACCACCTCGGCGGTTCCCTCAAGCACCTGGTGCTCGAAGGGTTTCGCCCCCCAGGTCGTCCGATAGCCCTCCACGGCCATAAGGTCCTTGACGCCCCACGGGATTCCGTGGAGCGGTCCGCGATCCTCACCCGCTGCGAGCTCCGCGTCGCGCTCGGCCGCTTGGGCGAGGGCGCGCTCTTTCGTCAGCGTGATGACGCAATGCAGGTCTTTGTCCAGTCGCTGCAGCCGTGCGAGGTACATCTCGGTGAGCTCCACCGAAGTCACATCCGTCTGCCGAAGAAGCGCGCCGAGCTGGGGAATCGACCAGTAGGCCACGTCTTCGAGCTCCGCCGGACGCGTGACGGAGAGCGCTTCCGCTGGCGCAGATCCAAACTGCGAACTGGCTGGCACAAGCCCGGGGATCCAGGGGGAGAACGTCCCCGCCGGGGCCGTCGCGTTCTCCAAGCTCAGCTCGCGAAGGCGCGCGTAGCTTCCGAGGCTTCCTTCGACGTCTCGAAGCATCTGCTCCAGCTCGTCGTCGGTGAAGTTCAGGCCAGCGACGGCCGCGGCTGCCCCCAGCTGGGAGGTTTCGAGCCCAGGCTCAGGGGCGCCGTCTTGGGCGAGCGGCGCCGCGCCGCTGAGCAAAAGCACTGTGGAGATCAACATGACCCCCACTGTAACGACCCTAGCTAGGTTCCGAGGATCAGCGCCGCCGTTCCCAGCAGCGCGCAGTACGCCGCGAAGTAAGGGAACGAGCCTTTCTTCAGCACGAGCAGCAGCGTCTTAAGCGCCGCCCAGCCCACGAGGCCCGCGACAGCCGCCGCAGCCAGCACCACGCCCGGCGAGATCGAGCCGAAGCCCACCTCGAAGGCGTCCGGCAGCTCCATGATGGCGGCACCGCTGATCGCGGGCAGGCTCATCAGGAACGACAGCCGGGCGGCCTCGGTGGAGTTCAGCCCCTTCACGAACCCCGCCGAGATCGTCGATCCCGAGCGCGAGATGCCAGGCCAAATGGCCACGGCCTGGGCGCAGCCCATGAACAGAGCCAGGCCCAGCGGAGGCGCAACTTCTGCTGAATGATCGACCGTCGTGCCCTGGGCCTCGCGGCTCTTGCGAAAGCGCTCGCCGATCATCAGGGCGGTCGCCGTAACGAAGAGCCCAACCCCCGCGGCCCGCACGGTGCCCGCGGCTTCCTCGATCATGTCCTTCCCGAACACGCCGATGAGCCCCACCGGAATCGTGGCCACGATGAGCCAGATCCACATACGGAACTCGCCCTTGGCTAAGTCGGTGAAGAGCTTGATGACGTCCTTGCGAAACGCGACGACGATCGCGAGCAGCGTGCCCACGTGAAGCGCCACGTCAAGGGCGAGGCCGCCCTCTTGCACGTCGAGTACTTCGCGCCCAATCGCCAGGTGGCCTGAGCTGCTGACAGGCAGAAACTCGGTGAGCCCCTGAACCACAGCCAGCGCGAAGATCGCGGCGGTCGAGGCCGGCTCAACGAGGCACGTATCCACGCCGTCCGTGCCAATGAAGTACGCAGCTTCCCGGAGAGGGACTGCGGCGCCGAGCTCGCTCAATTCGCGCAGCAGCCCCATGGATCAGATCGACTCCGCAGCGATCTTGGGAGCGACGAATTCCATGCCGAAAGCCTCGGCCACCGGCTCGCACGTGAGCTTGCCGCCGAGGCAGTTCGCGGCGGTCGCCAGCGCGGGATTCTCCATGACGGCGCGCTTGGCGCCCAGTCGCGCGAGTGTGCGCGCGTAGTTCAGGGTAACGTTCGTAAGCGCAAACGTGCTCGTGCGCGGCACCGCGCCCGGCATGTTGGCCACGCAGTAGTGCACGACGCCGTCCACGACAAAGGTGGGCTCCTCGTGGGTCGTCGGCTTGGTGGTCTCGCAGCAGCCGCCCTGGTCCACGGCGACGTCCGCGATGACGCTGCCCTCCTTCATGATCGAGAGATGCTCGCGCTTGATCAGCTTCGGCGCGGCTGCGCCGGGCACCAGCACGGCACCGACGACGAGGTCCGCCGCCTGGAGCTTCTCGCGCACGCTCATGGGGTTCGAGAAGAGCGTCGTGCAGTTCGCGGGCAAGATCTCATCGAGATAGCGCATGCGATCCGAGTTCACGTCGAGGATCGTCACGTTGGCCCCAAGGCCCGCCGCCATGCGCGCCGCGTTCGTACCGACGACGCCGCCGCCGATCACGACCACCTCCGCGGGAGCCACACCGGGCACGCCGCCGAGGAGCGTGCCGATACCGCCCGCCGGCTTCTCCAGGTACTTTGCGCCCGCTTGGATCGAGAGGCGACCCGCCACTTCACTCATGGGCTCGAGGAGCGGCAGTCGCCCGTCGTCCTCCAAGGTCTCGTAGGCGAAGCAGTGCGCGCCGGTGGCGAGGCAGCCGTCCGTCAGCTCCTTGTCCGCTGCGAGGTGGAAGTACGTGAACACGGTTTGCCCGGCCTTCATGTGCGGCCACTCAGACTTGAGCGGCTCCTTCACCTTCATGATCATGTCCGCTGCGGCCCAGACATCGGCGGCGCTTGCGCCGATCGTGCAGCCGACCTTCGCGTAGTCCTCGTCCGAAAGACTGGTGCCGAGACCTGCGCCGGTCTCCACCACCACCTCGTGGCCGTCCGCTATCAACTGCTCCGCGCCCGATGGGCGAAGCGCGACGCGGTACTCGTGGTTCTTGATCTCTTTGATGACGCCGATCTTCACGGGGAGTCTCCAGTAGCCAGGGGCTGTTCAGGGGGGCTGGGGCAGGGCCATCCCGCTCGTCGCGGGATCGGGGCGAAGAGTCTAAATGGCCGCCCCCGAACACCACCCCTCGAAAAACCCCAAGCACGCGAAAAAAGCGTTGAGCCGCCGGGCGAGCATCGCTACCTTCCCCGCTCAAAAGCCGCGGCTTGCCGCGGTTGGTGACACCTGGACCTATAGCTCAGTTGGTTAGAGCGCTACGTTGACATCGTAGAGGTCACTGGTTCGAATCCAGTTAGGTCCACCATCCTCAACGCCCATGCGGCTCCCCGAAGGTTCTTCGGCGGGGACGCGTGGGCGTTTTTTTTTGGCATCGGAAGAGCTTTTTTGGCACCGGACGACCGGCTTTCCCTATCAGGAAGCGATGGAGAGCCGTACTGGCGAATGCCAGCGGCCTGCCCCATCAAGGCCGAATGGAGAACTTGACCACCTGAATGCCATGAAACTGCACTCTTCAGCCGCACCCAACAGCCCTCGTCAACGACTCTTAGGGTCCATGTGGCCCCTGCTACCGGCGGCCGCAGGCGCTCTGCTCGCTCTTTCCGGGACCGCCAGCGCGACCCAGATCGCCTTTGGTGGGCCAGACGGCACCGAGGAAAGGGAGCGGGTCGAGATCTACGACTCCCTGCAGAGCCAGCCCCGCGAGACCCCGGTTTCCCTCGTGGCCCAGGCGGTCGGCCCCTCGGTGGTCTACGTCGAGACCGAAATGGTCCAGCGGGTCCAGACGCTCTGGGGCTTCCAGAATCGCCCACGGAACGGCTCTGGATCGGGGGTGGTGATCCACCCCAGCGGACTGATCATCACGAACTACCACGTCATCGAGGGGGCGCAGGAGATCAAGGTCTCCTTTGAGGGCCACCCAGAGAGCTACGCCGCCGAGGCGATCAGCTTCGTTCGGGACGAAGACCTCGCCCTCCTGAAGATTCAGCTCCCCGAGACCCAGGACGCCTCCAAGGCCCTGCGACCCAAGAACAGCCGGGGTGGCCAGCGCGCCCTCGCGCGCGACGGCGGGGCACCCAAGCTCGAAGACGCCTTCCCCACCGTTCGCATGGGCACGAGCGCCGACCTGATGCCGGGGGAGCGAGTGGTCGCCATCGGCAGCCCCCACGGACAGACCTACACGGTGTCCACGGGGATCATCTCAGGCCTCCACCGCGACGTCTCCGTTCCCGGGCGCAACCTGAACTTCCAGGGCCTGATCCAAACCGACGCATCGATCAACTTCGGCAACTCAGGGGGCCCGCTCCTGAACATCCACGGGGAGCTGATCGGCATCAACACGGTCATGAATACCTCCGCAGAGAACATCGGCTTCGCCATCCCAGTGGACCGCGTCCGACAGGTGCTTGAGGACGTCCTCTTCCCCAATGCACGACGGACGTGGCTGGGCTTCGACCTGGCCGAAGGAACGGAGGAGCTGATGGTTTCCAAGGTCTGGCCCCTTGGCCCCGCCGACGGCTCCGGGCTCTGCGAAGGCGACCGCATCGTGGCGCTGGAGCGCACGGCGGTGAAGGACTCCGAGTCCTTCCTGCTGCAATCCCTGCAGGTCGACGTAGGGCGCCCGGTCGAGCTGACTTTCGCGCGGGGTGATGAGACCTTCACGGCGACGCTGGAGGGCTGGGACGAGCTCAACGGCTTCTTCTATCGCAACGTGGGGCTCGCCGTCCGTGAAATCCAGCTGCGTGGCAACCGGCGGCCGTTCCTTCAGGTGGACTCCGTCCTCCCAGGCAGCTCAGCCGACGAACTTGGCGTGCTGGAGGGCGACCTGCTCCAGGCGGCCCGGCCGCGCACCCGGAAGCGCTTCCGCGCCACGGCACTGTCGGATAAGGCGACGCTCAAAATGATCCTCGATCGATTCCCCGAAGGGACCGAGATCGAGATCGACGCATATCGGGACCTTAACGGCGACCTGCGCTATTCGAGCAACGAGCTTCTGAAGGGCGTCCTCGTTCGATAAAGACGGTACGGATCCGGGACCGATCCGTACTGCCATCCCTAGAAGAGACAGGCATCAGAGGATAGGCGAGGCGCAGCCGGATACACTCTCCGGCCCTTCCCGCGACCCCTCCATCCCCCCCTGCCATGCAGTCTCTCATTCAGTTCACCGAGCGCTTCGGCAGCATGCTCTCACGCCTGCTGCTGACGGTGCTCTACTACCTCGTGCTCGGCCCAGTGGCCCTCGTGTACCAGCGCGTCGCGGATCCGCTGCACCTGAAGAAGCCCGCGAGCGGCAGCAACTGGACGCCATGGACCGGGAAGAATGACACTCTGAGCGCTGCGAGGCGGCAGGACTGATCCCATGAACGTTCTAGGCCTCTCGTTCTACTACCACGACTCTTCGGTTGCCCTCGTCAAGGACGGCGTCCTCGTGGCCGCCGCGGCCGAGGAGCGCTTCAGCCGCAAGAAGCACGACTCCGGCTTCCCCGAACTCGCCATCGAGTTCTGCCTGAAGCAGGGCGGCATCTCCATCCACGACGTCGACCACGTGGTCTTCTACGAAAAGCCCTTCGTCAAGTTCGAGCGCATGCTGCTCACGGCGATGGCGACCTTCCCCAAGAGCGCAAACGTGTTCCGGGAGTCCATGCAGCGCTGGATCAGCGACAAGCTTTGGATCAAGTCGATGATGGCGAAGCGCATGCAGCTGCCGCGCTCGAAGTTCCTGTTCGCCGACCACCACGTCAGCCACGCCGCCAGCAGCTTCTTCACCTCGCCCTTCGAGGAGTCCGCGATCCTGACCGTCGACGGCGCCGGTGAGTGGACCACGTCCACCATGGCCATCGGCCGCGGGAACAAGATCGAAGTCATCAAGGAGATGCGCTTCCCCCACTCACTCGGCCTGCTCTACTCGGCGTTCACCGCGTACTGCGGCTTCGAGATCAACGAGGGCGAGTACAAGCTGATGGGCATGCATCCGTACGGCGAGCCGCGCTTTGTGGACGAGATCTACAAACTGCTGCACGTGGGCGAAGACGGCTCCCTGTGGCACGACATGGAGTACTTCCAGTACCACCACTCGACCAACGACACCCTGTCGGAGGCCTTCGAGAAGCACTTCGGCAAGCCCCGCCGCGACCCAAAGCACGACGACAAGTCGCTGGACCCCTACTACTGCGACATGGCGGCGAGCATCCAGCGCGTCACCGAGGAGATCCTCCTCAAGATGATCGCGCACCTGAAGGAGATCACGGGGCTCAACAACCTGTGCCTCGCGGGCGGCGTCGCGCTGAACTCCGTGGCGAACTACAAGCTCATGCGCAATGGGCCGTTCGACGACGTGTACATCCACCCTGCCCCCGGGGACGACGGCTGCGCCGCGGGCGCGGCGTACTGGGCCTACAACCATCTGCTCGATCAGCCGCGCGGCCCGGCCCTTGAGCACGCGTACCTCGGCTCCGAGCACACGGACCAGTCGATCCAAGCATTCCTTGAGGCCAACGACATCGCCTATAAGAAGATCGATGACGACGAGGAGTTCTTTGACTTCGTCGCCAAGGCGCTCGAAGACGGCCAAGTGTGCGGCTGGATGCGCGGCCGCTTTGAGTGGGGCCCCCGGGCCCTCGGTAGCCGCTCCATCATCGCCGACCCACGCCGCATGGAGATGAAGGAGAAGCTGAACGAGAAGATCAAGTTCCGCGAGTCCTTCCGTCCGTTCGCGCCGTCGGTCACCGAAGAGCGCGCTGACGAATTCTTCGAGATCCCCGAGCCCCAGCGGCACTGGCCTGCGCGCTTCATGCTGTACGTGGCGCCCGTGCGCGACGAGAAGCGCGCCGACCTGCCCGCCATCACCCACGAGGACGGCTCCGGTCGCCTCCAAACGGTGTACAAGCAAACGAACCCGGCGTACCACCGGATCATCGAGCGCTTCGGCGAGCTCACGGGCGTACCCGTGATCATGAACACCTCGTTCAACCTGAAGGGCGAGCCGATCGTGGAGTCCCCCGCCCACGCGTTCAACACGTTCTCGCTCTCCGGCATGGACTACCTGTTCATGAACAACTACATCGTCGACGCTGAAGCAAAGAAGAAGATCGCAGACACGGTCTTCCACCTGCGCCACGAAGGCGACTCGGTCACCCAGATGGTTTCGTAGAGGTAGGTCCAGATGAAAGCAATCAACGTGATTCTGGCGCTCCTTGTGAGCGCGGCCCTCGCCTTCGGCGTCGCCGAGATCGGTCTACGTCTTCTGGGCTTCGCGCCACCCGCGATCAACACCGAGGGAGACGCAGCCCTCGGCTGGTGCAAGCAAGCGAACTCCACCATCCAGATGGAGAGCGGCGAGTACGACGTGACCATTCAGACCGACGCCCACGGGCTGCGGGACGACTACACCTCGGACGAGGTCCCCGCCAAGCCCGAAGGCACGACGCGGATGCTCTTCCTCGGCGACTCCTTCACCCTCGGCTACACGGTGGCCCGCGAAGACCTGTTTGTGGACCTCCTCGAAGGCGCGTGGCAAGACGAAGGCCGCAAGGTCGAGATCGTCAACGCCGGCACCCAGGCCTACTCCACGGACCAGGCCCTCGTGTGGCTCGGCGAGCACGGCGCGAAGTTCGACCCGGACGTCGTCGTGCTCTTCCCCTACGAGAACGACATCTGGTGGAACGCCCAGGGTCAGTACCTGGGCCAGGACAAGCCGCTCTTTGATGAGAACGGTGTGCGCGCCAACGGCGAGCTCGCGATCCCTGCACCCCGCGGCTGGTTCGCGTCGACGGCCGTGGGCAACCTGCTGCGCAAGAAGGCCGGCATGCCCAACCTCAAGGTGGATGGGCTCGGTAAGACGAAGAAGATCAGCGTGGAGATGTCCTCGCGCCTCAAGTCGCCGCCCCAAACGACCCTGACCGCCGAGGCGCGCACGAAGGTGCTCTTCCAAAAGCTCGCCGACGCCTCCGCGGCGCTTGGCGCCCGCTTCGCCGTCTGCCCGCTGCCGAGCCGGGAGGCCGTGACGCCGCCGGAGGATCTCCCCGCCGCCCTCGACCCCGCACGCCCCTACGAGCTCTTCATCGACGCAGCCAACGCCGTCGGCGCCGTGACGTCGCTGCCCCTTGAGCCCCTCAAGACCGCAGCCGCCAAGGGCTGGACGCCGTACTACAAGCGCGACTTCCACCTGAATGCCCAGGGCAATCTCGTCCTGGCCCAGGCCCTGAAGACTGATCTCGAAGCCGCAGGCCTCGTCCCAGCGAAGGCCGCTGCCGGAGGTGCCCCCGAGAAGGCCCCCGTGATGCTGATGGACACCGCCAACCCGGCGGCTCCCCCGGTGGCGCCCAAGAAGATGCCCAAGTGGCCGTTCTTCTTCGTGGGGCTTTGGGCGGCCCTCGGCACGCTCTACGCGAACACCTACTCCGACGAGAGCGCTGGCGTCGGCTTCCTCAAGGTGGGCGGCCTCCTGGCCGTCGTCTTCGCCACGGCCATCGGCGTCACGAGCCTGATCGCGATCCTGCCACCGCTGTACGGCAAGCTCCTCCTCGTAGGCCTCGTCATCGCCATCCTGACCTTCGTGCTCTACAAGCTCGGGGACCGGGTCGGCACCATCGCGGAACTCATGAAGGCGTTCACACTCCGCGGCCACTGGTACCTGATGCCGCTCCTGACCGTGCTCCTGACCGTAGGAAGCCTCCTAGTGGTGGCCGCGAGCTCCCCGCTGATCGCGCCGTTCATCTATACGCTCTTTTAGGCGCAGCCTTAGCGCGAGGACACGGGGTCCGGCATTTTCCGGACCTTCCGCGAAACATCTGGGCCGATAGCGGGGTCAGGGGGGCAGCCGCAGGCACCTTCGCAGCCCCGGCCCCCATTTCGCCCATTTCGTTTTATCCGCGCCGCACCGTGCAGTTCGCTCCTAGCTCGCCCTAGGAGCATTCAGCGGGCCGCGGAGCCTTTTGTTTCCCTTGAGCGATCAGCACACATTCACCGGCCGAGGCAGCGCTCGGGGCTCTGGCGCTCTCCCAGGGCGCGGCGACCTGGAGAGCCGGGTCCCTGGCCCCACCGAAGAGTCTCGCCCTCTTCGGCTGATGGACCTGATCCTCCCACTGGGGATCGGAGCGGTCATCAGGCTACTGCTGGTGGTCTCCTTCATCGGCACCGTTGGTCGCGGCGACGAGGCCCAGTACGTTCGACTCGGCTGGGGCTGGGAGCAGTTCGACACCTACGCCGGCATGTGGGCGCCGCTCTATCCCAAGCTGATGAGCTACCTTTCGGCCCTCTTCGAGGAAGGGGCCGCGGACGCCATGCGCTTCCTCCAGATTGGCTTCGCCGTTTGGGCTGGGGTTTGGACCGCCCTCATCGCGGGCATGTTCGGCGGTAGGAAAGCGGGGATGATCGCCGCGTGGATCTACGCCCTGTACCTGCCCCTCGCGGCGTTCTCCGCCCTCATCTACTCGGAGTCGCTGTTCCTGGCGTTCTTCGTGCCTGCGCTCTATCAAATGCTCCGCTACGCGCGAGAAGGGCGTATCGCGGCCCCGGCCTGGCGCGGACCGTTCGCGGGCCTGCTGCTCGGGCTCTCCGTGCTCACCCGCGAGAGCACGCTCCTCGTCGTTTTCCCGTTCATGATCTGGGTGGCGTTCGCCCTGCGCGGCCACGAGACCGACAAGCGCGTTGGCAACGCACGCTTCCAGGCCTGGGGCCACGGCAGCGGTCCGCTTGGCATTGCGCCCGCGCTCCTCTTCGGGCTCACCGCGATCCTCACGATCATGCCGTGGACGATCCGGAACGCGCACGTCTACGATCGCTTCGTCCCCGTGGCAACCTCCTCCCATGGAAGCGCGTCGGTGGGCTGGAACGCGCTGGACATCAACTACGACATAGCTGACCTTGGGGACAACCTTCTGGACGCCCCGGGCGAACTGAGGGATCGGATCCGCGGACCAGAACCGACGCCGTGGCGCGCGCGAGAGGTCGTGAACACGGCCGACCAAACCCGCTCCAACGTCCAAGACGGCCTCGCCTTCGCGTTCCAGTACCCCAAGTATTTCCTGCGCAGCCGCATCGTGGAGTTCGTGGACCTCATGTCCCCGCTGTCCTTCATCCATCGCTCCGTTCGGATCACCGAAGGAATCGGCGAGCCCCTGAGCAGCCCCTACCTCCGGCGCCTCTTCAGCCTCCTCGCTCTCCTGATGATGCCGTTGGTCGTGATGGTGGGCCTTTGGGGCTGGGCCTACGCGCGGGACGCGGGACCGCTTCGCTCCCTCACAGCCACCCTCGCGCTGTGCACTGCGGCCGTCTCCATCGTCAGCGGACTCACGCGCTACCGCGTTCCTCTGATGCCGTTGGTCATCGTGCTCGCGGCCATTTACCTTGCGAAGCACCGTGAGGTGCCAACGCTGCGCCGCAAGGCCGTTATGTCCACCCTCGCCGTGGGCATCATCCTGGCGTGGATTCCCTCCATGGGCCCCGCCCAGCTCGCGATGTCCGCGATCTGGAACAGCTGATTCGAGCCGCGCAGATCCATGTCAGAACCGCAAGACCCACAAGCGCCGATCCCCCAGGACGTCCTGCGCCGCGAGCGCCGCTGGGCCGCAGGCCTATTGGCAGCAAGCGTGCTCCTCGCCGTCGGCGGCTACTTGACGATCCCCACCGAGGCCGACCTCGTCCACACGGCCACGACCCACGAGGACGACCTCACGCGGGTGAGAGCCATGAACGCCATGGTCCTGCGGGGCTACTGGAAGGACAAGGCCTTCAAGGACTTCGAGCGCTTCAATAAGGCTGGCCCCCACGCGATCCGCCAGTTCATGGCGGATATGCACGGGGACATGCTCAAGCCCGATCGCCGGGCCTGGAAGAGGTAGCTAGCTAGAAAGCTCCGGCTTCCTTGAGCGCCGCGGTGATCGCTTCGGCCGCGATCCGCTGGCCATGGGCGCTCGGGTGGGACAGGTCCACCGCGCCGTAGGGGCGGACCTTGCTCTCGAGGTAGGCGTCCATGAGATCGACGGTAGCAACGCCCCTTTTCTGGGCGAGTTCAGTGACCTTGCTCATGGCGAAGGTGCGCTTGGTGCGCATCTCGGCGTAGGCCTCGGGGGTGTCCTCCGCCTTCGACTTGATGAGGTCATCCATCTGGCCCACGGTGGGGAAGACCACGACGATGGGAACGGCACCGTCGGCTTCGATCGTATCGAGTAGCGCGGTGAGGTCCCCGAGGTTGCGGTCAATGAACGGTCGCGCGGCCTCCGTGCTGGAGTCCTTCCACAGCCCTCCGCCGATGAGTTGGTCGTACACCTTCTTCATCTCCATGGCGGCCGCTTGGTCGAAGCCCTCGAATTCAAACTTGGGCAGGCCGATGATCTTGAGCCGCAGGTTGCGTGACCAGTAGTCGAGGAGCGCCGTGCCCGCCAGCGGGTGATCGAGGGGCGCGAGCGTTCCCGTCGTACCGAAGCTCATCGGATCGAGGTCGTTCATGTACCACGAGATCACGACGTAGTCCGGGTTCAGCGGTGCCATCAGCTTCTTGTACAGCTGGTGCTCTTGGTAGGTGTTGTAGCCAGGAGCACCGCAGTTGATCACGTCGACGGGTTCGTCGATGGCCGCGTCGAGCGCCTCCTCGACGAGCACCGGGAACGTCTCGTTGTCTTCGACTCCCCAGCCGAACGTGAACGAGTCGCCGAGGCACACCACGCGGAGGCCCGCGTCGCCGTCGGCCTCCGGCAGCGGCTCGTGGCCGCGCAGACCAAGGCCGTTGATCTTGGCCGGGTGCATGTACACGTCCCCGGCCGCGTAGATATCACGACTCTGGTTGGGATGGAATCGGGTGCCCACCTCCGGGTCGAACCAGACGGAAGGCAGGGCTCCGTAGCCCTGCGAGCGGAAGTACAGCTCGGTGCCGAGGAAGAGAAGCAGGAGGACGCCGACGAAGATGCCGAGTCGCAGAATGAGTTTGCGCATGCTGCTGGGATTGTACCCCTGGGAGGTCCACGTGCCAGAATCTGTTCTTGAGCCCCCACCCGACGTGCCCCGGATCGATGGGCTATGCTCTAGCACCATGCAGTTCCTCAAAGAAAACTGGGTCTGGATCCTCGCCCCAGTCGTGCTTTTCGCCGCTGTGGCAGCGTTCCTCGTCTTCAGCGGCGAGAACGTCGAGCCCGTGTACTACACCCACTGAGCCGCTCTTGGAATAGGCCTACTCCACTGGATCTACTCCACTGGATCTACTCCACTGGATCTACTCCACTGGATCTACTCCACGAGGTCCAAGCCCAGTCGCCGGAGCCAGTCGAAGGCCCCGCAGGCTTCCGTCCCTACGAGGTGAAGCCGCGTCCCGTCGTGGATCGGCCAGCGGAAGAGCCGATAGGGATCCGTCTTCGCGCGGTTCACCCCGGCGTGGGTGGTGACCGCGAACTGGTATCCGGCCGCTTCCACCGCGCGCGCGCTCGCCTCGTCGTAGTCCCAACGTCGGCCGTAAGGGTAGGCGAACGTCGTCCCAGCCCCGTCCCCGAGAAGCTTGCCTAAGGCCTCTCGGCCACCGGCGATCTCGGCCAGCTGCTCCGCTTCCCCGAGGCATGAGAGCACGGGGTGGTTCACGGTGTGCCCACCCACTTCGATGGGGCCCGCTGCCATGAGCTCCCGCGCTTCGTCTTGGCTGAGGTAGAGCGAGTCGACGATGTTCCGCGGATCGCCGCCGCACTCCTCGACGAGGGCCTCCAAGGCCGCCGCGCGCTCCGCAGGGTCCGCGTCGTATTTCAAGATGCGCTTCTGACGGTTCTCATCGTCCGAGGCCGAGTGGAGCGCGTCGGCTTGGGCGGGAAGCCGCTCGGCAAGCCGCGCCGCGAGCGCCGCGCATCCGAGGCTCCCCTGGAGCCACCCAAGAGCGTGCAACCACGGGAGCTTGCGCTCGGCCACAGCGCCGCCTTCAAGAAAGACCGTCGAGCGCGCGCCGACGCGGTCGAGCAGCGGCACGAGATCGTGGAGGTTGTCCCGGTAGCCATCGTCCATGGTCAGCGCGACCATCGAGCGCTTCGCGCCTTCTCGGAGTCGCGCGGCACCCTCCCCTGCGGACACCATGTCGTAGCGCCGACCGAGCGCGGCGAGGATCGCTTCCAAGCGCGGCCCAGTGATCTTCATGTCGGCCCCCAGCGTCCCGTTGGTCGCTGGCTGATCGACGCAGTGGCCGTAGAGAATCAGAAGTCGCGGCTGACCGATGGAATCGAACAGGCGGTGCAGACCCGTGTGCCAAACCACGCGGGCGTAGACTTCCCGAGCGACGCCCTTGAGTCGGTGCTTGATGGACAAGGAGCGCGCCTCCTCAGCCGATCAGCTCGGCGTCGCGGTCGGCGTCGGTGAAGAACCACGACGAGGGATTCTTGGCCGCCGCGATCAGCGGATGGGCCGCGTCCAGCGTGCGCAGAATGATCGGGCGCACGTCGTCGGGTTTCGAAGCACGGAAGCCAGAGGACTTGAGCTGACGCTCCCACGACGAGCCCACGATCGCGTGGGCGCGGGCGACGGAGGCTCCGGCTTTGCGCAGGTGACCGAGCCCCGCTTCCAGCGCCCCCGCGAAGGCGATGTCGTCGGCGGCCACAATGTCCGCGATGTACCCGGCGGTCTCGCCGCGCTCGGGAAGCTGCACAACGCACCAGCCGCGCATCGAGCCGCCCGGCTCGTAGACACCGTGGGCGCGGAAGCGGCCCGACGGCGCGTCCACGAAGCGCCAGTTGAGGTATGCGTGGTCGCGCTGGATGAACCAGGGGAACTCCTTCGAGACCTCGGCGGACACCTCGTCGGCCTCCGGCTTGAAGCGCGCGATCGGCACGACGTTGATCTTGCCGAAGAACTCCTTGCGCAGGCGGCCCCGGGCCATGGTGCCGCGCCACGCGACCCACGGGACGCCCATGGCGGCGCCGCGGCTGACCTTGAGACGCTCTTCCCGAGCACCGGCGTCGGACACGAGGACGAAGGTCCAGGGGCGAATCTCCCCCACCTCATCCCAGCCCAGCTTCTCCGTGAAGATCTTGGCGGACGCACGGTTGGGCAGCCCAAAGACACAGGGCCAGCCGGCCTCTTTGGCCCGCGCCACCGTCGTTTCGTCGAGGCCCGAGAAAAGCCCCTTGCCCCGATGGTTGGGGTCCGTCATGACGTCTCCGGTCTGTCCGACCGTGACGGGATCTTGACCGCGCTGAACCACGGTCCTCGGACCGCAGGCGTAGCTGGCAGCCAGTCCGCCCTCGGCCTCAATCACGGTGGTGAGCGCCGCACCGTGGGGCCCGTTCGAATAACGCCAGGGCAGCACTGTCCCGCCGTCCGTGCGATCAAAGCAGCGATCGAAAAGCGCCGCCTGGGCCGTGAGGTCGTCGTCGCCGCTGGCCGCGCGCGGATCCTGGGTGGAGGAGGTCTCGGTCATGGGGCCGCATGATAGCGGCCCCCGAGCCGAACCTCCCCGGGAACCTGACCATCCCCCGGCGAGGCGGCTCATTTATGGCCGACCCCGCTAGACCTGAAATAGGCGCTAAGAATCGACAGACCACTGCGTTTCGCGCAGCAGCACCGCGTCCGCGGCCCTTGCGCTTCGCTTCGAGAATTCACCTGACTAGCCAGGCATCATCCTCGAAAGAGCCACGGCCACGGCACTGCTGCACGATCTGACGATCCTTAGCGCCTATTCCAGGCCTAGAATGATGCCCATGAACGAGAAGCAGCGCCGAGTCGTCGTCACGGGAGCGGGAAGAGGACTGGGTGAAGAGCTGGTGCGACACTTCGCTGAGGGTGGGGCTTCGGTGTGGGGAACGACCCGGTCGGCCAGCGGAAAGGACGATCTTCAGAAGCATCTCATGCTCGATCTGATGGACGAGGCATCCATCGCCAGCGCTGCGGCGAGCCTCGCCGAGCAGACCGACGGCATCGACATCCTCGTGAACTGCGCGGCGGTGGACGCGCGCAACTTTGGCGTCGAGCCTGACCGCTGCGACGTCCAAGACATCTCGGCCGAGGCCATGGCCTCGGTCTTCCAGGTCAACGTGACCGGCCCCCTCCTCGTCCAGCAGCACATGCATGGTCTCCTGTGCCAAGGCCGGAATCCGATCATCGTCAACATCAGCTCGCAGCTAGGCTCGATGGTCGTCGGCGACACCGTCGGCAGCGACGTCGCCTACAACATCTCGAAGGCGGGACTCAACATGCTCTCCCGCCGCGCGGCCGCCTCGTACGCGAGCGACGGAATCACCGTCGTCATGATGCACCCCGGCTGGCTGAAGACCGACATGGGCGGCTCTAACGCCGACCTAGAAGTCAGCGACGCGGCCCAGCAGATCGTGGCCACAATCCAGGAACTAACCTTCGAGGACAGCGGCAGCTTCATTCGCTGGGATGGAACGGTCCACCCTTGGTAGCCAAGCGCGCGACTGAACACGTGACTCGGCTGAATCGAATACTCGACAATCCGAACAAGCCCGAACCTCCTCACTCGAAAGGACGCCAACCGGATACCGGATAGCTCACATCTGCGTCCCCGGTGACGAACCAGGGCTCCTCCACCGAGGTCCTCTCGTACATGTAGTGCCCGCCCCAGATCGAAAGCCTCCAGGCCCCGGTCTCGCCGCCTTGATACCGGAACCCGGTGTCTGAGCTGACCTCAAGCGGAGGCAGCTCTGTCACGAAGTCAGGCACGAGGGTCTCCAACGACTCAGGCGATCGCCCCGACTGAACCGCGTAGGCGTCGATCGCAGCGCAGAGCGGACCGGAAGCTCGAATCAGTGCGCGCGCCTCCACCTCTGACTCCGAGCGGGTCACACGCACTAGGGCCCCTACCGTGGCGACGCCAACCAGGGAAAAAAGGCCAAGGAGCATGATCGCGAACTGGCCGTTGGAAAGCCCCTTGTCTGCGCGCACCTCTGATCCGATCTGCCCTCCATGCTTCATCCCTAGAGAGCCTAGCCGAGACCGATCTCTGCAGCCACCGCATCAGGCTAGGCCTGAATCAGAAGTTCGCCGCACTCGTCCGAAGAACCTCTGACAAGGGAGTAGCGGGTACTTCTTCCGCTTGCTTCCCCCACGGCGAGCAAGCCGCGCTGGACAAGATCGGCAAGGTCCCGGGATGCGGTGGCCTTCGACGCGCCGGTCATCGAGCAGTACTTCGCATTCGTCAAGCCGCCCTCGAAGCCTCGGGGCTCGTGTTCGATGAGCCTATGCAGCGCCTTGGTCTGACGCTGGTTGAGCTCGGTGAGAGGCAGGCTCGCCCGGAGGCGTGCACGGAGGGTGGCAGCCTCGACCCGCAACTCAGCATCATGAACGGCGCTGAGTAAGCAGCTCAGGAACCACTTCAGCCAGGCAGTGATGTCGAGGTTGCCCCGCTGCGCCTCCTCAAGCGCGCGGTAGTAGCCCGATCGTTCCTCGAAAATCTGCGCGGACACGCTGTAGTAGCGAAGAAGCGAATCGTCCCCCGCCGAAAGTGCCATGTCGATGAGCGCGCGGCCGATGCGGCCGTTGCCGTCATCGAAGGGGTGGATTGTCTCGAACCAAAGATGCGCGAGCCCAGCCTTCAGCGCACTGTCACTTTGCGTGCCGCCATTCCGCCAGCTGAGGAATGCAACCACTTCCTCGTCCACGCGTTCCGGAGCTGGCGCCTCGAAATGAACGGTCCCCGAGCCGGGCCCCCCAGACTGGACACGCATTGCTTCTCTCCGCCATGCACCCACCGTGATGGGCCGAAGATGCGAGTAGCCGCCAGGAAAGAGCGCCGCATGCCAGCCGAACAGCCTCTCTGCCGTGAGCTCATTGCCGTGGTGCCGCGTTGCGTCATCGAGGACTTCCACGAGCCCCTCCACATTGCGTGGCGACGACGGCAGCGTTCCCTCTGCCAGCCCAAGCCTGCGCGCAATGGAAGACCGCACGCCCTCCGGCGCGAGTGTCTCTCCTTCGATCTTCGCTGTCCCCAGCGCGTCCTCCTGAAACGCAGCGAGCGCGAGGGCAGCGCGGTCGTCGAGACCGATAGCATCCACACGTGCTCGAAGCGAGGCGCGCGCCGCGGCGAGCTGCACCAATAGCTCGATCAGCGCTTCAGACTCGAAGTGAAGAGTCGGCCACGCAGGGCTTTGCCAGATGAAGGCTATGGGGCGATTATCGGGCCTAATCGCCTCATCGGTGAGGCGATTAGGCTGATTTATCGGCTCAGACGGCCTTCGGGGCCCCGTGAACGCTGTTTCGCGCGGCCGATCCCTTCTGGTAGAACCTCCCCCGAAAGTCCCACGCCCCACTTCCAGCACACAGCACCCCGACAGCCCCCCCTATGGCACAGCTCATCGAATGCGTCCCCAACTTCTCCGAAGGCCGCGACCAAAGCGTTCTTGACGCGATCTCTGACGCGGTTCGCTCGGTGGATGGGGTCACGCTCCTGGACGTGGACCCGGGCAAGGCCACGAACCGGACCGTATTCACGTTCGTGGGCGAGCCGCTTCCCGTGATCGAGGCCGCCGTCCGCGCCGCACGCGTCGGGGCCGAGCGGATCGACATGAGCCAGCACTCCGGCGAGCACCCGCGCTTCGGAGGCATGGACGTTTGCCCGCTCGTGCCGATCTCCGGGATCACCATGGACGAGACGGTGCTGCATGCCCACGCGCTGGCGAAGCGCCTGGGCGAGGAGGTCGGTCTGTCGATCTACTGCTACGAAAGCGCTGCGCTCAAGCCAGACCGCCGGAACCTCGCCGTCGTTCGCGAAGGCGAGTACGAGGCCATCCCTTCGCGGATTGGCACCGCTGAGTGGAAGCCGGATTTTGGCCCCGCTGAGTTCCAGCCGCGGACCGGCGCTACGGCCGTCGGCGCAAGGGACTTCCTGGTGGCCTACAACGTCAACCTGAACACGACCTCCACGCGCCGCGCCAACGCGATCGCCTTCGACGTGCGCGAGAAGGGCCGCATCAAGCGCGAGGGACACCCGGCCACGGGCACGGTGGTCAAGGACGACCAGGGCAACCCCGTTTGGTCTCCTGGCCTCCTCAAAGCCTGCAAGGGCATCGGCTGGTTCATCGAGGAGTACGGCGTCGCGCAGATCTCCATGAACCTCACCGACCTGACGGTCACGCCGGTGCACAAGGCCTTCGATGCCTGCGACGAGCGCGCGACCGCGCGGGGCATCCGCGTCACCGGTTCGGAAATCGTCGGGCTTGTGCCCCTCGATGTCCTCCTGAGCGCGGGACGTCACTACCTGACGAAGCAGGGCCGCAGCCTCGGCGTGACCGACGCCGAGCTGATCAAGATCGCCGTGCGCACCCTCGGGCTCGACGAGCTCTCTCCCTTCGATCCCAAGACGCGCGTGATCGAGTACGCGATTCAGGACTCGTCGAAGAAGCGCCTCGTGGACATGACCCTCGAAGCCCTCGTGCACGAAACGGCGTCGGAGTCCCCCGCTCCCGGCGGCGGCTCCATCGCGGCGGCCGCGGGCGCCATGGGCGCAGCCCTCGGGACGATGGTCGCGAACCTCTCCAGCCACAAGCCCGGCTGGGACGATCGCTGGGAGGAGTTCTCCAAAGTGGCCGTACTCGGCAAGCAGTGCCATGACCGCTTCCTCGACCTCGTGGACGAAGACACCGAGGCGTTCAACAAGATCATGGCCGCTTGGCGAGCGGACGCCGCCGTGCGGGACGAAGCGATCGAAGCGGCGACCAAATACGCGATCGAGGTTCCGCTCCAGGTCATGGAGACCGCGCGCGACGCCATGGAAGTGTGCGAAGCCATGGCCGAGCGCGGCATGGAGGCCTCGCTCTCCGACGCCGCCGTCGGCGGCCTCTGCCTCGACACCGCCGCGCGCGGCGCCGCTCTGAACGTAGCGATCAACGCGAAGGACCTCAAAGACGAGGCGGCCAAGAGCCGCTATCTCGAGCAGGCAAACGCGCTTGAAAACGAAGTGCGCACGCGCTGCGAAGCGCTGCAAACCTCGGTGAAGGCGAAGCTCTAGTGAGCGAAAGTGGAAGGAATTTGCCTGGTATAGCGCTGCCGGAATGCGGGCCGCTTAGCAGGCTCCTCCGCCGATTCCATGAATATTCCGCCAGGATCGTCGTATACATGGATCCAGCCGCAGAGCTGCCCCTCCCATCCCCCAACACACTGAGAACTTCCCATGGACTACGACACCGCCAGCGCATCTGCCATGCCTTCCACCGATGAGCGCAACTGGGCTATGGCTGCCCACCTCGGCCCCATTGCTGCCATGGTCCTCTCCGCCGGAGCCGCCGCTTGGCTCGTGCCCCTCGTGATTTGGTTGATCAAGCGAGACGAGCAGCCGTGGATTGGCACGCAGGCCAAGGAGGCGCTCAACTTCCAGATCAACCTGCTGCTGGCCGCCGTCGCCATGACTCTTCTCATTCTTGTGACCCTCGGCCTTGGGGCCCTCGTCGCCGTCCCCGGGTTCATCTTTATCGCGATCGCCAACGTCGTGCTCGCCATCATCGCGACGATGGAAGTCAACAAAGGGGTGGCGTACCGCTACCCCTGGATCGTGCGCATCCTGTAGGCGGAGCGGGCCGGCAATCGCCAGGGACGTGTCGTGATGAGCTGATTCTCGCTATCCAGTACAATCTGGACTCGCCAATTCCCACCTGGGCCTCGGGTAGACTTTCCTCCCGAGCGCGCCAGGCGGTGTTTCCAGACTGGGTTTCACCCCCCAGAGAATCATGCTGACTTCCCCTCGCTTTGCCATCGCGCTCGCCCTCTTCTCAACTCCCTTCCTCGGCCTCACCTCCAGCACGGCAAGTGCACAGACAGGCTTGATCGGAGTCGCGTACTCCCCAGGCAACGTGGTCTTCGAAATTGATCCCGTCACCGCGGAGACGACAGAGATCGGAACGCTCTCCATCGGATTCGGACAGTCTATCGGCAGCCTCAGTCAGGCTCCAGACGGGTTCCTCTACGGCATCACGCACACGCCGTCGTTCATCTACCGCATCAATCCCAGCACCTTCGCTACCACTCTCATCTCTAGCACGGTGGGCCTCTTCGAAGGGGGCCTAGCGATCGGCCCTGACGGTAGCGCCTACGCAGTGAACGGTGGGAATTCGAGCGCCGCGAGTCTCTACCGCATCGAGCTAGACACTGGCGCGTTCACACTAGTGGGAACCATGAGCGGAGGGGAGCGAGACCTCTGCGGCCTCGCCCTGCGTGATGACGGAATGCTGATCGGGGTGGATCGAGTCAGCAACTCGCTCGTCGAGATCGATCCGGTCACGGCGGTGGTCACCGAGCTCGCCGTCATCCCCGGAGACGTCGGCGCCATCGCCGGCCTTTGCCGCTCCGAGAGCAGCTGGTTCCTGGCCACCGGAGGGACCTTCGAAATCCCAAGCGGATCCAACGAGCTCTACGAGGTCACCGACCCTTACACCGGTGCCATGACCGCCATCTCGACGTTCTCAGGTGACGTGAACGCCGGCGGGTTCGGTGCATTGTCAGCGCTCAGCTACGGGCTCGTGGGCACCCCCTACTGCGCGGTCGAGCCCAACTCCCTCGGGTTGCCGGCTCAGATCTTTGGTACCGGCAGCGACGCTGCGGCCACAAACGACCTCACCCTCTGGGCTACGGATCTACCGCTGTCGAGCTCGGCGATCTTCCTGGCGAGCAGCACCTCCGGCTTTGTCGCGAATCCCGGGGGCAGCTCGGGCAACCTCTGCCTTGGCGGATTGATCGGACGCTTCGTCGCTGCGGGCTCCATTCGGAACTCTGGCCCGACGGGCTCGGTGTCGCTGACGATTGATCTGCAAGCGATCCCCACCGCGCTCGGGAACGTGTCCGTTGGATCTGGAGACACCTACTTCTTCCAGACCTGGTACCGGGACAGAGTGAACGGAGCGGCCACCTCGAACCTCACGGGCGGCCTCGAAGTCCTGTTCCAGTAGTGTCCCGCTTGGCGGTGCTGATGGACCAGCGCCGCCAGTTAGCGCGCCACGCCGCTTCCCAACTGAGCGCGGGTCGCGACCTCAAGCGGCGACCCCGCTGAAGCGCGCGGCACCGTGACTTCCACCTCTGGGAACGACACGAACTCCGGCGCTGCCGGACGGACCACCCAGGTTCCAGGGGGCAGGCTCATGTCAAAGATGACGTCCTCGCCCTCCATCCTCGGGGAGGTGAAGGTTGCGCGACGGTGCCGGTCGTGCGCTGAGGCCCCCTGTGCCTCCACAAGAACCTCCCCCACGCCCGTGCGCCATCGGAGTTCGAGCCCTTGGATCCGCAGTCGCACCTGGCGCCAGGGCTGCACCACGAGGGTGCACTCCCCCGCTTCGTTCCACCGCGTGCGCACCCGCTGGGGAGGGGCGCTGCTGCCTTGGACGTCGCCCACCACCGCGTAGCGAACCGGCTCGACTCCGGTGAAGATCTCGGCCTCCCCTGACTCATCCGTGAACGCGTGGGCCCAGCCCGCCACCGGGTCATTCCACCGGACGCGGCGGATACCCAGGAGCGGCTTGCCGCCCGGCTCGACCAGCCGACAGGGCACGGGGCTAAGAGACCAGAGCGCAACATCCCCAAGCTCGACCTCCTCCCCCGGCACTAGAGCGATGGGCCCAATGTCCAGCGGCTCGTAACCGTGACTCATCAAGCGCAGCGTGATCTGATCCAAGGAACACTCCAGCTGAAGCCTGCGCCCCTCCCCTTTCCACGGCCGCTGAAAGCTGCGGTGCTGATGCCTGGTATCCACCGACCGCATGAGAGCGTCGTCGATAAGCTCGCCCGTGACTCCGTCCACCACGCGCGCGGTGATGATCGAAGGCCGACGCGCAGAGACGGCCACGGAAGCGTCTGACTCGAACGCGGCTTGGTCAAGGCGCTGCCGCTCTGGCCAGCGCGCGAGGACCACATCAAGCTCGAACGGAGCCTCCGCCGTGGCGTCCGCTAGCGCGATCGGGCCGCGCGCAGCCAGCACCCTGGGCGCGCGCGCCGTTCCGCTGAAGAGCGTGACGTAGGCGTAGAAGCCAGAGCCCGCGGCGAGGGGCAGCGCGCGACGCTCGCCATTCTCCCAGGCGTGGGCGACCGTGCCCGTCCCCGGCGCCGCCGCCAGCCTGCGGGCGACCTCGTAGGGACTGAGCCCTGCCGGAGGAGGCTGTGCCGTGATCGTGACCTTCGCGTACTCGAAGGACTCGGCACCGGCGCCGGTGACGTTCAGCTCGATGTGCGCCCTGGGTAGCGGCTCCAACGCGACGACGACTTCACGGGCACCGAGCGGCGCAAGGAAGGAAGCCGGAGCCCAGCCAGGAACGACAAGTGTTCCCCGCAGCGCACCCGGGGAGGACGTCCGATCGGGCAGCTGCGCCCCGGGCACCGCCATCCTGCCGCCGCTTTGCGTAGGCTGAATCTCCGCCACCCATTCAGTTGGACCAAGGCTCTGCTGTGGCTTGCTCGGAGCATCCCAGCGGATCTTCGCGAGCGTGCTCTCCTCGGCCCAATCGAGGGCTTCAATGCCCGCGCTCACCCAGCGAACTTCGAGGGCCTGCAGGCCGTCGAGCCAGAGGTCTTTTCCTGTGAGAATGGCGCCCGGAGCCAGCCCGGTGACCTCGAGCCTCCCTTCGCCTCCCCCAGGCGAAGCGGCTCGCAGCTCGACCGCAACTTCGCCGGCTCTGGGCGCCTGTAAGGACAAGGAGTAGCGGCCATTCGCGTCGGCCGTGACCCCGGGCTCGCGACCCAAGGCAACGGTCGCCCCCGCCGCAGCCCTACCGCCACTCCCAAGAACGCGACCTTGGATCGTGACGGCGCGGGGGAAGACCACGTCCTCCACGGCCACCAACCGCCGGCCTCGCGCGACCCACTTCCCGTGCACCCCGGCCCTTGAGTCCTCGGCCAAGCGCTCAAGACCCCCCGCTGGCACAAACGCCAAGTCGGTCCGGAGCCTGCGCGTCGCTTCGACCTCGTCATCCTCGCGGATCACAAAGCTCCTGGGGAAGTCAGCGCAGCGCGGGACGGTGAAGCCGCCGTCCGAGTCCGTCGTCGCTAACTGACGCCACTCGTTTGAGTAGTCGCGCCCGGCCACGATGAGCCCCGCGCATCCTTCACCCAGGTCGTCCACCACCCGTCCGGTGAACGTCGTGCCGACGAGAAGTGAAACCGCACCGGGCTCCGCCACTCCGTCGGAGACTCGTATCGCCCAGGACCCCCGCGCATGGGTATCCGTGCGTTCGGTGCAGAGATTGAGCAGAGTCTCCCCTTGGGGATCAAAGTGCAGAGCCCCGTCCGCGCCCGTGACCCCGGCCGCGATGGGCTCAGGATTGGTGTGTTCCCCGGAGAAGGTCCAGGCGCGGCCGTAGTCGTGTTCGCCGGTCCGAATGACGAACCAGGGCTGGCCGGCCACTGGGTTTCCTGTGGCACCGTCCTGGATCGCAACGGCCACCTCCCCCCGGGGAGCGCCCTCGATTTCGGCGCCGTCGACTCCCCCTGCGACGACACGGGCAGCCGCGGAGGAACGCCCATCACGCCTGATGTCTCCTAGGTCGGCCAAGGCCACTGTCCGCTCCGCTGCGAGAGCAGAAACGTCTGGACGAGCGCCGCCGTCATCGCTCGTCTGCCACCACCACCCGCCGATCGCGACAGAACCCAGAGCAAGGAGCGCCAGAAGAGCCGTCGCCGACGAGCTCGCGCCTCCTTTGACGGAAGCTGCGCCTGAGATCGTGAAGGCCGCGTGCCGCCAGTCCGCCTCGTCTCCCCGACTATCGAGCTGATCCCGCAGCCGGCGTATGCCGCGGCTGAGGCGCTGCCTCACCGCATCCTTCGAGGGCGCCCCGGTCGCCTCCATAATCTCGGCCGTGCTGAGATCCTCGTAGAAGCGCAGCACCAGCGTCTCTTTCTCCACCTCTGGCAGGTCCATCACAAGGCCCGCGACCACCTTGCGAAACTCCGCCCGCGCGAGCGCATCCACCGGCGCCGCCTGGGCCAAGTCCAACTGCTCCTCCAGCCGGTCCTCCAGGGGCACGCTGGCCCGCACGGCCTCACGCCGATTCGCGTTCCATGCCAGCCGACGAACGGTCTGAATCAGCCAAGGCCGAGCCTCCCCCGCCGGCACCACGCGGCGTCCGGCACGGGCTTCCAACGCGCGCACGGACGCCTCCTGCGCAATGTCCTCCGCATCATCCCCCCGCGCCAATAGCCTCCGCGAAATCGAGACGAGCCAACGCTGGTCCGTCAGTAGCTCGCGAAAGAGGGCAGGTTGGGATGAATTCATAGCGCCAATAGGGCCTTCTGGGCCTCCACGACGCTGATGTGCCGAAGCGCAGGAGCGTGACGAGCCGACTGGAGATTCTCCCCCAATCGACTCGATTCAGCTACTCACCGTCGCCCCGGAGCCAGCACACTCGCCGATGACTCGTCTCAGCGCGTGAACGTGATTTCCAACGCCGTGGTCGTGTTGACGCCGACAGGGTCGCCCGGGTCGGTGTAGAGGCCCTGAACAGTCCACGTGGTGCCCGCAGCCCAAGTCGATGACACCGGTCGTGTGAACCAAGGGACGAACATGGCCGCAAGGCCGTCGCTATCCACCCCCAACGGCGCGCCCAGCCTGGCCGTGGTCGATGGGTTGAGGCACAGCTCCCCTGACCCGACGGGGATCGATGGTCCCGTGAGCCCGGTCAGGAGCGTGAGCAAACTCCCCGGCACGCCGTCGCGCAGCCGGAGCTCCATCTCGCGACCTCCTTCAGTAATAGGTCCGAACACAAAAAGATCTGGAGTGGTCCCCGTCGAAGCCGGTGTCCCCGGGCAGATCGGTGCAATATCTCCTGGGCTACCGCGCATGATGAAGACGCGGCCCCCAAATAAGCCTCCGAAGAAGGACTCGCTTCGGTCAACTACGGCAAACTCGTCGTATCCGTCTCCGTCAAGGTCGCCGATGATGTCGCAGTCGCCGATATCGGCAACGAGATCCAGAGCCCCTGGCAGATTTAGCTTCCGAAGCCTGTAGAGCGTGGCTCCTGTGGCACCGGAAAGAAACTCAGCGTGTTCCTGTCCACCATTGTGCAACGCGAAAAGATCGTTCACCCCGTCTCCGTTAATATCACCGCCGCCCTCCATCTGCCACCCGAACTCAGACAACGTGCTACCGGTTGGGTTGAAGATGTTCCCGTTACCTCCCCCCGTCTCCCATATGACCTCCCAAGTCGCTCCGTCATAGGCCCTAACGAACCCCTCAGCGTTGCCACATGGATCGCACTCAGACTCAGGGCCACCAACGAAAAGGTCGGGGACTCCGTCTCCGTTGAGGTCACCGGCTTTCGCGAGCCCTCGTCCCAAGAAACTCGACGGGCCTCCCGACCAGGCATTCCCGAGCAAATACGTGATGACGTCTCCCGTAGCTCCCGAATGGATGCCGACTCGATCAGACAGGTACCAGCCAACCGCGAAATCATCACATCCGTCTCCGTCTACGTCGCCTCCGATGGACTCAACCTCGGGGAACGTCGCAGCGCCGAACAGGTCGTAAAGCAGCGTCACTGACGCTCCAGAGTAGACCGACACTCGATCCGGGGGCGAGGTAACGAGGAGGTCGGAGAATCCATCGCCGTCCACGTCACCAGCTCCCTCTACTTCGAGACCGAAATCGGGAACGCTCGGCCTGTCTATCCGGAACAATTCAAGGCCCGTAGCTGAACTGATCACCTCTACATGGGGTCCAGAGGGGCTCGTGTCTCGGTAGCCAATAGAGACGTCTGGAAGCCCATCAAGGTCGAAATCGCCACACAGCTGCATTCTCGTCGTGTCATCAGAGCCAGGTATCCTAATCGGCCCCCAGAGAACCGCTCCAGTAGCTCCGCTGTAAAGTGTACGGTTGCCGCTGGACAGAAACCCCACCTGACCGAACACGATATAGTCAACGACACCGTCCCCGTCGTGATCTCCTACGGGCCTAACGCCCCACAGCAGATCAGCCGGTCGCCCGTTGTGAACTCGCAGCAACTCTTGGCCCATTGCTGGCGACGCAGCAGCGTAGCCAATGAGAAGCGGCAGGCCGATGCTGGACAAGTACCGGCTCCATTGTGCTCGCGATACAGGTTCATCACTCAATCGAGATGCCATGCTCATGGGCGAACTCACATCAAGAGGCTGAAGGATAAAGGGGGTTTCTGATGAGTGAGAGTGCATCACGGCTACCTGCTCAGAAATCGGAATCCGCCAGTGCCGTCCCCGATCAACAGGATGTCGCCTTCTGGGCGACGACGAATCTCAACGCTGTAGGCTTCACCTGGCGTTTTGATGACGAGCACATCGGAGCTTGCTGCAAATCCAGTATCCACCGCGAACGAGGTCACGACTACGTCGGACCTTGAGAACGCTAGGTACAAAGTGGCAAGCTCCCCGGTTGTATCCACATCCACATCAATGTCATAGATGTTTGGCTGAAGAGCGTCGAAGACAACATCATCAATGCGCCATGAATCCAACGGCACGAGCGGCGTCGAGCTGCCGCTGAATAGAATCTGAGTCACATCAAAGGCATGTACGGCGCCAGCCCAATCCGCCACGAAGACAATATCATGCAGCGCGCCAGCTCCGTCTTCAACAGTCGCGGTCTCCAACAAGAAGGCGGATCCACCATCTTCGGGGCAGAAGAGCGGACTCAGTGTCGATGTGCCAGGAGGAACAGGCCCCGAGACGCTACCGAACTCGGCAGCACGCTGCCAAGGATCGGAGAGATCCCAAGCTTGGGCGAAGCCTCGACCGTATTGAGCTTCCCAGTCAACACTAGCTCGATAGCTAGCCGTGAGCTCACGCAGATCGCCAGTCACCGGTGGGCCCGCTGCGCCATTGACCGAGAGTGAATCGGCGATGATGTCCACGTTAGGTGGGCACGAAGCGAAGTCGCAGGGAGCAAGATAGACCCACCCAAGTTCAGTTCTAGCTTGATCGAGCGGCAGCTGAACCAGCTTCCCCGCAAACGTCTTGGTAGCGCGAATCTCGTAGAGACCATTGGCTTGGCTCCAGAATGCCTTGGCTCGGTTGAAATTATGAACCGGATCGGCAGTGTTTACGAATTGGTCGTCGTAAGGGAATGAGTTCCATTCGGGATGCGAGTTGAGCTGGAAGTAGGTCCAGTCCAGCGGCGAGCTCTCTCGCGGATCGGCGAATGGAACGCTACCACCGCCGGGAGCCAGAATCTCGAAAGTCTCAAGCATCCGGTCGTAGGCTCAAACGTGAATACCGTCGGGAGAAAGTGACCGAGTTCCAAACATGAACGCCTCGCCGACTTCTCCGACGGGCAATACAGACATCGCATATGCGTCGTATGCCGAGTCACTGACCTCCGACAGATAGTATGGTCGCCCCCTGCGACCCCATCGATCCAGCGGGGCCTCTATCGTCCAGACTGTATCTAGGTCCACCGTTGGAAGCGGTCCTGTCGAGTCGACCGTGTGCTTGGCGAAGCGCATGAACTGGCCTCCACCGGGGTTGTTGCTGGGCGCGATACTCCCGGATGTCCAGACGACATCTGGATCCATGGGATCGTCGAACTGCGCCAGTGGGGAGTAGATCGTACCGAGATCGAGACGCTCATCTTCGTCGGTAGTAGCGGGGTCCTGTGGAAGGATATCTAGGGTTCCCGTACCGCTCTCCAAGTTGTTCGTGTGTATCAAGCCCTGAGCGTAGAGCCTCGCATCGTTGCCACCTTGCAGGACAATGTCCGAGTCCTTGTTGAGGAATCCCGCGCCGAAGGTGTAGCGGCCCGTCATGACCTCAGGACCCCGGAGCCAAAACGGAAGCACAACGGTCGGGTCCGCTGCCGGATCGAGGTCGAAGAAGGAAACGCAGACCGTCGAGTTGTCTTTCTCCTGCAGGTTGAACTGCAGTGTGTTGTCGCCAACTTGGGTGCTGTCGCCATGGAGTACGCGAAGGAGTGCGTTGCCACCATTGCCCGACTGATCGCTTGGGACGAAGAGCGAGAATGCTCCGACAGGTAGCCACCGCGTTAGGTTCGGGGTCGAGGTCGATGGGACGCCGCCGGGGTGCAGGGGCGCAAGGGCGTCAAGATCGTAGACTGCAGTGACTGCGTAGTTCGCCTCAGTCTCCATCGAGCTTGGGATCGTGATCTGACCCTTGCCGTATAGAAGCACCGGCTGGAAGCTGATTCCGCCTCGGGTGTTGAACGACTGATCGAATTGAAAGCCAGGCCCCTTGACGCGAGCCGTATGGGCCCACGGACCGTTCAGCGCTCCAGCCACCAGCATAGTCCGCGTAGTGCCACCGTCAGTGATCTCAGCCAGATGCACGCTGCTGGTGTAGGTCACATCACGGGCGTCTGTGCCGTCGAGGTTGCTCAGCTCAAATAGAGTTGGCGCGGGCCACTCGGGCTCTCGACCCCAGATCAGCTTGTCCCCCGCGGCTGGTTCGACAGATGGAACGCCTTCGTGGTGATCGATCGTGATTCCGTTCCGCCAGTTGTCGGCTGGGTCGTTCAGGTCGAATCGAACCCAGTTCAGGTGGTCGACCGCTGCATAGAGGTAGTGTGAATTCGGGCCGTCTGATTGGACCGCGACGTCGAGGAAGTGCGGCGGGTCATCCCGCGTGATCTTGGAGTAGTTGGCGCCTCGGCTTAGGTCTCTCCACTCAAGGTTCGCATACCAATCCGCAGGCAGCCCCGAAGAGTTGAGCCCCGATCCCGTCGCCGGATCATCCGCGGCATAGACGCTCCCACTGCCAAACACAGGACCCCAGCGCCTCTTTACTGAAATGTTCTGTGTTTGCGTCGTTGTATTGATGCCGCCGTCCCCGAGTCGGACGCGAAACAAACCGTGGGTCATCAATGCCACATAGACGTCCACTGTGCCGGCGAGCGATGGACCACTTGGGTTCTTGACATCCATCGGATTCTCGTCGACCGCCATTGAGACCGCATAGGACCGTCCAAGGGTCATCAGCGCGAGCGGCCCTGCATCCGGGTGCTCCCGGATGAACGTCTGCCTTGCCGGTGCGATCTCATGACCGAGATCAGGCTTCGGATCGGTCGAGGCACGCGCCGCTGCCATAGCCGCGCGGGCATCGCTGAGTCGATAGATGCGGAGTACATTCGACTCAGCCTTAGCGAAGAGGGCGATGAGGCAATCCACTCCAGCGATCTTCGCAGTCGCTACAGACGTGCAGAAGCGCTTGCTGTGCTGGGTAGTGACGTCACGGTCTCCCGAGTCATCAAGACGAACAGCCACGTTCTCATGCTGGCTCCCCGGATGGGCCTCGATCGCCCAAAGACCAAGGTTGCCTCCAGCGATATACACGATGTCGTTCGCATCATTGGCATCAGGCAACTGGGTGACATCGTCGTCCGAGAGATCCGCCGCTGGATCGAGGACCATCTCGGCCGGGAGTGGCGCCAAGGTGCCGATCTGCTGGCGTTTCGACGGCAGAGGCATGTCCTGCTGTGCACCGCCAGTCGCCGCAGATGGGTTGAGACCTCGGAAATCAACAAAAGCAATCGAGCCGCCTTCGCCTAGAAACAGCCAGTCGCCGTTGTCCGTCGCGACGAATGCGTTCGGCTGGCTGAACGGGTACACGGCAGCCACATCATCGAACACGTTCGAGGGCGGCGGGGTTTGGAGCGCTAGTGCGTCCGATGAGAGGGCAGCGAGCAGGCAAAGCGTAGGGACCGAGGACCGAGGACCGAGGACTAGGTAGCGAGGGCTGAACATGATTGCGAGGGAGAGAGTTCAGGAACGAGTTGTCAACGTACACCGCTACCGTCAGGCAGACGGCGCGATCCGTCAACCTCAAAAATTTCCAGACGTCGGGCTGCCCGCCGTATCGGCTACTGGGTCTCAGAATCGCCGGGCGAGCCCCATCGGCAGTCCGCTCAGCTACTCACCGTCGCCCAACGACCAGCCGCGCTTGCCGTCGAACAGGCACAGGTGCTCCGTTTTGATGAAGTCGAGGCCGGCGTCCTTGACGGCTTTGAGGACTTCGAGGACGTCGTCGTGGGTGGCGGTCTCGCCTTCGGGGGCCAGGAAGCGGCAGCGCCAGTGGTCGGTGCACTGGGTTTCGGGGAAGCCCGTGGGGTACACGCCGACGCCGCGGTTCGAGATGATCTTCAGCTGGAGTCGATCCGTGCCGAGGGCCTTGACCTTCTTGCCGAGGACCTGGGCGTCGCGGTCCGACTCGTCCCAGTCCAGGAAGATGTCGACGCCGCCGAGGGTCTTCGTGGGGCGCGCGGGCTTGGCGCGGGTCTCGAAGGCCTTCTTGGCGCGGTCCTTGAAGCTCGAGCGCGGGAGGGTGTTGGGCTTGTCGCCGAGGCGCTGGATGACGGCATTCGCAAAGTCATCGGTTCCAGCGTCGCCGCGGCGGCCGCGGGCGTCGACGAGGTCGCCGGTGATGATCCCGTCCTCCATGGTGCGCAGCCACGCGTTCTGGATCAGGTTGGCGTGGTCGGACAGTCCGAGGTGCGCGAGCATCTGGAGCGAGCCCTGGATTAGCGCCGAGGGGTTCGCGATGCCTTTGCCCGCGATGTCCGGGGCCGAGCCGTGGATCGCCTCGAACATGGCGAAGTCGTCGCCGATGTTGGCGGAGCCTGCGATACCGACGGAGCCGGTGAGCTGGGCCACGACGTCCGAGACGATGTCCCCGTAGAGGTTGGGCAGAAGCACCACGTCGAACGTTCCCGGCGTGTCGGCGATTCGCGCCGTGCCGATGTCGATGATCATCATGTCGGCTTCGATGTCGGGGTGGCGCGCGGCCTCCTCTTCAAAGCACTGGCGGAAGAGCCCGTCCGTAATCTTCATGATGTTGTCCTTCACCATGCAGGTCACGCGACGACGGCCGGCGCGCTCGGCGTACTCGAAGGCGTAGCGCGCGATGCGCTCCGAACCTGGGCGCGAGATGAGCTTGAGGCACTGGGTCATCTCCGGCGTCTGCTGGTGCTCGATGCCGCCGTAGGTGTCCTCCTCGTTCTCGCGGATGATCGTCACGTCCATGCCGGGGTGGCGGGACTGGACGAACGGGTGGAAGGAGCGGCAGGGGCGCACGTTCGCGTAGAGCCCGAGGGTCTTACGCGTCGTGACGTTGAGGCTCTTGTAGCCGCCGCCCTGGGGCGTCGTGATCGGCGCTTTCAGGAAGACGCGCGTGCGGCGCAGCACCTCCCACGCGCTTGGCTCCATCCCTGAGGTCACGCCGCTCAGATAGACCTTCTCGCCGATCTCCACCGTCTCAGGCGCGATCGGGACCTTCGCGGCCTCAAGGATCCGAAGGGTTGCCTCCATGATCGCCGGGCCAATGCCGTCTCCGTAGGCGACGGCGATGGGGATGGGCTCGGTCTTGGAGGCTGAGTTGGCAGAGTCGGAAGCGGTCATAGCTGGGCCTAGAGCTCTAGCTCTTGCGATGCATCGGAGGGTGAACGCCCGCAGCTTATCGAATGGGATGGGCGTACTAAAGAGCCGCCGGGCCATGGTGCTTGAGAAGCGTCCATCGCCCGGCGGCCGAGCTAGGAGCGTCTTGCGAATTGACGGATCCGCGCAACACGCTCCTAGAAGAACTGCTCAGACGAAGATGTCAGTCCAAGATGAAGGTGATCTTCATGGAGACGCGGAACGCGGTGACCTCGCCGCCCTTCACGACGGCCTCTTGGTCTTTGATCCACACGCCACGCATCTTCTTGACGGTCTTGCTGGCGCGCTTGACGCCGAGACGCACGGCGTCCTCGAAGCTCTTCGGGGACTCAGACGTGATTTCGATTACCTTGGCAACGCTCATAGGGGGGTCCTGGATTCGGATTGTGGGGAGAGGAGCCAGCGGTGAATCGCGCTCCTGACTGCGAAGCATTATGGACAAGATCAGGGCGCCCTGGGACGGTTGACCGCGCCGGCTCCATGACAGCGGCAGATAGAGTCCCCGATTGGGCCTCTATTGCAGGCATAGCTGGGACTTCCCTGACCGCTTTGATACACCAGTGCGCACGTGCCGTCGTACTGTCGGTGTCCCCCACTGAACCCATGCTCTTCACCCCTGCCATGCCGCTCCTTTGTCTCCGAAGAGCCGGTCTCTCGACGCTCATTGGGGGGAGCGCCCTCGGCCTCTTCGGGTGCAGCGCATCGCCTCCGCCGGCACCGTTTGCCCTGCTCCTGCCGGGCGTCAAAGTGGTCGAGTCCTTGACCCCTGGATCTGCACTAGGGCCTGCGGCGGATGCGGCCGAGCCCCGGCAAGAGGCAGAGCAGGTGGACGGGCAAGAGACCGGGCAAGAGCGAAAGGGAGAGCCGATAGCGGAGCCCGTCGAGGAGCCCGTCGAGGAACAAGCCGAAGAAGACACCGCGGCCGCGATCGCCGTCCGGTGCCGCCTCCTCTACCTAAGCGCACCGCGCACGGGAGGGCTGCGCTCCCTCGGCCTCGGCGCCGCCATCGTGGCCGACGTCGACGGCTCTGTCCCTGTGCTCGAGACCCCTGACCTGACGCTCTCTGCCCTCTACACCGACGGCCCCGGCGCCGTGCAGTGGCTCAAGGCTCTGGACCGCGCGGCGAGCACCGAGGTCCTCACCATCGCTGATCGAACCACGTTCATTCCCGTCGGCGCGCGCTTCCAGCTCAGCATGGGCGCCTCGGAGCGAGTGGAGGATCCGCGGGACTGGCTCGACGAGTTTGAGAACCGCGGCCCGATCCCTAAGGAAGCGGGCGTCATCGTGACCAACACGGGCGCCGGGACCGAGGTGGCTATCGTGGTCACCGACCTCGATCCCGCCCGCGAGAAGCAGAATCTCGAGGACTACCTGGCGGATCCCAACGTGCTCGCCGCGCCGCCCGGCCCCATGCAGGACGAGCTAGTGCGCGAAGAGGTGCTCAAGGTGGATCGCGCCCCCGCCATAGGCGCTCCTCTCGTGCTGCATTTGGACTCCCCTTTCTCGGGCGGAAACGGCACCTCGGTGGCCTTTATCATCGAGGCCGTTGAACCCTTCGAAGCAGAGGGAACGAACGAACAGGAAGCGGCGATTCAGCTAGCGGCGACCGCGCAAGCCCTCCAGGAGCGACGCGAGCCGCTCACTGAAGAAACTCGCCAAGAGATCGAACGCGTAGAAGCCTTGAGCGTGTTCCAACGGCGCGGCGGACGCTCAGCGCTCCTGCAGGTCGCCCAAGAGGCAGGCGCTCCCCTCGCCCTCGACCTGGCGCTCGTGGCCGACGATGAGTTCCTTACGGCCTTGAGCCGCCGAGCCTTCCCGATGGAGACCGGCGACGTCAGCGATGAAGCCGTCGGCAGCGCGGCCATGCCGGGGATCGGCTGGCGCCTCGACGCGGCGGCCTGGAACCTCCTGGCTGAGGGCGCCTTGAATGAAGAGCTCGACTCTGAGCTAGAGGGCGTGTTCTACCGGGCCGCGGGGGCTCTTGCCGCTTTCCCGGATCTCATTCAAGAGGCCGCGGCTGGGGGTAGCGCCGCTCTGTTCCATGAGAGACTGATCGTCGAACAGCGCTACTTTCTGGAAGACTCCTCGCCTTCGTCGAGGCTGCGTGCCTACGACTGGCTGAAGGAGCGCGGTGAGGTGGTACCTGACTACGATCCGCTCGGGGAGCGAGACGCGCGCCGGGCAGCCCTCGAAGCTGCCGCTGAGAAGACTGAGGAGGAGAACCAGTGAGCGATCAGCCTCTAGCTGCGGACACCGTGCCCCCATCCGCCGTATCAAAGCCGGGCCGCGGTCGTCGGTTCGCCTCTGGAGTTTGGCGCTGGACCAAGCGCATCGGCCTCGCCCTGGCGCTAGTCCTCTTGGTCGGGCGCGTGACGCTGGGCCTTTGGCTGCCGAAGTTGGCCAACCGCGCTGTCGCGCCCTACGACCTGCACGTTAGCTGGGACGACTTCGATCTCTCGGTCCTCGGCCTGAGCCTCGACCTCGTCGGCGTCCGCGTCGTCCCGCTCCCGGAAACTGAAGGAGAAGGCGGCCCCCCAACGGAAGAAGAGCTCGCCAAGATCGCCCCCCTCGCGCGCCTTGACGACCTAGGCCTCGACGCCGACGTCTCTGGCCTTCTCACCGGCGACCTGCGAGTGCACCGCGTGGAAGTGAGCGGCCTCGAAGCGTGGGTTTCCCGCGACGCAAGCGGGGCGTGGAGCTACGAGCGGCACCTGCCCGAGCCTAGCGCCGAGGATGCGGAAGAGACCGCAGCGCCCAGCACGAGCCAAGATCCGAAGTCGCCCAACGCGCCCTCCCCCCAGGAGAGTGAGGCCGCGGACCCCGAGCCCCTGGACTTCTCCTCTCCCGTAGAGATCTCGACGATCGACCTGGCCGGGGTGCGCCTGCATCTCAAAGACGCCCTCGCCGCACCGGCCCTGGACACGGCCCTCGACTTGGATCTGTCCGTGCGGGACGTTGGGAACCCAGACCGTCCGATCCAGGCGCGACTGGTGGTTCGGGCCGCCGAGATCCTCGACGCCCTCGTCCTTTCCGCTGAGGCGGACCTCGGGGTGGCGAAACTCATCGTCGATCTCGACCTCCAAGTGGATGGCGTCGGGACGGCTAGGCTGGCTCCGTACCTGGCCCCCCTTGGCATCGTCCCCACCGCCAACAAGCTCAACGCTGACCTGGCGGCCCAGGTCAACCTAGCTCCCGTGGAGATCCCAGGCGCGGCCACCGATGAGGTTCTCGACCTCGGCGGCCATGTGACGCTCAGCAGCGTGAGGGTGGACGCCGACGGCGAGGTGGCCGCGCAGCTCGAGGAGACGGTGATCCAGGTGACCCGGGCTCGCTCGACGCTCTTCGAGCTAGAGAGCGCCGTCTGCAGCGGGCTCAGCGCCCAGGCCGCGCTTCGACCGAGCGGCGCGTTCGGCATCGCGGGGCTCGATTTCGTCGGCGCACCGCCCCGGCCCGAGGAGCCGGAGGAAGAGCCAGAAGAGGACGTCGAGGAGGCGAGCGGGCCGGCCCCGACCTTCCGGCTCCAACGCCTTGCCTTGGAAAACGTCCACTTCACGCTCACCGATGAGAGCTTCGCGGAGCCGGCGGTGCTCGACGCAGCGCTGACGGCGGAGGCGACCTCGATCGTCTTCGACGCGGAAGCGCCCGGCACACCCGTCGGGATCGACATCGGGATCGCGTTGAAGGACGCCGGCGCGCTGGCGCTCACCGGTAGCGCCGTGCCGACCGGGGACAAGATCGGCGCGGAGCTGGAACTCACCGGGCAAGAGCTGACCCTTGGGGCCCTGCGTCCGCACTTGGAAGCGGCGGGACTCCGGTCGACGCTGGAAGACGGCGCGCTCTTCGCCGGGCTTCAGTTTCAGATGGTCCCCGGGGATCCTGAGCAGGGTGAGTCCACGAGGATTGAGGCGAGCGTGAACTCCCTCGCCCTCTCCGACGGCGAGGTGGAGCACTTTGGCATTGGCGAGCTAGCCCTGGAAGGGATGGAGCAGCTCCCGGACGGCAGCAGCACGATCCAGCGGGTGGGCTTCGCCGGCGCGTCGCTTCCCGTCGACGTGTTCCCCGGCGGCGCCTTCCGAGGCTTCGGCTTCGAGACCCTCGGGCTCGATCCAGAGGCCGTGGGCAGACGCCTCGGGCTCGATGCGGCGCAGCTAGACGTGGCGAACCTGTCCATGGGCGGAGCTAGCTCTGCCGCGAACATCAACGGCACGTTCAACCTCACAGGGCTCGTCGAGTCCGTGCAGCTGGAGGGCTCGGTGGAGAGCCGCGAAGGGCCCCTCGACATGGACGCATCGGTCACGCTCCGGGGCGACGGTGTGACGCTTGAGGGCCTGCGCGACGTTCTTCTGGCCAGCGGCATCGAGCCCGACTTCGAGGAAGGAGCCCTGCGCGCCTCCGCCGAGGTGTCGGTCCAGGCGGGTGCTGAGGAAGGCTCGACTCTCCTAGAAGGGCGAGTGTTCGACCTCGGCATTGCCAACCGCGGGGCCGATGCCCTGAGCATCGACGAGGCACGGATCACTGGCCTCGTCTCGGGCGCTGACGGCACTCGCATTGGCGAGGTCACCGTGTCCGGCCCGCGGCTTGCCGTGGCACGGGACAACGAGGGTGTATTGGCCATCGCGGGGCTCCGCATTGGAGTCGCCGCTAGCGGTGAGAGCGTGGTGGATCCGAACGCCGAGGCGGCAAACGCGCCAGTCCCCACCACCAACGCATCAGCTCCCGAACAGGACCTGCCCGAATCGGCGCCGGAAGGCGGCGCGTTCACGATCGACCGAATCGCGCTGACGGGCGTCGAGGCCACTTGGTCCGATGCATTCGTCACCCCTAGCGTGCAAACGCAGTTCAGCGCATCGGCAGAGATCTTAGCCCTCGACCTTGGTCCGGACGTTCCTGTCAGTCCCACGAAGCTACAAGTCGAAGCAAGCCTTGCGGGCGCCATGGAATCGCTCACGCTCGCCGCAAGCGCGGGACGCAGCGCCACCGGCCAAGCGTTGGAAGGTTCTCTCGCGCTCGCTGGCCTGAAGGCGGGCCCGCTGGCGTCCTACCTGCCGCCAAACACCGAGGTTACCCTCGAAGATGGGCGCCTCGCCCTGAACTTCGAGGCGTCGTCGGAGCAGAATGCCGAAGGCGGCGACGCTGTCTTCGCCTCGGTGACAGAGCTCAACTACTCCGACGGAGTGGACGGCGATTCGCTGCTCGCCTTCGACTCCCTCGTCTTCGATGCTCCGCGGCTAGATTCGGACGCGGCGGTGTTCGCGATCGAAGCGGTCGCGCTCGAAGAGCTCGTGTTCGACGCCGCACGCACGAGCTCCGATCGCATGGAAGTTCTCGGGTTGGCGCTCATCACGCCCGCTGAAGCTGACGCTCCTTCCGAGGAGCCAACGGTCGACGAGACGCTGCCCGAGGACCCTGAGGCGGCTCCAAAGGGTGCCGACGCGAAGGGGACGCCCGCGACCGTTGGGGTCGAGCGCCAGGTGCCCCCCACCGTCACGCTTGGGAAGCTCGACGTTGGGATCGAACGCCTCAGGTACCTCGACAAGACCCGCGCGGGCGCGGTGCCGCTGGACCTGAGCCTCGCGCTCGTGACCCCCGGCCCCCAGACGCTCTGCCTCCCCGATCCCCTCGACCTGCCGCCGCTGGAGTTCTCCGCGGTAGGCCAGGTATCGCCGATCATCGAGAAGCTCGCTATCACCGCCGGGCTCGAGCCCTTCGCCGCCGATCCCGGTGGATCCCTGACCATGCTGATCGAAGGCATCACGGGGACTGAACTGGCTGCCGTCGCGCCGGAGATCGCCGAGTCGATGGATCCGAGCGGCTTCGTGAACGGGAGCTTCGAGGCGAGCGCCGATCTGCGACTGGCCCTCGCCCGGCGTGGCCCCTTGGACTTCACGCTCACGCGCGGCTTCGGCGCGACGCTCAACATCGACAAGTTCGCGCTCAAGGAGACGCCCGCCGCCGAGCCCACGGGCTTCGAGAGCCTCAACGTCGAGGTCAAGCGCGTCGATCCGAAGACTGGAAACGTGCGTATCGACTCGGCGGATCTCAACGGCATCTACGCGCGCATCCGCCAGGCGGAGGACGGCATGCACGTAGCGGGCCTGCGCTTTCCGCCTGCGCCGGAAGCTGAACCCGGCTTGGAGTCCAGCGAGGAGGCTGGCGAGCAGGCAAGCGAGGAGCCGACGACCGACCCGGAGGACGCTGACGACGAGCCCAAACTCGCTGACTCCGCTGAGGCCCCAGACCCGGAGACCTCCATCGACCGCCTGACGATCTCCGGCCTCGACTTCGAGTTCTTGGACACGACCGTCGAACCGGCGCTACGCCTCCCCATTGCGGACCTAGAGCTCGAGGTCAAGCGCTTCACCACAGCCACGTTCACGGAGGCGCGCCCGTTCTCTTTCCAAACCGTGATCGACGCGGGTGAGATCGAGCTGGAGGAGCGAACGGGCATCGACAACCTGCTCTTTGGCGTCCTCAATTCCGCGGCGACCGCGGTCACCCTAGAGGGCAACGACTTCAACACCGAGTCCCGCCGGGTGTGGGACCTCTTGGAAGCGAACGGCCGGCTGTCCCTGGGGCCCAAGATGCGCGGTCGAGTCAAGCTCACGCTCCTCGGCCTCGAGCTGCCTGCGTTCCGGGGCCCCGCCCGCGCGTCGGGCATGGAGATCGGCGACGGGCTCCTAGACAATCGCACGTCGCTGCGATTCCGCGAGGACGGAGCCCTGAGCGTGGATACGAAGTCAACCACGTCCTATCTGTCCCTGTCCGAGCCCGCCGACGGCCCGATCACCAAGTACCTCAGCCTCCCGGCTCCCCTCGACACGGTCCTGTTCCTCCTACGCAACTCCAGCGGCGAGCAGGCGCTCCCCATCAAGCTCGACGTGCCGCCTGACGGTGTGACCGCCCCCCAGATCGCTGGGCTTGCCGCCAACACCCTCGGCGTCCTGATCACCGAGGCCATCAGCTCCGCGCCCCTGCGCGTGCTCGGGCCACTGGGGAGCATCGCGGACGCACTGGGCTTGACCAAAGTGCCGCTGACCGCCGACACCGTTACGCTGGAGTTCCCGGAGGGCGCGGCCACGATGGTGACGGCGACCGTCGTTCCCAACGCCAAGCCGGTCCCCAGTGAGGGCGAGGTCGACCCCGCCCCTGCCGCGACGCCTTCCATCGAAGGCGACCCCCTCGACAGAATCGTGGCGGCCATGAAGAGCAACCCGGACATGCGGCTCGTCATCCAAGCGGAACTGGGCGCGGGTGACGTGGAAGTCGCTGAGCGTCTCGCCAACCCGACGGCGGAGTCCATCGAACGATTGATCCAGCGCAGCCGCTACCGCAAGGCCACCCTCGAGCGCGAACGCTCGAAGCTCGGGGCACGGGCCAAGGCCCAGATCTTCGCGGGGGCCTCGCCCGTAACAGACCCAGCAACGGACCCAGCAACAGACGCAGGATCGGACGACGAAGGCGCCGCCGAGCTCGTTGCGCAGCTGCAAGCCCTAGATACGGAGCGCGCGGCCCTAGAGCGCGGCCTCGACGACCTCTTCAGCTACATCCGCCCGGGCGCCGAACGGCGCGCTGGCATGCGCACCCGGAACGCAGCGCTTGCGCTCACGAACAGGCGACTCGACCGCGTCCGCTTAGAACTCGTCCGCCGCGTCGGAAACGCCGTCGCCAAGCGCATCGACGTTCGCCGAGCACGCTATCGCAAGGGGAC
>CAYQKK010000026.1:0-65231 GCA_964417955.1 uncultured Planctomycetaceae bacterium
TGGATCGACGGCAGCCAGGTCTACGGGTCCGATGCGGAGCGCGCTGACGCCCTGCGGACGCTCGACGGAACCGGCATGCTGAAGACCAGCGATGGCGATCTCATGCCCTTCAACCTGGACGGTCTCCCGAACGCTCCCTCGAGCGCACTTCCGGACTTCTTCTTGGGCGGGGACATCCGCGCCAACGAGCAGGTCGGCCTGACGGCCATGCACGTTCTCTTCGTGCGTGAGCACAACTACTGGGCGAGACGCATCGCCGAGGAGGACGAAGAGTGGCGGGACTCCCGTCGCGGCGGAGGCCATGGCGGCGGACCTGGAGGTGGCAACGGCGGCGGTCGGAACCTCTCTGATGACGCCTACCGCGGCTCCCGCGCGCCGGCCCTGACCGGAGACGAAATCTATGAGATCAGTCGAGCCATCGTCTCGGCCGAGCTCCAGATCATCACCTACCGTGAATGGCTGCCGCTGCTCCTGGGCCCCGGTGCCCCAGAGCTTGACTCTGTCTACCGACCGGACCTCGACGGCAGCATCTCGAACGAGTTCGCCACCGCCGCATTCCGCATCGGGCACACCATGCTCTCGACCACTCTTCTGCGACTTGACCGCGACGGCAACACGATTCCGGAGGGAGACCTCTCCCTCTCCGACGCGTTCTTCGCTCCGACCGAGACCATCGAAGTCGGCATCGACCCGGTCCTTCGTGGACTGGTGACCCAGCCGGCCCAGAAGCTTGACCTGTACCTGATCGATGACATTCGCAACCTCCTGTTCGGCCCACCGGGATCCGGCGGCCTCGACCTTGGCTCACTCAACCTGCAGCGCGCCCGGGACCACGGTATTCCGACCTACGCCCAGGTTCGTCGTGACCTCGGCCTTGGGGCTCCCGCGAGCTTCGCAGAGATGTCCACGGACCCCGAGGTCCTCGCCCGACTGAACAGCACCTCTCGTTCGCCTGAGATGCTGGACCTTTGGGTCGGTGGCCTCGCCGAGGACCCGCTCCCCGGCTCCCTGGTCGGCGAACTGTTCCAAACGATTCTGTCCGAGCAGTTCACGGCCCTTCGGGACGGCGATCGGCTCTGGTACACGAGACAACTGACCGACGATCTGGTGGAGCTTGTGGAGGAGCAGTCGCTGTCGAGGATCCTCGCACGCAACTCCGGACTTCGTCCGCCCTACATCCAATCACCGTTCACTGCAGAGTAGTTGGAGAGAGCTAGCCATTGGGGGGCCGGCGCAACGCCGCGAGGGTGGATCCTGGCGGTGCTCACGGAATCGCGACCCGTGGCGCAGACTCCTAGTCATGGACTGCAAGACGCCCCCCTCGGCATGGGAATCCGAGGGGGGCGTCACTTCGTTGAAGAGTTACTCGTCCCAGAGTTCAGCCACCGTGTAGGGGCTGCCGGGTTTCGCCCAGAAGTCGCCCGTCACGTAGCGGCGGTGCGCGTCGAGTGCCGCGAGCTCCGACATCGCGGCATCGTCGAGTGTGATTGAGGCCGCAGCAAAGTTCTGGGCGAGGCGTTCGGGGTTCACGGATTTAGGGATCGCCGACGTACCGCGCTGGAGCGCCCACGCGAGGAGCACCTGGGCCGGCGTGATGGACAGGCGGGACGCGATGCCGTGGATCGTCGAGTCCTCAAGCAGCGCCTGCTCGTTCTCGGCTTTCATACCTTCGGGTCGGCCACTGGATCCCAGCGGTGAGTAGGCCGTGAGCTGAATCTGGTTCTCGCGCGCAAACTCAAGCAGCTTTGGCTGCGCGAGGTACGGGTGCATCTCGACCTGGTTGACCTCCGGCTTGTGGGTCATCGAAAGATGCTGCGCGAGCTTCGTCGGGCTGTAATTGGAGACGCCGATATGGCGCGCGAGGCCCCGCTCTAGGGCCTCCTCCATGCCCGTCCAGGTTTCCTCAAGTGGAAGCTCCTCCAGGGAAACGAGATCGGTGGGCTGCGTGGGCGGCTCGGCATCCGCTCGAATCGCGACCGGCCAGTGCACGAGGTAAAGATCGAGGTACTCGCAGCGCAGCGCACCGATCGACGCCTCGATCGATGGCACGACGTCGTCCTTGCCATGGCGGTTCGACCACAGCTTCGAGGTGATCCAGAGGTCGTCACGGGTGACCTCACCCTCGGCGAAGATGTCCGCGAACGCTTCGCCGATCTCCGCCTCGTTGCCGTAGATGGAGGCGCAGTCGATGTGCCGGTAGCCGATCTTGACGGCCTCCTTGATCGCGGTGGCCACCTCGCCGGGTTCGGCCATCCAAGTCCCAAGGCCCAGGGCGGGCATCCGGTCGCCGCCGGAGAAATCTAGGTATCGCATGGGCGTATTGAACCAGATTCTGCGATGGAGCAGATGGCCGGCGACGGCGACCGGGCTGCGCCGTAAGCTCGGGCGCGATGTCAGACTCCCCCCAAGGCCAAGCGCCGCTCGAATCCACCGCGGCATGGCAGCGCCTCCGCCGTGACGCGGACGCCCGCGCCCGCACCGACTCCACGGAAGCGCTGCTCCGCGCCATCGCGCTGCCGGGCAGCCAAGAGCGCCAATCCCCCCTCGATGTGGTCGACCTCGGGGCCAGGGGTGGCGGGAATGCGCTGTACCTCATGCCCCACCTCGCCGCTGCTGGCGTTCATCACCAGCGCTGGATCCTCGTCGATCGTGACGAGGAACTCCTCGATGCAGCCGTGGCAGAGATCGCGGACAGGAGCGCGGAGGTCGCGGACACCCTCCGCGTAGACCTCCGGATCGAAACGAAAACGTGCTGCTTGGACATGGCCACCGACATGGACGACGTGCCCATGAAGGGAGCCGATCTCGTGACCGCCGCGTCCCTGCTCCCTGATGTCTCGGGTCACTGGATGACCGACCTTTCGTCGCGGCTGGAGCACTTCCGCGTGAGCGCTGCGCTTATGGCGCTCAACATCGACGGGCATGTGCAGTGGAGCCCCATGGAAGCGCGCTTCGACGATGACATGGTCGCGGCGTTCCACGCGGGACTTCTAACCGAGGGCCCGTTTGGCCTCGCTGAAGCGGCCGGGTGCGTGACCACCTTCGGGCGCGCGATGGTGGCACGTGGTACGACGGTACAGTGCTTCGACGCCTCCTGGATCCTCGACGAGCTGGACACCGAGCTCCAGGAGAGCTTTCTCTCGAAGATGCATGCGGGGCTGGTGACAAGCGACGTGGACGCAGCTCGCGTCGCAGAGTGGGCGGAGCGGCGGCGACGCTGGATTGACACGGACGAGAGCGACCTTGTCGTGGGCCACTACGACGTCCTGGCTCTGCGCGCGATCGTCTAGGAGCGTGTTGCGGCGAGATCTTAGGTAGAGTGGGACCATGAGCGACCCGACCTCTCCCCCCGGGCAGGAATCGAACGACAAGAGCGCTGACTACTGGCGCGCCAACGTACGCCTCCTGCTTTGCCTACTTGCGATCTGGTTCTTCGTCTCGTTTGGCTGCGGGATCCTCCTCGCTCCGACGCTTGATCAGTACACGCTGCCCGGCACTGGGTTCCCCCTCGGGTTCTGGTTCGCTCAGCAGGGCTCGATCTACGCATTCGTCGTTCTGATCTTTGTGTACGTGGTTCTCATGAACCGAATGGACCGGCGCTTTGGCGTCCAGGAGGACTGATGGACGTCAAGACCTGGACCTTCATCATCGTGGGGATCACGTTCGCGCTCTACATCGCGATCGCCATCCGGACGCGCGCAGGAAGCACCAAGGAGTTCTACGTGGCCGGGGGTGGCGTACCGCCTCTCGCCAACGGCATGGCGACCGCAGCGGACTGGATGTCGGCGGCTTCGTTCATCTCGATGGCGGGGCTCATCTCGTTCAAGGGCTACGACGGGTCGGTGTACCTGATGGGCTGGACCGGGGGCTACGTGCTGCTCGCGCTGCTGCTCGCACCCTACCTGCGGAAATTCGGCCGCTTCACCGTGCCGGACTTCGTGGGTGACCGCTACGACTCGACGACCGCGCGACTCGTCGCCGTGGTCTGCGCGATCTTCGTCTCGTTCACCTACGTCGCTGGGCAGATGCGCGGCGTGGGCGTTGTGTTCGGTCGCTTCCTGGAGGTGTCCGTGGAAACGGGCGTCGTGATCGGGATGGGGGTCGTGCTCCTGTACGCCGTGCTCGGCGGTATGAAAGGCATCACCTACACCCAGGTGGCCCAGTACTGCGTGCTGATGTTCGCGTTCATGGTCCCGGCGATCTTCATCGCGCTGATGATGACGGGGACGCCTATCCCCCAGCTCGGATTCGGCGGAATGCTCCAGGGCCCCCTCGGAGACAGCGTCGCGAACGGTGAATCGATCTCGCTGCTCGCGAAACTCGATGGGCTGCACAGGGAGCTAGGGTTCGCTCCCTATACGTCAGGGTCAAAGGCGATGATCGACGTCTTCTGCATCACGATGGCGCTGATGGTGGGCACGGCCGGACTCCCCCACGTCATCATCCGCTTCTACACGGTCCCCAAGGTGAAGGACGCGCGCATCTCGGCTGGCTGGGCGCTGCTCTTCATCGCGTTTCTCTACACGACGGCACCCGCCGTCGCCGCTTTCGCCCGGACCAACCTGATCGGAGCGGTGGAGGGCGCGTCCTACGCGGCGACCGCTGCGGAAGGGGTCGCTGCGCCGAGCAAAACAGCCCCCGATTGGCTCAAGAACTGGGAGAACTCCGGGCTCATCGCCTGGATGGACAAGAACGGTGACGGGATCATCACCTACCGGCAAGGGGCGCCGTTCGAGGGCAAGCCGGTCTTCCAAGGATCCAGTGGCGACGCCGCGGCCCGCGGCGCGGCAGGGCAGCGACTCGTCACGAACGATCCGACGAAGAGTGCCAACGAGCTCTACATCGACAGGGACATCATGGTCCTTGCCAACCCAGAGATCGCTGGCCTGCCTAATTGGGTCATCGCGCTCGTGGCCGCGGGCGGGCTGGCCGCCGCGTTGTCCACGGCGGCGGGACTGCTCCTCGTCATCTCAACCGCCGTGTCCCATGACCTCCTGAAGCGAACTCTACTTCCGAGTATCAGCGACCGCGCCGAGCTACTGGCGGCGCGCATTGCAGCCGCCGTCGCGGTCGTTTGCGCTGGCTACCTAGGCATCCACCCGCCGGGATTCGTGGCGGAGGTGGTGGCCTTCGCCTTCGGGCTCGCGGCCTCGTCGTTCTTCCCCGCCATCCTCATGGGCATCTTCTCGCGCCGCATGAACAAACAAGGAGCCATCGCGGGCATGGTGCTAGGCCTTGGGTTCACCACCGCCTACATCGTGTACTTCAAGTTCCTGCATCGCGAGCTGAACACGCCGGAGCACTGGTTCTTGGGCATCTCGCCGGAGGGTATTGGCTCCATCGGGATGGTGCTGAACTTCGCCGTCGCCGCTGCGGTTGCACGCTTCACGCCCGCCCCCCCGGCCTCCGTCCAGGATCTCGTCACGAGCATTCGCGTCCCCAAGGGCGCTGGCGCCGCCCAAGATCACTGATAGGGACTGACTAGGGGCTGCTAGCTGACGGAGCGGTCAGACGCAATTTCGACGAATCTCAAGGCCAGCGGGCGGCCCGTCGATGATGTCTCCGATATGGTCTCTCCCCACCCAGCCCTACCCGGCCCAAGAACTGAAGACCGCCCGAAGGAGCCAAAGGCTGCTCCGGCAGCGCTCAGCACTTGCACCAAGAAGGTCATCTTGCTCGGACACTTCGGTGTCGGCAAGAGCAGCCTCGTCAAGCGCTTCGTGCACTCCACCTTCTCGCCTGACTACCAGACGACCATTGGTGTGAAGGTGGACAAGAAGGTGGTTCTCACCGAGACCCACAAGATGAAGATGGTCCTCTGGGACATCGAAGGAGCCGCAGACCAAACTCGGCTCCCCCGCTCGTACTTTGTGGGCGCCCACGGGATCCTCTACGTGTGCGATGTCACGCGCCCCGCGACCTATCGAGATCTCCATGAGGCACTGCCTTTGCTCCACGAGAAATCGCCGAACGCGTCCGTTGTGGTCATCGGGAACAAGGTGGACTTGGTCCGTGAACAGCAGCTCAACGAGCTCGAGTCCCTCGCGAGCCCAGGCTTGGATTTCCTGAGTAGCGCAGGCACCGGCCAGAACGTCGAGACCGCATTCCAGTTACTCGCGGAGAGAATTCTCGCCCAATGAGCCTCGATGCAATCAAGCTGGCTGCGCTAGCTGAAGACCACCAAGTCGCGACGATCGACCCAAACGGAACTCTGCTGAACAGCTGCCACTCGGTGCTCGATCTGCGGGACGCTGTCGGCGAGCCGTTCTTTGACCGCTTCTCAACGTTCGTCGGACTCCACGCGGAGGTCATGGGCCTCAGCGAGGCCGATCCCGAGATATGCCTCCCTAAGGTCTCCGCAGAGGAGTTCGGCACGGAAGAGCACCTTGACTTTCGATTCTGTTTTGCGGGGGAAGGTCAGCCCCTCCTGCTGTTGATCTCGACCCACAGCAGCGTCAACCGCCACCTAAAGGACACCCAGCAGCAGCGCAACGAGACTGCCATCGCCCTGGAGCACCAGCGCGGACGGAACGAATCGGTTCGCGCCGAGAACGGTAGCCTCCGTTCCCACGCGAGCGAACTCTCCCACGACCTGAAGGCTCCATTGCGCGCCCTCAGCCACTTGGCCATCTGGATTGAAGAGGCCGTGACGACGGCGGACTCGGACAAAGCCGCAGAGTATCTAGGGCTGATGAGGTCGCGCGTTGAGCAGATGACGTCCCTTGTTGATGGACGGCTTGATGCGCCATTGGACATGGATGACGCTGTGCCGATGTCGAGCCCGGCCGTCACAGACGGCCATGCAGCTCGCCCCATGGGCACCCCTGGGGACAGCCCAGGGTCAAAGACCGGACCAGTGCAGATCGTCGTCCTCGACGATGACGTGGTAGACCTCGAGATGTTCAGGCGGTGCGTCGCCAGTATCAGCGACTTGCCCACCGTAGTCCGAACCTGCAGAACGGAGGAGGAGACAGAAGCGGCGCTGTCCGAGGGTCCCTGTGATCTCTTGTTCGTGGACTATCGCCTCGAAGGGGCCTCCGGCGTAGAGGTACTCAACGCGCTTCGCGCCAAAGGGCACTCCCCCACCGCGATCTTGCTATCGGGAGGCTCGGGCGACGATGTCATCCGCGACGCGGTCCTCGGCGGCTTCGCCGACTTCATGCCCAAGCGCTTCGTCGTCTCCGAACTCATGGGGCAGGTCATTCGAAGCAACATGGAGAAGTCGCGCCTCCAAACTGAGGTCTCGGAAAAGCAAGCAGAACTCGCCGCCACGGTGAATCGTCTGCGCTCAAGTCGCGAGGAGGTCCGCCTTCTCTACCACCGCGTCGGACATGAACTGAAGACGCCTCTGACCGGGGCTCGGGAGTTCGCGTCCCTGATTCGCGACGGCGCGGTAGGTCCAGTCTCCGATCAGCAGTCAAAGCTCCTCGGCGCGATCACACGGAACTGCGATCGCATGACCGTGTGCATCAACGACATGCTGGATGCGGCCAGGCTCGACTCTGGGAAGCTCGCCCTCAACGTGCGTGAGGCCGATCTCTCGAACGTCCTTACGGACACCGTCGAGAGCCTCAGAACCGACGCGGATGCGAAGGGCATATCCCTCGACCTCGCGTTCGAAGTTCCGAGTGAGAAGCTGCGCTGCTCGATCGACCCCGACCGCGTGTTCCAAGTGGCTGGCAACCTCCTCTCGAACGCCATCAAGTTCACTCCCCAGGGAGGCTCGATCCGAGTTTCCGTCGCATCCGATGGCCCGGACTCACTGCGCGTGAGCGTCAAGGACACCGGCTGCGGACTGGCTCCAGAAGACCTCGGCCGCATCTTCGATCGGCTGATTCAGTCCCGCGAAGAGGACGCCACCGTGCTCGGCGGGCTGGGAATGGGCCTCTACATCTGCCGCGAGATTGTCCATCTGCACGGCGGCGAGATCTCCGTGTCCTCCGAGGTCGGGGCCGGCTCTGACTTCGCCTTCACGCTGCCCACTATTTGCCCCAAACAGTAACGTTCCTTCGAGGTAGCCCCATGCCGACCGACGCACTCCCCCCCGTGCTTTCCGTCCGAGATTCCCAGCAGAGCCCACGCCCGACCGTTCTCGTCGTCGAAGACGATGAAGACATCATGCAGTGCCTCAAGATTCGTCTCGAGGTGAATGGCTTTGACGTACTCGCCGCAGGAGACCAGGCAACGGCCCTCAAGCTGGCCAAGCAATGCGCGCCCGACGCCGCGATCTTCGATGTCTCGTTCCCGGGCGGCGACGGCGTACTCCTCACCGAGAGTCTTCGGAGAGAGCCAGCCACCGCAGACCTGCCCGTGATGATTCTGACGGCGAGCATGCGCCCCGGGATTCAAGAAGAGGCCATGGCGTCGGGCGCGACGGGCTTCATGCGGAAGCCTTACGACTCGGGCGCCCTAGTCAAGAAGCTCCGCAGCTGGTGCGGCGAGAACTGCGCAGAAGTGTGAGGCATTGTTCGAATAGCCGGCGCATGCGGGGGTAGCGATGGGGCATCAACGGCCCCCCTCCCCTCCCTCAAGCAGGTGCCCGACCTTGAGCCTCCCCGCTATTCAGCTGTCCGGCGTCACGAAGACGTTCGGATCGCACACGGCTGTCCGTGACCTAAGCCTCGACGTCCCTACTGGATCCCTTTACGGATTCATCGGCCCCAACGGATCGGGGAAGACGACCACGATCCGCATGATCCTGCACATTTTGGCGCCGGATTCGGGTCAGGTCCAAGTCCTCGGCGAGACCGGGACGCGCGCCTCGAACGATCGCATCGGGTATCTCCCTGAGGAGCGTGGGCTCTACAAGAAGATGACCGTAGCGCGGCTCCTCGCCTACTACGGCTCGCTGAAAGGCATGGGGCTGAAGAGCGCGCGGCACGAGGCCGATCGCTGGCTGGAACGCTTGGGCCTTTCCGAATGGCGCAAGGCCAAGATCGAGGCGTTGTCGAAGGGCATGAGCCAGAAGATCCAGTTTATTTCGACGGTGATCGCGAAGCCCGCGCTGCTGATCCTCGACGAACCGTTCTCGGGATTGGATCCTGTGAATCTCGAGGTCATGCGCTCCGCCATCCTCGAGCTCGTTGCCGAAGGCACCACCGTCGTTCTCTCCACCCACGACATGACCGTTGCCGAGCAGCTCTGCGACAACGTCATCATGATTTTCAACGGCGACAAGGTTCTCGACGGTAGCATCGCCGACGTCAACGCCCAGTACGGCCAGGACACGATCCGAATCCGTACGGACGCGGGTGCTGCCGCGTTGGACGGGATCGGCGACCTGGAGAACGTCACCGATATGGGGACGTTCCAGGAGGTGCGCTACCGCGGCGACTCCCAGCGGCTCCTGCAGGAACTCAGTGGCCGGACGTCGGTGCGTCTCTTCGAAGAAACGCGACCTACGCTCCACGACATCTTCATTCGCATCGCCGGGCCAGATGCCAAGGCAGCCACTCAAGCCGGAACTCAGGGGGTGCAGGCGTGAACAAAGTCCTAGCAATCGCCCGGGCGGAATTCGTCCAGGCCGTCATGTCCAAGGCCTTCCTCATTGGCATCTTCATCATGCCGCTTTTCATGGGAGGCGGTATCGCCTTTCAAGCGGCCATGGAGGATCGCGTTGATCTGACGCCGCGCAAGCTCGCTGTCTACGACCCCGCAGGGGAACTGTGGGCCACGCTAGAAGCTGCCGCCGCCGCTCGCAACGAGCACGGGATCTGGGCTCTTGAAGAGGATGGAGACCCTCAAGGAGAGGGCGATGTGGAGAGCGGCGAGCGCAAGCAGATGCGGCCGAAGTTCATCCTCGAGCGCTATGAGCCCGCGGGCGACGAGCGACCCGACGTCGTTCTCTCAGACCGAGTGCGTGACGATGAACTCCACGGGTTCGCGCTCCTCGATCCCTCGATCCTTGGTGGTGAAGAGTCGGAGCGCCCCTTCGCTTACCACACGGACGAGCCGACGTTCACCGAGCTACCGAAGTGGCTCGAGGGCGTCGTGAACCAGGATGTCCGCTCCCGCCGCTTCCGCGAGGCCGACATGGACCAAGCGCTAGCCGCCCAGCTCTCCAAGGAAGTCAAGCTGACGACGTGGGGGCTCACGGAAGCCGCCTCCGACGGAACGATCAAGGACGCAGAGAAGGACAACGACGTCCGCACCTTTTTGATCCCGTTCGGAAGTCTCATGCTCCTCTTCATGCTGGTCATGACGACGGCGCCGCAGCTCATGAACCAGGTGCTCGAAGAGAAGATGCAGCGCATCTCCGAGGTCTTGGTTTCGTCGGTGACGCCGTTCCAACTCATGCTCGGCAAGCTCCTGGGAAGCGTGGCCGTCTCCTCCACCCTCGCGGCCATCTACCTTGGCGGCGTCGCGTTCTCTGCCCACCATTTTGGTGTCAGCCACTACATACCGCTGTCGGCCTACGGCTGGTTCGTGCTGATGATGGTGTTCGCACTGCTCATGTACGGTTCGCTGTTCGGAGCCCTGGGATCCGCCTGCTCAGAGCTACGCGACGCCCAGAGCCTGATGGCACCGGCGATGATCATGATCATGATCCCTATCTTCGCTGTCACCACGATCATCGAGAGTCCGAACGGAAGCCTCGCCACGGCGCTCACCTACTTCCCTACCGCGACGCCGATGATCTTTCTTCTGCGCCTCCTGGCGCCGCCGGGTCCGCCCGCGTGGGAGCTCATCACGGCGCCGCTCATGTGCCTGGCAACGACGGTGGTACTCCTGTGGGCCAGCGGCAAGATCTTCCGCGTGGGCGTGCTATCCCAGGGTCAAGCCCCGACGGCCCGCAAGCTCGTGAGCTGGGTGTTCTCGAAGTAGCTTCTCTAGGTGGGCTCGTCCGCTCTCTTGCCGTCGAGAACCACTAGGATCGAAGGCAGCAGAAGCGCGTCGGCAACGAATGCCACCACCAGCGTGATGCCTGCCAGAAGCCCGAAGTCTCGGATCGTCGGCAGCGCGGACGTGAGCAGCTGCCCGAAGGCCGCCGTCAACGTCAGCGTCGTCATCGTCAGCGCGGGCAGTGTCTGGAGCACGGCCGCGCGGGCGCCGAGGATGGCGCTCGCATACTCGTGCCTCGTCCGCTCCCAGCGCGCCAGCACGTGGATGGTGTCGTCCGTGGCGATCCCAAGCGACAGGGTCAGCGCCGTCAGCGTCGAGACATCGACGTGCCCCCCCATGATCGCAAGGCCGGCCGCCGAGACGCCGAGGGGCAGAAGGTTCGGTACGACGCTTGCAAGGCCCAAGCGCCATGACCGGAACGCAGCCGCGAGGGTCACGAGAATCAGAAGCGCAGCCAGTGCCAGACTCAACGCGAGATCGCGGGTCACATCGTCCACGGTTTCGAGGTAGGCCACGTGGTCACCTACCAGCGCCAAGCGCACGTGGGGCAGCGCGGCCTCCTGAAGCACGACGCGGGTGCGCTCAAACGCTGGGATGAGCTGCGCGCTGCCGATGTCCTGTAGCCGCGCGTGGATCAGCGCGTGCCGCTCGTCCAGGTCGAAGAACGCCGATCCCCATGCATCAGGCACGAAGCGTAGCGCACCCCAAGCCGCAGCCTCTCCGTCCGGAGTCAACGAGCGGAGAATATTCGCGGGCCCCACCACACCGGAGAAGAGCGGTTCACGGACCAACGCGTCGTGGACGCGGTTCGCCGCCGCGCTCAGCTCCGCCTCAGTCGCGACCTCATCCCAGTCCATGCGCACGTGAAGCGGGAAGACGCCGCCCAGCTCGGCATCGACGCGCAGAAGCGTGTCAGCCGCTGCGCTCCCCTCGGCCAGGTCGCTCATCACGCGCCGGTCTGCCTCGAGCCCCGAGGCCACCCACACCGACAGAACCGTCAAGCACGCGCCCAGGATGGCGACGGTACGAGGGGCGCGAAGCGCAGCGCTGACGATGCCTCGAACAAGGCCCACTGCGCCGGAGCGTTTCTCCCCATCAAAGCGTGGCGGCGCTACGTTCTCAAGCCGAGCGCCAAGGGGCGTCCGCGCAAGCAACGGAATCGTGAGGATGACAGATACGAACGTCACGGCGGTGGCCAACGCGCATGAGAGCCCAAACTCCGCCACAAGCGAGTGGCCCGCAAGGCTGAGCGACGCAAAGCCAATCGCCGTGGTGAGGGAGGTCAGCAGGCAGGGCCAGACGAGTTCGCCCGTGGCCACGGTCGCAGCAGCCGCGCCGCTCAGAGCCCCGCCGTCGCGGCGGACGCGCGCCATCGCTACGACGATGTGCAGGGAATCCGCAAAGCCGATGGTGAGCACAAGTAGCGGCAGCACGATCGACGTGAAGCCATCCGCACCGAGCCCCACGAACCGCGCCAACCCAACGGAAAGCACCACGCCTACGATCGGTGGCAGCCCCGCCAGAAACGTCGCACGCACGTTGCGGAACGCGGCCGACGCGATCAGGAAGCCGAGCAGCGCCCCGAACCCCATGAAGCGCCAGCGCTCCCCTTCGAAGGCCGAGGTCTGAGCCGTCACGATGTCGGCCTGCCCTGTCACCCCAAACTCGAGTGGCGTCCCCTCCGGGAGAGTCCCCATAATCTCCAGCGAGGCCTCTCGCCACGTCTCTTGATCGACCCAAACGGACTCGTCGAAGGTCAAGGGGAGAAGCAGCCCCCCATCACGAACCATCGTCTCGCCGACGAGTTCATGGGCAAGCGCCTCGGCAAGCGTCGCGTCGCCTAGCCCGGGCACTGTCCACGGGGACACCACTTCCTGGACCTGGGGCAGCGCCTCGACCGCGTCGATGATCTGGCGAACGGCTCCCTCGTGGGCCGAGTCCGTCACGTCGCCGAAGATCGCCAGGAAGCCCTGCTTCCACCAGTCGAGTCCGAAGTCGTCCCTCGTCTCGCGCGCGAGATCCCAGGCTGATCCCTCGTCGAGGTTGTCCGCGGGCATCCCACTCCTCATCCCGAGCACCGAGAGGCAGAGCAGAGCCGCCAGCAGCGCAAGACTCAAGCGCGGGCGATCAGCGAGGGCGGCGGCCCCGCGGGACAGCGTGCTTCGGTGGTCAGGGAGCGTCATCTGAGTTCCGCCACCGAATCGATCACCTCGTCCACGAGGCGGATGGCGCTCTGTGATTCGGCCTGGGCCAACGCCCACTTCGACGAGTGCGCGCTACGGCGCAGCACGAGACGCATATCGCCTGAGAGCCTCCCCCTCCAGCGCAGGTACCCGGGCAGCGCGAGGTCGAAGGAAACGACGTCCCCCACCACCATGTCCGGCTGGACCTCTAGGAGTATCGACTCGTAGTGCGGCCGATCCATGTGGACGTCGCGCCCGTCTAGGGAGACCCGGGGCTCTTCGTTCCGAATGAGCCATTTCTTGGCGTCACCGATCACTCGCAGCCCCTTGCTAGGCGCAATGCCAGCCTCACCGAGCATCGCCTGCAGCTTCGCCTCGGGGGAATTGGAAACGAAGATGAGCTCATGCCCTTCGTCGAGCAGCCTCTCCGCAACAGCGTTCGCGCCGTCCACCAGCCCGTGGCCCCGCTCCTGGCGGTAGGCCGCCATCGCGGGATGAAAATGAGCCGACGCAAAGTCCTCGATGGACGCGTGCCCTGCCGCGCGGATCTTGGTGCGCCAAACTTCACCTCGACATGAGCCCTCGCGCACGTGGGCGCCGCCGTTCTCCAGCCAATGGAAGACCGATCCCGTAGCGAGGCATGGATCCTCGTCGATGAAGCCTGAGATCCGTCCGTCCGGAGCCCATCCGTTGCGGCTGGGCTCCGCCATCGCGAGGGCGAGGAATCGATCGAAGTCCCGGAGCGCTTCCTCGGTCGAAGCCCCGATCAATGGAGCCACCGCCCGAGTCAGCCATTCCTGGATGAATCGAGCCTCCGTCGCCTGGTCAGTCCAAACGCCGTCAAAGTCGGAGAGGATCCGCATCTCGCAGTGGTTCGAAGACGAGCGCCCTCTGGAGGCGCTACTTGACCACAAGCACGATGCCGAAGGCGCCGAGCTGCTCGGACTCACGGGCGAGGTCCGCTGAAGTGAGCGGATGCTCGTCCAGCCAGCCTTCGGGGAACGTCAGGTGAAATCGAGACCCCGAGGAGCGCAGCTTGAGCTTCGGAAGGGTGCGGTTCGTGCGGTCGCGTCGCAGTCGCAGCGCGATGCGCAAGAGCGGCACCATGCAGCGCATCGCGTGCAGGCGCTCCCTAGGCTGTCCCCCCATGAGGTCGGGCCGCAGGCGCCGGCGCTGGCCGCGGATCAACACCGCGAGCTGCTGGCGATCCTGGCGCGAGAACCCAGCGAGGTCCGCGTTCTCTGCCAAGTATGCCCCGTGCTTGTGGTACCCAGCGTGACTCACCACGAGCCCGATCGTGTGCAAGAAAGCCGCGAGCCCGAGGAGCTGTCGGTCGTCCGCGTCGAGGCCCAGCGGCTTCGAGACCTGATCGAACAAGAACTCCGCCGTCTCCCTACAGCGATCGCCGTGGTCTGTATCGAGCCCCATGCGCTCCATGAAGGCGCGCGAGCTCGTCTCTCGCACGTCCTCGTGGTGAATCCGGCCGAGGTGATCGTGGAGCACGCCCTCGCGCAGCGCACCCGCTGAGGGTGTCATCTCGTCGATGCCGAGGCTCTTGAAGACGGCCCGCAAGATCGCCACACCCCCGGCCATCACCTGACGGCGATCAGGGCGCATTCCGTCGAGCTCCACCTTGTCGCCTACGCCGAACTCGATGAGCCTCTGCCGGAGCTTCTTGAGCGCGCTACGCGTGATCTCACCGCTCGTCAGGCCGAGGCCCTGAAGGACGGCCGATGTCGTGCGGATGGTCCCGCTGGAGCCCACGGCCCGATCCCAATGATCCTTGTGATAGATGTGCGCGACCGGCTCAAGCTCGACGCGCGCCGCAAGTTCCGCGCGGGCGAATGCCTCCGCCGTAATCCGTCCACCCGGAAAATGGCGCTTGCTCCACGTGACGCAGCCCATGCCCAAGCTGTCGCCGCTGTGGCAGACGAACCGGGTCCCGATCATGCACTCGGTGCTGCCGCCCCCGATGTCGACGACGAGGCGACGATCGTCGTCGTCCCCGAGCTGGTGGGCGACACCTAGGTAGACGAGCCGAGCCTCCTCACGGCCGGGCAGCACCTCAATCTGGGCGCCGAGGGCATCGGAGGCAAGGCGCAGGAACTGCCCGCCGTCCCGAACGCGCCGAAAAGTCGCCGTGCCTACGGCACGAATACGGTCCCGCGGGATCACCTTGAGGCGCTCGCCAAAGCGCTCCAGCGCGTCCAGCGCCCTCGCTTGCACCACCGTATCAAGACCTCGCCCCGCCTGGAGTCCGTCCGCTAGCGCGACGCGCTCACGGAGTCGGTCAATCACCTTTGGGCGCCCGTCGATCTCCCGTGCGACCACCAAGTGGAACGAATTCGATCCAAGATCAACGGCGGCGAGCGCTGTGGAGTCGAGGTTGGGATTCGTCACTAGGTGGCCCTCAGGAAAGGAGAGATCGGAGTCTGTCCACGCGCTCGAGCGCCGCGCCTGAGTCCAGCGCACTCGTCGCCGCGTCCACCCCCTCCGCAATCGTGAGGCAGCGGCCCGATGCTTTCAGCATCAGCGCGGCGGACAAGAGCGTCGCGTCGCGCGCCGGCCCGGTCTCGCCCGCGAGCACGGCCTTGGTCATATCACCGGCGGCTTCGCAGAGCACCGGGTTGTCAGAGGCCCCTTGGCCCTCTTCGTGGGGACCAAAGAGCGGCAGCTCGGGGTCGCCCGGCCCGTCGAGGCCAAAGTCCGCGGGCTCCACCGTCACCGAGAGCAGGTGATCCCCGTCGATCTCGATGCCGCGCGTCCGCTTGACGATGCTCGGTACCACTCCCCCGTCGAGGCCTTGGAGCGCAACGCCGCGCCGGTGGCCAAGGCCCTTGAGGACCTCGACGGCGGTACCGAGTACGGGTCCGCTCTGCGCGCCAATGAGTATCGCCGCCCCCGCAGGAGCGATGAGCTTCTCCAAAGTGGAGAGAGGGGTCCGGATCACCATGTCGCCCCGGACCTTGCGCAGCGCGAGCATCGGGGGGCAGAGTCCCGCTACCGACACCGTCGCGAACCCCGCCTTTGCCACCCAGTCTTCGGCCTCACCCGGATCCCAGGTCATGGAGAGCCCAAGCCCCTCGAGAACGTTGGCCGCCGTCAGTCCTCGCCGGGGCGGCACGCAGCGATCCGAGACAATGAGGACTCGGGCGCCGGCGGCCGCAGCCACCAGGCCGGCGGCCACCTCAAGCGGCGGAGTCGTTTCGTGCCCATCCTGTGAAGGCGCGACGCACACAAGGCCGTTCATACCGGCGCAGGGAATACGCGACTGGCTGCGGGCGGCCATGGCCATGCCCATGAGCTCTTCCGTCGTGACCCCTTTCCAGCGGAGGGTCACGAAGAACGAGGCGACGAGGGCTGCACTCTCCGACCCGTTCAGGATCGCTGTGAAGGCGTGCGAGGCCTCTTCCCTCGAAAGGTTGCGAACGCGCTTCGGGTCCGCAGTGAGGGAGCGCATGAGTCGGCGTAACACCATAGTTACGCGGCAGTGTACCCGTCAGCACCGCTAAAAGCAGCGCTCAACGTCCCTCTACTCCAAGCGCTGGTCGCACATCTTGCAGAGCTCCATCTTCCGATCACGGAAGTCCTGGAGCGCCTGGGCACGTTTCTTACCTCGCCAAATCTCGGCCAGGGATTCGTCCTCAAGGCTGCCGAGCACGACCCGTCCATCGACGTCCATGCAGCAGGCCGTGACGCGTCCATCGCAGAGCACCGTGGCCTTCTCAAGCTGGGGACACATCCGCTGGTTCCGGAGGAGGGTCTTGTCGGAGTCCTCGCGGGGCCGGACGTAGCGCCGGGAATCGTTCTCGTGATCCACCGTCTTGAGGAACTCCTCGCCGTACTCCACCGTGCGGCTGATCTTGATCGGCTCAACGTCGGTTTCCTCGGACTTCCAGGCGTCGTAGTCGTTGAAGTACGACGGGCGCTTGAGCGTGACCTCGTCAGCGCCGAACCCAGCGAGGAACTCGGTGACGTTTTCCTCGTTGTCCTCGTTGTAGCTGAACATGATCGTCTGCAGCTGGACGCGGGGCAGCTTGGCCTTGCGCTCTTTCTTGCGCTGGATCAGGGCCCTCGTGTTGGCCACCACGGTGTCGAAGTCTCCGCCCCGCCGGTAGCGCACGTAGTCCTCGGCGTTCGCCCCATCCAACGCGATGGAGACCGACGTGAGGCCGGAGTCGATCATGTTGTCGAAGCTGTCAGCCATCCGCATTCCGTTCGTGCCGAAATGGGTCTCGACGCCGCGCGCCGAGAATTCCCGGACGTGCCCGAAGAGCCCAGGGTGAATGAGCGGGTCGCCCATCACGTGGAAGCAGACGGACTTCAGCGCGTTATTGTCCTTCAGGATCTGCTGGACGTGGTGATCCTTCAGGAAGCGCGTCGACCGGCCCAGCATGTGGGTAGGGCACAGGGCGCACGCCAGGTTGCAGGCCGTGGTCGACTCAAGGTTCAATACACGCGGTAGACGCCACCGGACGTAGCCCACCAAAAGTGGGCCCGGAAGCGTCTTATAGAGGGTCTTGCGCACAAGATCCTTGAACCGGTGAATGATGCTCATTGGGGGCAAGTCGGAACCCGAAGGGCCCGCGAACGCGGGGGCCCAAGACCCGACCTGGGGAAGCCTACAACGTCACCCCACGGACGGCACGCCAGATATCTAAGTCGCTTGCACGCATTCGAAACAGACGAATTCGAATTCCAGGACTCCTGGGGTGAGTTCGGTGTCACAAGAAAAGACAGAGGGCGCCTCCGATGTCTCGAAGGCGCCCTTTCTCAGAAGCAGAGCATGGGCTGCGCGACTCCGGTGTTGCCCGGAAATGAGCCCCAACCGCTGGCCGTGACTACTGTTTCATGGGCGAAAGGCCATCGCTGGAACCATATCCATCGCCGTCGCCGTCACCGTTTCCGTCGCCGCCCCCCTTGGAGTCTTCAGGCGGATCCTCAGGCGTTTCCCCGGTGGTCTCGCCGCCGGCTGGGTCTTCGGCTGGCTCCTCGGCAGGCTCTTCAGCCGGCTCGACGGCGCCTTCCTCGCCTGCGTCCATGGCTTCCTCGGGTGCCAGAGCCGACTCGGGGCGCGGGCGGATGTGAGCGAAGAACATCTCCTCTTGCTTGTCGTAGACGACCTCGCCGTCGACGATCGCCCACTGGACGAAGGTCTGGTAGTGCAGGACGTCGCCGTCTGTGACAATCAGGTCAGCATCCTTCCCGACCTCGATGGAGCCGATGCGGTAATCGACGCCAAGGACCCGGGCCGCTTCAAGGGTGATCGACTCCAGCGCGGCATCCTCTGGAAGGCCGCCGCGGATGGCGAAGCCAGCCTCGATCGGCAAGTGCAGAAGGTCCTGGCCCACGATGCCGCCCAGGGAAATTCCCCTGGAGGCCGGCACGACCACAACGGGGACCCCGTGGCTGTAGAGCTTCGCGGCGTTCTCGATCGAGCTGCCGCCATCGGCCACCTGGCGCTCGTCCTTGCCCCGACGGGTCCTGGGGGTGACGATCGCCGTCACGCCTGCGCGCCCAAGCTCGTCCGCGACCGCCCAGCCTTCCCGGGCTCCCTCGACGATCGGGCGGAACCCGTATCGCTGGGCCAGGGCTGCAATCTCCACGAGATCCGTGCGGGAGTTCGCGGCAAATCTCGGGCGGGTGTCCCCGCGCAGGATCCCGACGTACTTCATGTCGACGCCCTTCCGCGAGGGCTCCTTGGCCTCCTTGTTCGTGCGCTTCTCCGCCTCATAGGCGCGGTAGGTACGAAGGAACTCGGCTGCCTTCGCGAAGCTATCCTCGACCTTGAGCTGCCCCTGGGGGTTGCCGTTGCTGTAGCTGAGGGTCTCAAAGGCACTATCCTTCAGGACGAGGCCCTCCACGTGCCCGCGCTTGAGCTTGGCCACCGTGTTGCCGTTCACAGCGGTCGTGATCCCCGCGGCGAGGGCGAGGGTCATGTTCTGGTTGTAGGGATCGACGGAGTCGCTGAGGTCCCCGCTGCCGCCGAACAGGCCGAACGACCCAACGGCCACCAGGCCGGGGTAGATCCGCATGCCGCTGACGTCCACCACCTCAGCGCCTTCTGGCACATCCACGTCGTAGCCGAAGGCCTCGATCTTGCCATTCTTTGAGAGCAGGGTCGCGCCGCGCAAGACGCCGCCGAGACCCGTGTGGATCTCGCCTCCCGTCAGGGCGAGGAACTTGTCTTCCTCCTCTTCCTTGTCCTCTTCAGCATCGTCGTCCCAGGAAGAGATAGAGAGGGGAGCCGAAGCCGCGGGCAAGGGCAGGCTAGCCGACGAGCTAGCAGCAAAGAAGAGAGCCATCAGGGCAGTGCCCATGGCCTTGGCGCCGGTGGAAGGATTCATTTGAAGCTGATTCACTAGTTCATTTCCCCGCTGACAAACTTGCCGTCGAGCATGACGGCATCGAGCTTGGTGCCCGGCTGGAAAGGGTCTCCGTTAAAGATGAGCAGGTTGGCGCGGCGGCCTTCCTGGAGCGACCCGACACGATCCTCGATGCCGAGGAACTTGGCCGGCCTGTGGGTAAGGGCCATGACCGCAGCTTTGCGATCGAGGCCGGCGCCGATCATGACGCCCACGTCCTCAAGGAACGCCTGGAAGCCCGCCTCCGTGTCCCGGCGCGGAATCAGGACGAGCTTGGCGCCTGCCCGCTCGAACTCGGCGGGCAGGTTGCGCTGGCGCATCGTCCCAGGCATCAGCGTAATGAGCGGCTCCATGAGAACGAAGCGGCCGGTCTCGCCGACCTTGTCCTTCACGTGGAAGACGTCGATGTCCCGCGTCAGAGGGATACGCAGGCTCCAGTCGAACTCCTCATCCCCCACCGCGTCGACGAGGTGAACGAAGCTGGCGGCCGAGCGGATGGAGAAGAGCGCGCTCAGGCTGCCGTCGCGCAGGTCGAAGAAGGGCTGCACGCGGACGTCCGGCTTCGGCGCCTCGAACTTGGGCGCACCCTTCGACTTGGACGAGCTGCTTTTCTTGTCGTCCTCTTTGTCGTCGTCCTTCTTGGACGATGATTTCTTCTTCGAGGAGGACTTCTTCGAGTTCTTCTTCTCGAACTTCTCGCGCTCCTTCTTGACCTTCTCAAGGTGCGCGTCCGCCTTCTTGAAGCCGTCCGTCAGGTTGCGCTTAGCGCTTGCTGAGTTGCGCATCACGAACTTCAGGTAGACGCCGTCCTCGAGGATCATCGCCTCCGCGTCATCACCTTGGGGCTTCACGGCCACCGCTTGGCCAGGAACCCCTTGGCCAGCTGGGTACTGGGCCACCGTGGTCATGCCGTACTTGAGGAACGTCTCGTACGCATCCGACGGATAGAGCTCGTCGGAGGCCTTGATGTACGGGCGTGCGTCGTTGTAGCCGTTCCCGGACATGCCGAAGCGCGTGTAGGGGTTGACGATCCCCGGCATGACGACTTGGTCGGCATCAAGCTCCACCACCGGGATCCCGCGCTCGATCGGCAGGTCCTGCCCCATGGTGACGATGTCGCCGTTCTCCACGAGAATGACAGCGTGCTCCATCACCTCACCGTTGCCGATCTCGACGCGGCGGGCTTTGATCGCGAACAGATCTCCCTGGGGAGCGGTGTTCAGCGCGGTGGGATCCAGACCGGGAGCCGGCGCCCCGAGGGAGCCGCTGAGGGCTGGAAGAAGTAGAAGGGAGGAAATCATCATGGAATGACCCGAGACGTGTCTCGGAGGGAAATGCTTCGGGTGAAGAAGGCCGAAGGGGAGGAGCGCGCTGAAGGAGCTAGAAGAGCTGGCCGTCGCGATCTTGGTCGTATTCGAGGTGTCCGTTGACGTAGACGGAATGAACGGCGGAGCGGGGGTCTAGAGGATCCCCGTCCCAAAGAACGATGTCGGCGTCCTTGCCGACCTCAAGGCTGCCGATGTGTTCGGAAAGGTCGAACGCCTTGGCAGGGTGAATGGTGAGGGCTCGAAGCATCTGGTACGGGTCCGCGCCGTAGCGCGCGCTCATGGAGCCTTGGAGGAAGAAGAGTTCCTCGGGTATGACTCCGGAGTCCGTGTTGAGCGAAAAGAGCGGCACCCCGGCCTTCACGAACTCCGCACCCGAACCGATGATCCGCCCTTCGCGGCTGCTGAAGTAGTCGATGGTCCGCGGCCCGTGGTTCACGGGAATGCCCACGGACGCCAAGGCCTCGGCGGACTTCCACCCGTCGAAGCTCCCGTGAGAAACAACGGCCTTCGCCTTGTACTTGACCTTCCACATGCGCGCGGTGTTGAGCACACCCTCGCTACCTGCGGTATGAATCAGCACCGGGATCTCGCCGTGCAGCACCTTCTCGAGGTCGAGCAACGCGGGATCAAAGCGGTCCATCCGCCGCGAGGCGAGCGCACGGTTGTTCACGTCCGTGAGGTTCCACTCCATGCCAGCGCGGGTGACGCCGAAGTCCGTGGAGTTGCGGCCCTGGGGGTTCGAGTCCTGGGCAATCTTGATTCCGCCGGGGCTCTTGTGGATCGAAGCCTCGAAGCCAGCACGCGCGGGCTTGTAGACAAAGCCCACCCCACCCATGTTGGTGCCGCTACCAGGAATGCCGAAGAGGCTGGTGACGCCGCCGGCGCGTCCCACGCGGATCAGCGGGTTCTCCGGCTTGAACGCGGCTACCGCCCGGAGTTCTGGATTGACCGCATGGACCATGTCGTTGACATCACCGAATCCACCGCTGTGGATGTGCGTGTGCAGATCCACCAGCCCTGGGGAGGCCCATTCATCGCGGCGATCCAGCGGCTCGGGCAGGTCCGGGCGATCGACGATCGGTCCCGCGTACGCGATATCGCCGCCTTCAATGATGAGCATGGCAGGCGAGATCACCTCGTCCGCGTCGTTCATCGTGAGAAGCTTGCCGACATGGAGAACGACGGGCGCAGACCCAGCTGCTGGACCCTGAAACGCGATGGCCGCGGCAGCCAGTGAAAGGAGAATGCTCACTACCAGCTCCTCCCCTCACGGTGGGCGCAGTAGACGCAAACGCCGTTGACCCAGGTCGCTTCGAAGGCGGTACGCGGATCGATGGGATCCCCGTCCGTAACGATGAAGTCCGCGTCCTTCCCAACCTCGAGGCTACCGACGCGGTGGGCGATGCCCGCTGTGCGCGCAGGCACGATCGTCACGCCGCGGAGGCCTTGACCTCGCTCGTTGCGAAGGCCGTAGCGCACCCCCATGGCCGCCTGCATGGAGAGCTCTTCCTGGGGCACCACCGGAGCATCGGTGTTGAAGCCGACCTCGGGCATGCCCGCCTCTTGGAAGCCCCACGCGGTGCCTTCAATGCGGCCGTCCGTGTCGAAGCGCGGCGGCCTTGGGATCATGATCTCCCGCGGGCCGAGGATGGCGGCCACGCCGTGCTCCATGGCCAGCGGCGTCGTGAGGTAGCTATCGAATGAGCCGTGGTCGATGTATGTCGGGAGCCCAAAGTCGCGCGCCAGAAGGGTGATCGACATCAGCACGAGCTGGTAGTACTGCGTGTGCGTCGAGACCTGGGTGCGGTTCGCGTAGAGCTCGCGGAAGACATCGAGAGCGAGATCGCGCTTCGGCTTCTCACCCTCACCGCTTTCGAAACGCTCCCAAGCGCGCGCGTAGCTGCGGCCTCGCGTCAGCCGGTAGCGCAGCGTGTAGTTCATCAGGATGCGCCCCATCCCGTAGCCCCAACGCGTCGGGTTGTCGCCCTGGGCGATCTTGAGCGAGCCGGGATCGCGAACGAGGGCGTCCTCATAGGCGTCCTCCCCAAGCTTCATCAGAACGCCCTGCCCGCCGATGTTCGTGCCGGACCCGGGAATGAAGAGAATCGTGGTAACGCCGGCAGCAAGCGGTCGCTCTAGCTGCGCGTTGTTGGGAATGACCACAGGCGAAACGCGGAGCTCCGAGTTCACCTGGTAGACCATGTCGTTGATGTCCCGAGTCGAGCCGCCCACGTGGCTGTGCAGGTCGATGAATCCGGGCGCCAACCAGCGGTCCCCGTAATCCGTGACGTTGAACCACTCCCGGCCCTCCACATCCGCGCCCGCGTGGATCGCGACGATCTCGCCGTCGGCGATCACCATCACCGGATCCTCGACCACCTGAACGCCTTCGTCCGCACAGGTGATGAGCTTCCCAGCCCGCACCACCGCTGAATCGGCGGGCTGTCCGCCGAGTACGGCATCAACCCACGGACTCTCCGCGCGCGGGAGAGCCGCGGCGCCGAGAACCAGTGCGTGGATGGAGAGGGTGAGGAACATGGGGAGAGCGGGTCGCTACCAGAGGCGCTGCTCTTCGGACGTGTCGTACACGGACTCGCCGCTCTGCCACACGGCCTTCACGTGACTCCGCGGATCGGCGGGGTCGCCGGTGATCCAGAGCAAGTCGGCGATCTTGCCCACTTCGATGCTGCCAAGGGACTCATCGAGACCGCAGGCCATCGCTGGCACGATGGTCAGGCCGCGAACCGCGTCCATCTTGGAGTTGTCGAACCCGTAGCGAACGCCCATGGCCGCCTGCAGCGGCAGCTCTTCCTGGGGAATCACGGGGGAGTCGGTGTTGAAGCCGATGCGCGTCACGCCCATCTCTTGGTAGCCGGCGACGCAGCCCTGGATGCGCTCGGGGTTAGAGCCGGACCAGTTGATGAAGCCGCGCGTCGGAACGTCGATCGCGCGGGGCCCGACGATCGCGAAGATCTCGCGGTCCTCGATTTCCTTGCCGAGGCGCCACGTGTCGAAGGTGCCGTGGTCGATGTAGACCGGAATACCCAGCTCGTCGTGGACCATGGTCAGCGTCTTCAGCGCCACCTGGTAGATCTGGGTGTGGGTCGAGATCTGCGCTTCCTTCGCCATGAGCGCGCGGAAGGTCTCGAACTGCGGGTCGATCTCGGGCTTCTCGCCGCCCGACTTCTCATACTCCGCCCACTTGGCCGCGTAGTTCGTGCCGCGCCGCAGCGTGTTGCGCGTGTTCCAGTTCATGAACGTGCGGCTCGGCGAGATCGTCCAGCGCTCGGGGTTACCGGCCTGGGCCAGCTTCATCGAGCCCGGATCGCGAATCTCGGCGCGGTCGAACGTGTCGAAGCCAGAGCGCAGGAGAATCCCCTGGCCACCAATGTTCGCGCCTGAACCAGGGATATAGAGCACCGTGGTCACGCCCGCGGCGAGGCCGCGGCGCAGGGCGCTGTTGCCCGCGATCACGTCGCTAGAGGCGCGCAGTCCGGGGTTCGTGAGGTAGACGGTGTCGTTGAGTCCGAAAGCGCCGGCGATGTGGCAGTGGAGCTCGACGATGCCCGGCATGAGCCAGTCGTTGCCAAGGTCTTTGACCTCGTAGTCCGACGGGATTTCGACCTCAGCGGCCGGCCCCACGGCTTCGATACGCCCGTCCTTCACAAGGACCACGCCGTTGTTGACGACGGAGCGGCCCTGCCACTCGGCGGTCAGGATCTTCGCCGACTTCACCGCGAGACCCGGGCCATCGAGCATGCCGGCCTTGGGAGCCACTGCCGCACGACCTGGAACCACTGGCGGCTTGGGCGCGATGCCGTTCGGATCGCGCTTCAGAATCGGCCGCTTGGCGGGCTTGGGCGCGTCGAAAGAATCAGCGCTCGCCCCCCCACACAAGAGGAGACTGAAGGTGAAGAGTGCCGCGGCGGTTCCGCGCGAAGAGTTCAGGATTTGGCGCATCAATAGCGGCGCTCTTCGAGCGCGTCGTAGACCTTCTCACCCTCTTGGAAGGTGAGGTGAATCATCGTGCGGGGATCGGAGGGATCCCCGGAGGAGAGAATGAAGTCGGCGTCCTTGCCGGGCTCTAGGCTGCCGACGCGATCGGCGATACCGGCGGCCGTCGCAGGCACGATCGTGAGCCCGCGAACGTGCTCGACGGCATCGTTCTTGAACCCGTAGCGAACTCCCATGGCAGCCTGGAGGGGCAGCGCCTCCTGGGGAATCACCGGCGAGTCGGTGTTGAAGCCGATCATCGTGTGGCCCTGTTCTTGATACTTCGCTGCAATACCGAAGATGGCGCCGTCGTTGTCGTTGACGATGAACAGGCCCGGGCGGTACTCGACGTTGATGCTGTTGCTGACCGCGCGCGGGCCGAGGATCGCGGGCACGCCGGCCTTCTGGGCCTCGGGGGCAGCGCGCCAGCCGTCGAAGGAGCCGTGGTCGATGTAGACGTCGAGCCCGAGCTCTTCCTTGACCATCTTCACGGTCATGAGCACGACCTGGTAGATCTGGGTGTGAGCTGACAGCTGAACCTTCTTGTCCACGAGGCCCCGGAAGGCGCTCCACATGGGATCTGCCTTGGGCTTTTCGCCGCCGTCCTTCTCGAAGTTCGTCCACGCGTTCGCATAGGCGATGCCGCGCTTGAGAGTGTTGCGGGTGTTCCAGTTCATGAAGGAACGACCGACGCCCATGAGAAAGCTCTCGGGGTTGCCCGCCTGAGCCAGCTTGAGGGAGCCGGGGTTGCGGATCTCCATCCGCTCGTACTCTTGGAAGCCCGTCTTGAGGAGCACCCCTTGGCCGCCGATGTTCGTGCCCGAACCAGGGATGTACAGCACGCTCGTGACGCCTGCCGCCGAGCCGTTCAGGAAGTCGCTGTTCCCTGGCACCACCGACGTCCAGGCGCGGATGCCTGGGTTCGTCAGGTAGACCATGTCGTTCAGGTCGTTCGTAAAGAAGCTCGCGCCCGCCACGTGACTGTGCAGGTCGATCATTCCCGGGGAGAGCCAATCCGACGAGCGGTCCAGGATCTCGTGGGTCTGGCCGAGGGCCTCAAGATCGACCTCGCTCCGGCTCACTACGCGAACGACCTTGCCGTTTTCGACGATCATCGCGGCGTTGTCGATGACCTGGACTCCCTCGAGAGGTAGCGCCAAAGCCTTCTTCGCCAGCACCACGAGGCCGCGCTCCGCACCCGCTGCACCCGCAGGTGCACCGCTCTCCCCCACACTTCCCGCACCAGCTGTGCTGATGAGAAGTCCGGCGCAGAGTGAAGCCGCCCACCTGAGGGATCGGTTCACGGGAGTCGAAGCTGGAGAAGCCATGCTTAGCGGATCTCCTTGCCGTTGACGAAGACGCGGAGAATCGATGACGAGATCTCCATGGGGTTACCGTCGAGGATCACGATATCTGCGTCCATGCCGGTCTCCAGGGTTCCGACGCGGTCGCCGATGCAGAGCATCTTCGCGGCGTCCGAGGTCAGTCCCTTCAAAGCCGCCGAGGGAGCCAGCCCCTGGGCAACGGCGCGCGCCGCCATGACGCTCAGCTCAGCTGCGCCCTCTTCCCTCTGACTGAGGAAGGCGACGGGGATACCAGCCGCGGAGACCTCGACAAGACGGTTCCGCTGGAGGCCGCTCTTCTCGGTCACCACCATGCGGTTCATCGGGACGAGCACGCCGGCCACGCGACCAGCGATACGGTCCGCCACCTTGTGAACGTCGTCGGCGTCGATCAGCACGGGCTTGATCCCGTACTCCTCGAAGCGATCGACGCAGGCGAGGATCTGATCGTCGCGGGTGACCTTCACGATGACAGCGGCTTCGCCGGACATCGCCCGACGGATCGGCTCAAGGTCCGGATCCATCGAGGGCTTCTTCGGCATTCCCTTCGGAGGCCGTGGAGCTTTGGTCTTGTCGGGTGCCTTGACGATGCGCTTCGCCACCTTGTACTCAGCGGAGGTCTGGGTCACGTCGACGGTGCCGAGAACGGCTTCGCCGCTCTTGACTTCGCCCCGCAGGTAGGTCTTGACCGAGTCGTCTTCGTCTTCCTCGTCTCCGTCCTTCTTGGCCGCATCGTCCTTGTCCTTGTCATCATCGTCGTCCTTGGACTTCTTCGACTTCTTGGACTTCTTCGGAGGAGGATCGTTGGAGTAGATCTGAGCGAGGGTGGCCTCGAAGTCTCCGTCGGGCCCCTGAATCGTGAGCGTCACGTCGTAGTCCGACCGGCTCCCGGTGAGGTTCAGGAGGTCGTCGAACCCGGCCATGCGCGCCGTGCCCTCGATCGAGCCGTCGGCAGATTCCAAGAATCGGAAGCGAACGCTGCCGGCCTCGGCGTCAGCCGCGGGGGTGAAGGTGCCAGCGAAGACGCCCGTCACCGACTTAGCCGGGTCGCGCTCCTTCTTCTTTTTCTTCTTCTTGTCGTCTTTGTCCTCATCCTCGTCGTCGTCTTCGTCTTCGTCCTCATCGGAGTCGTCGTCATCGGCGGCGGGAGGTGCGGGCGGGGTCCACTTAGCCATGTCGGCTTCGTACTTCACCCAGCTGTCCGCGTAGGCCTTTGCCTTCTTGAGCTGCTGGGTGACGCTTGCGCCCGACTGGGCAATGATCGCGCTATCCCACTGCAGGCGAACCGCCGCGACGCTATCCACAACGAGGTGGTCAAAGCTATCCGCGGCCGGCTTGTAGGCAATGGACGGCGTGATCCCGCCGAGGTTCTGGGAGATCATGTTGACCGTCGTGACGCCGTTGCGCGCCACCTGGCGGTCGGCGTAGTCGCCCGGCTCCAGCATGCGCGACAAATCCAGTCGCGTGGTGAACGCACGACGCCCGCCTTCGGTCCCAAGATGTCCGTACGCATCGATCATGCCCGGCATGGCGGAAGCTCCGCGAACGACCGCGGCCCCCGCAGGCCGTGCGACCTGCGCTGCGACCTGGGCGATCTTGCCGTCTCGCACGAGGATCTCGCCGGGGCTGTGCACCACGCCGTTGCCCACGTGGAGCTCATCAACGCTGATCACGATAGGACCTGCAGATGCGGCAGCGGCTGACATCGCAGCAGCTGACATCGCGCCACCAGCCGACCCTGCCTTTGAGCCAGCGCTGGAGCCCGCGGTCATGGCCGAAGCCATCGCCGGATTCCAAACCTCGGAGCCGCCCACGTACGTCGCCACGACAGAAGCGCCGACCGAGAGGGGAGAACCGGTCATCACGACGATGTCTGCGTCCTTGCCCACGCTCAGGCTGCCGACGCGCTCGTCGACCCCAAGGACCTTGGCTGCGTTGAGAGTGATCCCTGCCAGCGCGTCTGCCTCGGAGAGGCCGCCGCGCATCGCGAGGGCCGCAGCGAAACGAATCTCTGACGCGCCCAGGCCGCTCGGAACCGTAATAGCCACCTGAACTCCCTCACCCACAAGACGAGCGATCACGTCGTAGTTGGGCCACTTGGCCGATTCGGTCTTGCCGACGTTACGACCGCGTTCGTAGTGAGGACGAGCGATGACCGGCACGCCAGCCGCCGCGATCTCTTCCGCGAGCGACGCTGCCTGGCTGGCGCCGTCAACGACGAGCGGGAATTCGAATCGTGCGGCGAGGTCCAGCAAAGCCGCGACCTCCCCTTGGGTTTCGGCGCCCAGTCGCCAGGTGGCGCCTCGCTTCATGGCCTCGGCCAAAGCCGGACCGGTTTGACGCCCGTACTCCTCTTCGAAGGAACGGTCTCCCCCAGCGAAGGCCATCAGCTCCTCGATCGCCAGGACGGCGCCCATCGTCGTACGCGGCAGCTGCGGCGACTCAACGCCGAGGCCAACGTCCACGGTCGCAGGCACGGGGGGTTCCCAGTAGCCTGGCGTCCGACGTGCTTCCTCGCTGATCGAACCGTGCAGGCCGGCCGACTCAAGCAGGACGCGTGCATCAGCCGAGCCCATCTCACCGCCAGCGGTCTTCACGACCGCGCCCTGGCCAGCGATCAAGCGGCCGCGGGCTGGGGCCAGATAGACCGTTGTGATCCCGCTCTTGAGCCCTGAGATCAGGTTGGAGTAGGGGTCGAAGTGGTCGATCGCGAGGAGAGTCGGATCCGCGGTCCGCGGCCCCGCCGTGGGGCTTGCGTACGCGGAATCCGCCGCTACGAAGCCTGGCACGATGACGGCCTCGGAGCCGTAGTCCATCGTGGTCGCGTTCGCGGGGATCTCGATGTCGGCGGCCGCGCCGACGGCCGTGATCTTGCCGTCCTGCACGACGATGACGCCGTCCTCGAACGTCGCCCCGCCTTCTACGGCGTGGATGGTGCCAGCGCGCAGCGCCATCGTGCCCGACTGAGTCGAGGCTGGCCCCGCGGGCGCGTACGCCGTCGACGGCGCCACAAGAGCAAATGCCGTGGTGGCAGCCGCGGTCAGGCCCAGCACCCAAGCGGGTGACGAGTGACTCGCAGCGAACGGGGACGGCAACAGTGTTGAAATCAAGTTACGCATGGGTGGACTCCGGGGAGCCGATCAGGACTGGTCGCCGTCGTTTTCTTCGCCGGACTCGTCTTCGGACTCTCCGCCATCGTCGCCGTCGCCTTCGTACTCCTCAGGCTCTTCGGCCACCGTTCCCGGGGGACGCGTACCGTCACTGAGCTGCTGAACGCGAACGTCCTTCGAGCGGTCATAGACGTGCTCGCCGTCGAGGAGGACGTGCTCAACATGGCTCGTGACGCTGAGCGGGTCGCCGCTGAACAGCACCACGTGGCCGTCTGCGCCGACCTTGGTGGCGCCGAGGCGATCACTGAGGCCAAGGATCGTCGCAGGCGTCGAAGTCGCTGCCGCCATGGCTGCGTTGCGCGGGATGCCACCGGCGACGCACTGGGCCACTTGGAACCAGAGCGAGCGGTTGGCGTCGGTGGAAGACGAAAGGGCGAACATGATGCCCGCGTCGTGGTAGACCTTCGGGACGAACGTCTCGATCTCTTCGCCGGTGATCGGGTCCCGCTCGCGGTGGGTCAGGTCCGACTCGAGGATGACGTGGACGCCGGCCGCCTTGATCTTGGCGGAGGCCTTCCAGCACGAGTTATCCAGCGCGAGGGTCATGTTCTTGGTGAAGCCGTTCGCCTCGGCAACGCGGAGTGCGGTGTGAACGTCGGCGGGTGAACCGCACCACATGAACACGGGCATGTTGCCCTCGATCACGTGGAGGAGCGGCTCCTGCTTCTCGTCGACCTCACCCCGGGGGATCTGCTCGAAACCATCGATCTTCCAGGCCGTCGAGTTGAGGGGCTTGCCCTTGGCCGCCTCACCTTCGAGCTCGCGTCCTTGGTAAAGCGCCTCGCGGCGATCGAAGTCGTTGCCGTCGGCCTTGCGCTGAACCATGTCCTCCAGGTAGCGCTTGAGGTCATCGAACGCCCCACGCAACACTTGGGCCTGGGTCGCACGGGACTTACCGCGCTTCGGCGCCGCCGACATCTTGATGCCAGAGCGGGGCTTGATCATCATCGCCTCGACGGTCATGCCGAAGGGCTTCACCACCATGCCTTGGCCGGCGACGACCGTCTGCTCGCCCTGCTGGACGTTGACCGCGACGATGCCGTTCCGCAGTGCGTCCTCGAAGTAGAAGTTCACCGGGTCGATCGAGTCACGGACGTTCAGGAACGGCGCGACGTCAAGGGTCTCGTTGGCACGGTCGATGCCCCGGGAAACGTGCGCTTCGACAAAGCCAGGGAACGCCGTCATCGTCGGCTGCTCGATGACCTCGGCGTCCCACGGAATCTGAACGTCCTCTTGGGAGCCTACCGCGGTCACTCGGCCGCCCTCGATCACGATGATCCCGTTCTCGATGGGCTCGCCATCCAGCGTGATGACCTTGCCAGCCTTGATGGCCGTCTTGTCGACCTGGGCGAACGCGCTCGTGGGCACCGCGAGCGCAAGCGCAGCGGCGAGTGAAGCGGAGAGGAAAGCGTGGCCCCTAGGGTGGACACTGCGACGGGCGTGGAGTGGCTTGGTGAATGACATCGTGTTCGGATCCGCCCGGAAGGGGCGTCGGGATGCGCCAGCGGAGGAAGCTGGCTCGGGGGCTTTTGTTTGTTCGATGAGAGGAGAGCGGACTAGCGAGGATCCAGGGCCAAGCGGCCGCTGACCAAGACTCCGATGGGACGCGTCGTGACCTCGAAAGGCTCGCCGTTCCAGAGGACGAGGTCGGCATCCTTGCCAACCTCGACCGTGCCGACGCGATCGTCGACACCGAGGATTTGCGCGGGCGTGATCGTCACGGCGCGCAGGGCCTCTTCCCGGGTCAGACCACCCCGCATCGCGAGCCCCGCCTCGATACCGAGGGGGCCAGTGCGGGCGTCGTCGGCGGAAATCGCGAACTGCACGCCAGCGTCCTGGAGGACCTTGGCGGTGTTGGCGGCCATGAACGCCGAGTCGTTCGTACGACCCTGGGGCGGCATCGGCGGAAGGATGACGGCCGTCGAGGAACGCACCAGCATTTCCGGCTCGCGCCAGGCCTCGGCTCCCGCGTCGACGATCAGGCGCATTTCGCCGAAGCCTTCGCGCTGCATCTCTTCCTTCAGGAAGACCGCGGTGCGGATGTCCTGGGTTGGGTAGGCCTCGATGAATGCACCCACCTTGCCTGCGAGGACGTCTTGGAGCACGTCCACGTCCTTTCCTGCGCCTTCAGCCGGAGCCTGGGCCGCATCAAAGAGGCACTTGCGCCACTCCCACTCCACGCCCATGCGCGTGGTGGGGCGGCGGTTGTAGAAGGAGGTTGGACGTCCGCTGGCCGGGCGGTTGCCGCTGCTCGGCAAGCTGCCGATCGCGCCGCAGAGAAGCGGCGCGCCTTCCATCGTGCGAGCCTCCAGCGAATCCTCGCCGGCGGTCTTGAGCAAGATGCCCATCCCCCCCACGACGTTCCGGCTCTGGGGCGGCACAAAGGCCGTCGTCACACCGGTGCGCACCAGGCGCTCCCAGCGGTAGTCGAAGACGTCGACGCCGAACTCCATGCTCACGGAGGGCGTGACCTCGCTCGACTGCTCGACGGCACGGGTGCCGACGTGAATCGAAGCGCTCGCGTCGATCAGGCCTGCGGTGACCGTCTTCGCCGCTAGCGAATCATCGAGGGCCGAAGCACCCGGCGTGATGGCGGAGATCTTACCGTCGGTCACGACGATCAACGCGTTCTCGAGGCTGTCACCCGTGGAGGTGTAGACCGTTTCGGCAAAAACGCTCCAAGAGGTTTGCGGAGCATCGACGCCACCCAGAGCAAGGCCTGGGACCAGAAGCGTGGAGAGAATGGAAATCATGTCGCTGGTGAATACGGGGGACGTTTAGCGGTGCGCGCTGTGCACGAGCTTGCCGCCCGCGTAGACGTGACTTGCGTGACTGGTCAATTCGGTCGGAGCACCGCTCCAGACCACGAAGTCCGCGACCTTGCCGGCCTCCAGCGTCCCGTGGGACGAGGAAACACCGAGGATGTCGGCGGCGGACTTGGTCATGGCCGCGAGGGCGCCGTGGGCGTCGAGGCCCCCGCGCATGCAGGCGGCAGCGGTCATGCGCATCGCGGCCGGACCGCGACTCGTGGCGTCCGACGCAAAGGCGAAGGGGATGCCCGCTTGGCGCAGGGCAACGGAGCTCTCCACGAGGTCGCCGGGCGCGCCGGCTACCAGGGGCTCGAAAACGACCGCGAGCTTCGAGCCCTTAAGGAGGTCGATCTGCTCGCCGGCTTCCGGGGCGCCAACGATGGCGCCGGTCAAGCCGTGGGACGTGGCAAAGTGCACCGCGCGTGCCACCTCGCTCTTGCTCACTGCTTCCATCATCACTCGCAAAGAGCCGGCCTTCGCGTCTGCGAAGGGGCTGCCTTCACCTGCGTCTGCGAAGTGCTTCTCTAGGTGGCCGAAGAGTCCCGCGTAGCTCGTGGGCTCTGTGAAACTCGAAAGCGAGCGGGAGGACATCCCGAGGTGAAGCGCGGCTTTGCGCTTCACGACCTTGCCCATCGCTGGGGACACGATCGCGTCGAGGCCGCCCGCCACGCGGCTCGATCCCGGCGTCATCACAACCGTCGTGACGCCCTGGGAGACGAGATGCGCCCAGGCTGGATGCTCGGGGTCAAAGGCCAGCGAGATATCCGCGGTGGGCGTGAACTTGCGCGTGGTCTCGTTGTTCTCGCGGCCGGCGCCGGTGGCATCGCGCATGGCGATGAAGCCCGGCGCGATTTCGCCGTCCACGTCGGTCACAGCGACCCCTTCGGGTGCCGCCGCGGCCACAGCGCTGACGACGCCGTTCTCGATCACGAGCACACCGTTTTCAACGACCGTGCCGTTGCCGATGTGGACCTTGGTAGCACGCAGCGCGAACACGTCGGCTGCAGGAGTCTCTGCGGGGCCCGAGTGGGCGAGCGCAAGGGCGAGTAGAGGGAGGGTCAGCATGGTGAATGGGGCTCGGCGGAAGGGCCTAGGGGATCTTGCCGCTAGCGGCTCGCTGGTGAAGCCACGGCACCGCCGGAGATGGCGGCGAGAACACGTGAGGAGCTGGAGAGAGGATCGCCCGAAAGCACGAGCAAGTCCGCGGACTTGCCCCGCTGCACGGTTCCGACCTGGTCAGCCACGTCGAACGCGGCGGCCGGGCCGGATGTGATGGCGCGGAGAGCCGTATCGCGGCTCAGGCCATGGCCCACCGCGAGCGCGGCGAGTAGCGGCAGGTCGCGCGAAGCGCGGGCCGAGCTGCCGCCCGAACCGATGAGAACGTTGATGCCGGCGGCGTCGAGCTCGGCGGCCAAGGCAAGGCCTGGATCAAGCTCGCCGACGGGACCGCCCGGCTTGGCGGGGCTCGGCGCCACGATCACGGTCACGCCGCGTGCAGCCAGCGCCGACTTACAGGCGAGGGCCGAAGTGCCGCCGGCGATGACCAAGCGCAGTCGGGGGTGGGCCTCGGTGACGCGCAGAATGTCGCGAATCTCCAGGGCGCGCTCGGCGTGCACGACCAACGGCATCTTGCCTTGGACGACATCGGCGAAGGCAGCCTTCTCCGCGTCAAAGCGCGGCGCGCGAGGACGCTTGTCCTCCTTGTACTTCTTCTCCTTGACGTCCTTGCCGTCCTTTTCGGCCTTCTCAACGGCCTTGTCGCGGGCCTTCTTCGCCTTCTTGAAGTCGTCGTTCAACTCCTTCTCTTTCTCGGCGATAGCGGTCTCCCACTCAGCGAGGTCCGCCTCGTAGGACGCCACATCGCCCGCGTACTTAGCGCCTGACTCGAGCTCGGAGCCGAGCTTGTCGATTTGACTGAGGCGATCGATTGGGTCCACGCTCTGGGGCCCAAAGCTGAACCCGCTTCCGTTCCGACCGAAGTTCGCCGCGCTCTGACGCGGTGCACCGATGGTGGCCGACACCGAAGCATCGCCCAGCACCACGTCCGCGCTGAACGTTCGAATGACCGCATTGATCCCACTGAAGTTCGCAGTACGTCCGACCTGACTGCGCGTCAGAAGCACGCCCGCAGCGGTGAGCTCCTGGAGAATGGGACCTTGCCCATACGGGTCGAGGGCGTCGACGGCCTGGGTCGCTGCATTGACATCCATCGACCTTGCGGAGGCCGACTCGACGCCCGCTGTGGACCAGGGATCCATGAAAGCAGCGCAGATCACTTCGCCTTCAATCGCTTCAGCGCCTTCGGGCGCCGTGAGGTCCGTCCCCACCGCGGTGATCTTCCCATCTTCGATGAGCACGCTCGCGTTCTCCAGTACGTGGCCTGGCCGGACGATCACGCGGCTAGCGGTAAGGAACAGCGGCTTGGCGGCCGGGGCGTCGGCCTCGGCCGGTTCAGCTGCCGGCTCGACCTCCGCCGGTTCAACTTCCTGGAGTGCGTACCCGGACGCCGGGGCTAAGACAGAGGACGCGGCTAGCGCGCTCAATACGAGCCCGGCGCCACGAAGGCGAAGGGCAGGTCCGGCGGAAGGACGCAGAGGTGAGATGCGCATGCTCGAGCGATCGATCTAGGCTGGAGAGAGAAGGAAATAGGAGCGCCCGATCGCACGTTGGAATCTGTCCGATCGTTGGGTGAGCCCGCGTGAATCGTATGGAGTCTGAGAACCCCGAACCATCTTCAAGCAGCACACACGTTGATTGCACCCGGAAGACTTACGCGCCGCAGAGAGCGTCAAGGGTGGAGCCACCGTCTCATGAATCCGGGGGCTGTGAGGCGGTCTAGCAAAGACCGAACATCGAGGGCTGCCCGATCAGCACCCGGGAGCCCGGCAAATAGGGCTTTGGGGAGTAGGAATGCGGAATTGTGGTTCAAAATCGCGCATCCATCCCGTGAAGCGAGGCGCATTGGGCGAAACAAAGTGCCCCAAGTGCGATTTCGGCCGAATTGGTCGTTCGTCAGGGCCCCTGGTGTCGCTTCAGGGAGGGTCATGCGAGCGCGAAAATCTGTTCATCCCCTTCTCCTAGAGCCCGCCTACTGGCGAAACCGCCTCGAGCAACTCGAAGCCCAGCCCTCAGGCGTCGTCTGGACGCCCCGCCCCGATCTGTCGGGAGGCGGCTACGAAGTGATGGAGTTCAGGGTTCGAGCCCACGACCGCGCAGGCCTCTGGGGTCTCTTCTCGCGCCCGACGTGGCAGGCGGAGCCTTGGCCGGCCACTGTCCGATCCGTTGGGCCCGCCGTTCGTCCCTCGACCTGTGCGGCCACAGCCCAGGCCGGCACAGCAGAGTTCATCTTCCAGGAACCCGCAGGCCGCCGGCTTTCAGACCGCGTGATGGATGTGATGCGGGTCTGCCGCTTGGCGCTCAATACAAAGGGCATCGAACAGGTCCAGGTAGAACACGAGCACCCCTCGGTCCTGCACCGCGACCCTGGCGCTTCTCACACCGTCAGGAATACCGACGAGCTGCTCATCGTGCAGCAGCTCCTCTCCCACCGAATCGCCAAGATCGAGCCGAAGTCAGCCTAAGCGCCAGCTATAGACTCGGCCATAGACTCGGCCATAAACGTCAGCTAAGCCAGTCGGAGTGAACGAAGGGACCGTCCGGTTGATCCACCGTCTGATACGTGTGAGCGCCAAACGCATCGCGCTGAGCCTGCACCATGTTCTGGGGCAAACGGGCTGAACGAAGCGAGTCGAAGTAGGCCAGGCTAGCTGCCATGCCAGGCACCGGAATACCCGATGCCACCGCCGCGCCCACGACCTTGCGCCAAGCCACCTGCCGGTCGTCGATTTCCTTGCGCACGGTTTCGTCCACCAGCAGGTTGGGCAGGTCCGCACGCCGATTCCAAGCCGCCGTCATGGTCTCAAGGAAGCGCGCACGAATGATGCAGCCGCCCGTCCAGATGCGCGCGATCTCACTGGAGTTGATCGACCATCCGTAGTGCTCTGCACCCGCCGCGATCAGCGCCATCCCCTGGGCGTACGCCCCCGCCTTCGCAGCGAACAGCGCGGCCTCCACGTCATCCACCGTGATGCCCCCTTCGGCGTCGCTAGACTCCGGCGGACCGGTCAGCACCTTGGCGAACCGTAGGCGCTGGGCCTTCATGCTGGAAAGCACGCGCGCGTCAATGGCCGCGGCAATCGACGGAATGGAAACGCCTAGATCGAGCGCTACCTTGGCCGTCATGCGCCCCGTGCCCTTCTGCCCGGCCTTGTCGAGCACGCGGTCGATGAGCCATCCGCCGTTCGGATCGGGCTTGGCGAGAATCTTCGCGGTGATCTCGACAAGGAACGACGCGAGCGGCCCTTCGTTCCACTTCGCGAAGGTCTCGGCGAGCGCTTCGGGTCCCATGCCGAGGCGTCGCTGCAGCACGTCGTACGCCTCCGCGATGAACTGCATGTCGGCGTACTCGATTCCGTTGTGCACCATCTTGACGAAGTGGCCTGCCCCGTCTGTGCCGACGTGCGTGACGCACGCGCCGTACTCCGTCTTGGCGGCGATCGCTTCCATCACCGGGCGGATTCGCTCGTAGGCATCTGCGTCGCCACCCGGCATCAGAGCCGGCCCGTTGCGCGCCCCCTCCTCGCCGCCAGAAACCCCCACGCCGACAAAGCGGAAGCCGGCTTCGCGCATCCGCTGTTCGCGGCGCCGCGTGTCCTCGAACCAAGAGTTGCCTCCGTCAATCACGATGTCGCCCTCGTCGAGGAGCGGCACCAGAGCGTCGAGCACCATGTCCACGGGCTTGCCCGCCATGATCATCATCATGATGCGTCGCGGCCTCTCGAGGCTCGCCACTAGCTCGGCGAGGGACGCCGTGCCCATGAGCCTTCCCTCCGTCTCCGCCACCGCGCTCCGCATCAGTTCGGGCTCAAGGTTCCACACCGCCACCTCGAAGTCGCGGTCCATGACGTTCATGGCGAGGTTGCGACCCATGACCGCGAGACCGATCATGCCGAAGTCCGCAAGGCCGGCGGCTCCGCCCGCAGGAAGGGCCGAAGCCGCGCCCTCGTCCACGAACCAGCGCGCAGAGCGGCCCGCTCTCGCCGCGAGGGCGCAGACGAGTGCCGCGGGCAGATTCTTCAGGGGATCGTGCACGCCGCTGGCTTGGGCTTCGACCTCCGCAACGCGCGCCGCTTTGTCAGCGCCGAGCACGAGGAACACCACTTGGCGCGCCTCCGCGAACACGGGCAGCGTCAGCGTCAACCTGGATGTGGGCGCTACGGGGCTAGTGGAGGGTACGCAGCGCTGCTGTCCCTCCTGTAGTTCTTGGCCGCCTGGGAATAGCGACGCCGTGTGACCGTCGCCCCCCATCCCCATGAGCGCGAGGTCTAAGGGCTCGCTGCCAAGCGCTTCCGCGTACTTCGCTGCGGCGCTAGCCGGGTCAGCCGCACCGTCCATGATGTGCACCTGCCCCTTCGGGATCGGCACCTGTCCCGTCAGCGATTCGTCGACGAGCCGCGCGTTGCTCGCCGCGTCGTCCGCGGGTACGCATCGATCGTCGCAGAAGAACACATGGACCTTGGACCAGTCGACCTGCTTCGAGAATTCAGGGCTCGCCAAGCGCTCGTAGAGCGGCCTCGGTGTCCCGCCGCCCGACAGCGCCACGCGGAACACACCGCGGGCTTCGATCGCCGCCGCCGCGCACTCAACAACGTGATGGGCAAGGCCATCGATGACGGAGGGAGCGTCTCGGAAGACGGAGAATGCCAGCGCTGAGGGATGGGTGGTGGTCATGGAAGAGAGCGTGTCGTGGAGTGGAGCCAGCCAGAAGAGACAGCGAGTGAACGAATTCAGTGCATTCAGTTCTCGCGCATCAGCCTCTGATCCGCGATGCCGAAGCCCGCGGCCTTCGCTGGCCCCCAGCTACCTGCTTCGTAGGGGTGCACATCGTGCTTCATGGACAGAACCGGATCGAAGATCTCCCAGGACCGCAGCACCTCATCGCTGTGGACAAAGAGCGTCTGATCACCGCGTAGAACGTCGAGAAGCAGCGTTTCGTAGGCGTCGGGAAGATCGGGGAAGTGGTCCGCGTGGCGGAACGTCAGCGGGAACTGGTCGAGGTTGATGCCCGATCCCGGCTCCTTGACGTTCATGAACATAGAGAACCCCGCGTCGGGCTGAAGCGTCATGGTGAGGACGTTGCGGCTGACCTCGCAGACCCCCTCGTTCTCGAACATGCAAACGGGCGAGTCCTTGAACTGCACGCCGATGCGGGAGAGCCTGCGCCCCATGCGCTTCCCAGACCGCAGGTAGAAGGGTACGCCCTGCCAGCGCCAGTTCATGATCGAGCAGCGAACCGCCGCGAACGTCTCGGTCTTCGAGTCCTGCGGCACGTCAGGCTCCTCCAAGTAGCCCAGCGAATCGCCGCCGGCGGTGTACTGCCCGAAAACGACGTCGCTCTTCGCCAGGGGCGCAAGCGACCGCAGCACCTTGGCTTTCTCGTAGCGCACCGAGTCCGCATCGATGTGCGGCGGCACCTCCATGGCGACAAGCGTCAGGAGCTGCGTGAGGTGATTCTGGATCATGTCGCGCAGGGCACCCGATTGGTCGTAGTAGCCCGCCCGCGTTCCAAGCCCGAGATCTTCCGCCACGGTGATCTCGACGGCTGCGATGCGATCCCGATTCCAAAGCGCTTCGAAGATCGAGTTGCCGAACCGGAAGGCGAGCAGGTTCTGGACCGTTTCCTTCCCGAGGTAGTGATCGATGCGGAAGATCTGACGCTCCTTGTAGGACCGGCGCAGCAGTTCGACGAGGCTCTGGGCGGAAGCCAGGTCCATCCCGAAGGGCTTCTCCACAACGACCCGTGTCCAGCCGTCCGGATGGGCCTGGTCGCCGGCGCGGCGATTCGCCCCGTTGAGACCCGCCGCCGTTAGCCCCTCCACGGCGCCCGCGAGGGCCGCCGTAGGCAACGCGAGATAGAAGGCCCGCCGAGGCGGGAGCCCGTGCTCTGACTCCAAGGCTGAGATGCGTTCCGCTAGCGCCCGATAGGCCGCGGTCGAGCGATCCCCAAGGGACTGGTAGTTCACGCATCGATCGCAGAAGGCCTTAGCGTCGGAGGCGGAGATCCCGGCCTCCTCCAAGGAGCCAGCAACGAGCGCGTGGTAGGAATCCTCGGTGTTCTCGGGACTCGTCGCGACGCCCAAAATTCGCGTTTGAGGCGAAATGGCCCCATCGGCCATCAAGTGGGCGAGGGCGGGAAGGAGCTTGCGGCGCGCGAGGTCGCCGGTTCCCCCGAAGATCACGAGGGTGCTGGGCGGCGTGGCGTTAGTTGACGGCATAGAAGCGTGCGGAAACTCCGAAGGGGCGGTCCGGTCCGACGGAAGCCTACCGCCTTCGTTTACCGCATCGAAGCCCTATGACGCCGAACCGTCCACCTCAACGAAACACGATCGCGAGTCCGTCGGTTGAGGAATCGCTACGAGGAAAAGTCCCGTCGAGTCCGCATGGAGGTGATCAGCTAACGACCAATCGAATGCCAGGGCTGCTCGCGCTCTACGTACATGCGAACGTTTTCGGGCATCGTCGCGATCAACTTTCGGGCCTCGTTCCGGGGCTTCGAGGCGAAGTAGCCGCGCATGGCGAGCGCGTTGACGGCCCGAAGGCTGCTGGGCTCTTTGCCCTCGAAGGCGACCCGAAGAAGATCCTCGTTGTCCGGGGACGTTGCCAAGGCAAGCGTGGTAACGGCAATGAGGAGCACGATGGGAAGCGAGAGGAGCAGGCGGCTGCAGCTGGGGTGATTCATGGGAGGCCACGGAGGGAAGCGTCGAGCGAGGGGATAGCGAGAAACCAAAGGAAGAGGAGGCCGGTCAGCGCCGCGGTGGTTGCGGCAAAGCGAAGAGGCCGGCGCGGGTCCGGCACGCTCGCTACGCGCGAGCGTCGGTCTATCAAGGCGACGATGACCGCCGAGGCAGGGACCATCATCAAGCCGTCAAGAGGGGCGCGGAACCTCGACATCGTGACGATGAAAATCATCGGAAGCGTCGCGCCCCAGGCCGCCAGCCACAGGGCACTGCCCCCCGCTGTGAAGGCACACGCTCCTACACCAACGACCGCGAAGAGCATCAGTGCGACCGCGCTCACGACGGCTATTGCAGCAAGGAAGGCGCGCAGACCCGTGGAGGGCATCACGGGGCGGTATCCGGTGAACTCGCGAGCAGCATCCTCGGAAGCGCCCCTGGGCATGCGGAGGAAGCGCACCATGTAGGAATTGGGCGTCAGAAGATCCGCCGCCTTGACGACGCGGGTGCGCAGAAAAAAGCCTGGGTTCGCCGCGATGAATCTGAGGCCCTGGGCAATCGCGCCCCGTTGACGCGCAGCCGCGCTGGGATCGAACTCGTAGGTCCAAGCCTCCACGCCCGCCGGGGGCTCCGTCAGGGATGAGCGAAGTGAGCTTCCGGGCACACCGGGATCCAGCGCCAAGCCCCCGCCATGATCAAAGTTGATGTAGTGAGCATTCCAGCCGAGGTAGGCGTTAACCCCCGCCGTTCGTCCAAGAAGCTGAAAGCTCCCGATGTCGCGGGAAATCGACGCGCTCCACGGCGCGATGACAAGCAGCGCGGTCGCCGCAAATCCAAGGCCGCGGGCGAAGCTCAGCTGGTGCATGCACCACAGCGTGATCGCGACGAGCCAAAGCACGCTCGCGTCCCGCGCAAGGCCTGCGCCCCCCATCAGGACCCCGGCCAAAAGAACTCGACCGTCGATACCGCCCGCGCCCTTCGAAGGGCCGTCCGAGCCGAGCCGCTGCTTCGCCACCACCAAGAGCCACAGACAGGTGAAGAGCAAGAGCATCTGCAGCCCTTCCGAAAGGAGCACGTGGGCGAAGGGCACGAGCGGCAAGTACAGCGCCCAGACCCAACCGGTGACGCAGCCCACCCTGCGGCCCGCTGCGGCGGTGCCGATGCCCATGAGCGCGATCCCGGTGAGAACCGAAGCCACCGACAGAGCGCACCGTGCCATCCGCACGCCGGTCTCCGGCCCCAGCCACTCGATCCAAGACCCGAGAAAGAAAACGTGCAGGGGCGCCCATTCCCCGTGATAGGTCCCCGCCCGCGCCCAGGTCTCCGCTAGATCCAAGTACCCCCTCTCATCGCAGTGAAAGAAAAGATCCCACGACAAATAGAGCCAGACCGCGCGGACGGCGATCGAAGCGAGCACGGGGGCTACCCAACGAAGGGGCAGCCGCCGCGTAGGACGAGCTGGCAGGGGCGCGTCCCGAAGATGGGAAGTGGACGCTGACAAGGCTCCGTGGCAGATCCACGGGGCCTCAGTTCGTCACAGGAACTTCACGCAAAAGCCGGCAAAGCCCCACGGGCGCTTCCGGTGCCGGATCCCCTTAGGTTAGGCAGCCGCCACGGCCGTTGAAGGCAGTGACTCTGGCAGAGGGAACTCGAGGCGCAGGCAGGTTCCCTTGCCCAAGGTCGTCGAGATCTGGATCGTCCCTCCGAGCTCCTCCGTCATCGAAAGGACCGCGCCCACTCCGATGCCACGGCCGGAGAGATCCGTGACCTGGTCCTTGGACGAAAGCCCATCGTGGGCGATGACCTCGAGCAAGGTCAAGCCGTCGGCCTCTGACCCAAGGCGGCTTCGGAGAGTGTCCTCGGGGATCCCCGCTCCGTCGTCTGCCACCTCGATCACGATCGATCCGCTCGTTTGCTCTGCGGAGAGCGTCAAGCTGCCGACACGGGACTTCCCAGCGGCCTCTCTCTGATCAGAAGATTCGAGTCCATGGTCGATCGAGTTCCGAATCAAGTGAATCATCAAAGGCCAAAGTGGGTCGAACTGCGAGTCGACGCGAACGCCGTTGTGGTTCACCGTCACGTTCACTTCCTTGGCGAGGCTGGACGCCACGCGGCGCGCTTGGCTTTTCAGTCGCGTCAAGTAGGACTTCGCCGGCGTGAGCGACCACGTGGAGATGAGCCTGAGAATTTCCTCGCTCCCCCGGTTCTCCAAGAGCAGGCGACGTAAGTGCTCGACCTCCCGCTGCTCCAACTGAAAGCCTGAGGCCTCGTCGGATTGAATGAAGTCCTTGAGACGGTCAAGTCCAGACTCCCACTCTTCCCTGAGGGCGGTCAGTTCGCCGGGGGACGGAGCGATCTCCTCTTCGGCGATCATGTCCTCTAGCGAGTGGCAGCGCTCCGCGACGGAACTAAAGCCGTAGCTCGCCGTGTTGCCCTTCAGTGTGTGCAGTGCCCTCTTCGTCTCCGTGAGCTCCACGGCCTGTTCGAGGGTCTCAATGAGCTGCGAACACTCGGCTCGAGTGAGCTCGAAGCCCTCGCGATCCCGCAGCAGATTGCCGACAAGGGTCTGGAGGTCTCGGCTCTCGCGCTCCGCTCGTTCGGCCGCCTCGTTGGCTGTCCAATCACGGACGACGACGAGAACGGTGGACTCCTGAGCACCTTTGCGATACTCCACGTCAAAGACCCTGCCGTCACGTTCGAATCGTCGGGGAACCTGGTCCGCCGCTACCTCGAAGGGCAGGAAGTCCTCGAAGAGTTGGTCCCAGCCAAACTGAACAGAAGCCTCAAGGGCCGCGTCCTCAGTCAGCACGTTCCAAATGCGCGGCTTCTCTGCGGCGAGTCGGTCGCCGAACCAATCGTCGACGGCCTTGGAGCGCTCACCGACGAGGGATCCCTCGGCGTTCACCTCGAAGATCCCATCCCCCATGCTGTCGAGGAGCAGGCGCGTGGATGCCTCGCGCGCTGCGAGCTCCTGCGTTCGCGCTTCTACGCGCGCCTCAAGGGAGGCGTTGGCTTCACTGAGCTCGTCCTTGAGGGCGGCGAGGTCCGCGTTCTGCTTGCGAAGCGCCTTCAGAGCCAAGAGGATCCTCCGCCCTGAGAACATGCAGAATCCAAGCCCGAGGAGAACGAGCAGCGAGACTCCGATGCGGGTGGTCTGAACCACGGCGTCGGCTTGGGCCTGGCTGGCCGCCGCTGCGGCTCGCACGTCTGCGCCCACGTCCTCGAGGGTCGCATTGGCGCTGAGACTTCGGTCGTGGCCGGCCGCCTGCGCGGAACGCATCGTGGCGCCCGCGTCGAAGTAGGCGTGACGCAGGTCGACGAGGCCCGCTGTGGATCCGGATCGATGAAGTAGAGTCAGTGTCCTCTCGAGCTCGACGGCCGCCTCAGCCACGGACGTAGCGAGGCCGGCGTCCTGCTCGTCATCGAGGGCGAGCCCGAGCTGCTTGATCGCAGCCTGAGCACCGGCCGCGGCCTGGGCCAGCTCGTTAGAATCGAGCGAATTGAGCTCGTCGCGATTCCGCGTCAAAGCCACCTGCTCGATCCGTCGGCCAAGGACCTCAATCATCGTGCGCGCCGCGCTAACCCGCTCGTCGATCATGCGAACGTTGCCGCTCACGAGTCGATGGACCGCGTCCGCAGATTGCGCCGAGTCGATCTCGCGCAGAAGGAGGATGTAGCGCAGCTGCACCTCGCCCTCAAGGGCACTCACTGACCCAAGGACCTTAGCCACCTGGGACTGCGCTGCGCTGAGCTTGGCCGCCAAGGCATCGCTGGCACTGTGAGACTCAACTGCCGCCGCCGTCAGGTCGTCCGCTGACTGACGGAAGGCACTGAACTCGTCCGATAGCGACCCATGGCGCTCTGATTCAAGCGCTGCTTCCAGGGTCACAAGCGCTCGCTCGGCGGTGGATGCCGCAGCGCTATCGTCGCCGAGGGCTTCGACGGCTGCGCTGTCCGTTGCGGCCAGAACGGCCGTCTCCCGAGCCGCGATCTCACCCATAGCGTCGAGCATTCCGCCGACGGCGCGCTCGGTAGGAACGATCTTCGATTCGAACACGCCTAGCTGTGACCCCAGCGACTCAAGGACCATCACCAAGGCGACCACGAGCAGCGTAAAGAGCCCCGCGCCACCCAGCGACAGCTTGCGCAGCTCGCCCTCAATGTTGGTGCCCTTGCTCTCCACGTCTGCCCCAGTTTGTTTCGACGGTTGAGTGCTCATCAGAGGACCTCCAGGTAGGCACGAAGTTCGGACCAGCTTTCAATGGCACGGTAGGCGCCATCCGCTTGGATGACCGTGAGCCAGACCGTGTCGGAGAGCTGGTGATCGGAGGGAGACAGCTGGGCTGGGGCTCCCAGGCCGAGATCGATGGGAAGGCCGGTCTCTAGCGTGTCGATGAAGGAGTCGCGCGTGAGCTCACCATCGACGCCCTTCAGGCCCGCGACGAACGCGCGAGCCAATAGATAGCCCTCAAGCGAGACGAAGCCCTGTTCTTCTGCCGGCATGAGAGCGCGGTAGTCCTGGACCCCGGCGAAGTCGGATTCGAAGTGTGGAACCACCTGGGTGACCACCACTCCCTCGCCCACCGGTCCCAGGGCTTTCGCCAGGGCCGCTGAGCCCACGAAAGAAACGTTGAGGAAGAGCGCATCGAGTCCGTGTCGCCTCGCCAGCCGCACAAACTGGCCACACGGTTTGTAGGCGCCCACCATGATGACCGCCTTCACGTCGTTACGCGGATCCATGATGGCGGCGAGCCCGCCTTCTACTTGGACCGTGTTGCGCGGGTAGCGGCCGTGGGGAAGGGACTCCGCAGCCCCGTAGCCCATCTCCTTGAGGGCCTTCATCCCGCCGGAGTAGCCCGCCATCCCGTAGGCGTCGTCCTGGGTAAAGAAGCCTATTTGCGAAGGCTCCAACCCGAGCTCGTTCACGAGCCCCGTCACCATGGCCGCCGTCTCCTGGGCGTAGCTCGCACGGTAGTTCACGATCCACCGGTCGGGCGGCGTCTTGCGCAGCAAGCCAGCCCCTGTAAACGCGCCGAAGAGCGGAACCGCGAGCTCCTGCGCGATGGGAACCGCCACCGCGGCCGTCGGCGTCCCGACATTGCCCATCACGGCAAAGACCTCGTGTTCGCCTACGAGTGCGCGCATGTTGGGCCCCGTACGCGATGGCTCGTAGCCGTCGTCGAGGGCGACGAGCTCCAGCATGTGTCCATGCACGCCGCCGGCTGCGTTCACGGCGCGAAAGTAGGCGTCTGCCCCACTCTTTACGCCCTGGCCTAAGGCCGCGGCTGGGCCCGTAAGAGCCGTGGACATGCCAATTCGAAGAGTGCCCCGCGAAGGCGTATTGACCGGGGCCAGCAGGCCTTGCTGTAGAAGGAGCAGGCCAGCGAAGGAAATGAGTCCAGGCACGGGTCGCGGTGTGAGGAACACACGAGCGGGAAAGAGATCCCTGTGAGCATCGGCATGTCGCATACAATCCCCTAAGCGGTTACGGCAGTTCGACGCGGTCTGAGCTCAGCCTGAGCCGCTCTAGGCCTGGAATAAGCGCTAAGGATCGTCAGATCGTGCAGCAGTGCCGTGGCCGCGGCTCTTTCGAGGATGATGCCTGGCTAGTCAGGTGAATTCTCGAAGCGAAGCGCAAGGGCCGCGGACGCGATGCTGCTGCGCGAAACGCAGTGGTCTGTCGATTCTTAGCGCTTATTTCAGGCCTAGGACGTTGCAAACACGGCTATACCTGCGGTGGCCTTTCCGTGAGCGCAGAAGGCCGCTACCGCTCGAGGTTACCCATGAAGAAAGTCGCCATTTCAGTCGTTGCCGTCGCATGTATGGCGGTCGCCCTGTGGAGTCTGTTCCGATGGACGAGTGAGCAGGATCTTGCAGACGATTCGTCGATCTCAATGGGGCTGGCATCCGACTCCGAAGAGCCTGCGGCTGACGCCCCGGAGCTAGAGCAGCCGCGCTCGACGGAGCCAGCGAGTGCGAGCCGCTCAGCGGCTCCGCTGGTCGCACAGGAGGAACTTGAACCCGCGCCCGCTGCCGCGGAGCCCGATCCTGAACTTGATTCAGACGAAGGAGATCTGGGGATCGAAGTCCTCGTTGTGGACACGGCGGATCGCCCTATCGAGGGTGCTTCGGTGCACTATCAGAAGGCCAACATGGGCTTCCTAGAAATGGCGCGCACCGAACGGTTTCGAGTGGCGAGACCCAAGACCAACGCCCAAGGCCTAGTCCGTCTGACACGTGAAGAGGACGGACTGGTCCGCCTGATCGCTGAAGCCGAAAGCCGCGCGGCTGGGGTCAGCGACGTCATTGATGTTGGGGGAAGCGCTGCGCCAGATCGCGTCAAGATCACGTTGACTGAGGGTGGCTCTGCCGAGGGGCAACTCATGGACATCCACGGTGTACCTGCCGCCCACATCGCGGTCACTCTCATGCTGGTGCGGTGGCCAGGTAGCTCGGAGCGTGTCAGCTCGTTGCGGAGCGAGAGGACGAAGACAGCGGAGGACGGGACGTTCCTGTTCGAGCATCTTTCCCCGGGGAGCTACACCTTCTACACGCACGCCAAGGGCGAGGACTTGGAGCGCGTCCCCCAACAGCAGGTCCAGCTGGAAGTCGTAGAAGGTGAGAGAACGGAAGTCCAATTGGCCCAGATCATGGACACGTACGTCCGCGTCCAGGGGCGCGTGATCCGTAACTCGGAGCCGCTCGCCAATGCCCGGATCAACGTGGGCTGGGCAGACAGGACCCGCGGGCACCTACGCAAGAAAGCTAAGGCAAACGAAAGCGGGATCTTCTCCATCATCCTGGACGAGGGCGCCGCGTACCGCTTTCAGGTCAGCGCACCAGACGGGAAGGGAAGCCTCTTCAAAGAGGTCGAGATTCCGTCGGTGAAGAGCTACGAGTTCGAGATCTCATTCGACACAAGCGGGCTGTCCGGGTTCCTGCTCGGCCCCGATGGGGAGCCCGTGGAAGGGCAGAAGATCATCGCGTTTGGTCGTCCAGCTGAGGGTGCCGCAGGTAGCTCGATTCAATCGACGACGTCGACGGCAGGAGGCGCCTTCGCTTTCTCCAACCTGGTATCCGGGCAGTACAGGCTGCTGGCAGCCACGATTCGGATGGGTGCGATCGTGGGCGATGCAGCTCCTGCACCCCAGTTCCCCCACCTCGGCCGCGTCGAGCTCAAGGATCTAGAGCTCCCCCCGGGGGAGTCGATGACCGATTTAGAGCTCCGCATGAGCGCCGCCGCCGCGATCGCCGGGCGCGTCGTCGACGCAGATGGCAAGACGGTGGCGGGTGCGGTCGTGGAAGTCCGAGGTCAGAACCCCATCGACGGAAGCCGGTGGAAGGCTACCCCGTCGGGCGACTTTCTCGCGGGCGGCCTCGGAGCCGGAAGATTCCGGCTCCGCGCTTCGCGACAAGATCAAGTCTCGCCCTGGGTGTCCATCGTCGCTGAAACCATGGCAACCGTCACCGTCGACGATCTCGTCCTACAGCCGGGAACCCTCGTCGACATCGAAACCCCGACGGTGAACGAGTCGGGGTCCTACGTGCACGCTAGCGTTGTCGACGATCACGGTCGCCAGGTCGAAAGCGGAATCCTGCTCCATGGCAAGGTTCGACTCGGGCCGTTCTTCCCGGGGACGTACACCGTCAAGGTCAGTCAGAGTGGCGGTGACAAGTTGGAAGCGAGCCAAAAGGTGACCCTCGGCGGCGAGGCCTCCGTCAAGGTTGAGCTCGACCCAACGAAGTAGGCTGATCCCCAAGGGGAGCCTCGTGCGGCTGGAGCTGCTAGAGTTCCCCCATGACGACCCCCCAGCCCTCAGCCCACCCTCTTCATGACCCTGCACCGACAGCTTCATGAGTATGGCGGGCTCAGTGAAGGGAACGGTGCTCGTGCTCGGCGTTCCGCTGCTGCTTTGCGCGCTGCAGCCCCTGCAGAAGAAAGTGATCTTCCAGGAAGACGCGGGCGCGGAGATGCTCGCTAGCCGCGAGGCACCGCCCGAGTTTGAGTTTCCCAGCGAGCCGGTCTACATCGAGCGTGCGCCTGGGGGCGGCGATGTCGTCACGAACGGTAGCGGCGTCACCGTTCGAGGACCTGTCACCGTCGCGGGGTCTGCGTCGAGCGGCCGAGCAGGTGACGCACAGCTCGTGGTTTGGGACGAATACTCCGGGGATGTGCAGCACGGCGGGTCCTTTGACGTGCTGGGCGCCGTCATACAAGAGGGAACACCCGGCGAGCCATTCTTGATCGCGGGCGGACCGCGCTTCCAGGCCAGGCCCCACGTCGCAGAGTTCAGCCGCGGTGTGTTCGTCGTAACGTGGGAAGAAGGGCCCGACGGCTGGGGCGCGCCGTACCGCAGCGTGGATCAGCAGTGGAACAACGTCACCGATACGAGTGGGCCGCTGCACTCCTGGCGCGCCGTCAAGTTGGCACTCGTCACCCGCGAGGGGTCGATCACTGAGATCGATGTGCCCATGCCGTCCTTCAAGGCCCAGCGCGAAGAGCTCAAGCGGCGGCCTGGCGCGGAGCGGGTCGGCGTGTTTTACGAGCGCCCTATCGTCCACAGCGATGAGAGTGGAGCGATCTGGCTCGCCTATCGCCATGTGCACCAGCGTGAGGCGTCGCTGGCGATTCCACGGCTCTCCACCCACGTGGAGCGAGGCTTCTCCGTCTACTTGACGAAGTTCGTCGATCGACAGCAGACGGAGCTCTATCGACTGGACGAACGGCAGCGGGACGGCGAACAGAGGCTCGCTTTCGTACGTGCGTTCAAGGGCCTTCAAATCGCGTTCGAAACAGGGCGAGCTGACCGGCGCAGAGACGCTCAGTTCCGGGGTACCCGGCTCGTCGACGTGCCTGACGGGGAGCCAGCTGCGCTTTCTCTCGGGGAGGCACCGCAGGCGCGAGATCAGAAAGGCCCCGTCGTCGCCACAGAGCTTCGGGCCCCCGAGGTTCGGGCCTTCGAGAGAACGAAGGTCGACGTCAACGGCGCGCCCTTCACGCTCCTCTACGGCGACCTCCACCGCCACACCGACCTCAGCCTCTGCTTCCCCTTCTTCGACGGATCCATCGACGACGCGTACCGCTACGCCAAAGGCCCCGGTGCCCTGGACTTCGTGGGACTGACCGATCACGCGCGGGACCTCGACCAAGGGCAAGGCGTAGGGCGCCCCTGGCAAGAGCACGTCGCCGCAGCCGATCGCCATCACCGGCCCGGGCACTTCGCGGCGCTCCGCGCCTACGAGCGCAGCCAGTCCAACACCGACCACAACGTCATTGGCCTCGCGCCTGACGCCGACTTCCTGCGCCCCCACCGCCCGCCCCTGACCGAGTTCTGGGCCGAGTTCTCGCCTGGCGAGGTCCTGACCATCCCCCACGCAACGGCCAGCGTGCCCGGCGCACGCTTCTCCGGGGACGTCTGGGAGAAACGCGACGACCTCATGCGTCCCGTGGCGGAGATCTTCCAGGGCTTTCGCGACGTCAGCTCTATGGAAGAGCTGCGCAAGGACGCCCTCGGGACTGGGCAAAAGCTGGGCTTCGTCGCGAGCTCAGACCACCTTTCGACCTCCGCCGCCTACGCGTGCGTGTGGGCCCACGGCGAGGGAGCCGACGCCGTCGATCGCCAGCCCATCTTCGACGCGCTTCAGTCACGCAGGTGCTACGGAGCGACGGCGCGCATCGAACTCCAGGTAACGGCGAGAAGCTCTGAAGGCGGCGACGTTCACTGGATGGGGTCCGATCTTCCCGCGGCAGCGGAGTTCGCCGTTTCGATCAAGGCCCAGGGTTCGGCTCCGATCGAGCGCGTAGAGATCTGGACGAAGGACGGCCTCATCACCACGAAGGAGGTTTCCGCTGAGGAGAACCTTGAGTGGACGCTACCCTGGCGCCCCGACCCGGAGGAACCGGAGTACCTGTTCGTGCGCCTCGTCCAGACCGACGGGGAGCGCGCGTGGTCCTCGCCCTTCTTTGCGGGCTGGGACTCCGTCAGTCCGTCGAAGACACGCTAGCGACAAGAGAGAGCGCAACCCATCACTCCCGCCACACTCATTCTGTCGCTCTCCCTCGGGAGCCCTATCTCCCCTGGCCTCCAGACCGGCGAAGGGATCCTCCCGTCGTGGCTGGACCTTGGGCTCTCGACCATCGCCGAGTGGAACACGGTGGCGGAGGGCGGCGTCCGTCAGCGAGCGTCGGGACGGGTGCTCACAACGCTCGAAGCAGGGATCGATGTGGGCGACCTCTTCGATTCCGAAGGAGCGGGAACCGTGACGGTCGTGGCCCAGTCGATTCGCGCAGAAAGCGGTGGCAGCGCCGACTCGGGCGACAACCAGGTCTACTCCAACCTCGAGACCGATGAGAACCGCGACGACATCATGGAGCTCTCCTACGAGCGCTGCTTCGCGGCCAGCGGGGCGCGCCTCAAGGTCGGCAAGATGGACGCCAATTCGGAGTTCGCCTACGTGGACTCCGCCGGCGACTTCAGCCACAGCTCCGCGGGCTTCAGCCCGTCGATCTTCGTCTTCCCGAGCTATCCCGACCCGGCGACATCGATCAACCTCTTCGTGGAGAGCTGGGCCCCTTGGTCAGACTCCACGGCGACCCTCGGGTACGGGCTTTACGACGGGGCTTTCGGAGTGGACGAAGTGAGGACCGGACGCCGCGGCCCGTCGACCTTCTTCTCCAACGACGTCTCGGGCGACTTCATGCACCTCCTGCAGTGGGAGATCGTCACGGACCACGGCGCCGGCCAGGAGAGTCGAACCACGGTCGGGGCCTGGAGGCACACCGGCCAGTTCGAGCGGTTCGACGGCGGCGTGGACTCCGGCACGGAGGGGATCTTCGCGACCTGGGAGCGATCGCTGCCCCGCACGGGACTCGATGACCACCACGTTTACGTGTTCGCCCAGTACGGCTGGTCCGACGATGGGGTCTCCCCCATCGGGGAGCACGCGGCCGTCGGGTTCGTGGTGGAAGCGCCACTCAACCATCGGCTGGACGACCGCGCAGGGCTCTACGCGTCGCTCGCGGACTTCACTGAACTCGAGCAGCCGAACCCGCCTTCCAACGAAGTAGCCTTCGATGCCTACTACCGGATGCAGTGGTCGGAGCGCCTATGGATCCAGCCGGAGATCCAGTGGATCGTGGACCCGTCGGGCTCCGAAGAAGTCAGTGACGCCCTCGTCCTAGGACTGCGGCTCGGCGCTGAGTTCTAACCCATCAAGTCCACGACCCTGCGGTCACTCGATCCAGGCGATGCCCACGGCGCTGGCCGCCGCTGACGCGCCGGTGTCGATATCCGATTCCAGCGAAAGGCGAAGCTGGACGTAGCGCGATCCGGTGATGGTGCTGGCATCGGCGCGCCAATCGGAGCCGAAGATGACGGCCGGGGACTCCGTGAAGGTGAGCCCCGGGTTCTCGAACAGCACGCGGTGACTCAGACCCGTCTGGTCGTCTTCGTTGTAGAAGTCGCCGTAGAGGTCGAGGCCCATAGAGCTCTCAAGGTAGTCGACCACTCCGTTTTCATCGCCGTCGTTATCCGTATCGGCAGCTCCTGAATTGCTGTAGACGATCTCGGTCGCACCGCGAACGTCCACGGAGACCCCTGTCTCGAGCGCTTGCCCGTCCGCGCTCGATGCGAGCGGCTGGGTGAACTGGCGGATCGCTGAGGACGCCCCGGCCTCAATCCAGACCGAGTGCACCACGCTCTTGCGCACGACGAAGTCCGCCGCACCCAGCATGTACGCGTTGTCGCGTCCAAAGGTCGGCTGGCCAGGTGGATTGGACGCGGGATTGAAGCCGCCGTTCGCCGCGGTTTCGCTGTCGGGGTCCACCGTGATGGTCTGCCCACTCACATCGACGCCGCCCGTGCTGAATGCCCTGAAGTAGGGGCGCGAGGAACTGTTCGTCGCGAGGTTGAGGGCCCAGCTGTTCTGGCCGTTCGCGCCTGAGTCCGGGAAGACCGAGAAGTCCATCAGGAGAGGAAGGCCGCTCGTTCGAATCTCGCCGGAGGGGAAGAAGGGAACCGACGGAACCGGAAGCCCCAGAACCAACAGGTACTGTGCGCTGTCCACCCCACCATTCGCCACGCCGCTGCGACCGCGCTTGGTCGTGTCTCGCCAGGTGAAAGTGCGCGTCGGCTCGCCCGTCACGCGATTCATGGGGAAGGGCATCAGCTTGGTGCCGGAGGGCGCGGTCGTCAGGCTGCCGGGCATGATGGCGTAGCCCAGCTGACGCGGATGGACGACTTCTTGGGACTCGCCCTGCAGCACGTTCGCCGCGTAAGTCGGGCGCATCCCTGACAGTGGAAACTGCGGGAAGAGGCTGGTCGGATCGATCAACTCGTCCGGTGCAAACCGCGAGTGTGAAAGCTTGATCTCGTACGAGGAGAAGCTGTCTCCCGCGACGCTGCCCCCGGAAGGCGCCCAGTAGAGCCCTTCGACGTCGATGTTCAGCGTTGCGGGGTCCGTGAGCCCAAAGCCCATGTCCGAGTAGCGCCACAGGGTTTGCAACCGCGAGCCGAGACCCACGTGCGGGGTGCGTACGCCCGCAGGGAACGGAGTCATCTGCGCCAGAAGCGCGGATGACGCGTTGTCGAGCACGCTCTGGAAGCGCACGACGGGGCGCGCCTGTACGAGGCTCGAAGCGAAGTCAGGGATCACCTGTCCGGAAAAATCTGGGCCGACGTTGCCCAGCTCGCGCGCGTCCTCAAAGCCGAACAGCACGCTGCCAGAGGCGACGGGGTCAGCATCCGGATCGATCGACATCGCGATCGAACCCGGGGACTCCACGAGCGCGTTGCCAGCGAGGTCGCGGACCGCGTGGGTGCCGGTGCGTGGCGTGACGAAGTAGACCTCGGCCGTGCCGGCCTCGTGGCGGAGCGGCACCTCCGGCTGAACGAGGTAGCCGCCGCTGAACGAGCTCGCGCCGAAGGTCATTCCTTCGGCAAGGGCGACGCTGCGCGGTTGAAAGAGACCCGACGTCGCGATCGGCGTGCTGCTGATCAGCACCGACTCGAGCTCCGTGGTGCCCATCTCGCCGATAGGCTCGTTGAAGCGCAGCTGGAACGACGAGGCCGGATCGATGCCGCGGGTCGGAGCCGCGGCGCCGCCGAGGGGCGTCGGCGCGACCTGCACGAGGCAGGCGATACGACGGGCGTCCACGCTGAGATCGTAGGGAGCCTGATAGAAGGCAACGCCCACGCCGTCTGTGATCCACTGCTCGGGCCCCGTCCATCCTGCGGGGAACTCTAGAAGCCGAACCTCGACGCCGTCGAGGCCCGCACCGGTGGCCGCTCCGCCATTCGCGATCACCTCGGCAACAACGCCTGGCTGGGTCACGATATCACCCACTTGGGCAGGACCGGCGCAGCCCGCGGCGGCGAACTGCACGCGGGGCAGCGTGAAGACATCAGCCATCAGCGGATCCTGGGCCGGCGCCGAGACGATCTGAACCTCGGCCTCCGCGACGAGCCGCGGCGCGGTCGTGTCCATAAGGAAGCCGCGGTAGGAAGACCCGCTGGAAGCCACGCTGAACGGCCGAACGACGTCGACCGTGGCGGCCGAGAAGTCGACGCTGCCCGGACTGATCCCAAGCGGTGTCCCTCCCGAACTCAGGATCGGGCTGGAAACGCCTGCAATTGCAACCGTGGGCAGCCGCAGCTCCGCGTGGGGCACTCCGTGCAGGCTGCCGGCGGGAAGCCCAGCGGGGTTCGCGACGGCGGAAAAGTCCACGACAACGCGCGTCGGGCGGAACTCGCCGGTGGCCGCGTCGATGCCCCCCATCAGATCGTGAGCGGCGAGCCGCGCATCAAACGGAATGATCGAAGGGGACCCCGTCTTCAGCTGCGCGCCAAGCTCTGCGAGTGAGGCTGGGTCCAAGAGATCGGAGAACTGGAGCACGAGCGCCGCGTTGCGTGGCACCTCCGAGAGCCGTCCGGATCCGTCAACGCCCGCGTCGCTCAGCGGGGTGGCGGTAACGGCGGCAGCCTCTGCGAGGTCGAGAAAGCGCTGACGCGCGCTCCTTGAGCCGTCGACGACTTCGTCGATCATGAGGCGGTCGGTTCCAAGCACCGGCTGGGACACAAGCGTGACCTTCTGTCCATCGCCTTCGTACGTCCCACCGATGACGAAGTCAGAGGCCACTCGTACCTGGACGCCGTGCCTGCTCTTGCCCCAAAGTTCGACAACCCGGCCGTAGGAAACGGAGCTGAGCCGAAACGTCGAAGCCTGTCCGCGCCGGTGCGCGTCCTCGATCATGAGGAAGTCGAGCACGGGACGCCCGGCGTCTGCCGCGCCGCCGATGGCGGGCCCTGTGGGTGCGGTGAGCTGCGATAGGCCGGGGCCAGCATCCACCGGCTGGTCTTGGCATGCGCTGAGAGCCACGGTCACGAGGGCCACCGCAGGAAGTGCGAGTCTAGAATTCATGGGAAGGTCGATGTCGTTAGAGCGAAGCGGGCTGCACGCAGTGGGTGAGCCATCGTGCTTGGGGATTGGCAGTATGGGGGCGAAGCAAGAAGCGCGCCAGATCACCGCCGAGGGAGGCCCCCCCACAGAAGGCCCAAAAAGGGAGCATCCATGCCAGCCACCACCCTAGGGGCGGCGCCTTCCGTGCGCTTTCGCTCAAGCCTCAACCCTCAACAAGCCAGCCGAGTGCGATTGGCGTCCGCTTCGCCATGGGGAAAAGGGACCTCAATGTCACGGTCCGTCCCATGACCCGTAGCGACGCCTATGGATCCCACCACCATGCAAACAAGGTCACTGCTCCCGCTCGCCGCCCTCATCCTCAGCGCTAGCTGCGCCCGGCAGGCCGAGCCGGTGGGCACTCAAGACATCGATCAGGAGGGTCTCAACCCGCAGGCCAAGATGGATCGCGCCGCTGAACCGCTGGAGCTCTCCGCCTCCCCCACGGACGCACTGGCCCAGCTTCAGTCGGCCTCCAAGAGCCGGACGATCGCCGTCTTCAAGCACAGCCCCATCTGCCCGATCAGCGTCGCTGCCCAGGACCGCTTCCAGGCGTGGATGGGCGACGAAGCCGCCTCCGGAGTCCAGCGCGCCCACATCGACGTCATCGCGGAGAAGCCGCTGGCGCGTGGACTCGTGGCCGAGCTGGGCATCCGGCACGAGTCGCCGCAGCTGCTCCTGTTTCATGACGGTGAAGTCGTCTGGCACGCGAGCCACGGCGCCATCACGGGCGAGGCCCTCTCCGAGCAGCTGATGCTGCTGGAGCCCTAAGCAACCCGTTGAACGGATAACTGTGCTAGATCACAACGTTCTGGCCGTCAAAGCCTCGGAACTGGAACGGTGCCACGATCTCGGGCCGGGTGTTGCGGAAGTCCTCAAGGATCCCGATCGCCAGCTGCTCTCCGAGGCGCATGCCTTCGTCGCCATCCGTGCGCCAGTGCACGCCCGCGATGTTGCGGCCGATGGAGATGTTGGAGGCCAGCTTGTCGAGCTCGTTGCCGAGGGTCAACGGCGGGCCCGCATAGGGCACGAGGGCTTGACCGTCCGCCGTCGGAACGACGGGGTTCGGAAGCAGGTAGTTGCCGTCGAAGAAAGCCTTGAGGATCGTCACGCACGCGCCCGCCACCACCGCGTGACCCGCGGGGTAGGAGCAGTGCGTCGGCGAACCCTCGGGGTAGGCCTGGGACTGTAGGTAGGTCCCTGACTGGTTGAAGGTGAACGTCACCGCCTTGGAGTTGAGCAGCTCAGGGTGCAGTGCGTAGTCCTTCACCCCCGTCATGGTCTGGTGCACGCGTCCGCTGAATGCCTCGGGCCGGAGGCGGCGATGGACGCCCCACTTCTGGTACCAAGCGGCCTTCAGGGCGCAGTTGCCGGCCTTGGTCACCATGTCCAGAATCTCAGGTCCGCCCATGTTCACGAACGCAGCCTGGGTCGCCGAGGTCTTGTAGGGGTTGTTGCCGGCGAGGGCATCTCCACCGAGTGGCAACAGAATGAGCGCCGCGTTCAGGTAGGCTTGGAAGCTGAAATCAAAGTGCACGTACTGGGCAAGGTCGCGGCCGGAAGTGATGTAGCGCGTGTCCCCTGGAGCGTTCGTGGCCGAGCCGGGAACGTTGCCGTTCTGAACCTGAAGCCAGTCATCGAACGTGGTGATTCGATCGTCACCGTCGGCGATCATCTGGTAGGCCTGCTTGACGACGGTCATCCCGTAGGGCACGTCGCGCCAAAGGAACTGGGACACGTATGGGCCGATGAGATCGCCCGCGGTGAAGCCGCGCAGCAGCGTGCGCGGGGTGACGAAGCCCGCTTCCTTCGGACCGCGGAAGTCACTCAGGCGGGACAGTTCTACCGACGCAGCCACGACGTGGCTATCGGTCTCGAAGTCCTCGAAGCGAACGTCCCGCAACAGCGCTTTCCAGTATCCCTCCACCATTTCGCCCGCCTGCCATGCGGAATCGAATGTGGGCGCGGCTGGGATCGAAAGGTGATGTGAGTCGGGGCCGACCATGTCGTACGCCAAGAACCCGAGTGGACTGACGAGCTTGCGCGCTCCTCCCATCGGAATGGCCTCGAAGTCAGTGAACGCTCCGCTGCGAAGCGCGGAGAGAAGCGCTTGATAGGCGCCAGAATCCACTTCGCCGGTCACGGGATCGTGGGGCAGTCCCTTGCTGTACTGTCCTCGAAGATCAGCGAATCTCGACTCGTCGCCGTTGCATTCCTGCACCGCGAGGTCCTTGAGGGATTGCCGTGCCGCGCTTTCCTCGCGGAGCGCCCGGGCCAGCCGGCGGCGTGCGATGGCGTCCTTCGGACCGATCGCATCCGCGGACGCGGAAGAGGTGAGAACGGTGCCGATGGTACCGGCGACGCCGTAGGTGGCTGCCGCACCCCCGACTCTGCCGAGAAGCTGGCGACGAGAAAGCGAAGAGCGGCGTTCCGTGATGTCACCTTCAGCTGGCTGATGAGATGGGGGCGTAGGCTCAAGCATGGGACGGGTCGGTTGGGCTAGAACGTGAGAGTTGAGATCGTCAACGGGGCGAAGCCGGGACGGAGACAAGCACCCGAGGGTGCGCATCACTGCCCGCTCTCCAAAGGTAGCCTTCGCGGAGAATCGCGGCTCCCGTGGGGACAACTTGCTCACGAAACGCTCATCGAGGCCCCCTCGGAATGAGAGGGCGAATCCGTACCTGGAAAGGGAGGGAAGTTGGCGCCGACCCTGCCCTTGCAAGCGGCGGCCTTCGACTGAGCCACGCCTGCGGCCTAGAAACGGGCGCCTTGGGCTCGTCCCCTGCGGATCGGGCACCTGCGTTCCTGGTGCGCCAAAGTGTCCGCCTAGGGCAGAAGAGACGCTCGCCCCCATTGACGCAAGATGAGACGGAACCGCCAGACCCGGGTTCCCGTCCGTGATGGGTGAGATCAGGCTACGATGTGTTGCCTCTCTCTCGTTCTCCATTAACCCCACCTCGCCCGCACATGCGCCGTTCTCTTCTTTACGTCACGCTTGCCTTCTGCACGCCTGGCCTTTCGCTTGCTGCCCAGCAGCCCGTCGAGGCCTCCGCTCCCCAGTCCGACTCCAGCCTGATCCAGCTGCGCTACGGATCGTTCGACCCGCTGAAGACCCAGCCTGAGGTCATCGAGGCACTCCGCGGCAGCGCCGACCAGAACCTCGCCATCGTGCAGTTTCAAGGCACCCCCACCCAGGCGGGTCGCGACGCCATCGCGGCGGCGGGCGGCGAGCTCATCGGGTACCTGCCGGACAACGCCTACGTTGTGCGGGTGAAGTCTGGGGGCGCTACCAACCTTCGCAGCAACGAGCTTGTTCGCTGGGTCGGCGCTTACCAGCCCGCGTTCCGCCTTCAGCCGGAGCTGCTCGACAACGAGACGTACGCACAGCCCGAGTCGGCGCGCTACAACGTGGTCGTCGCTAACAAGCGCACGGACAAGCCCAGCCTGCTCAAGAAGATCGTCGATATGGGCGGCACCGTGAACAGCGAGCAAGAGGGCAGCATCCTCATCGAGGTCACGCTGACGGGGCCCCAGCTGCTCGCCGTCGCAGGCCTCGATGAAGTCCTTTGGATCGACCTTTGGACCGAGAGTGAAGAGGACATGGATAACGCACGCATCCAAGGCGGCGGCAACTACATCGAAGCCCAGGGCGGCTACACCGGTGCGGGCGTGAACGCCCACATCTACGAGGGACTCCAGGCGACCCACCCCGACTTCACGGGCGGCGTGGTCAACGTCCGCAGCGGCGGCGAAGCGCAGTCCCACGGTCACGCGACCGCAGGCATCGTATTCGGCAACGGATCGAGCAACCCCGCCGTGCGCGGCATGGCGCCCGACGCCGGCAAGTTCTACACGAACTACACCACCACGACCGCCTCGCGCTACCAGATCGTCAGCGACCTCGTGAACATCCACAACGTCAGCCACACCACGGCATCGTGGGGCGGCGGCCGGACCTTCTTCTACACCTCTACGTCCGCGGAGTCTGACGACATCGTCTTTGACCACGACGTGACGTGGACCCAAAGCCAGTCCAACGCGGGCAACCAAGATTCGCGTCCCGAGGCATGGGGCAAGAACATCATGTCCATCGGCGGCGTTCGCCACGGCAACAACAGCAACCCGCTCGACGACAGCTGGGGCGGCGGCGGCAGCACGGGCCCGGCTTCTGATGGCCGGATCAAGCCGACCCTGAGTGCCTACTACGATTCGACGGGTACGTCGGACCGCACGGGTAGCAGTGGCTACTCCAACGGCGACTGGAGCGCGAACTTTGGCGGCACCTCGGGCGCCACGCCGATCGTTGCAGGGCACAACGTGCTCGCCATTCAGATGTTCACCGATGAGGTCGCGCCCGGCGAAGGCCCGTTCGGCAACGCCCTGCGCGTTCCGGGTGGCACGAGCCACGAGAACCGCCCTCACTTCACCACGATGAAGGCTCTCCAGGTCGTCAACGCTCGTCAGTACGCCTTCACGGCGACCAGCAACGACAACCGCCGCGAGCACGTGGGCTGGGGCTTCCCGAACCTGCAGAACATGTGGGATGACCGCGACAGGACGAAGATCATCGACGAGACCGACGTGCTCACCCAGGGTCAGTCGACCCTCTACTCGGTGAACGTTGGCGCGAGTGAGCCGGCCCTGAAGGTCTGCCTCAACTGGAGCGAGCCCGCTGGCAACCCAGCCGCCAGCTCCCAGCTGATCAACAACCTCTCGCTGCGTGTGACCTCCCCCACCGGCTCCGAAGTTTACTGGGGCAACCACAACCTCGAGAACGGCAACTGGTCGACGACCGGCGGCAGCGAAGACAACGTCAACTCCATCGAGTGCGTGTTCGTTGAGAACCCGGCGATCGGTGCTTGGACGGTCGAGGTCATGGCTTCGTCCGTTGTCCAAGACAACCACGTCGAGACGTCGGCCGTGGATGCTGACTACGGCCTTGTGATCGTCGGTGGCACGGAAGGCTTCTTCTCCACGGCCTGCTCGGGTCTTGCTAACTCAACGGGCGAGAGCGCCGTGCTCGACCTCGTGGGCAGCGCAGTCCTGGCTGACAATGACCTCACGGTGACCGTCGATGATCTTCCGCTGAACTCCCTCGGCTACGTCTTGACGTCCCAGGAAGTCAACTTCGTCGCGAACCCCGGCGGAAGCTTCGGCAACCTCTGCATCGCGAGCTCGAACATCGGGCGCTACGCGGGCAACGTGCTGAACTCCGGCTCCACCGGATCGGTGTCGATGGCACTGGATCTCAGCTCGATCCCCTCCGCCACGGGCAGCACCTCGGCCATGGTCGGAGAAACGCGCTGCTTCCAGTACTGGTACCGCGACATGCTGCTGACCTTCGCGATCTCGAACCTCTCCAGCGCGAAGTGCGTGGTCCTGCAGTAGTAGCCACACCAAAAAGCCGAGAGCTCGGTAGACGTCCGAGCTAGGGCCCTAGGCATGAAAGAAGGGAAGACCACCATCGACGGCGGTCTTCCCTTCTTCTATTGACACCTATCGGCGATACGTCACGCCGCTAGCAGTCACGCGATAGCTTCCCCCTCCCGAGAGCCGATTAAGCCGCGAGTAGAACGCCTGGTTGGAGTAGTAGGCGTACGAGTTGTAGCTCGAGGGCGCTGCCACATACGACGAAGTGGAATAGGGGCTGCGATAGCCTGCGGATGGCTTCCAGGCCCTCGCTCTCGCAGCACGCTGCTCCTCCTCTTGCCGCAGCGCTTCCAATGAGGCTTTGCGCGCGGCCGCTGCGGCCGCAACCCTGCGCTCCCGCTCCACCCGCGCCTGGGCCTCCTTCGCTCGATCTCTCTTGATCGCGTTCGCTACCTGGTCCGCGGGAGTCCCCCGCTCTAGGCACGCCATCGCGCGCCTGCGGTCCTGGTGCTCCAACGGAAAGAGGAGTTCGTACTCGGTCGCAAGGGTCAGGTACTCCTCATCGTGAAGCCGATCCATCGAGCGGAGGGTCACGCGAGCGTTGGTGGCCACGTGCTTTCGCGTGTCTGCGTCCAGGGCATCCATCAGATTCGCGATGGGCGCGAAGTCGTAAGGAAGTGCCCGGACCAAGGCTGGCGCTTCCTTGACACGATCGTCCAGCAGCGGCTTGAGCCGGCGGATCAGACGCCGCTCCATGACGCTCGGCCGCGCGCCCGCGACACGGCCCGCCGCATAGACCTCCGCCGCGAATGCTCCGACCGCATCCGCGCGCCCCTTGAGAGATTCGGCTCCCCCGAACGCTCGATCAAGGAGCCTGTCAGCTTCGTTCCAGCGAAGCTCACAGCACGCTTCCGCCATGACGGTCACCGGGCTGCCATCTCGCTCTCCCAAATACGCCTCGGGTGCAGCCTCAACCTGCACCGCGGCCCCCACGACCGTCACGGGGCTTGGGCCATCTCCCGTCACTGCGGTGCCCGTGATCGAAAGGCGTCCTTGAGTGCCGCCCGCAGCTCTGCTGAATCGGATACGGCCACCACGCGAGACGCAATGGTCTGTCGATCCTAAGCGCTTATTTTAGGACTAGTAGCCGGATGAGGACGCTGCTGCGGCCCCCACGATGGCGACGGAGGCCGAGGCGCCGATACGGGTCGCCCCCGCCTCGAGCATCGCCGCAGCGTCCTCCGTTGTCCGTACGCCGCCCGAGGCCTTCACCCCCAGAACAGGGCCCACGGCCCGGCGCATCAGGGCCACGTCCTCGAGGGTCGCGCCCCCCGTGCTGAAGCCGGTGGAGGTCTTCACGAAGTCGGCGCCTGCCGCCTTCGCGATCTCGGAGGCCTGGGCAATTTCGTCCTTCGTCAAGAGGCACGTCTCGAGGATCACCTTCAGGCGGGCCCCGTGACTGTGGCAGGTGGCGGCGACGGCAGCAATGTCCGCGTGAACCACCGAGGTCATTCCGGACTTCATGGCGCCCACGTTGAGCACCATGTCGATCTCACAGGCCCCGTCTTCGATGGCACGACGCGCCTCGTAGGATTTGACCTCGCTCAGGGAAGCGCCGAGGGGAAAGCCCACCACCGTGCAGACGAGCACGCCGGAGCCCATCAGGATCTCGGCGCAGCGCTTGACCCACGTAGAGTTCACGCAGACCGACGCGAAGCGATGCTCCATGGCTTCACCACAGAGTTCGTCGATGTCCGAAGCGGTGGCGTCAGCCTTGAGGAGCGTGTGGTCGATGTGGCTCGCCATGTCCCCGAGCAGAGCAGGGTCGGGGCAGCCTTCCGGTGAGCAAACACCCAAACGGCAGGCTCCTGCCGCGACCGCGCCGCGCCAAGCGGCACCGCCCAAATCAATGTCCAGGGAAAACGTCTTGGTGCCGCCGTGGACCCGCTCGCCGGCAAGAAGCCGCGCGCCGACCTCGGCCAGAATGTCTTCGAGTTCGTCAGAGTTCATGGTGTGGCGCTAACGTGCCTCGTCGAAGGTCTTGGAAAGCGAAGCGGTGCGCAGCTGCGCTCGCTCGATCTGGTCGAGTTTGCCGGCTCGACGTGCGTGCCGATCTCCGCCGTGGGGCGTCTGCAGGAAGGCCGCGATCACGAGGCGGGCCGAGCTGAGGTCAAGATGCCCGCTGCCGAGGGTGAGGACGTTGGCATGGTTGTGCTCGCGGGCGTTGCGCGCTGACGCCTCGTTCCAACAGTTCGCGGCTTTCACGCCCGGAAACTTGTTGGCCACCATGGCCGAGCCGATCCCCGCGCCGTCAACGACGATGCCAAGGTCCGCACGCCCCTCGGAGACCTCCTTCGCGACGAGCGCCGCGAAGTCCGGGTAGTCCACGGACGGCGTCGCGCCAGCGGGTCCGAGGTCCATGGGCCGCTCCCCCATCTCCTTGAGCAGCGGAATGAGCTGATCCTTCAGGCCAAAGCCCCCATGATCGCTCGCGACGGCGATGCGCGCGGAGCGCCGAATCGCACCGGGCGCGACGGGCCCTGACGGCTCGGCGTACCGCCCCGTCGTGAAGGTCACTCCTTTCTCGAAGGCAAGGTCTCTCGCCGCCGGGGTCAGTCGAGCCCCGGGGGGAATCACGAGCTCCGAGCCTGGCTTGGCAGCTCGCACCAGCGCTTCCGACACGAGATCCCGATCGCTCCGCGACTTCGACGCAGCGAAGCCGTGTGCAGCCGAGGAAAAGTCCCTGTTTCCTGCCCCACCGCCTGCGGCCCCTTCGGACCTTCGGTGGAAATGGGTGTCTGACGCAATCTGCGGGCGCACGGCGACGTGTGCCCGCTGTTGTTGTTCTGGCAGCCCGCGTGCTCCGCTCGCTGACGAATTTGACATGCGAGCGCCGGATGCGGCCTCCCGCGCCCGTGCAGCAGCACGACGAGCGGTCGCCCTCAAGGCGGCCGAGCTGACCGCCTCAGGCAAGGGGCCTTGGCCAGGGTGGGAGGACTTTTGTGACACCATCGCCCGAGCAGTTTAGGCGCACTCGAGAGCGAAAGTGGGCCCTCGCCTGCTCTTTCCCACCGCACTTCCGCCCAGCTCCTTTCATCTCTGCTCTGGTTTCATTGCTCGCGCCCTCTATCATAGGGGCGGGAGCGGGCGCCCCCCCCTCGAACGCCCACCGCCCGGACGAACGCACTCGTCTGGATCGGCCGCCCTCCCCTCCGCACGCTAGCCACTCACCCACCGACCCATGCGCACACTGCTCAGCCAGTTTTGCGAGGCCTTCGACGCCAACGTCCGTCCCCTCCTGGCCCCCATCAGCGAAGCAGCTGGCGTCCTCAACAGCGCAGCTCGCCTCGACGAAAAGGCGACGGAAGAAGGGCAATCTGCGGACCTAGACTTGCCGGAAGTCCGCGCCGAGCTTCTCGACCTCCAGCACCAGGTTCAGGGTCTCGTCGACAAGGTCGCTGACCAGCAGGCTTACGTCCTGCTCTTCGGCCCGCTGAAGAGCGGCAAGTCCACGCTCATGAACGCGCTGGCAGGCGCCTACGTGAGCGAAGTGTCGAGCCTCCCCGCCTACCCTTGCATGGTCTACCTCAGCCACGCGCAAGAGCGGAACTTCTACGTGTCTCGCTACAACGGCGAGACCGAGCGCTTCACGGATCCGTCCGCGCTGTACGGACACATCAGCCGTGCACACGGTGAGCTCGCGGGCAAGCTGCGCGCAGCGGAAGGCGAGGGCAAGGCCTTTGATCCCGCGCTGCACTTCCCTGACGCGATCCGCAAGGTCGACGTGCGCATCCCGGCGGGCGACCTTTCCCAGTCCGGTGCGGTCCTCGTCGACACCCCCGGCCTCTACAGCCGCATGAAGTTCGGCTACGACCGGATGACGCGCGACTTCCGCAACTCGGCGTCGTGCGCAATCTTCGTTGTGAAGTCGGACAACCTGTTCCTCGAGCAGGTGTTCGAAGAGTTCGAGGACCTGCTCGATCTGTTCAGCCGCATCTTCCTCGTCGTCAACCTCGACACGACCAAGAGCGACCTCTCGCCGGACGGCACCCTCGTGCCGAGCCTCGAGCAAGAGGATCCGCTGCGCATCATCGACGCGTTCGAGACCCTCGCGATGAGCCAGCCGCTGAAGGACGCAGCGGACGAAGGTCGCCTGAAGATCTACCCCGTTGACCTTTTGCGCGCCGCTAGCCACAGGCTGCGCGAAGGGGACCATGACGAAGCGCCCGCCCGCGGGCAGGCCAACTTCGACGCGTTCCTCAGCGACCTGACCGAGTACCTCAACAGCACGGATTACCTCGTCGCGTTCTTGGGCGATAGCCTGCGTCGCGCTGAGGGACTTCTGGACGACCTCGACGATCTCGTCGACCACGAGTCCGTTTCGGCGCTGCGCGCACACACCGACGCCCTGGACGCCGAGCGCCAAGACCTGTCCCGCCGTCGCCACGCGGTCCACCGGCTCGAGGCCTTCGATTGGCGCGCCTCCTTCGAGGAGCTCGACGAGAAGCTCAGCCCCTCGATCCGCGCCCGCGCGAAGTCGTCGAGCGCCGAAACCGAGCGCGAGCTCGACGCCATGGTCGAGGCCTGGTTCAAGACCGACGCCAGCTTCGAGTCCCTCGTGAAGGACGACCTTGAGCCGCGCTTCGCCAAGTACGAGTCGCAGCTGGCGGACTTCGTCGCCCAGACCCTCGAGGAAGAAGTGAAGCCCGGCGCCGCCGGCCTGCTCCTCCCCAGCGAGATCGGGGCCGACCTTCACTCAGCGCAGCTCAACATGGACAGCATCGGCGACGAATCGCTGGGCGCCATGGAGAAGCAGGCCGCCCTCGGCCACGTCAAGACCCCCCTCTCCGTGGACAAAGTGCCGGTGCGCAAGAGCCTCTTCGATTGGCTCCTCCTCCGCACGCGCGCATCCTGCTCGAAGCGCCTTTTCGGTGACACCGGCAACCCCGCAGCTCGGATCCCGGTGGAACGCAAGCAGGCGCGCCTCGGCGAGGATGCCAAAGCCGCTATCCGCCGCGAGCTCGACCTCTTCAAGGGACGCTTCTTCCACGAGACCGTCCAGCGCACCCATCGCCACCTGATCGGCCGCTACGCCGACGCAGCGGTGCACTCGATGAAGACCCAGCTGAAGGAGCGCGACGTCAAGCTGGAGACTGAGATCCAGAACGTCGTGGACCGCCTGGTCCGGCACCGGAAGGTCCTTTCGCACTTTGCAGCGCTGCGTACCGAGACGGCCCGCGCCCGTGGCGGCGTCGAGCAGCTCAGCCAGACCTACGGTCAGACCGAGCCCGAGCGCCTCATTCAGCCGGCGCCGGCGGGCCAGCTGCCGACTCTTCCCAGCGTCGAGGGCAGCGCGCTGCCCGAGCCGCTGATCCCCCACGTCCCGAATTCGGCCGCGGCCGATGCGTCCACCCCGGACGCGGAAGTGAAGCAGCCGGCTGAGTGACCGGCTGAGTGACCGGCTGAGTGACCGCCTGAGCAACCAGCCGCGTGATCGCTTCGGCGGTCACGAAAGAAGGGCGGGGGCCCGCCCAAAAACGCCCCCCCCCGATTTGGTTTTTTTTAAATAGGACGCCCCCC
>CAYQKK010000026.1:65241-67549 GCA_964417955.1 uncultured Planctomycetaceae bacterium
GTTGGGGCGGGGGGTTACCAAACCGCGGGGGGGGGGCGTTCCCGGGGGCGCGCGCCCTTCTTGTGTTCTTAGATCTGGCTCCGGCGCAGCTCTGGCCGCGCCGCGGAGACGCTAGTTGGCCGGCGAAGCGCCGGTCACTCGAATCATCGCTCTGCGGGTCTCCGCGCTGGCCTCGCCTGAGCCATCTGGTTCACGGTCCATGACGGAGATGGCGAAGATCGCTACGGCCAACAGGAGAGCGCCGCCGAATAGGAGCGCCGTCAGGTGTCGGTCGTGAAGTGCTGGAAAGACTGATCGCATAAGGGGGACGTTGCGCGGGCCCGCCCACCGGGCCCGTGTCTGTGCGCATGATTGTCCCCTCATATGCCCAGGAGTGCGAAGGTTCAGCTGGGAAAACCAGCTTGTTTGTGCCCCGGGCCTTGGGCTGCCTCCTGGCCCCCACGATGCGGGCCAGCCAAAGCGCTAACCCATTTCATGGCACTAGTTTAGGGCTCGCCGAAGCCCCCGCGCGCGGTCCAACCAACTCGCCCTGAGGATCTCAAATCGGCGCTGAGGGATACGCCAGGCCGGGTCGTCCTCCCCAAGATCGTCATTGAGCTCCCGCGCGTGCTCAGCCATCAGAGCGCCGAGGAATCCGAACGCCAGTCGAGGCGTACCCAGCTCGCTCAGGGCTTCGCGCACGTCTGCCTCGTTCACATCATCGGCAAAGAAGTCCATAAGGCTTCCGCCCGCTCGGTCCACCGGTGTGCCTTCCGGCCGGACGGCCCGGAGTCTCTGGGCTGCGACCTGGGCCAGCTCCTGGCCGGTCCAGCGCAGCTCGGGGATCGAGCTGGCCTTGTCGAGCCGCATGCTCTTCTGCTCGTCGGGGGTCGCGCCGAGGTAGAGGCGTGAGAGTTCGATCGGCAGGAAGAGCTTCAGGGCGAGGCCTTCGAACTGAAGCAGCCGATGCTCTAGCAGGGACTCGACGAATGAGCGCATGAGGTCCGCTTGGCCCGAAAGGACGGTCGCTTCGTCGATACGGTCCATCAGAACCCAGAAGCTCCGGTAGCCGACGTCCTGGAGGATCGCGATGAAGCGCTGCAGCAGAACGAGGCGGGTGCCAACGGCGGGTCCTTCGGGAAGGGCCAGGTCGCGGCGGACGGACGTCGGCAAGCGTAGGAGCAGGCCGGTGAGCGGATCGGGGTCCCGCGGAACGATGCGAACCGCCTTCGTCGCACGGGATGCGCGGCGCTGGGCCATGAACTGGGGGATCCAGGCTATGGCCGCCCCGAGGGTCAGAAGACTGACGCTCAGCGCGATCCAAAGGGCGCGATTTTCGATCTCAAACGGCAGGCTGAGATCAAAGTCGCTCGCGAGGACTGCTCCGCCCAGAAGAACTCCCGCCGCCACGCTCAAGAAGACGCCCAGCTGTTTGATGAACGAGCGCCCCGACGGTTGCTTGACCGCCTTGCGAAGGCTCTTGTCCACTTCGGCACCCGAGCGTTCATCCGAGCGATAGTAGAGGGACGTGAGCGCAACCAAAGACGCGCGGTGCTTCTTCGAAAGCCCCTGGGCCCCCGGGTGCTGCCCGGAAGCGATCTCGTCAGCCAGCTTGGTCACCCCAAGGCTCAGCATCGCATCGATGTGATCCGCGAGACTGAAGCGTTCCACCACGCGGCGCGCCGTCTTGGCGCCACTGGGCGGCAACCGGTCAGCCTTGCGCGCTTCCGTCAAGAACGAGTCGAACTCGATGTACTCGACAAAAAAGGCGCGCGCGTCCACGTCGTCCTTGAGCCGTCGCTTCATCGCAAGCCGCAGGCTACTCTTGCCGCTTCCCTTCTCGCCAAAGACGATGCCAGGCCCAGCCGTCTCCGTGCTGCCGTAGAGCCGATCGAAGGAAGAGTGCACCGCCTCCATCGGAACGCGCGCGAGCACGGTGTCCTTGTCTGCGTCCTCTTGGACAAACGGATCTTCGTCGAGCGCCCAATGATGGCGCCATGTGTGCGGAAACATGAGTAGCGGGGCTGCGGTGGCGCCGGAATCAAACCGCGGCGGTTCGCCATGCGCCAGAGCGCGCCGCGGGGCCGTTGATCATACGTAGCGGCGGCTCGATCCGATGCCGCCCTTCGGGTGGGCCCCCCATGGGAAGCGAAACGACCCCTTTTATGATCGCGTTGACAGCTCGCGTTCGGCTGAGCGGGAGACGCGGTGCCGACAGTGAGCCGAGCCGCTCAGCGCGTCCGCCAGGACGCCGGGGCTCTCGCGCTCCTGCGCGAGGCCCCCGCTCGGCTCGCCCGAGCGGCCCGTGCGGCGAGCACGCCCGGCCCGG
>CAYQKK010000027.1:0-55813 GCA_964417955.1 uncultured Planctomycetaceae bacterium
TGACTAGCCAGGCATCATCCTCGAAAGAGCCGCGGCCACGGCACTGCTGCACGATTTGACGATCCGTGCGTCTCGGGTGACGGCTCGACCGTGACCTACACTTCTTTCGCTACGGACCTGGTCGCCGGCGACACCCCTCACGCGCCAGATGCGTTCGCGTATGAAATCACGTCCGGGCAAACCGAGCGGCTGAATGTCCGCCCGGACGGCCCTCCCGGGTACATGAGGTCGCACTCAGTCTACTTCGCTACCTTTGGACCGAAGTCATCGAGCTCCCCGCGCTCCGCGGAACCACTCGCTGGCCCGGAACCGAGACCCTCCCATGCAAAGACCCCGATTGGCCACTTCCTTCGTGCGTTTCCTGCTTCCCGCGTTCAGCGCCCTGGGTTTGCAGAGTTCGGCGGGCGCGTGGCAAGCGTCAGATCACATCCGCGTGGACGCTTTCGGCTACGAAGCGTTTGAGGCCAAGGTGGCAGTGCTGCGCCAAGCCGTCGTCGGCTTCGATGCGCCCGATAGCTTCACCCCGGGCGCTTCGATCCAACTCGTGCGTGATTCCGACGGTGCCGTTCTCTTCGCGCGCCCTCCCGTGCAATGGACGGGCAGCGGGGGGGCCGTGCATGCGACCTCGGGGGATCGCGCTTGGTGGTTCGACTTCAGTCAGTTCACAGCGCCGGGGACCTACCGCGTGGTGGACGCCGCCAGCGGTGAGTCGTCGGAGGCCTTCGAGATCAAGGAGGACGCGCTAGCAGCGCCGCGCCGCGCGGCTCTGCGGATGTTCTTCTATCAGCGCGTCGGGTTCGCGAAGACGCCACCGTTCGCCGATCCCCGCTGGGCTGACGGCGCCAGTCACAACGGCCCACTCCAGGACCTCGACTGCCGCGACGTGCTCAACCCATCGGGCCCAGGCCTTGACCTCTCTGGTGGCTGGTACGACGCCGGCGACTTCAACAAGTACACGAACTTCACGGACGGCGTGATCCAGGACCTCCTGAGCGCGTACCAGGTGAACCCCGAGGCGTGGGACGACGCGGCGGGTATCCCGGAGTCCGGCAACGGCATTCCTGATCTTCTCGACGAAACGCGGTGGGGCCTTGAATGGATGCTTCGAATGCAGCGCCCGAGCGGCGGCTTGCTGCACAAGGTTAGCGTAGCGGACTTCGCGGCGGCGAGCCCCCCGAGCGCTGACACGGCCCAGCGCTTCTACGGCGGCGTGACAGCATCGGCGACGGCCTCGGGCGCCGCTGCCTTCGCCCGTGCCGCGTACGTGTACCGCGGACTCAGCGACGCGAGCAGCCAGGCCTTTGCGAATCAGCTAGAGACCGCCGCCGTCGACGCATGGAATTGGCTCGCCCTGAACCCAGCCTTCTCGAGCTACGCGAACGTCGGCTTCCAAAACGTCGCGGCGGAGGATCCGCCCCACGACCAAGGGCTCCTGCGGGTGAACGCTGCGATCTGGCTTGCGGCGCTGACGAACTGGAGCACGTACCACAACTACGTGGCTGCCAACTACAACGCGTACCCCGAGCTGTCGCTGACGTCCGGTTGGCTCTCGCCTTACCAGAACATCTACAACGAGGCGCTCCTGCGGTACGCCGAGCTGCCCACCGCGAATCCCTCCGTGCGTGACGACGTACGCCAGCGCTTCCTCGGCGTGATGAAGAACTATTGGTTGGCCGCCGTCGAGGAGGAGCGCGATCCGTACCGCGCATGGCTTGGAGCCGGCGACCACGTTTGGGGCTCGAACCGCACGGTCGCTGCCCAAGGCGCACTGCATGCGGAAGCAGCCCTGCTCGATCCCTGCGACGCTGCCTGGCACGAAGAGGCTGCACGGGGCTACGCCCACTTCTTCCACGGCGTCAACGCACGGGGCCTCACCTATCTCTCCAACATGGCGGACGACGGCGCGGAGAACAGCATTCAGGAGATCTACCACGCCTGGTTCAGTGACGGGACGATCTGGGACCGCGCCACCGCGACGGATCCGGGGCCGGCGCCGGGCTTTGTGGCCGGCGGACCCAACCAGTTCTACGCCCCCGACCCCGCGTACTCCGGCGCGCCCATCGTACCGCCCATGAACCAGCCGCCCGCGAAGAGCTACCGCGACTGGAATCCTGGTTGGCCTGAGGCGTCGTGGTCGGTCACCGAGCCGTCCACTGGCTACCAGTCGGCCTACCTCGTGCTCATGGCCCACGTGGCCCCCGGTAGCTCTCTCGGCGCAGCCCAGGACGGCTCGTTCTGCCCCGGCGCACCGAACTCCTCGGGCGAGCGGGCCCACATCCGCGCGATCGGCTCTACGAGCCTCGCGGCCAACGGTCTGACCCTCGGACTCAGCTGCGCGCCCGGCCCCACCTTCGGCCTTTTCTTCTACGGCCCGTCCACGCAGTTGCTGCCCGCGGGCAACGGCTCGGTCTGCATCGCCGCTCCGCGCCGCCTGGCGCCCTCTGTCCCGATCAGCCCCGGCGGCAACGCATCGCTGGCCCTCGACCTGGGCGCACCACCTTTCTCTAGCGGACCGAGCTCGGTCGCCGCCGGCGAGACTTGGTTCTTCCAAACGTGGCACCGTGACTCGATCGGCGCGGGCTTCGGTACGTCAGACGCGATGCGCGTGACGTTTCAACCCTGAAGTCTTGAAGGGTAGCGGGCAGGCGCCGTCCCATGTAGCGTAGCTCCCACGGGAACTTGGGGCGAAGGACTGTACGACAACGACGGCGCGCTGGACGCCTTGAGCGATCTGTTCGATGAACTTGAGCCTGACGAGTCGCCAGCCCACCTGGCAGGCTCCATCGCGCTCTTGGCCATGATGAACCCCGTCTCGCTCGGCTGTGATGACTGGCTGGAGCGGTTCGAGGGCTTAGCGCACCTCGATGCGCTCAGCGTGGATGCCCGGAAGATCGTCGAGAAGATTGCCGCTGACCTGGACGCCGCCACCGAGGGGGGCTCACGCACAGACGAGGCCAATTGCTGACGGACCCAACCAAGCTGCTGGAGTGCGGCTACTGTCCCCGATCTTTCAGCCACTCAAGGCGCCGGACGCCGCGGTTGGCCATGTGGCGGAAGGCGGCTACGCCGATGCAGAAGGTGAGGATCGTGAAGGCGGTGAGCTTGAGGCTCTGGGGCACGATCAGGATCGCGGCCACGAACTGGATCGCGATCGACAGGTACAGCAGGTTTGCCACGAAGAGGCGGCTGCGGCGCTTGATGTAGTGGGCGCCGAAGGGGGCGCCGACGACCACGATAGGGACGCAGACCCACCAGAAGTTCCAGGCCCTTGGGTCGAGGGCCTCTTGGGCGAAGCCTCGGTAGAGGGCGCCGACGAGGGCGTTGCCGCCCATGAGGATCACCGAAGTGGGCGTGGCGATGGACTCGGAAATGCGCAGGCGCAGGACAAGGAGCGAGAACGTGACGATGTCCAAGCCGCTGCCCGTGATGGAGCTGATGATGCCGCCGACGATGCCAAAGCCGATGAGCAGCAGAGCGTGGCGCGGCAGGAAGTTTTCGATGCCGTCGTGGACCTCGCGGTCCTTGTAGCGATTGATCCAGAAGAGCGCGAAGGCGAAGGCGAGCCAGGACGCGGTGAAGAGCATCTTGGCGTAGGGGGGCGCGACGTGGGGGACGATGAACTCGAGGCCGCCCATGATGCCGATGGCGCCGCCGAGGCTCGACCAGATCAGCGCGGGCATGACGACGCGGGTGCGGGTCCAGAGGATCGCGAAGGCGGCGGCGGTCATGCCTACGGCTTGAATCAAGAGCGAGAAGTCGCGCGCGACGTTGGGCGGGATCTTGAAGCCCAGGGTCATCACGGGGAAGGCGACTGCGCCTCCGCCTTCGCTGGTCGCACCAGCGATGAACGAGCCGAACATCATCGTGACGCTCATGAACCAGTTGTCCTCGAAGAGGGAGAACCGGTCGCCTGAGATCATGCCGTAGAGCCAGAGGCTCCACGTCAGCGCGCAGGTGACGATGACGGCTACGGCCGTGGTGCGGAAGCGCTGCATGACGATGGGGATGCCGGGTCTCTTTAAGGGGCTCTGGCTACGTAGGGATGGGCGCCGAGCTGTCCGCCTGGATCAGCCCGTCTTCCATGTAAAGTACCCGCTCGCAGCGCTTGGCGAGCCTCTCGTCGTGGGTCACGAGCAAGAGTGAGACACCCCGCTCCTTTTGTTCGTCGAGAAGGATCTCCAGGACCGTTTCCCCGGTGCCTCGGTCGAGGTTTCCCGTGGGCTCGTCGGCGATGAGGATGGGGGGATCGAGCAGGAGCGCGCGCGCGATGGCGACGCGCTGCTGCTCGCCGCCCGAGAGCTGGCCGGGGCGGTGGCCCAGTCGATCTTGGAGTCCAAAGCGGACCAGCATGTCGCGGGCCTTCGTCTCGAACTCGGAGCGTCGGCGCCGAAACTCCGAGCCCTTGAACAGGATCATCGCCGGAAGGATCGCGTTCTCCAGCGCCGAGAGCTCTGGCAGCAGGTGATAGAACTGAAAGACGAAGCCAATGCGCCGGTTCCGCAGCTCAGCGCGTTTGGCCGGCGACAGGCTCCACGCGTCGACGCCTTCCACCAGAACCTTGCCCTCGGTGGGGCGGTCGAGGAGCCCAAGGATGTTGAGCAGCGTCGTCTTGCCCGCGCCGGACGTGCCCATCAGCGCAAGGCGCTCGCCCGGGGCTAAGGCCATCTGCACGCCGTGCAGTACCTCCAGCTTGCGGTCGCCCACGGGGAACGAGCGGCGCACTCCCGTGCACTCCAGCGGCATAGGGACGCTTGAAAGTTCGCTACTCATGGCGGAGGGCGTCAACGGGGTCGAGGCGCGAGGCGCGCCAGGCGGGGATCGCGGCGAACACAAGGGTGCTGACCACGGCGCCGAGGACGATAAGGCCCACGCCGTAGGGCGTGACCTCGCTCGGGATGTGATCGAACAGGTAGATGTCGCGGTTGAAGATCTGAAAGCCAAAGGTGCTGGAGAGCCAGCGCTCGATAGCGTCGATCTTGAAGGCACCGAGAACGCCCACGAACGCGCCGAGGGCAGAGCCGATGAGGGCCTCCCACATGCCGATCAAAAGGAACAGCACCATGACGCCCCGGGACGTGGCCCCGAGGGCGGTGAGGATGCCGATGTCGCGGCGCTTCTCGGTGACCATCATGGAAAGCAGCGCAAAGACCGTGAAGCCCGCGACCACGAGCACGAGGCTCAGCATGATGCCCATGAGGCTCTTCTCGTTCTCGATAGCGGCGAGGAGCGTCGCGCGGAAGTCCTCCCAGGTGCGGAACTCGCTGGGGTTGCTCCCGGGCTCCCCGAGGAAGCCCTTGGCGTTCAGGTCGGCCCAGAGCTCCTCGCGCACCTGCTCCTTATCGCGCTCGTAGTTCTCTAGCTTCACGATCACGGACGTCCAAGATCGGGTCTGGCGCAGGAAGTCGTTGAGCTCGCGCCGATCCATATAGATGCGGCGCTGGTCCATCTCGTTGTCTTTGCTGCGGAAGCTGCCGACGATCTGGAAGCGCGAGTTGGCCGCTTGCTCGTCGTTGAGCTCGCCGTATTTGTCGAAGGTTGCGGTGACGACAGAGACTTCTTGTCCGTCCCGCAGGCCCCACAGGTAGGCGAGCTGCTCGCCCACGATGATCGGACGACCGGGGCGTCCGGTGCGTCGGCCTTCCCGTTCCAACGGAGCGAACGGGTCCGAAGGATCGAGTACGCGGGCGACGCTGGACTCCTTGCGACCGCTTGGGGGCTTGGGCGAGAACTCCCGCACCAGCGACTCGGCGAAGTCTGAGGTGGCGGCTTCGTCTTCGACGTCCACGCCAATCATCTCCACGAGCTGGATGGCGTCTTGCATTGGGCGCGTGAGCGCGGACTCCGCTCCGTCCGGCACAAAGAGTCCGTACCACTGGAGCTGGGGCGCGGCCGAGATCACTTTGGGGTGGGCTTCGATCGCCTCGATGAGCTCCTGGACGTCTTGATTCACGTCGACCAGATCACCGTTCGGCAGCCGCACCGCCTGCATCATCTTGCTTGGCTGGATGACGAAATCGGCCAGGTTGCCGCGCAGGGTGCGGCGGTGCTCCGCGAGGAAGCCCGCCATGATCGACAGGATCAGCACCAGCGCCGCGACCGCGACGAAGATGCCGGCCATGCCGATCCAGTTGGTCTTCCGCGCCCGGAGGTAGCGGAAGCTAAGGAAGGTCCTGAACACGCGCTATGCGTCTCCCGCCGCGGCGGTTTCTGCTGTCTCAGCGTCGGGGGCCTCGGCTGAGTTCTGGGCGCTGAGCTGGCGCATCGCGGGAAACAGCAGCACGTCGCGGATCGAATCCTGGCCGGTGAGCAGCATGACCAAGCGGTCCATGCCGATACCGAGTCCTCCCGTGGGAGGCATGCCGTACTCAAGGGCCTGGACGTAGTCCACGTCCACTTCGCCCGGGGTCTCGGGGTCCTTAGAAGCCACTTGCTCCTCGAAGCGGCGCTCCTGCTCTGCGGGGTCGTTGAGCTCGGTGAACGCGTTGCCGAGCTCCATGGACGCCACGAAGACTTCGAAGCGCTCGGTCAGGCGCGGATCGGCCGGGTCGGCCTTCGCCAGCGGCGAGATCTGGACCGGGTAGTGGGTCACGAAGACGGGGCCCGTGAGGTGCGGCTCGACGGTCTCGTCGAACACGTCGCTCATGAGCTTCCAGTAGTCGTCGGAGTCGTGCTTGAGCTTCAGCTCCTTCGCCTTGGCGCGCACGGCGGGCTCGTCGTCAAACTCGACGCCCGCGTGCTCCTTGAACAGGTCCGTGTACCGGAGCTTCTGGTACGGCGCCTTCATGGAGTAGGTGCCGCCGCGGAACGTGATGTCGGTGGTGCCGTTGAGCTCGGACGCGAGCAGCTCGAAGAGCCCCTCGACGATCTCGATCATGCGCCGGTAGTCCCCTTGGGCCTCGTAGAGCTCAAGCATCGTGAACTCCGGGTTGTGACGCGTCGACAGCCCTTCGTTGCGGAAGTTGCGGGACACTTCGAACACGCGCTCCATGCCGCCGACGATCAGGCGCTTGAGGTACAGCTCGGGCGCGATGCGCAGGAACAGATCAGCGTCGAGGGCGTTGTGGTGCGTAATAAATGGCCGAGCCGCGGCGCCGCCCATGACGGGATGCAGCGTCGGAGTCTCGACTTCCAAGTAACCTTGATCCTCGAGGAACCTGCGGGTGAGCGACAGGGCGCGGCTGCGCTTGGCGAAGACGTTGGCAACGCCGTCCGAGGCCCAGAGGTCCACGTAGCGACGGCGATAGCGCGCTTCGACGTCGCTGAGCCCGTGCCACTTTTCGGGCGGGGGCGCGACGCTCTTGGAGAGGATCTGGATCTCGTCGACCCAGATCGTCGGCTCGCCCTTTTGGGTGAACGCGAGTTCCCCGGTGACGCCCACGAGGTCGCCGCCGTCCAGCCACTTGCGCCGCGGCCACCAGTCGCCCATGCGGCCCTTCTGCAGGCCGATCTGAAGGCGGCCTGTGCGATCGAGGATAGGGGAGAAGATCAGCTTTCCGAAATCCCGCAGGCTCAGCATCCGCCCAGCGATGGTCACGGTCTTCCCGATAGCCGATCCGGGGGCCTCTGGGGTGCCAACGTCCTTCAGGAGGTCAGCGATGGGGGTCGCGTCGACGCCGCGGGGCGGGTAGGGATCAACGCCTTCGGCGCGCATCGCTTCAATCTTCGCGGTGCGGTCAGGGTGGGCTAGATTCGTCATAGGATCAGTCCGGAGTGTGCGGACGGGCGATCATACCTATCCGTTGGCAGTGGCCCGTACGACGCATTTGCGGAGCCGCGCGAAAAACTGCCGCTCAAATGGCCTGAAACTATCCCTCCAAAAGCATTCCGCCCGCCCGATCACCGTGGTGGTCGGACGGGCGGAATGGAGGATAGGGGACTTGAACCCCTGACCTCCTGCATGCCATGCAGGCGCTCTACCAGCTGAGCTAATCCCCCTTGGGCTATTCCCGAGGGTTCGGGTCCTGAAACGGCTAGCCGCTGGGGTCAGCGGCCGATCGTCACAGTTGTAAGGTGCTACGCGTGGCAGGCCTGATCAGGCTAGCGCTCCGTGGATCCCGAAGGATCCATGGTGCAGCCGGCCTGTGGGGGGCACCGGCCACGCGCCCGCGCTCTCGCGCGGTGAGGCGAAGAGGATGCGAACCGAGGGGCGGAGCGTCAAGGGTCTCTTCGGATTGGTTTCTGACGGCGCAATTTCCCCCTGCTTGGACCCTATTTCCAGGGCTTTCCGGACAACCAAGGGCATGGATTCGTTGAACGGGACCGATCCCGTTAGGACACTCAGAGTCCGTTCCGCCTCTCACCCCCAGGTGACCCCCCCCTTGGCACTCCTAGAACAAGACCACGCCTTCGAACTCGCCGAGGCGATCGTTGCGGCCAGCATCGCCGATGAAACGGAGGTGTCTATCGAATGCGCGGAGGACCGCTTCGTTCGGTTTGGTCATGAAGGGCCGACCCAGTCGGCCGACCGCGAGCGCTACAACCTCAGCGTTCGTGTCCGCTTCCACGGCGAGGACGGCTGCCGCGAGGCGCGCTCGTCGGCCGGCAGCCTCGATCCGGAGAGCGCCGCCGCTGCCCTCTCCCGGGCCCAGCTCTTGGCCAAGATCACCACGGCTCAGCCCGACTTCCACCCCCTCGGTGGCCCCGTGCCCGTCGAGGGAACATCGCCCTCCCGTCCGACCCAGGACCATTCTTTCAAGGAGAAGGCGGAGTGGATTGAGAGCGCGCTCGTGGCGTCCGAGCGCGAGGCGCTTCTGGCCTCGGGGCTCGCCCGCACGACGGTCATGTCCCGCAGCCTCTTCAACTCCGCGGGTCGCCAGGTTCACGGCGCCACCTCGAGGGCTGAGTTCGCGCTGACCTGTGCGGACCCCGGTGGGGAATCCAGCGCGGCCGCTGATTCCCAGGGCGGGGCGGCGAGCTCGAACTCAATCGCCTGCTTTGTCGATCAGGTGGAGGTCGATCGCGTGATCGAAGATGCCGTCTCGGCGGCGGTGTCGAGTCGTTCCCCTGGGGCTATCGAGCCCGGTGAGCTCAACGTACTGCTCGAGCCCGCCGCGGTTTCGTCGCTGCTGTCGATGATGTCGGAAGCTGGCGTCGGCGCGCGCTCGTTCGCCGAGGGCTCTTCGTTCATGGCGGGGCGGCTGGGCGAGCAGCTGTTTCCCGAGAACGTATCGCTGGTGGATGACCCCCAGCATTCCGCTTTTCGTGGCTGGCGCTTTGACGGTGAAGGCTCGGCGCGTGAGCGCACGGAGCTCGTACGAGCGGGCAAGCTCGTGTCGCCGGTGACGGATCAGCGCTGGGCCAAGCGCTTGGACCTGCCGAACACAGGGCACGGCGTCGCGCAGCCCTCCTCAAGCGGCCCATCGGCCGAGCATCTCGTGTTGGAATCCGGGAGCTCCAGCACCCAGGAATTGCTCGATGCCGTCGGCGACGGGCTTCTCGTTCGCCAGCTGCACTACGTCAATATCGTGGATCCCCTGACCCTCGCTCTCACCGGCATGACCCGGGGCGGGACGTTCCGGGTCCGCGACGGAAAGGTCGCAGAACCCGTCCAAAACCTGCGTTTCACGCAGTCTTTCGTGGATTCACTCCGCAGCGTCCTCGCGATTGGCGACCAGGGCGAGCGCTGCGGTTCGCTGATGGGCGGCGAAGTGGTGGCTCCCGCGCTGGCCCTCAAGGGCTTCCGCTTCACCTCACGCGCGGACGCTTAGAACATGGCGCAATCAATGCAGGAACAGGAAGCACCGCGTGCCCACTCGAAGGCCTTGCCGCAGTCATCCATGGAAGCGCTGGCAGCGCTCGCTGTGGAGACGGCCATGGGGCGCGGCGCCGACTACGCCGACGCGAGGATCGTGCGCGTCGCGCGAGAGACGCTGTCGATGCACAACGGGTCCGTCGCAGACGCGGAGGCTCCGGATGATTTTGGTATCGGGCTGCGCGTCCTGAAGGACGGGGCATTCGGTTTTGCAGCGGCTCCGTCGAGCTTCTCAGAGCTGGGTAGCGTTGTCCCGGGACTCGCTCGCCGCGCGATAGCCACCGCGCGCGACCTCGCTCCTCTGCGGCGCCGCCCCATCGAGCTGCTCGGGCGCTCCGACGCCTGCGGTGAGTATGAAACGCCCTGTGCCGAGAACCCCTTTGCTGTCCCCTTGGAGGAGAAGATCGAGCTGCTCCTGCGGGCGGACAAAGGTATGTCCGGCCGGCGCGAAATCGTGTCGCGCCTGGCGACGATCTCTTTGCGGCGAGAAGAGCAGTGGCAAGCGACGAGCGACGGTGGCGCCACCCACCAGGTGCTCGTCCGCTCCGGTGGGCGCATCGAAGCGCTCGCTTCCGCGGGGGGCGTCGTGGAGCGGCGCAGCTACCCAAACGCCCTCGAGGGGGACTTCCGCGGCGGCGGCTTTGAGGTGATTCGCGCGCTCCAACTGGACGCCCACGCCGAGCGCGTGCGCGACGAAGCGATCGCGCTTTGTCACGCCGACGTCTGCCCTGGCGGAAAGGCGGACCTGATCCTCGGCGGGGCCCAGCTCGCCCTGCAGATCCATGAATCGGTGGGCCACCCCACCGAGCTCGATCGGATCCTTGGGGAGGAGCGGGATCTGGCGGGCGGCTCGTTCGCCTCGGTCGAGGACCTGGGCTCCCTGCGCTACGGCTCAGAGCATGTGAGCTTCGTGGCGGACTCCCCCGCCATGGGGGGTTTGTATCCCCGGGGGGGGTATGACGTTGGGCCGCCGCCCAAGCGCTGCGTGGGCGGCCTAACGGGAAATTTGGTCGGGCTGATGGGGGGGCGGGCCAGCTCCGCACGTGCCGGTCTTGGCGCCAGCGGGTCGGTATCCCGGGCCGAGGGCTGGTACTCACCTCCGATCGATCGAATCACCAACCTGTCGCTCGTTCCGGGATCGGGCTCCCTTGAGGAGCTCATCGCCTCCAGCGAGGACGGGACCCTGTTCGCGGACACCGTCAAGACCTGGTCCATCGATCAGGAGCGACGCAACTTTCAATTCACCTGTGAGGTGGCCTGGGAGGTCCGAGGAGGGAGGCTAGCGCGTCTGCTGCGCCTGCCCACCTATCAGGGCTCCAGCGTGGACTTCTGGAACTCGTGCGACGCGGTGACTGGTCCCGCTGAATGGCGCCTCCACGGGGTGGTGAACTGCGGCAAGGGGAACCCCATGCAGATCGCAGAGATGAGCCACGGGGCGTGTCCAGCAAGGTTCCGCGGGGTGCAGATGCTCGATCTTCGAAGCATTTCGGAACAGTGACGGCGGTGTCAGTGAAGGCAGCCCTAGGGCCCCCCTGGGCGAATCCGGCTGCCTGATCCGCGAGCCCTGGATCCCGGTCTAGGTCGACGGCCGAAAAATCCCAAGTTCGCCGTACTGAATCGGGATCCTCGACCAGTTAATAGAGCCAAGGGATCTGTGGGGGCTTCTTGCTCGCCGATGAGTCCACTACAGATACCCCTGAACGCGTCCGTGCCCGAATCGCAGAGATCTATCCGCTCTGCACCAAGGCTGGTCGCGGGCGCCCCACTCGCTAGCCTGCCCTCCCAACCCCGCTGCTCAACGTCGAAAGGACCGAGCTATGGAATCAAATCTCACCCTACTCTCACGTTTCCGCCTTGGATCGCTGCTGGCCGTCATGGCCGCGGCTCCTGCTGCTGGATTCCATCCGATCAACGCCGGTAACCCCGAGGTGACCTTCTCGTCGGCGGCGTCCAGCGCCATCGAGGGTCCCACGACGATCAACGTCCAGGTGACGCTGTCCGCGGCGGCTTCGGCGCCCGTGTCCATCCCGTTCACGGTGGGGGGCTCTGCTACAACGGCTGACGCCACCGTGGCCGCTGGCCCGCTTGTGATTCCAACGGGAGGGACGTCAGGCACCATCGACGTCGGCATCCTCCAGGACAGCCTGTCCGAGGGGCGCGAGCGCGTGACCCTGACGCTGGGTACGCCGACCAACGGCACGCTGGGTGCGACCACCGTGCACCAGGTGGTGATCCTGGACGACGAACCCGCAGCCTCGATCAGCTTTGATCTCGCGAGCAGTAGCGCCTCGGAAGGCGCTGGCTCCGAGACGATGACGCTCACGCTGTCGGCTCCGCGTACGGAAGAGGCGCGAGTCTCGTTCGCGCAGACGGGGACCGCGACGCCGGGGGGCGTCGATGTCTCGACGAGCCCGGCTTCGCCGCTGGTGATCCCCGCGGGCGCCACCACCGCCTCGATTGACGCCATCCTCGTTCAGGATCCTTTCGACGAGGCGGACGAGACGTTCATGCTGACCTTGCTCGCGCCGGTCAACTGTGCCCTCGGCGGAACGGTCCAGCACACGCTCACCATCGTTGACGACGACGCGGCTCCAGCCGTGAACTTTGACGTTGCGGCGTCGAACGTCCTCGAGTCCAGCGCGGGGTCGACGATCTCCGTGTCGCTGAGCGCCCAGTCCTCGTTCGACGTGACGATTCCGATCACGGCGGCGGGCACAGCGACGCCGGGCAGCGACTACACCTGGACCCCCGGCGGTGCAAGCTCGGCGGGTTCGCTCGTCATTAGCGCTGGCGCCGTATCCGGCAACCTCACGCTGACCCCGACGGACGATGCCACTCCCGAAGGGTCAGAGACCATCCAGTTCGTTTTGGGAACCCCGACTAACGGTACCGTTGGGTCGAGTTCCTCGCACCAAGTGGTGATGATCGACAACGATGGCAGCGCCGTGGACGTCTCCTTCGACGCCGTGGCCTCAACCGTGCTTGAGAGCGTCGGCACCACGGCTGTGGGTGTCACGCTGTCCGACTACGCTGCCCAGACGGTGACCGTGCCGGTCAGCACGTCGGGCTCGGCGACGATCGGCTCGGACTACACCCTCTCGACCCCGACGATCTCGATTCCCGTCGGCTCGTTGACGGGCAGCGCGGAGGTCACGGTGATCGACGATTCCAGCTCGGAGTCCGATGAGACGATCGCCCTGACCCTTGGCAGCCCGACCGGCGCTTCGCTCGGTTCGCCGGGGACCCATACCCTGACGGTCACCGACAACGACGGCGTCATCACCGTCGACTTTGCCACGCCCGTTTCCGCTGCGTCGGAGGGGGCTGGACTCGCCGTCGTCGGCGTCACGCTTTCGGGCTCTGCGCCCAGTGAAGTGACCGTGCCCGTCGCGGTGACGGGAACGGCCACCGGCGCGGACTACTCCGTGACCCCCAACCCACTGGTGATCCCCACGGGCGGGACCCTTGGGCAGTTCTCCATCAACCTTGTTGGAGATGCCCTGTACGAGAACGACGAGACCGTCGTCTTGACGTTTGGCACCCCCGTGGGCGCTGATCTCGGCAGCCAGACCGACCACACGTTCACGATCACGAACGACGACGCGGTGCCCACCGTGCAGTTCACCTCGTTCCGCACCGTCGTGGATGAGATCGACGGCGGCTTCAACGTTCGTGTTCAGCTTGACGCCGCTTCCGGCCTTCCCGTCACCGTGCCCTTCACGGTGGGGGGCACGGCCTCGGGTCCCTCCGACTCGACGCTTCCCCCGAGCCCGGCTGTGATTCCGGAGGGCGCCACGTTTGTGGACCTCCCCGTCACCCTCGTGGTGGACCGTGTCCCCGAGCTAGGCGAGAAGATCGCCTTCGCACTTGGCGCTGCCGCCACGAACGCGAATGTGGGCTCGATCGCGACCCACGTTGTGCTCTTGCAAGACGGCAGTCGCAGCCCCTTTGTTGTCCCGACTAGCCTCTCGCCGTCCGTCAGCTCGTTGACGTTCCCGACCAGGCGCGTGTCGGAGGCTTCGCCCAGCCAGAGCGTCTTCTTTACGAACCTCAACTCGACCCCGCTGACGCTCACCGACGTGTCACGGACGGGATCGATGAAGGGCGACTTCAACCTCGCGTTTGCGTCTGCGCTTCCGATCACGGTGGCGCCCGGCGCCAGCGCCGAGGTCCAGGTGACCTTCGAGCCACTGGGGCAGGGACCGAGGTCCTTGACCCTGCGCGCTGTCACCCAGGAAACCACGCGGCCCGCGACTCCGGTGGACCTGGGAGGCATCGCCTATGGGCCTACCGGCGCAGAGATCCTCATGAACGCGGCCGCGGAAATGTTCGACGGCCCGGCGCGCGACGACTACTCCGCTGACTACGGTGCCACGGGCGGCGCTTACGCCTCAAGCTTTGGTGCAGTGGCGGGAACGTCCCTCGATGGGCTCTACCACACGTTCCGGCTGGGGTCGAACTTCAGCTACGCGTTCACGCTCCCGAATGGCGCATACGACGTGGTCGTGCGCGCGTGGGAGCCGAATCAGACCCAGCCTGGCGCTCGAGTCTTTGACGTGCTCGCCGAGGGCAACGTCGTGATTGACGACCTGGATATGGTCGCGGAAGTCGGACCTGCGACGGCCTACACATCCGCACCGCTGCGTGCTGTTGTGACGGACGGCGTGCTTGACCTCGCGTTTGCGAGTGTTCAGGGACAGGCCCTTGTCAGCGCCATCGAAGTGCGCTCTGTGGCCGAGATCGACATCATTACGCCTTCGCTCTCTTTCGGCGACGTGGATCAGGGCGCTTCCTCGACCCTCATGGTGGACTTCGAGAACACCGGGCTGCACGCGGGCTTCATCGATCGACTGACGTTCCGCGTCGGTGATCAAGGGGATGCTCGGGACTTTAGCGTGGAAGCCGGAGGGACGGTCTACACCGGCTCCACGTCGACCGTGATTCGCTCGCCGTTCATTGAGCTTCCCCCCGGGATCACAAGCGTCCCGGTGACGTTCACGCCGACCTTCCACGAGGATCACCTCGTGACGCTGGAATTCGAGAACGCTTCGTCTGGAGAGCTCTTTGCACTGGACGCCACCGGCACCGGCGGGGCCCAGGCCGGATGGGGCTTCTTGCACCCCGTTCCCGATCAGTCGCCGGTCTTTGTCGTGGACTACGACGAGGACGGCATGGAAACGGTCGCGCTTCTCGGGGGCGAGTCCCACACCCACGAGCCCGGCCATGAGCTGGTGACGTTCGATTGGACGGTGGACGGCCAGCCCTCCAGCGCCAACGTTGACTCCGTGGAGGTACTCCCCGTCGGAACGACCACCGTGAGCCTGACCATCGGCGATGACAACATCCCGGCTGCTACCGCCACAGACTCAAGGACGATCACGGTCCACCCGTTGGATCGGGTGCCGGGAATTCTCGCCCTCTTCTACGACGGTTCGATCGTTGGGGAGCAGTTCCTGCTCGACAACCTGCCGCCGCGCTACAACTTCGCCTCTCGTCTGACGGGTCTTCAGATCAACGCAGAGAACGGCAAGGTCGGCGCTTCGCCCTTCACCGAGAAGGTGATGGTGCGCTGGGTGGCCCAGTTCGACACGGTCTCTTCGAGGACGCTGGAGTTTGTCGCCACGGGCGGCATCGATCGTCGCGTGATCATCAACTCGGCGCCTGCATCAGGCCCGACGCTTCTCCCAGCGGGGACGCACGATGTGGAGGTCCGGTTCGCGGTGACGTCACTCGCAGACCTTCCGGTCCAGCTTTCGGTGACGGAGAACGGGTCCGTCGCCCACGACATCGAGGCCAGCTTCGTCCATGACCTGGGTCCGATCCCGCCGGCCATTCACAACATGCCCACGTCCGGTACGGACCTCGGCGGCAACCGCATCGACATTGACGGCTTCGGCTTCTTCCCAGAGGCCGGAACGATCGTGCACTGGGGCTTGGACGATTTCACCGCAGCCGACTTCGACGCCTGGGACGGCGAGCGGATCACGCTCACCACTCCGCCGGGCAACGGTTCGATCATGGTGACGGTAGAGACGCCCCAGGGGACCACCGATCCGGTGCAGTTCGACTACTCGCCGACGGGCCCCATTCCGGTGCGCTTTACGGTGCTGGACAGCCAGGCCGTGTCGATTAGCGATGTCACCTGCGCCCAGTGGGGTCCGGACGGCAAGCTCTACGTCGCCGTGGTCGACGGATCCCTCAGGATCCTTACCTACGACGACAACTGGTCGATCACGAGCATTCAGTTCAAGCTGGGTGTCTCTGGGCTGACGAACCGAGATACGCTCGGCATGGCGTTCAACCCGTTTGACGCCTACGACCCCCAGGATCCAAGCTCGATCAAGCTCTACGTGAGCCACGGCGAGCAGTACCACAACGGTGGTGGCGCTTTCACGGGCCCGTCCTACTACACGGGTCAGGTGTCGGTCCTTCAGGGTCCGAACTTCGACAATCCGCAGCCGCTCATCACGCAGCTGCCCGTGTCGAACCACGACCACTCGGTGAACGGTCCCTTCTTTGACGACAACGGTGACCTTCTTCTCTGCGTCGGCGGCAACACCAACGGCGGTGTCAAGGCCGCTGCGCTCGGAGACGTGCCTGAGTCGCCCTTCTCGGCGGCGATCCTGCGAGCCTTCACGTCGCGTCCAAACTTCAACGGCACCATCCTCTACCAGGACACCGCTACGGGCGTCTTTGTGGACGATCAAGTGTTCGGCGAGACGGTCGACGTGGCGCCGGGGGTGGACATCGAGGTCTACGCACCTGGTTTCCGCAACTCGCTCGACATGGTGCTCCACACCAACGGGTACATGTACGCGACCGACAACGGGGCGAACGCGGGCTTCGGTCCTGCTTCGCTGACGCTGACGACGGACCTCGGTCCGGGCAGCGCCAATGCCCAGGACGAGGTCAACCTGGTCGAGCAAGGGGTGTACTACGGCTCCGCCAACCGCAACCGCGGTCGTTACTACGATCGTGAGACGGTCTACCGGAGCCCATCGGTCGCATCGGTGGGAGGGGAGTTCCGTAAGCCGCTTCGGATCGTGGCCTCCTCGACCAACGGCATCGACGAGTACCGCGCAACGGCCTTCAACTCGGCCATGCGCGGGGAACTCATCGCTGCGAAGTGGAACTCGGGCCTCTACCGCCTCGAGCTGGGCTCGGACGGTCGGCGGATCAATGCGGCGACGCTCTACGACGACAACGCCAACACGGCGTTCCCGCCCAACAAGGGTCTCGACGTGATCGCGGCGCCAGGCGGCGCCTTGATCGTCATTGACTACAGCGGCAACAAGATCCGCGTGCAGGTGCCTGACGACGTCTCCGCCATTGGAGCGACGCCGTACGACATCTTCCCGTGGCGGGTGCCCGCGACGGGCGGTCAGAACTTTGTGATCGGTGGTCTGAACCTCGGCACAAACCTGAACGCTGTTTCCGTAACGATCGGCGGCGTGCCGGCGGTGCTTACCTCGGTTTCTGAAACGCGTATCCGCGGCGTCTATCCGCCTAGCGCAACAGGGGCTGCCACTGAGCTGCTCGACGTCGTCGTGACCATCGGCTCCAGCGTCAAGACGCTCACCGAAGCGGTGCGCTACATGCCGCCGACTCCAGGTCAGGCGCAAGGCACTTGGCGTCCAGGCTCAGGCCTGCCGCTGCCCTTGGGTGAGGTCGCTTCCGCCGTCATCGGTTCGAAGATGTATCTCTTCGGCCAAGGCGACGGCCGCACGTTCGTGCACGACTTTGTCCAGGGCAGCTGGAGCCTCGGGCTTGCACAGCGCCAGTACACGGGCAACCACCATGGCTGCGAGGTCATCGGGGATCTGATCTACCTCATGGGCGGACTCGACAACGGGTCGGCCGGCAAGGTGCAGATCTACGACACGGTGGCGAACAGCTGGTCCTTGGGCGCTCCAATGCCCTGGAACGGTGGCTCGTGCGCTACGGCACTGATCAACGGCAAGATCTACGTCGGCGGTGGCAACCTGCAGGGCTCCGGCACCGCGGGCAACTTCGCGGTCTACGATCCCGCCCTCGACACTTGGACGGCCCTCGGCATGATGCCGACGCCGGTCAACCACGCGGCTGCGGGCACGGATGGCGAGAAGCTCTACGTGTTCGGCGGGCGCCAGGGCATGAACATCCCGCAGCCTGGCTTCGACGACGTTCAGATCTACGACCCGGTGACGGACACGTGGGCCACGAGCGATGCTTCGCAGGTGGCCGCCATGCCCCAGGGGCGAGGCGGTACCGGCCGCGCGGTCTTCCTCCGCGGCGAGTTCATGATCATGGGCGGTGAAAGTGATACGGAGGTCTTTGACGACGTCCAGATCTACAACCCGGTCACGGACACGTGGCGCACGGAGAAGCCGATGACCACCGCGCGTCACGGCATCTACCCCGTCGAGTATGAGGGTCGGATTCACGTCCTCGGGGGCGGGCTCGTTGCCGGGTTCGGCTTCTCGGCCCTCTCGGAAGTCCTGTCGCCGCACTGATCGCGACGGCACGGAAAGCGGCCCGCTCGACTCCGTTGGGAGATTGAGCGGGCCGCTTTCGTTATCCTCCTGCCGTGACGACCCTTGAGCAACTAGATGAGGCGCCCCGGCGCCCGGGCACGCTGGGTGTGGCCCTGGGGATCTTCCTGCTGGCCTTGGCGGTCCGTGTGCTCTACGTGCTGGCACTGCGGGACCATCCACGCTTCGACGCTCCGATCATGGACCCTGGCTACCACCTGGCGTGGGCTCGGTCGATGGCGGAAGGCGTGGAGTTCCAGAGCGGCCCCTTCTTCCGTGCGCCGCTGTATCCGATGGCCCTTGCCGCGATGCTGAAGTGCACCGGGGGGAGCCTCCTTGGTGTGCGTCTGATCCAAGCCGTCTTGGGCGCGGCCACCGCGGCGCTCACCTATCGCCTCGGCGCGCGCGTGGCGGGTGAAGGGGCAGGCCGCATCGCAGGGATCGTGGTGGCGACCGCTTGGACACTCGTCGCGTTTGATGCCGAGCTGCTCATCCCTGTCCTGCTGCTGCCGATTCTCTTGGCAGCGCTGGAGCTCACGGTGATCTGGCGCGAGCGCGCGGCCGCCGGCGTCGGGGGGCCGCTCAGCCTTCTCGTCGGCGTTCTGTTCGGGCTGGCTGCCATCGCGCGACCAAACGTCCTCCTCTACATGCCCGTGCTCTTCTTCGGCGCCCTTCTGTGGTTCCGCCAGGCCCGCCCGGCGGTTTGGTTGACCCTCGGGACCCTGCTGCCCATTGTGCCGGTCACGGTCCACAACGTCCTTGAGGGCGACGGCTCGTTGATCGCGACCCAGGGAGGCGTGAACTTCTGGATTGGCAACAACCCGAGCAGCGACGGGTCGGCGGCCATCGTGCCGGGGACCCGCGACGGTTGGTGGGAGGGCTACTTCGACTCCATCGCTCTCGCGGAAGCCGATGAGGGGCGGGAGTTGAAGGCGACCGAGGTCTCAGCGCACTACCGAGCCAAAGCCCTGAACTGGATGTCCTCCGAGCCAGGGAATGCTCTGGCTCACTTGCTTTCAAAGGGACGACTTCTCTTCGCGAACGCTGAGCTGGCGAACAACCAGGACATGCGGTTCCTGGCCTTTCATACGCTGCCGGCGCTGCGCTACTCGCCGGCGCGCTGGGCCGTACTCTTCGGTCTAGGAGCCGTGGGGTTGGCGCTCCTTTGCTTTGGAGGCTCCGCTCCGCGTCGCCGCGGCGGTCGAGTCATCACGACATTCGCCGTCGTCTATGCAGCGAGCGTTGTCCTCTTCTTCGTCAACGCTCGCTTTCGGTTGCCCCTAGTTCCGATCTTGAGCATCGGGTCGGGCGCCTTGTTGATGGCCGTCGTCGAGCGGCTGCGAGCTCGGCATTGGGCGGGCGCAGTCGCTATTGGGCTGCCAGCGCTGGCGCTGTCTGCCCTGAGCTTCATCGACCCGGCGGGCTACGCGTCATCCGATGGGAATGGGTTGGCGGAGCTCGGTAAGGCCGAACTGGATCGAGGCGATCCGGAGGCCGCGCTGCGCTACCTCGATCAAGCGGTCGCGGCGAATCCGAACAGCGTTCAGGTGAGGATGGCGCTGGCGACCGCGATCGTTGCAGCGAAGCGCGACCCCGAGCGCGCGCTACTCCTGCTCCGTGAGGCCAAGGCCCTTCCGCGCGGCAAGGACTTCCCCGAGCTTGACGTGCAGATCTTGGACACCAGGCTCTCCGCTGGAGACGTCGAGGGCGCACTCAGGGACGCACGCTTGGCCTTGCGCTCGCGGCCCAAGGACGGTGCGCTGCGCTTTGTGGTAGCGAGGGGCGAGGCCTTGTCAGGAAGCGGAAGCAAGGCCGTTAGGCTCCTGCAAGAGCTCTTGGCAGATGAGCCAACGAACGCGACGGTCGCCCTTGTGATCGCGCAGGTTCTAGAGAAGCTCCCGGGCCGAAGAGAGGAAGCTGCTTCGGCCTATGAACGAGTCATCTCCATGGGAGCGTTCGCTTCCCCCAGCATGCTAGCCCAGGCCCAGTCGAAGCTAGCCGAGCTGCAGAGATAGTCCCCCGGGGATAGTCCCCCGGGATGATGGCCGGGCTACTGCCCCGAGAGGATTGCGAGCTGGCTGGCGAGGTCCGCGTTGTCGGGGAACAGCTCGAGTCCAGCGCCCCATGTGGCGAGGGCCTTGTCGGTCTGTCCCGTTTGGTGATACATGTTGCCCAGCAGGAGATGAGTCGAAGCGTGGCTTGCGTCGGGCGCTTGACCGCTTTGCTGCGTGATCAGCGTTTCAAACTCCTTGATGGCCGAGGCCTGCTTGCCAAAGACGGGGGGCCAAAAGCTGAGGGCCGTCGCCTTCGTGAAGCGTGCTTCCCAGTGCTCGGGGTCTGCTTCAAGGGCGGCGTCAAACGCCTGATCCGCGAGGGTGGCGTACTTGCCGGCAAGGGGGCTGGCGCCTGCGACCTGGGTGCGGCCGAGGTAGCCCTGGCCGAGGGACAGCTGGGCCTCTGGATCGTTCGGGCTCGCGTCGGCGATCGCCTTGAGATGCGCGAGCACCTCGGCGTCCCTGCCCTCCTCGACGATGCGCTTCCAAAGCTCCACGCTGGAGAGGTCGCCCGCCTCCGCCAAGAGGTCGGCGATCTCAGATGCGCTACCGAGGGCTTGGTTCTCATCGAGCACAGCGGCAGGCGTGACCTCGGTTCCCTCCATGTAGGCGGCCACGGCACGGGCAATAGCCTCATCGCTGACCACGGCCCCGGCGGACGTACGTGGCGTGATGGTGGCGAGCTCTGACGAGTCCTTGAGCGCAGCCAGTTCACGGCGAAGCTCATCCACGCTCTGGGTCAGATCCTTCGCCTCGGCGCTTGTGAATCCGGCGTCGTTGGCGGCTTGGACGGGGGTGGGGGAGTTGGCTGGCCCGAAAGCGAGGAAGGCGCTGACGCCCCCGAGACCGAGGGCGAAACAGGACATCACGGCGGCTGTGGTTGCGTTCATGGTGTCTTGGTGACGCCAGGCCTCTGATCCCTTCGCAGAAACTCCACGATCGGACAAAACCTGCCCTCTGGGGCGCGAGGGGCCCCCGCCGGATCTCAGAATGCGAGGCTTACCGCGAGCTTCGGATCGGAAACTCGAGGGTCCCGCCGGGGCCGGTGAGGATCTCGAGGCCGAACTGGACCTCCTTTCTGACCCAGTCATCGCTCCCCGGGAGAAGGACTTCAAGGGCGATGGGGCCGAAGGGCACGGAGAGCTGCTCCGCGAGGCCCTCCAGATCGGTGGTCAGCTCCTCCCGCTGCGGGACACTGCGACCCTCGTCGTCGTACACGCGTACGGTGGCCCCCACCACGGGCTCATCGGTGTCGGCGTTCACGACTCGCAGGGGCAGCGACGCCCCGGGCCGCAGGCGCGTCTCCATCTGTACTGGGCGGCTGACGTCGACCTCGAAGGCGTCCGTCCACGTGGCGCCGTGCCCTGGTCCCATGAGGACCGCGCGGTAGCGCCCCCGCGGTAGGTGCTGGAACTCGGTCGCGCGGCGCTCAGCTCCGACGGAGCTCGGAGCCGAGCCGGTGAACTCCCACTCGTCCTTGTCGGACTGCCACTTCTCCAGGATGGTCCAGGACCTCCCGTCACCCGCCGTGCCCTCCCAGGCGAGGCTGACGGACGTGTCAGCGAGATGGATGCTTAGCGTTTGGCTAGCATCCACCCGGCCTTCCCACACGGGGGCCATGCGCTCGAAACCGTCGAGGACCCGGTGGATGACGTACTCCGAGGCCTCGATGCCCTGGAAGCTGAACCGCCCCTGTCCATCGCTGTCCGCGACGCGCCATTCGCTGAACGGAGTCACGGCGCCGTCGACGCTAGAGAGCGAGAGCGACTCGTTGGGGAGCGGCTGGCCGTCCGCATCGTGGAGAGCGCCGTCCAAGGTCAAGCCTCCGGTGACGGTCGGACTGGCGACGCCAGAGAGAAAGTCGATGCGCAGGCTTGGCGAGCCCCTGAGTCGTACCTGACGGAACTCAACCGGGACATCCCGGTTCTCGGGGTCGAAGACCAGAGCGACGTAGTTGCCTTCCGGGAGTCCGCGGATCGTGTACTCGCCGCCTGCATCGCACTGATCGATGCCATAGGTCATGGCGGGCCGATCCTGCGCGGACGGATCGCGCCCACTGAGAGATACCACCACGACCGCGTCGTTCCACCGCGTGCCGTCCTTGCGCTCGACGATGCCCGTCACCGTGGTGCCTTTGCCGAGCTCAATCCGAGTCAGCCCGGGATCCGCAGTCGCGACAGGCGCGATCGTTGGCGCGTAGTCCCCGCCGGAGGCCCGAAGCCGCACGATGTTCTCCCGCGCAACGTTGGTCAGCGTGTAGCGACCCAACGCGTCGGTGACGGCGTAGGGCCGGGGGAGGCGTTCCACTTCGGGGCCGGCTCCCACCGCGAGGGCGTCTAGGGGCAGCTGGTCGAGGGCCACCACCAATGCGCCTTGAACGGGACTGCCGTCTGCGCCGTCGACCACGGTTCCCGTCATGGACAGACCAGGCTCCAACGTGAACCGCACGCTGCCAGCGGCGGCGGCTCCCGTGGAAACGAGGGCGCGCGCAGGAGCCATCCCCGCCAGCTCGACCTGGAGAAGCACCTTCGTCGAGCCCATCGCGTGAACGTGAGCGAGTGCGGTGGGGAGGGCGATCTCGGCCGCGAGGCGTGTTCCTCCTTCCAAGGCCGCGAAGCTCAGCGGCACCTCGAAGGGGACTGGATCGGCCACTTGGGGCAGCTGTACGACCGGCTTGACCCAGAGGGTGAGCTGGTCGGGGAGGGGCCGCGCATCAGCGGGGGCAGCCACCTCGACGGCGGCCAAAACGTTCGTCGCGGTCGACTCAGCGTCGCTCGAGTCTGCGACGTCCGTTGCTTCGGTTGAGTTCGCGTCCTGGCTCGTACCGGGGATGCGTTGATCTTGTCCCTCGGGGCTCGCCATCCCCGCGGTCCCTGCGCCCATGTCGGTCACTGGACTCGGTGCACCTTGCCCGGAGGTGCCCGTCACCGCCGCGCTGGAGCCTCCTGGGTCGGTCACTCGATCGCCTGGAGCTAGGTCGGCAACCGGGCCTTGCCAATCCGTTCCACCTTCTGGCCCACCTTCTGGCCCAGCAGGACCACCTAGGAGCTTCGAGGCGCCAAGCGCGATGAGCAAGACCGCAGCTGCAGCGGCCAAGACCCGTGGCAAGAGTCTCAGGCGTGGCCGCGGAAGAGCTTACGTCGGCCACCCCGCGTCGAGTCCGGCACGGATGCGCCTCTGCGCTTCCGTTGACAAGCGGGCGCGCTCAGGTGCGGCCTTCAAGAGTCGCCGCAGGTTCTGATCGAGGATGTCGTCGGTCATGACGGCTCCTCGTCGGCCGTGGCCCGCAGGCTCACCAGCCCGAACACGTCGGCGAACGCGCGCTTCGCGCGATGCAGCGTGGACTCGGCCGCTTTGATGCCCTTGCCATGGAGTCGCGCGCTCTCTGGCACAGAAAGCCCCTTGAGGTAGCGGTCCGTGAGAGCCGTGCGATAGGACTCTGGCAGGGACGAAAGAGTTGCCCCGACCATCGCCTTGGTCTCTTGGCGCTCGATGATCTCATCGGGGATGGGCTCTTCGGCGATTCGCCCCAGCGTCGCAAAGATCTCGTCATCCGCGTCGATCAGGATGTCGCCGAGGGGCCGCATTCGATCGACGTTCCGGCGACTCTCGCGGATCTTGTTCTTCGCGATGCCTAAGAGCCAGGTGCGCAGCGCGGCACGACCATCGAACTTGTCGATGCCCTGGACGGCCGCCAGCAGCGTTTCTTGGGTGATGTCTTCGGCGCTGGTGACATGGCGCCCAACTCGATAGAGCACAAACTCGTAGACCGCGTCCGCATGCTGGCTCACGAGCTCATCGAGTGCCGCGCGGCTCTGCCCCTTAATGGCGGCAGCCAGTCGGCCCGATTCCAACGCCTCGTCGTCGGGAATGGGTGCGTTCTTCGCGGGCAGTACGGACACGTCTCTACCGTATCACGGCAGGGCAATGCCCGGCGAAGAGGAGGTTCCGGGCTGTCGCCGGTCGGCTTGCTCGCCCGCGCTACTCTCGCGCACAAGGCTCAGGAGGACCGATTCCGCATCTGGATTCGGGACGCGATCGGCGGTGAAAAGTTCCAGCCGCCCATCGACCATGACCCCGATCGGCAGCGCGTCTTCGCCGTAGCGAGCCATGAAGGCCTCGAAGTTGAACTCTTCGGTTAGGTTGGTGGTCTTCACGATGGAGCCCCCTCGGATGGCCGTATCAAGCCTTGAAAGCGGCCAGTCTGCGTGGAACAGCGCTCGCCCGCGGAGGTCCTTGCGGGCGTCGTCCACGGAGCCAGCGCCACTCGCCGACTGATAGACATTGGCCCTCGAATAGAGCGCGGCGAAGTGGGCCGCAGCCAACGCGTTCACCTCGTCGTTGGGCGTCAGACCGATGAAGCGACCCGTCCCGCCCAGCGGCAGCGAGCTGACCACTTCGGATGACAGGATCGAGCCGTAGTAGGCGGGCAGGCCTTCCAGCCGAGCCTGTGCGATGGAAGCGCGATTGGTGTCGACGTGAACGACCTCGATGTCGAGCTTCTTCAGGGCGCGTCCGAGTTCGAGGGCGAATGCACCAGCACCAGCGATGAGCGTGCCTTGGGCGTTCGGGTCGGAGAGTCCGAGTTTGCGCGCGAGGGGGCCCGCGCCGAGGCCGTAAACCGCGACCGTGATCACGATGACCAAGAAGGCCAGCGGGGCCATCAGCTCGGCGCCGGGGACGTTGGCCTCCTGCATCCTGAGTGCGAACAGCGATGACACCGCCGCGGCCACGATGCCCCGCGGCGCTAGGAAGGACAGGAAAACGCGATCCTGGGTCGTGAGGTCGGTGCCGAACGTGGACAGCATCACCGCGAGCGGGCGAATCACCACGATCAGCGCGAGGACGAATGCGACGCCACGCAGACCGGTGGCCCGGAGCGCATCCAGGTCGATGGTGGCCGCAAGGACCACGAACAAAGTCGAAATCAAGAGCACCCGCAGGTTCTCCTTGAACTCGACGATGTGATGCACCGAGACGTCTTTGCGGTTAGCGAGCAGGAAACCCATCAGGGTGACCGCAAGCAGTCCTGACTCATGGGCGAGGCTATCGGAGAGCACGAAGATCCCGAGCACGATGGCGAGGGACACTGCGTTCTCTAGCTCGTCGGGGATCAGGTGGTTGCGCAGCGGAATCGCGAGGGCATAGGTACCCATCACGCCGAACAGCGTGCCGACGATCGCCGTTTTGAAGAGGTCGAGGACGGCACCGGTCGCCGAGTGCACGGCTCCGTCGTTCGCGAACCCCTCGGTGGCCACGTGGAGAACCAGGACGGCGAGGGTGGCGCCAACCACGTCCACGACAATGCCTTCCCACTTGGCGATGGGCTCCACGGGGCCGCGCGGGCGAATCTGGCGGAGCAGCGGGCCAATCACCGTTGGCCCGGTCACGGTCAGGATCGCGCCGAGCACCATGGCCGTCTCCCACGGAAGCTGGGCGACGGTCAGGCCAGCGATCGTGCCCAAACACCAGGTCACGACGACGCCAACGGTGAGCAGTCGAAGGATCGGTGTCCCGTAGGCCCCAAGCTCCTTCATCTGAAGGCTGAGCCCGCCCTCGTAGAGGATGACGGCCACCGCAAGGGAGACGAGGGGGTTGAGCACGTCCCCGAACAGATCCCGCGGATGGAGCCAGCCGAGGATAGGCCCAACCAGAATGCCCGCGAGGAGGAGCAGGAGGATCGAGGGAAGCTTGAGCTTCCAGGCGATCCACTGGGCGCCGATGCCAGCCGCTCCAATGAGGGCAAGCGCGATGAGCGGAGAGATAGAGGTCGCAGACTCGGCGGCGAAGCCGGGCAGCGAAGCAGTGAGGGCGTTCAGCATGGTGCGTACGGCAGGCACCGTACGGCTACGGTATGGACGGGACCGAACTCAAATTCCCCAAAAGATGCGTCTCGTGGTCGCAGTCATCGCGAACTATGGGATCCCTGCGGGGCACTGATCGCCTTGGGGCCAGGGCTACACCTCCATGGTCCCTCGCTCTGCCCCTGCCTTCTCTGATCTCCACCCATTTGCCTATGGGCCCAATCGGCCCTCACAGACCGCCATGCGCGCACTCATCACCCTCTCCTCCGCAGCCCTCGCTGGCGCCCTCTTTCTGACCGCCGCCGCTCCGAGCAGCACCTCCCCGGTCGGAACCGTCGAGGCGACCGCCTCTGCCGCTTCCTCGGAGGCCAAGGTCTACAAGGTCGACCTCAGCCACAGCAACATTCTGTTCAAGTGCAAGCACCTCGGCGTTTCCTATCAGTACGGGCGCTTCGACAGCTTCGAGGGTCAGTTCACACTCGGTGAGGACGATGCGAGCTCCAGCGTCTCGATTACGGTCGAGGCCGCGAGCGTCAACTCCAACGACGAGAAGCGCGACGCCCACCTGCGCAACGCCGACTTCTTCAACGTGAAGCAATTCCCCGAAATGAAGTTCGAGTCGACGAAGGTCACCAAGGGCGAGGGCGACGCTTACACCATTGTCGGCAATCTGACGCTCCACGGCACGATGAAGGAAATCACCATGGACGTGACCAAGGTGGGAGAAGAGGCGACCCGCATGGGGCAGCGCGCTGGCTTCGAAGGCAGCTTCACCATCGACCGCATGGACTACGGGATCGCGTCCAACCCCAACAACTTGGGTCACGACGTGCACATGATGTTTGCCATCGAAGGCATTCAGTAGGCCCGTCGGACCAACACGCACATGAACCTCCCATCGATCCTCGCAGGTGCGGCCGTTGCACTCGTTCTCTGGGTGCTGGCAGTTGGGGGGCGCGGATCGGAGGGTCGCAGAGCGGCTTCCGTCGTGTTGGCGGCGCTGATTCCGCTCTCGGCAGTGGCCACGACCCACTACATCCAAGGTGCGGGCTTCGCGATGCCGCCCAAGGAGTTCATGCACGCAGCGCTCCTCTCCGGGGTTGGCGCTGCGGTGTTCGCGATCATCGCTGGCTTTCACCGTCGTTGGGGCCAGTGGGTCGCGGTGCTGGGGTTCTCTTCGATTGCGGTAGCGCTCTTTTTGCTGGCGACTAAGTCTCTGCATGAGCGCTACTGGGATGGCCAGGTGGCGCTCTACGTTGCCTGCCTCGCGGGAATCACCGTCATCGCGTACGGCGGCAGGCTGGCAGCGGAGGCTCGCGATCGAACTATCGAAGCGGCGCTCGCCACCGGGCTCGCGACCTTGGCGGCGGCGATCGCCCTTGGCCAGTCGACGGGGGTCAGCGCCCAAGATGCGGTCGCGCTCAGTAGCTCGGCTGGGCTCTTCGGCTTGTTGGCAGCGGCGCTCACGAAGTGGCGACCCGATGACACTCGGCCACTGGCGCCGATAGGACGCGCCGCTGCGACGACCCAAACCGCGCTATTCGCGGGCCTGCTTGGCAACGGCGTCCTCTACGCAGAGACGCCGCAACGGGCAGGTGTTCTGCTCATTGCGGCGCCTCTCTTGGCCCTGCTGCCAGGCCGCTCGGTCCTAGCTTCGATTCTTCGGCTGTCGCTAGTGGCAGGTGTCGCGGCCTACGCTGCGTTCATCTCCCAGGTTCACGTCGAGCCGAATCCATACGGCTACTAGCCCTGCTTCGTTCCGCAGGAGCCGCAGAACTTAGCGTCCGGTGCAGTCGCTTCTCCGCAGCCCGTGCAGAAGGTGCCCTTCTCCACGGCCTTCTTGAGCTGCTCGCCGCAGGCGCTGCAGAACTTGCCCGGTGCGACGCTGCTGTTGCAGGAACCGCAGGTGACGCCGGCGGCCGCGGGGGCGAGGGTCTCGCCCCCTTGGTTGTCGCGCACCATCATCTGGGCCATGCCGAGTCCGACGCCTAGGGCCGCTCCACCGAGCATGCCGCCGCCGCCTTCGCCGCCGCCAGCTCCGCCGCCTTTCGCCATGCCTTCGCCGGCGCCCATCATGGCCTTTCCGGCCGCGAACTTCTGGTAGCCCTCGACGCCGCCAACGGTGCGCAGGTACGCCGCGTCGCGGTAGAGGGTCTTGAGGTTGTCTGCGTCTTCCTCGTCGATGCCGATGACGAAGTTGCCGAAGCGCACGATATCGATTCCGTAGTCTTCGACGTGCTTGTCCATGCGGCCGATGACCGTCTCTTCGATCTCCTCGGTGTAGGCACCGGAGGTGACGTCGAGGAGCGGCCAAGACTGCTTGACGATCAGCTCGGCGATGTTGTCGCGGAGAACCTTGAGCACCTGCTCCTTCATCCACGCCTTGATGGTGGAGGAGTCCGCGCGGCCCATGCCCACGAGGCCGACGATCAGCTTCTCCGGGTCGACGACGCGGAAGCTGAACTCACCGTGGACCATGGTCTCGACAGGCACGCCGGACTTGGGGTCCTCGACGTGGCCGATGCGGCCGCCGAACTTGATGCCGGCGTGCTCGCGCGTGTTGACGAAGAACACCTCGGAGATGAACACGTTGCCGCCCGTGACCGAGTCGATCAGGTTCGACAGAAACGGGAAGTTCGAGGAGTCCAGCGTGTGCCGGCCCGGACCAAGAGTCTCGACGACCTTGCCGTCCCGGAAGAAGACCGCCTTCTCGTCGGACTCGACGGTCAGCTGGGACTTCATGGGGATGGTCTTGTCGGGATGCTTCCAAACGATCTGCGACTTCGTCCCGTCGGGACGGGCGACCATCATCTCTTGGACGCCGCGCTTGAACCAATCCATCACTGCCATGGGGCACACACTCTTTTCAGTCTTGAGGTAACGAGGGGCGGTTAGAAAGTTGCCATGACGGCCCGCCTCGGGCCACACTGTACTCCAGGCCGCGTTTTCTATTCAAACCATGAGTTCATCTGCCCCAGATCAGCCCACATCGGGGCCATCCGTGGGCGGGACTGTGGCTCGTTTTGGCGGCGATCAGGGGCAGTCGGGTGGAGTGAGCCTGAGCCCAGCGGTTCAACCGCCGCCGCAGGAAACGCTTCTCCAGGAGCCCTACCAGCGCACGGAGTCCCCGCGCGCCGAGGCGGACCTGACCTGCGACGAGTGCGGTGCGCCGCTGCGCTGGAGCCCGGACGTGGGGGCGCTCTCCTGTGAACACTGCGGCGCCCACCGGGCCGTGGCCGTGGCCCAGGGGACGATTTTGGAGCGACCGCTGACGGACCATGCGGTGGCTTCGGCTGCCCGCGGTCTCGGGCGCGACGTTCGGGTGCTGAGCTGCGAAACCTGCGACGCGCGGGTGACGTTCGAAGGCGCCTCCACCTCCGAAGCCTGTCCTTTCTGCGGCTCGCCGGGAGTGCTTGCGCAGGACGCCAACCGTCAGGCGCTGCGCCCGGAATCCTTGATTCCCCTAGAGGTCGGTGCCGAACGGGTGAAGGACGCGTTTGGCAGCTGGATCAGCGGCCTGTGGTTCCGCCCGAACGCCCTCAAGAAGACCAAACGCTTCAGCGCCGCGGGCGTCTACGTGCCCGCCTGGACCTACGACGCTGACGTCCACTCCGAGTGGTCGGCGCAGTCCGGTACGTACTATTACGTCACGGAGAGCTATACGGTCCAGGTGAACGGGCGCAGCCAGCGCCGCACTCGCCAGGTCCAAAAGGTTCGCTGGCGTCCCGCCTGGGGGCAGCGCGATGACTCGTACGACGACGTCATCGTCATCGCTTCCAAGGGCATCGACGGGAAGCTCGGTCAGAAGCTCGGCCCCTTCGCAGCGGAAGGCCTCGTGCCGTACGGTCCCGAGTACCTTGCTGGCTGGCGCGCCGAGGAATACCAGACGGACCTCGCGACCGGCTGGTCCGACGCCCGTCTGCGGATCGAGGCCTCCCAGCGCAAGCGCTGCGCCGGAGACGTTCCCGGCGACACCCAGCGCGCGCTCAAGGTTCGGAACGAAATGTCAGACGTGCGGTGGAAACACGTGCTGCTGCCCATGTGGAGCGTGACCTACCAGTTCAAAGGCAAGCCCTACGCGGTTCTGGTCCACGGACAGTCCGGCAGGATCGTGGGGCGGGCGCCCTATTCCTGGATCAAGATCCTGCTGTTCGTGCTGATGATTGCGGTCATTCTCGCGGTGATCGTGGCCCTGAGCCAGGGACGCTGAGCCTGCGAAGCTGGGCCTGCCACGCTGGGCCCTGCCACGCTGGGCCTGCGACGCTGGCTCAATCCCGTGCGTGCCAGGCCGCGAGGACCTTCGCCTCCTTCTCAGCCTTCATCCCGGCGCGCCACTGGTGGTCCTCGCTTCGGTTCTCTTGGTGCCAGCGCACGGTGGCCACGGCGGTCTCCTTGAGGTCTCGGAACTTGTGGCCGTCTTCAATAGCAGCCGCGTTGAGATAGTGGTCTCCGCCGCCTGCGATCCATAGGGGCAGCTCCATCCACTGCCCGACGCCTTGGTCGAGCAGGAACTGATCCTCGATCCAGGTGATCTTGAGGTCCTCCGGCTTGCCGTGGCCTTCGGGGATGCAGCTCTCGATCAGGTCCTTCATCGTGACCTTCTCGTCGAAGCCGACCGCGTTGTAGATCTTGCCGGTCCGGCGGGCTGCCACGTCGAAGGTGAAGACCCCGAGGTCGCGCACATCAACGTACTGCACTCCAACGTCAGGGTCGCCCGGTGCGATGACCTCGCCGCCTTTGGCGATACGCACGGGCCAATAGGTGTAGCGGTCGGAGGTGTCGCCAGGCCCAACGATCAGGCCGGGGCGGACTACGGTTACCGCGCCTTCGGGCATCGCGTCCTGGGCCGCCTTCTCGCACAGCGCCTTGAGTGCGCCGTAGTACTGGCTGCCGTGCTTGCCAATGTCGCGGATCACTTTGAAGTCTGGCAGCAGCTCCTCGGGGATCTGGCCGATCTTGCCGTCCTCTCCGACAGGGCCGTTCTCGCCGGCGTCTTGGGCGTAGACCGAGATGGTGGAGACCACGACGTAGTGCTTCACGCGGCCCTTGATGGACTCGATGGCGGCGGCGACGTGGCCCGGGATGTAGCAGGAGGTATCGATGCAGACGTCCCACTCGCCTTCCGCGAGCGAAGCGTAGTCGCCTGTGTTGCGATCACCGACGCGCTTGTCGAGGTCCGGGAAGAGGTCGCTCCGAGTCTTGCCTCGGTTGAAGAGCGTCACCTCCCAGCCTGCGGCCAGGGCCTGCTCGACGATTTGAGGCCCAAGGAACGCCGTACCACCCAGCATGAGGAGGCGACGCTTCGGCGCTCCCTCCTCTTGCGCCTCTGCGGCGAACAGGCCCGGGGCGAGGGTGGCGGCCGCTGCTCCTGCGCCCGCGTGGGAAAGGAACGTTCGACGCGTGGTGTTTTGGCTCATGCAGCGCACTATAGCGCTCGCGCCAAATTCCCGGCCACTGACGAGCCCACGCTTTGCCCAACACAGACGGATCCGAAACGAACAAGCGCCATCCGCTGAGTTTTGCCCTCATCCGGCCGGGCGAGGGAAAGCCTCTAGTGCTGGCGATGGCGTTCTTCTTCACGCTGCTGTGCTCGTATTACCTTCTGCGGCCCCTGCGTGACGCCTACGGGGCCGCTGATCCGGAGCGCCTGCGCTGGCTCTTCCTCGGCACGTTCGGGCTCACGATGCTTGTTCAGCCAGCGTTTGGCGCGCTTGTTTCGCGCTACGGGCGGCCCCGCATCGTGCCCGCTTCCTACCGTGCGCTTAGCCTCATCACCATCGCGCTCGGCCTGCTACTCGGTCGCCTAGAGGGAGCATCCGGCGTCTTTGTCCGCGATGTGTTCTTCTGCTGGCTGTCCGTGTTCAGCATCGTCGGCGTCTCGATCTTCTGGGGTCTTCTGGCGGACCTCTACGGGCGGGAACGGGCACTCCGTCTCTTCGGCTTTGTGGCGGTGGGGGGCACGCTGGGAGCGATTTCCGGATCGAGCGTCTCCAGTTTCGCGAGCAGCCTTCTCCCGAAGGTCGGGCTTGGTCCCCAGCACCTGCCGTTCCTCAGCGCGGCGTGCTTGGAGATCTGCGTTTGGATTCAGCGGGCTCTCCAGCGAGCGAGCGGCACTCTCGGCCCTGGGCAGAGCTCCACCAAGGCCGACGAGCCGCGTATCGCTCCGGCCGCAACGGACCCCATTGGAGGCACGGTGATGGCCGGGTTCCGCCGCGTCGCGAAGTCGCCTTTCCTGACCCTGATGTGCCTCTACGTCGCGGTCTACGTCGTGGGGTCCACGCTGGCCTACGACGTGGGGGCGCGGCTCGCAAAGACCGCCTTCGAAGGCGACCCCGACGGACGCCGCGCGTTCTTCGGCAAGATCGACCTCGCGACGAACGTTGTGACGCTGTTCCTCCAGGTCTTCGCGAGCGGCTGGGTCCTGCGCAAGCTCGGCGTCGGCATCGGCCTGTGCGCAGTTCCCTTGGTCGGCGTGATCGGCTTCTCGGCCCTCGCCCTCGACCCGACGCTGCTTGTGCTCGCCGTGTTCTCGGTGGCTCGACGCGGCGCGGAGTATGGCATCTCAAAGCCGGCGCGCGACGCGCTCTTCACCGTGGTCTCCCGCGAAGACAAGTACAAGGCGAAGCTCGTGGTGGACACGGTCATCTATCGGGGCGGCGACGCTGCGGCCCTATGGCTTCAGTTCGGACTCATCACCTGGGGAGTCGCCGCCAGCGCGATCGCGTGGGGACTCGTCGGCTTGGCAGTCGCCGGGCTTGTGGTGGCGTTGGCCCTCGGGCGCGGCTTCAAGAAGCGCTCGCTGGGCCTCGCTCCTTAGCCCTTCAACGTCTCGGCCAGGGCGACGATCATCCACTCGGGATCCATCGAGCCGCAGACCTCGCGGGCGCTGTGCATAGACAGCTGCGCGCAGCCAACGTCCACCGTGGGCATGCCGTGCTGGGCCGCCGTCAGCGGGCCGATGGTGGATCCGCAGGCCATGTTGGTCTTCATGACCCACTTCTGGAACGGCACGTGGGTGCGCTCGCACGCGGTCTGGAACAGCGCCTCGGTGCCCGCTTCCGTGGCGTACCGCTGGTTCGCGTTGATCTTGATGACCGGCCCGCGGTTCATGAAGATGTGGTGGTCGGGCTCGTGGCGGTCCGCGTAGTTCGGGTGGACGGCGTGGGCCATGTCCGCCGAGATGCAAAGCGAGTCGCTTAGCGCGCGCAGGTAGGTTTCACGGCTGCCCCCGCGTGCGAGTACGAGGCGCTCCATGACGTCTCCCATGAGGGGCCCGTCAGCGCCGCCGCGGCTGCCGCTGCCCACCTCTTCATGGTCGAAGAGCGCCACGGCCATGGGCCTCGTGGAGCCCGCTTGTGTCGCCCGAATGATCGCTTCGATACCGCAGTAGGAGCTGCACAGGTTGTCCAGGCGCGGGGCGGCGAGCATGCTCTCGTCCACGCCTAGGAGCGTGGACGGAGTGAGGTCGTGGACCATGGCGTCGTAGCTCTTGATGGCGCTGGCGTCCACGCCAAGCTCGCCGCTGAGGAACTCCAAGAAGGCGCCCTCGGAGCGATCACCCACGGCCATAACGGGGGACATATGCGCCTGCTTGTCGAGCTTGAGGCCCTTCGCCGTCACCTCGCGATCCAAGTGAATCGCCAGCTGCGGGACGCGCAGGATGGGCCTATCCACGAGGAAGAGCTTCTCGACGAGAGCGCCTCCCTCATCCACGTAGGCCCGGCCCGACAGGCCGAGGTCGCGGTCGAGCCACGAGTTGAGGAGCACGCCCCCGTACACCTCCACGCCGACTTGGCGGAAGCCCGCGCTGCCCGCGTCGGGCCGCGGCTTGACCCGCAGGTTCGGGCTGTCGGTGTGGGCACCGACGAGACGAAACCCGCGCTCAGGCGGCGTCCCGTCGGGAAGGCTCCAGGCGAAGATCGCCCCGCCCCGGAGGACGTAGCCCTTCGAGGCCAAGTCGTCGCCCCACGGGGCACCCTCGTCCACCGCCTGGAACCCCGCCGCTTCCAGCCGCCTCGCGGACTCCGCGCAGGCGTGGTAGGGGGAAGGACTCGCGTCGATGTACTGCGCGAGATCCTTAGAGGTCTGGTGATGAAGGCTGCGATCCGGTTCGGACATAGGGGCTTAGTGCTAAGTGGTCGTCTTGACGCGGGTCACGCCGAGGAGTCGCTCGATGGACTTCATGCGCTTGCCGAGGAACGGCACGTGCTCGATGCGAGCGACCACTTGGCCCTCGCGCTTGATGACGAGCGTGCCGCCGCCGAAGGTGAGGATGAGCTCAAGCACGTCCGGCACTTCGCGGCTGACCGTGCTCCCGAGACGCGGGATGCTCTGGTCGCGTCCCCACGGCTGGATGTAGTGCACGAACTCGTTGGGCTCCAAGCGCCAGTAGTTGAGGCGGGGCTGGGTGATGCCCAAGCCGAAGAAGAACAGCAGAACCAGTCCGATCGAGAGGTAGGCGTCGGTGCTGTAGGAGATCTGGCGCGCTGAGATCCAATGCCCGACGTCGCCGATGACCGCCCAGCCCTGGAGCTTGCCGATCTTTAGAGCGAGGCCCGCCATTCCCAGGAGCAGCATCACGATGATGAACTTCTTCTGGTCCAGGTCCGTCACGATGATCATGAGGTTGAACGCGAGGGCGCCGGTGGCCCACCAGCCGAGGGTCGTGGACTGGACACCGGCCTCGCCGAACAGCTGGATCAAGCCGCAGGTCAGGAACGCCACGAGCGACGGCCAGAAGTAGATGATCATCGGGAACGAGGCCACGGGGACCGCGTTCTTGTCTTCGTTGGCGTTGAACGGGTAATACACCTCCCAGATGGACTCCTTGTGCGGGTCCTTCCCGGGCTTGGCGGCGGCCGCCTGGGGTGCGGGGGTGCTGGCTGGATCGTTGTGGCTGTCGGTCATCGGAGAGTGGAGTCGGGTCTCTCAGGAATGAAAGCGAGTCGGGGCGCTCGTCCGGTCGGAAAGCGCTCCCATGGGTCGTGGGGATGGTATCAACGGTCTACGCGCCGATCCCGCCAGCATTCGAGGTTCGATCGGATCCCGGCAAATTTGGCCCCTCGGCCAATATCCCACGGGACCTCGGGGGAACTCTTCGGGAGAGAGGGCAAAATCGCCGACTCATTCATCGGTACCCCACGTGACTGAGAACCCTTCCCCAACGCCCCCGCCTTCGAGCCCTTCGGGCCACCCGCCTGGATCACCGGCCGGGCCGCCCTCGGAGGCCGCCGTCCTCGACGCCCAGCTGTCCGAGCTGGAGGTCCGTCTGACGGAGCTCAGCGGCGAGGTGGAGACCCTGGAGCCCACGGAGCGCAACTCCCGGCTGGCTCGGATCGAACGCGATCTTTGCGCGGTGCAGTGCGAGTACGTCCGGACGGCCGGGACCCGTGAGCACCCGGTGCTGGGGGTCACTCTGGGCTGGGAGGAGCGCCTCCGACGGGCCGGCTCTGCGGAGGCCGCCGATGACGTGGAGCACGTTGGGGCTGAGATCTTGATCCACGGGCTGCGCGAGCGTGAGCGCGGTGCGCTCGATGTCCTGGAAATGTCAGACGCGGACCTCGCCGCATCCCAAGGCGCCGACGGCCGCGACCGGCTTTTCCACGCGCTGTTGGCCGTCGAGGAAATGCGCCAGAGGGTCGAGGGTCGCGCGACCGCCTTGGGCATCTCGAACCATGCGGACCTGCGGGCGGTCTGTGAAGAGGCCGGCCGCGTCCAGCGAGTGATGCGCAAGGCCTTCGAGCGGATGCACGCAGCGTTCCCGCCCGACACGGCGATCCGACGCGCATGGACGGGCCGCCTTGTGGACCTGGCCGATGAGACCATCATCGGAGCCGGGGAGCGAGACCCGCGAATCGCGGCGCGCCAGCTGTCCGAGACGGGACGCGCGCTTGAGTGGCACATCGGCGCCGTCGAGCCCAAGTCCGGCGAGCAGCGTCGACGCCTTCGGCGCCGCGTCCGCCGTGTGGAAGCCGAGCGTGTAGAGCAGCACCTTGAGGCCCGCCTGCAGAAGAAGTTTGGCAAGCGGAAGGTCGAGCTGTGGGACCGCGCGGTGCTGTTCGGGCTCGCCGCGGTCATGGTCGTGCTCGTGCTCGACCTCATGCACGATCGAACGCCAGGCTGGCTGCTCGCGGTCGATACGGCCATCTGCGCATTCTTCCTCGTGGACTTCTTCCTCAAGGCAGCGCTGGTGGGCTTTCACCCCACGTGGCTCAAGCGCCACGTCGTCACCGATTTCATTCCGGCCCTGCCGTTCGGGCTGCTCCTTGGCTTCGGTGCCGAAGCCGGGTCGGCTGCGGGAGCAACCGAGGGCACCGGGCGCGCGGCGCGACTCTTGCGGCTCGTACGCGCGGTCAAGATCATCCGCGTCTTCCGGGCGGTTTCATTCCTCGTACGTGGGCTCGACCGGCTGGTGCGCCAGAACGCGCGACTCCTCGAAGGCGAGGTGCTGGTCTTCCCGACGCCCCGCGAGCGCGCGGCGCGCCGGGAGACCACGGTGTCGCCCGACGCGCGGCTGTGGCGTCTGCGCGGCACGCTCGACACCCTCTTCGAGCAGCTGTACGAGAGCGCGAGCGACGAGGAGCGGCCGCGGATCGAACAGCTGCGGGTCAGCGCCCTTCGCGACGCTTCCCGCGCGGTGGTGCCGATCACGGACAAGGGCACCGAAGCTTCGCTGCGTCGCGAAACGCTTCCGCTGGCCGATCGCTGGCTAGACCGACTCTCAGTCGTGCGCAGCGAAGAGGTCGAAGGGCGCGTTGGGGGAGACGCCGTTCAGCGCATCGCCCGCGGCGCTCGGTTGATTGCGCGCTCGCCCCTGCGAGTGCTGCCGCTCATTCGCGGCTGGGCTCCCGCTGATGCGGCAGAGCTCCCAGACCGCCGCGTGGCCTCACGCACCATCCGTGCCGTGTCGCGCTCCCTCGGGCGCGCGCACAAGCGGGTGCTTTGGTGGGCCGATTTGCGCGGAACGATGACCCCGAGCGAGCTGGTGGGCCGCGTGGGCTCGACGCTCGTGGCCCGGACGTCGCGACCGGCCGTCCGGCTTCTCATGTTCGGCGGACTGGTTCTATTCCTGCGCTTCCTCGTCTTCCTTCTCGCGGATGACTCCGGTGCTGGGTCGGACCCGGGGGAGATGATCTCGTTCCTCAAGAAGACGGTGAAGAGCCTCGATGAGCTCCTCGTTGGGGCATTCGTCATCGTCGGATCCATTTGCTTGGCTCTCCTCGCATTAGGCGTTTGGCTGCAGCGTCTCGCGCAGGACGCGACGATCTTCCACCAGCGGGTGGCGCGCGCGCAGTTTCTCCATCTCACGGACAGCATCAAGGCGCGCCAGCGCGAAGCGGACGCGGAGCTCCTTGGCGAGCGAGTCTTCCGGCTCGAGCGCAACCTCTTCGAGGCGGCCGGTGCCAAAGAAGCCTCTGAGCGCGACGTCGCGCGGTTTGTGCGGCACCTACACCAGTTTCTGGCCGAAGGGGTCTCGCCGCCCTCCCGCGGCGACGGATTCGATCCCGTGGCGCGGGCGGTGATGCTCCATCGTGACCTCCTCGACGGAGCACTCCTCGCAGAGTCAGATACACGAGCGACAAGTCAGCTGCTCGGCAATCTCGCCCTCCAGCGGCTGGTGGGGCAGTCGAAGCGGATCTCAAAGTCGATGCGCAAGCGCATCCTGAAGATCGATCTAGAGCGGCGACGCACTTTCCTGCGGGGCCCGTACCTCTGGTTCCATTCCATCAGCCGCGCGCTCTCTAGCCGTTCGGCGCGCCTCATCGTTGACTACAACGGTCACGCGATCCCGCTCTCTGAGCTCGAGCTTGCGTTGCCCCACGAGCGTGCACGCTACGAGTACTGGCTTGCCGGCGGCAAGGGCTCGCCGGAGGATGGCATCCAAGAGGGAGGCGAGTCCGACGATCTTGAACTCGTTACGGAGGCGCCAGAGATCTCGACTGCGTTCACGGTGCTGCACTTCCTGGACGATTCGGCCTCCCGTGATGCCGAGGTGGCGGCTCGCTTTGGCGACCGCGTCCTTGAGAAGCTTCGCTCGGATCGCCGTACGCTCGTGCGCACGGTTTTTGGCACCTATCCGCTCCACAATCTGCCGCGAGAGCAGCGCGTTCTCAACCTCCGAGCGGTCTACGGCGAGTGGGTCGAGGGGGGCCGCGTGTTGTTGGTGCCTCTGCGGCTCTTCCTGATCGGGCTCAAGCTTGGGGTGAAGGGCGTTGTCGCGGTGGGCCGCGCTGTGAAGACGATCCGCAGGCCTGAGCTCGCGCTTGCGGTGAGGAAGGAGGCCGAGGCGGACTTCCACGCGGCTGCCCGAAAGATCGGTCGCATGCGCGGGCCCGGCGCCCAGGCTGCCCTCTACCTGCGAGCTGTGCTCGATCCGGAGTACCACGGTCTTGCGCTCCCGTTCGGCCTCTACGACGCGGACGAGCACACGGATTTGGTGGGGTCGGCTTGCCAGCTCGATGCCAAGTTCTTGGACGTCGAGCCAGGGTTCCACGACACGGTGGCGGCGCTCAGCGCCAGGGCCCAGCGGAACATCGGGCGGCTTGAGCGGGCCGCGAAGGACGGGCTCTTAGGGCGGCTCTCGGCGATCCTTGGCAAGAACCTAGAGGAGGATCCGACGGCGCTACGTGCCTTGGTGGTGCTGGTACACGCGGACGACTGCGGGATTCGGTCACGGCTCTTCGGTCTGGATCTCCTGTGCGAGACGGCCATCGATGCGCTCGAGTTCGGGTTGCCGAAGACGGGCCTCATCCCGCCCGTGCCCCTCTGGCTTTCCTTCGGTGCCTGGTGGAGCCGCGAGGGCGGCGAGCAGCGAGTGCTCGAGGCGGTGCGTTCGTCCGGCGTTATCGCGGTCAGCGGCGATGAGGCCGATGTGATGACTCCCCGCGAGCTCGAGCGCCATGAAGAGCAAACGACAAAGCGCGTCAAACGGGCGCTCTGGCGCGCCTTGCACGCGGACGTGGACGGCGCTCGAGAGGCCCTTGCAGCCGTGCGCGCCGCCCATGAGCACCCGGGTGGCGCAGCTGGCGCCAAGGCCCTCGCCGAAGAGAGCCTGGCCGCCGCCCTGCGCCATCCGGCGCGGGTCACGGAGCAGCTTGTGACGCTGCGCTCAGTGCAGACCCTGACGCTCGTCGACGTGCGCAACTACCGGCGCCACGTGTGGTCGCTGGGCGACTACGAAAAAAACGGGGACCCAGGCGCCGTTTGGCTTGACCTGGATCCCCGCTCGAAAGAGTCTGCCGTAGACACGGACTCGACCATGGCTGCGCCTTAGCGCGTCTAGTTGCCGCCGCCGAGCAGGCCCTTGAGGCCCTTCTTGGCTTCGTCAGCGGCCTTCTTTGCGGTGTCGGCTGCGCCGCCGCTGACGCCCTTGAGGAGGTCGCCGCCCTTGTCGCCGATCAGCTCCTTGGCCTTTTTCTCGGCGGTGCCGATGGCGCCGTCCACGGCCTTGGTGGCCTTGTCCTCGGCGCCTTCGATCATCTCGGACGCCTTGCCTTTGGCCGCGTCCACCTCGTCATTGACGAGGCCCTTCGCGGCATCGATGCCGCCCTGGAGGCCGCCTTCGAGGCCGCCTTCAAGTGTCGTGTTGATCATGGTCAGCACTGGCGCAGGCACGTGACCCTCACCCGCGGCGAGGGCTTGATCCTTGAGATCCGTGACGACGAGGCTGGCAATCTCTGCGACGCTCTTACCGCCCTTAGTGATCTCCGACCAGTCCTTCGTGTAGCTCGGGATCGTGAAGGTCTTCTCGACGGCATCGAAGCCCGGAACCCCCTTGAAGCTGATGGTCGCTCCCACGTTCTCCACGCGGATCGAGCCGATGCTGAGGTTGGGGCCGGCGCCACCCTCGCGGGGGCCGTCTGCCGTTTCCGTCTCGCCAGCGCCGCCGCTTCCGAGGCCCTGGAGGTGACGGAGCACCGGCAGGAGGTTGTTCTGGGTGCCGTCCTGGATCAGGTTGAGGTTGACGTCAGAGAGAACGAACTCGCCGACCTCCTTCGTGTCGCCAATGATCGACTTCGTGCCGACCCCGAGGCTGAAGGTGCCGATCGAGAGGAGGGACTCGGTGAAGCCGGTCGGGCCCTGGAGGACGTAGTCCTCGAATCCGAGCTTGGTCGCCGAGACCCCGGGGGCTGCGGTGATCTTGCCGATGGTGGCCGGGACGCCAAAGGCGTAGCGGGAGCCCTCGTCCACGGCCTTGTCGGCGGCGGGCGGAATCAGGAAGTAGCCTGCGACCAAGAGGGCGACGATGCCCAGGCCGACGATTACGAGGAGCTTGATGATGAGCTTCATGGGTGCGGTGGCGAGTGGTCGAGCGCGGTGGCTCGGGAGTCGAACAATCGCAAGAAGGATAGCGACCCGGAGGTCAGCTACCCTTCATTTGCACCCAACAACTCCTTTAGAGAGCCTCGGGACGCCATGCGTCGATGGTTTTGGTCGCTAGTTGCTACTGCGTGACGTCCACCCGCAGGCCACCCGTGAGACCGAGACCCGAGGGGTCTTGGGTATCCCGGAAGATCGCCTGGTAGACGTAGCCCTGATCGGCGTCGGCTGCCGTGTAGCTCACCGGGATGCTCGCGTCGCCGTTGGCGTCGAGGGTCAACGTCGCGATGCGCTGGAGGCCAGGACCGATGTTGAGCTTGCCGCCGAGGTAGTCCCGGCTGGTCTGGCTCGTGCTTCGGAAGACGACCATCAGGGCATTCGGGGTGCCACCTGTGATCTCCAGCGAGGTGCCAGTCGCGCCCACGAGGGTCTCGCCGGTCAGGCTAAGCTCAGGCCGTACCCCTGCGGAGGTCACCTTGCCGAGGTCGAGGGGCCGCGGCTGGAGGCCGACGTTGGCACTTAGGTCGAGGGTGACAGCGCCCATCTCGACGGGCTCGCTCTTGCCGAACATCTCCCACAGCTGGTAGGCCTCTTGGCCGCGCGTGTTCGTGACGTTTTCTGCCTGCAGGAACTCCATGTACTCCTTGGAGGACGTCTGGTGGAACAGCGCCACCTCGGCGGTCGCGGCCCCCGCCGGAAGGCGGAAGTTCGTTTCTGACCAGTACTGAGCGTCCTCGTAGACGGTGCCAATGACGGGGGCGCCGACGGCCTCGTAGGCGCCGTTGGTGAAGCCACGGGCGGGGATGCGGTTGTCCTTCAACGTGGTGTTGTTGAGCAGGAAGTGCAGCGACTTGCCCACGGGAAGGCCGGTGGCGGCCGACATCTGGGGGTCGATGCCGTGGTCGATCTCGAAGACCGTCGTGCTGGCGGTGTCCAGGTCGGCGGTGAGCATGTCGTAGCCCCCGCGCGTGTCGATGACGTTGCCGCCCGCGTCGAGGAAGTTGACCTCGATCCACATGCGACGTCCTTCGCCGTAGCCGGTGGGCAGCTTGTGGCCCATCATGTTGGTGATACGCACGCGGAGGTCGCCGCCGATGACGGCTGCCTCGAGGTCGGCCGCCGCCTGGAGCATGGCGATGTTCCGCGCGATGGCGTTGTCGACGGTCTGGGAGGTGAGGCCCGTCTCGTTGTCAGGGTACTGGGACCGGATGGCCTTCAGGACCCAGGAGTTCGCGCCGGCAAATCCGTGCTGGGGCACGTCGGGACGGACGATGGGTCCAAAGGCCGGGTTGGCGCCGGTGCCGGCGACGTCGGGCATGTGGCAGTCCTGACAGGACGAGACCTCAGGCTTGTCGCCGCCGAAGCGGCCGCCGCTGTCGATCTCGGCCTGGGCGTAGACGCTCATGGCCCACTCACTGAACGTGCGCTCGACCGGAAACTGATCGGTCTTCTCGCCCGTGGGGTGAGCCGCGCCGAGCTGGCCCAGCTGCCAGGTGCCGTCCATTTGCTGTTCCAGCAGCGGGTTCGACACGTCGTGGCACGTAGCGCACATCAGGCTTTCCTGATGGAACGGCGACTCGCGCCATTCGTGGTAGAAGAAGTTGGGGGCCAGCTCGAAGGGCCCGCGGCGGTTGTCGTCGGGGTCGATGACGAAGGAGCCGCTGTGGGGGGCGTCGAGGGCGGGCACGGCGAGGGACGCGAGAATGGACGGGTCCTCCGCCGGGTTCTCGATGTCACCGATGGGGTCGACCATGCGATGGCAGAAGTGGCAGGTGACGCCGTCGAGGTCGCCGAGGGACGGGTCGAGTGCCGAGCCGTCGGTGGGCTGGGAGCGGCCATCAAGCCAGGCGCCAGGGGCGTGGCAGCGCAGGCAGGCTTCGCCGCCAAAGTCGACGTCTTGGTTCGCGATCGCCAGCGTGGCGTAGAAGATGGGGTCGCGTCCTGCCTGGCCCATCATCGAGCCGGTCCACTGCTCGTAGGGCGCTTGCTCCTCGTCGTAGAACCCGTGGCACGCCGCGCAGTTCGTGGACTCGAAGATCGGGATGTTGAGGTCGTTCGGCTGCGAGCCTGGGACGAAGAAGTCTTCGATCGTCGCGGGGACTTGGATCTGGGTGCCCTGGGAGCTCGGGGCCGCAAAGGCGCCGGCGAGCATGGAGGCGATCGGGATAATCAGCAGGGCGGCAGCGCCGCGCTTGGTGAAGTTGTTAGCCATGGTGAGTCCGACGGACAACGGGGAAGGGTGCTGGGCCCGGATGGGCGCAGAGCCTTGGCGCATATAGAGGACGCTGTAAAAGTGCCTTGGGTTCCGTCCAGACGAGCTGACAATCCCGAAAGAATCCGAGCCCGTAACTGGTTCAGATCAAGAGAGCTGCGGCCGTTTGACTGGGCCAGGCGTAACCCGCCAAGGGGTCGATCGATCTTTGGCTGAGACCGGCGCGCTGTGCGTGGGTCCAGAGCGCCACTTCACTAGCCACCCGATCAAAACGATGCACGCTCAGCTCGAACCGACTCCCAACTCAACCCCTTCCGCGCCGCTTGACGTGATCTCACAATGCGAGCCCTTGTCCACAGGTCGGGCGATTCGCCGCACTTGCCTGGGGGTCGCGCTGGGTCTTTTCACGGCCAGCTCCGCCGTGGCCAGCCTGATGGCGCAGCCCGCTGCTATCGGCGCGGACGGGACGGCCTCGCCGATTCTCCGCGCGCACTTGACCGCCTCTGATGTGACGCGTCTGGTGGTGGAGCTCGACCGTGAAGCGGAGTGCTGGCATGGTTTCCAGGTAATCTACTTCGAGCTGGCGGCTGCGGACCCTTCGGCGCTGAAGGTGCGTTCATGGCAGCAGCAGCTCGCGGGGAGCCGTTGGCTCCACCGGGAGTCCGCCGTCCCCGGCCAGGTCCTCGAGCTGGACCTTCCAAATGAGGTCTTTGGCACCGTCCCAGCGATCGGTGCCCTCGTGATTTCGGACGCGTACCCCATGGGCGCCAAAGAAAGCGTCTCGTTCGCGAGCGTCGCGCTACCGCCCCAGGACCCCGCGCAGGCTCTGCCTCTTCCACCGGCCCCAGGGTCGATCGTGGTGACCGAGTTCATGAAAGACCCGATGGCTGTCAGCGACGCGCGCGGCGAGTGGTTGGAGGTGGAGAACCGCTCAGACGCGGACATCGACATCGAAGGCTGGACGCTGCGGGATGACGGCAGCAACAGCACGGTCCTCGTGGCGGATGTGCCCGGAGAAGGCATCGTGGTCCAGGCCGGTGAGTTCCTTGTGCTTGGGCGCAACGCCGATCCAACGCTCAACGGCGGGGTTCGCCTCGGCGATGTCTACAGCGGCTTCACCCTCGCCAACGGCGCCGACCAGATCATCCTCGAAGCTCCCGGTGGGATCCCTATGGATCGCGTCGACTACTTGGACGCAGGAGACGGCGGCTGGCCGGACGCGAGCGGCGCGAGCATCGCGCTTTCGCCGGGCTTCGTTGGGACACCCTCCGCCGCGGACGGCTCGTCTTGGTGTAGCGGCACAGAGCCCATGCCCCTGGGAGACCTTGGGACGCCGGGGGACATGAATTCTGACTGCTAGCTCTCGCCCACGTCTCGACGCGTCGCAGCGACGACGCGGTCGGCGAAGCGACTGAAGGGCATGGTCTGCATCCAGACCCGGCCCGGACCCTCAAGGCTGGCGAGGAATAGCCCCTCGCCGCCAAAGATCTTCGAGGTGACGCCACCGACGAGGCGGATGGAGTAGTCCACGTTCTCGTCAAAGCCCACGAGGCAGCCGGTGTCGACGCGCAGCTTCTCGCCAGGGCCGAGGATACGCTCGATCACATGCCCGCCCGCGTGCATGAACGCCATCCCGTCGCCGCTGAGCTTCTGCAGGATGAAACCCTCGCCGCCGAAAAAGCCGGCGCCGAGCTTCTTCGTGAAGGCCACGGACACGTTGACGCCCCGCGCGCAGCACAGGAATGCGTCCTTTTGGCAAAATACGGTGCCCTGGGACAGGTCGACGGCCTTCACGTTCCCGGGGTGCTCGGAGGCGAAAGCCACCTGGCGGGGGACGTTGTCCTCGTTCTCGAAGCTCGTGACGAAGAACTTCTCGCCCGCGATCTTGCGCTTGAGTCCCGAGAACACCCCGCCGCCGGTGGAGGTGCCCATGTCGACTCCCTCCTCCATGAACATGAGGGCGCCAGGCTCTGCCTGGACGGCCTCGCCGGGATCGAGGGTGATGACGACGGCGTGGAAGTCCTCGCCGATGATTGCGTAGTCAATGACGTCGGCCATGGGATCAGATCGAAACGGTTGAGGGACACTTTCGGGACAGCTGGGCCATCAGTCTAGGCATCGGGCAGGGTGGGCTGGCATGATTCTCCCCGTGACCGATGACTTCTACTGCGATGAGGTGCTGTCCGGCAAGACGTCTGTGGACGTGGTGCTGGAGACGGAGACCGTCCTTGCGTACCACCACACCCGGCCGTTCTGGCCCGTGCACATCGTGGTGATCCCCAAGCTCCACGTGCCCTCTCTGACGGATCTAGGGGAAGCGCCGCACGGACTCTTGAGCGAACTCATGGACGCGGTGCGAGAGGTGGCACGCAGCGTCGAGGAAGAGCACGGGGCCGCGCGGGTCCTCACCAACCTGGGGCGCTACCAGGATTCTAAGCACCTGCACTTTCATGTGAACTCGGGGCAGCCCAAGGCCTAGCGGCTGCCATGAGTTCACTCCCAGCACTGAACCGCGACGAACTGGAAGCGGCCATCCGTAAGTTCCGCCTGGAGGGCGAGCTCGAAGGATTCCAAGAGCTGCGCCGCGGGCACATCCACGACACGTTCGTGTCCACGTGGCGTATGACCGAGGGGGATGGCTCGGTGCGGCGTTTCCTGCACCAGCGCATGAACGACGCGGTGTTCGAGGACATCCCGGCGCTGATGCACAACGTAGCCGTGGTGACCAAGCACCTCTTAACCGCGCCGGTGGAGTCCGTGGACGACGCCACGGCTCACTTGACGGCCCTGCGGCTGGTTCATGCCAACGATGGGGGCGACTACGTCATCGCTGCGGGCACTCCATGGCGCACCTACGACTTCGTGGAGGGCACGCTTTCCTACGACCACCCGAAAGACGCGGACATGGCGTTCGCGGCCGCGAGCGCTTTTGGCGACTTTCAGGTGAGGCTGAGCACCCTGGATCCAGCCGAGCTGCGCGTCACGATCCCGAACTTCTTCAACTCGGAGGCGCGGCTTAGCCAGCTCGACGACGCCTGCCGCCGGGATCCAGTGGGGCGCTCCAGTAGCGTTCCGACCGAGCTCGAAGCAATCCACAAGCGCCGCGACGAAGCCAGCGTGATGGAGCGCGCTCTGCGTGACAAGACCATGCCCGCCCGGGTGGTGCACGGCGACACCAAGCTCAACAACGTCCTCTTCGACGCTGAGAAGGACGTGCCGCGCTGCATCGTGGACCTGGACACATGCATGTCGGGCTACTCCCTCTTCGACTTTGGAGATCTGGTGCGCTTCACGGCGGCCACCGCCGACGAGGACGAGCGCGACCTATCCCTCGTCAGCATCGACATGGAGATCTACCGGGCGCTGCGGGCGGGCTACCTGGCCCATGCATCGCGCTTCTTGAACCCCTTCGAGCTGAAGCACATGGCGTTCTCTGCCAGGCTCGTTTCGCTCACCCTCGCCATGCGGTTCCTTTCGGACCACATCCTCGGGGACGTCTACTTCAAGACGAGTCGCCCGGATCACAACCTCCACCGTGCTAGGGTCCAGCTTCGGCTCGTCGAAGAGATGGAGCGCCTCTTTCCCGCCTCTGATTGACGCGGCGATCCTTGGCCCGAGAGCCCCTGGGGTCTATACCTCTTCGTGTGGCTGAGCGCATCGAGGATCCCAAGTGGTGGCCGAAGGAGGTCCCCAAGCGGCCCGGCGTCTACATCTTCCGGGCGCCTGACGGGCGCGTGCTGTACGTCGGCAAGGCAAGCAACCTGCGCAGCCGGCTCAGCAGCTACCGTCGCCCAGGAGGCGACGGGCGCTACCTGATTCGTTTCCTGACGGAGGACGCCGACAGCGTCGAAACCCTCGTCACGCGGACCGAGCAGGAAGCGCTCTTACTGGAAGACACGCTGATCAAGCAGCACAAGCCGCCGCACAACATCCGGCTCAAGGACGACAAGTCCTTCCGCATGCTGCGCATCGACTTCTCGGACAAGTTTCCGCGGCTCAAGCACGTGCGCGCGCACTCGCCCGAGGTGGGTAAGGAAGGGGGGCGCAGCCGCTACTTCGGCCCGTTCGCCAGCGCGAGCGCGCTTCGCAAGACCGTCTCCGACCTTCACCGCGTCGTGCCGCTGCGCGACTGCCCTGACTCGGTGCTCAACAATCGCAGTCGCCCGTGCCTCAAGCATCAGATCGGTCTCTGCAGCGCGCCGTGCGTGGGGCTCGTCTCCGATGGCGAATACGCGGATCTGGTGCAGCGCGCCGCACGCATTCTTTCTGGGGACGCAGAAGAGCTGACCGCCGACCTAGAGCAGCGCATGCTCGCCGCTTCCGAAGCGCTCGAGTACGAGCGAGCCACCGTCTGGCGCGATCGACTCGCGGCCCTGCGCCGAACGATCGAAGGCCAGGGGGTCCGACCGAAGGACGAGATCGACCGAGACGTCCTGGGGCTAGCCCGCCGCGGCGATCGGGCTGCGGTCCACCGTATTGCGTGGCGCGACCGCCGTATGGCTGAGTCCCGCACGCACCACTTTCGCAGCGAGCTTCCGGACGAAGAGCTGATGCACAACGTGCTCACGGCACTCTACGCGCCTGGTCGTCGCGCTGCGCCCACGGAAATTCTGCTGCCAGCGCCGCCCGTCGAGCAGCTATTCCTGGAAGAGACGCTCGGCTCGCGACTCGTGGTGCCGACAACGGGAGATCGTCGTCGCATGCTCGACTTCGCGTTTGAGAACGCCACCGCCGCGGTCAAGCTTCAGGGGGACGAAGAGGATCGCGACGAAGACGCGCTGCGGCAGCTTGTGGAGCTGCTGGACCTCGACAGCGCCACGGACGTCATGGACTGCTTTGATATCTCGAACATGCAGACGTCCAACGTCGTCGCCAGTCGCGTCCGGTTTCGCCGGGGGCACCCGGACCGCGCTGGCTACCGTCGCTACAAAATCCGCACGGTCGAGGGGCAGGACGACTTCGCTTCCATGCACGAGGTGGTGAAGCGCAGCCTCGATCGGGGCATGAAAGAAGACGACCTCCCGGACCTGATCGTCATCGACGGCGGGCGTCCCCAGCTAGAACGCGCCCTTCAAGCTCGCCAGGAGTCCGGTGCCTTCCACGTGGCGATGATCGGACTTGCGAAGGCCCGCGGCGAGCGCACCGTGAAGGGTCGCAGGAAGGGCCCGGTGGAGGAGCGCGTCTGGCTCCCCGGGGCCGAGGCTCCCATCATCCTGACGAAGCACAGCGCCGTCCGGCACCTGCTCGAGCGCATCCGCGACGAGGCTCACCGCTTCGCCATCACCTACCACCGCAAGGAACGCGGCAAGATCACGAGCCGTCTGGATTCGATCGCCGGCGTTGGCCCCGCGAAACGCAAGGCTTTGCTCCGAACCTTCGGCTCTGTCGCGGGCGTGGCGGAAGCCAGCGTCGAGCAGCTAGCAAAGATCGAGGGCGTGTCACCGGAGCTAGCCCGTGCAATATCAGAGGCCCTGCGCAAGAAAGACTGAGCGCGAGTTCTTGGCCATCGTTGGCTAAGATCTGTCATGTCCGTTCGAAACCTCCCACGGCTTGGTGTTCTGGGTCTGCTGGCCGGATGGTTCATCCCGCACCTTGCCGGTCTAGCGCTGGCCCAGGAGCCTGCTGCTTCTCCTGGCGTTGATTGGGCGCGTTGGCTCCACCGCTTTGATCCTGAGTGGCAACGGCTTCCCAAGAAATGGAACGAGGCGCCGTTCCTGGGTAACGGAGAGCAGGGGACCTTGATGGTGCAGGTCGATGAGCGAACGCTGCGCTTCGACGTGGGTTGTTCAGCGGCCCATGACCATCGGCCTTTCGCCGAGGATGATCTGAGCGAGAAGCACGTGGAGGTGCTCAACCGCGGGCGGCTGCCCATCGGCTACCTCCGGCTTGAGGCGTCCTCGGACGTGGTGGCCGGAACTGCCCAGCTCAGCCTTTGGGATGCGGAGGCGACGGGAGTCTTCGAATCGGAGCAGGGTGCCATCCAGTGGCGGAGCATCGTCCATGCGAGCGAGCCCGTCATCTACATCGAGTTCGACGCGGAGGGCGACCTGGCAGAGAGCCGTATTCGCTTCATGGCGCAGAAGGCGCTCAACTCGCGGGCGGAGCGGGCCAAGCTGATCCGGGAGCCCGCTCATCCGCCCGCCGTCAAAGCAAGCTTGGACGACGGGGTGCAGACAAGCGTGCAGAACCTCGTCGATGGCGGTCAAACGGCCGTGGCGTGGAAGGTGCAAAGGGCGGAGCAGAAGACGCGGGTCTGGCTCAGCGTTCTCCACTCCTACCCGGATGCGACGGCCCTGGATCTAGCGGTGAAGGCCGTTCGCTCCGCCAGCGCGGCCGAGGCGTCCAAGTGGCTCGAAGACCACAGGGATTGGTGGCACGACTACTACCCTGCGAGCTTTGTCTCCACAGGGGATAGCTACTGGGACTCCTACTACTGGCTCCAGCAGTACAAGATGGCCTGCGCGACACGCGATTCCGGCTGGATCATCGACAATCAAGGGCCATGGCTTCAGCGCACCGCGTGGAACGCGACGTGGTGGAACCTCAATGCGCAGCTGTCGCACCTCGGCGGCCACCAAGCGAATCGGCGGGGAATGGTCTCGGCTCTTGGGCACCGACTTGGCGTGAACCGCGACGCGCTAGTTCACAATGTCGCCGAGGAATTCCGGGACGACTCGGCCGCGCTCGGGCGCAGCGTTTCCGGCTGGGATCTTCTGGGGCACGCGGGCCAGCCGGGCGGCCGCGAGCCCATGGATCGCAACATCGGACGCGAGTGTGGCAACCTCCTTTGGGCGCTGCACTGCGTGGATATGGAGGTGCGCTACTGGGCGGACGAGGAGCTGCGCGACACCACGCTGATGCCGCTGCTCGTCAAGGCGGTGAACTACTACCGCCACTTCCTGAAGAAGGGAGAAGACGGTCTGTGGCATCTGCCCATCACCTACAGCCCTGAGTACCGATCGGCGCGGGACTGTACCTATGACCTCGATCTCCTGCGGTGGGGCGTTGGTCGACTGATCGAGATTTCAGCGGAGGCTGGCTGGACCGAGGAGGCGCAGCCGCTGATCGGTGCCTGGCGCGACATCCACCAGAACCTCGTCCCGGTGCACGTCAACGAGTCCGGGCGCATGATCGGGAGAGACGTGGCGCTGACAGGGGGCCACCGTCACTGGTCGCATCTACTGGCCGTCTATCCCCTGCGCACGCTCACGCCGGAGTCGGATACCGACCGCGAACTGATCGAGAAGAGCCTGACCCACTGGCGGAGCTTCGACCGTGGCATTGCTGGTTACGCCCACACCGCGAGCTCTTGCATAGCGTCGATGCTCGGTGACGGCGACCGAGCGCTCCGCTACCTAAAGCAGCTCGTGCCTTACCTGCATGCCAACACGTTCTACTCGGAGATCGGTCTGCCGGTGATGGAGACGCCGCTGCACGGAGCGACGGCCATTCAAGAGATGCTTTTCCAAAGCTGGGGAGGATGCCTGCGCGTCTTCCCTGCGGTGCCAGCAGCCTGGCCGAACGCGCAGTTCGGCACGTTCCGCGGCGAGCGCGCATTCCTGGTGAGCGCGCGGCAGGCGGAGGGATTGACGCAGTGGGTCCAGGTCGAAGCCACCCTAGGAGGCGCAACCGAGCTACTCTCGGGGATCGCCAAGCCGCAGTGGAGTGCCGAGGGCGATGCGGCCGTTGAGGAGCTTCCCAACGGGCGCTTGGCCCTGAGGATGGAGCCAGGCAGCAGGGTCCGCATCTGGGCGAAGGAGGCAGCCACCCCCGTCAAGTTCGAGCTCGGCGATGTAGCCCATAGAGGCTCTAGCTATCGATTTGGCCTGCAGGCGGGGCCCAAGGCGCGCCGGAAATGACCTGGAATCGTACTAATTCAGGAAAGCCAGGTACGGACGGACCCTTGGGGCGACTTGGATCGTCTCCCATGGGTCAGGCTTAGCCTACTGGCAGGTAGCTCTCTCCCCTCAGCCCACACTCATCGATGATTTCGAAGCCCACACCCGTCATGAACAGTCTCCTGTTCCTCGCCCTTGCCGCGTCATCGTCGGGGCAGACCCAGGACCCAACTTCGATGCCCGCCCCGGAGCTTCCGGTGGGGGGGCCGCTGGAGCTCGAAGCGACGGACACCACGGTCGCCGGTCAGCCGCTCGACCCGTCGTCGGTCGTGCGGACTTGGACTCAATCCATGGCCGAGGCCGCGGAGCGCAGCGAAGCGGAGCCGCCCGTCACCGAGCTGTTCAAGACGCGCGGCGATCGTCAAGGCGTCTGGCATACGCCCGGCGTCAAGCACAAGTGGTTCACGAACTCTGGCCGCGGGCTCCTCTTCAACAAGTGGGGCGATACCTCGATGGGCATCGACTTTGGTGCGCGGCTGACGCTGAAGCAGCTCCACGTCGCTAGCCAAGGTGGCCGCGGCAGCTGGGCGGAGGCCATTCGCATCGTCGGATTCCTAGGCGGTGAAGAGGTCGGCAAGACGGCCTGGTTTGACGACATCGACGAAGATCCGGACGCCATGACGGTTGGGCTAGGTCCCGTGGATCGCATCGTTGTGGAGGCGAAGCCCTCCTCAACGGGGCACGGTTTCTACGCGCTCGATGACCTTGTCATCGTGGACGAGACGGGCGAGCGTCGTGTTCTCGACTTCGAGGACGCGCCGATGGATGCGAACCTGACCGGCAGCGACTACCTGGGCTTCACCTGGGAGCAGGGCACGGGGAGCTTCGATGCCCCCGACGCCACTGCTGTATCGCCGCCCGTCTGGCCCGGCAGCATCGTCCCCGTGACGCCCACGGGCGGAGGCTCCGCGTTCGGCTCATCCCTCGGTTCGGCAACGGCGCCGACGCCGCTCCAGGACTTCCAGGGCCCGCGCATCTTTGAGCCGGGCGCTGGCTTCATCCCGCCGGACACCTCGGGCGCCGCTGGCCTCGCTCACTATGTAGCCTGCGTGAACGCGAACCTGTCGGTGTACGAGAAGGGCACGGGCAACCGCGTCGTCAACGTCTCGTTCACGTCGTTCTTCAACTCCGGCCCGATCGGCGACGTGCGCGTCGCCTACGACTTTGCGGACAACCGGTGGGCTCTGCTCGCCACGGACTTCAACAACAACATTGTCCTCGCCTACTCCGAGACCTCGGACCCGACCGGTTCGTGGTTCATGGCCGAGATCCGACTGACGCTGCCGTCGACGACCGACGGCTTCGTCGACTTCCCGACCCTCGGCGTGGACTCCCGCGGAATTTTCGTGGGGGCTTTCCTCGTCAACCAGCCGAGCTTCGCCATCTTCGCGATCGACAAGGCACCGCTCTTGCAGTCAAACCAGAGCCTCGGCGCGGTGACCGCGTTCCGTGACCTCCCGACCGAAGGGGCTATTCAGCATGCGACGCAGTACACCGACGCGGGCGCGTCCTACATGGTGTCGGCCTTCTTCAACCCGAGCATCACGATCCGCCGGATCAACGAGCCGCTCTCGAACCCGACGCTGACGACCACGCTCGTCACGGGGATTCCGAACTTCGACTTCCCGCCGAACGCGCCTTCCATGGGCAGCACCACCGACATCAGCACCGGCGACACGCGTCTGGTGAATGCGGTGTTTGCTGGGGGATCCATCTGGACCTCCCACGCCGTGGACGTGAACGGTCGCGCGGGCGCCCGGTGGTATGAGATCGACCCGTTCACGGCGACGCTCTTGCAAACCGGCACCGTCAGCGACCCCACCCTCGCCTACTTCTACCCGTCGATCGCGGCGGATGCGAACGGCAACGTGGTGATGGGCTTCAGCGGAACCAGCGACGGTCAGTTCGTCGGGGCCTACTCCTGCGGCCGCATCTCATCGGACCCTGCGGGCGAGATGAGCACGCCGGTGCAGTACTCCATGGGCCTCGGCTCCTACACGCGCGTGGACGGCGGGGGCCGCAACCGCTGGGGCGACTACAGCCAGACCAGCCTGGACCCGGTGGACGGAACGTTCTGGACGATTCAAGAGCGCGCGATCGGGAGCAACAACTGGGGCACCCGTATCCAGCAGCTTGAGTACGACGTCTGCGAGGGCGCCATCACGCGCTACTGCACGTCGACGTCGGGTCCGCTCGGCCTGCCCGTGATGATCTTCCCGACGAGCGGCAGCACCACCAGCGTCTCCGCCAACAACCTTGGTCTTGTAGCCACGAACCTGAACACGGGCGCGTTCGGCCTCTTCTACTTTGGTCCGAACCAGGCCTCTACGCCGCTGGGCGAAGGCGTGCTGTGCGTGGGGAACCCATTCTCCCGCCTGCCCGTGGTGCAGGCGGACGCCTCCGGCGCCGCGCGACTCGACATCGACCTGACGAACCTGCCGCCGGGGTCGCCGACGATCCAGGTGGGGGACACCTTCAACTTCAGCTTCTGGTTCCGCCAGGTCAGCGCCAGCGGCTTCAACTTCAGCGACGCGCTGGAGATCCAGTTCTGCGATTGATCGGATCGGCCTAAGAGTTCCTAAAGTAGAGCCGTGAGTGACTTTCAGTCAACGCGCCTGCAGTTCTGCCTACCGGCGAACACGATCTACTTGGACGGCAATTCGCTGGGAGCGCTCCCGAACAGGTGCGCTCCCCGCGTCGTTCAGTGCCTAGAAGAGGAGTGGGGCGAGATGCTCATTCGCGGCTGGAACCAAGCCGGCTGGATGGGGCTGCCTGGGCGACTTGGGGACCGTGTGGGAGCGCTCATCGGCGCTCCCCCGGGCTCCGTCGTCATGGGCGACACCCTGTCCATCAAGGTGTACCAGGCGGTCGCGGCGGCGCTGCAGCTGAACCCGGGCCGCAGCGTGATTCTGTCCGACACCGGCAACTTTCCGTCGGACCTCTACATGGTCCAGGGTCTTGCCCAGTCGTTGGAGCGCAAGGTCGAGCTGCGCCTCGTCGAGCCGAGCGAGGTCGCCGACGCGCTCGATGACTCCGTGGCGGCGCTGATGCTCACCGAGGTGGATTACCGCACGGGCCGGCTGCACGACATGAAGTCCCTCACCAGCCGCGCACACGAGAGGGGGGTCTCACCATCTGGGACCTGGCACACTCGGCGGGAGCCCTTCCCGTGGACGTGTCGGGCTGCGACGCCGATTTCGCCGTTGGCTGCTCCTACAAGTACCTCAACGGAGGGCCCGGCGCACCAGCGTTCATCTACGTAGCGCCCAGACTGATCGACGATGTGAGGCCCGCCTTGAGCGGATGGCTCGGGCACGCGGCCCCGTTCGATTTCAACGTCGACTACCAAGCGGGCGCTGGCATCGAGCGGATGCGCGTGGGGACGCCACCCGTGCTTGGGTTGAGGGCCCTCGAGGCCTCCCTCGACATCTGGGACCAGGTCAGCATCCATGACGTCCGCGCCGAGTCGATGAGGCTTGGGGATCTCTTCATTGAGCTTGTGAAGGCGGCCTGTCCCCAGCTCGCCCTAGTCAGTCCACAGGACGCGAAGGAGCGAGGCTCCCAGGTGTCGTTCTCGTTCGACGAGGGCTACGCGCTGATGCAGGCCCTGATCGAGGCGGGAGTCATCGGCGACTTCCGTGCGCCCAACATCGTTCGCTTCGGAATTACGCCGCTGTACGTGGGCGAGGACGACGTGCGCGAAGCGGCATCTCGCATGGCCGGGATCCTGGCTGAACGGACATGGGATCAGCCTCGGTTCAGAGTTCGCAGGACCGTGACCTGAGGTGAGGGACCGGACCATGGCCGCTAGCGCGGTGATAGCGAGAGGGAATCTCGCAGGAAGGGCAGGAGCCTTGCTTCGTACTGGGCTTCCGCTGCCCCGTAGAGGTCCACGTGCGGGGCGTCGGGAACCAGCCATAGCTTGGCTCCTTCGGGCGCTGCGGCATGGAGGCGGCGCGTTTCCTGTGGTGGTGTGTGTGGGTCGAGCTCTCCGCCCATGATCAGCACCGGGCACGCGGCGTCGTGCAGCGACGAGGCCGGGGAGAGCTCGCTGGCTGAGACGCCAAGCCTTGGCCGAACCTGTGCTAGGAGAAGCCAGGTGGGCAGAATGCCGAGCCAGCCAAGACGGGCGTGGACTCGGTGGTGGATGGCGCTTTCGACGTCTGGGAACACCGACTCCAGCACGAGCGCATCGAGGGGGAGGGGGAGCGCCAGCGCAGCGGCCGCGCCGCCGAGGGACACGCCCAGCACCGCGATGGGCTGGTTCGGGTAAGCGGCGCGGGCGAAGTGAACCGCGGACCGCACGGACTCGCGCTCGCGATCACCGAGGGTGATTCGTGAGCCATCGGATTCGCCGTGGGCATGCAGGTCGATGAGCACGCTGGAGAAGCCGTTCGATGCCAAGAGACGCGCGCGCGGGATCATGCTGCGGCGGCTCCCGCGGATGCCGTGGGCGAGCACGACCACGCCGCGGCTCCCTTGGACGGGAGCGTTCCAGCCCCTTGTGATCGAACCTTCTGCGTCCTCAAGTTCGATCGCGCTCACGTTCAGGTCCGCGGGCGACGTTCCAGCGCTCGCCGGCGCAGGTGCCGTGAGCCGGGCGCCCAACCACAGCGATGCTCCCACCAGGAGTGCAGCCGCCACCAGCACCACGCTCAGCCCGTACTTTCGAGTTCGAGTGAGCATGCAGATGAAGAGGGGCGATCCCTAGAAGATGAAGCCCAGCGAGAAGGAGATCAGCGGCGAACTCAGGCGTTCCCCTTCATCGATGTCGAGCCACATGGCGCGTACCTCGGGCGTGAGCACAACCGTGTCCGTCAGTCGAACGTGCGCCGCGAGTCCGCCCCCGTAGAGCCAAGCGTCACCCTCGAGCTCATCCAGCAAGAAGTCTTCATCGTTGTCCAAGTCGACCCAGTATCGGCCGGCGCGCACGGAACCCGTGAGGGTCAGGCTGTCCGTCTGGTAGAAGTCCCAGAGGAGCGGAAGCCAAGCGTAGGCGCCAAACGACAGCTCCACGGCCGGGTCGATCGACACGGCCTGGTTCTCTGTCAGTAGCAGCGCGAAGTTGGCGTCCACGGCAAAGGATCCCAGGTTGGTGACGTGAACGCCTAGGTCGAGCCGCTCGTTGATTCCGAAACGAACCTGCCCCTCGAGGGTAGGGAGCGCCGATACGTCGCCGTCGTCCTCACCGAGGAACGCGCCCAACGCAGCTGCGGTCTGTACCTCTCCCTCCTCGATCGGTCGAGCCGTATGGAGAGTCGCGGT
>CAYQKK010000027.1:55913-67241 GCA_964417955.1 uncultured Planctomycetaceae bacterium
CTGCGGTCTGTACCTCTCCCTCCTCGATCGGTCGAGCCGTATGGAGAGTCGCGGTTGAGTAGCACCCAGCGAGCAAGGGGAAAGATGCGAGGCAAGCGGAGCGCAGTAGGCGCCCAAGTGGGGAGGTCATGGGGGTCATGAAGGAACGGTGGCGGAACGGTATCGTGTACGCTTCTGCCACTTTGCCCGGTACGAGCTTGGGTCGTGGCAGCCTCGTAGCGCGTACCGTACTGCACACACCGTGAGATTTCCCCGTTCGATACTTCGGCTTGTTCGCGCCACTGCGCTCCTGTCCATCGCGCTGCTCCTGCTTTTCGCTTGGAACGGCACGAATCGATCCTGGCAGCAACCAGCCTCGGGCCGCACGGGGCACAGCGAGCGGGTCATGGGGTCCAAGGATGCCGGTGGGCGGGCGGTCACCCTCATGGCCTGGAACATCGCCAAATGTGACTTCCACGAGCGTGGGCTGAGCTTCAAGTCGGAGGCCGAGGTGCGAGAGCGTCTCGATCGTATGGCGGCGGTGATTGTGGCGCAGGAAGTCGACCTGCTCTTCCTCTCGGAGGTCGTCCTCGAGGCTCTACCCTGTCCCGTGAACCAGGTGAAGTACCTCGCGGAGAAGGCTGGGTTCGCCCACTGGGCCTACGGCGACAACTACTCCTTTGGGATACCGGGCGCGCGGATCAGGAGCGGCAACGCGCTGCTGTCGCGGCTGCCGATGAAGCCTAACCGCGTCGAGCAGCTGCCCGGCGGGACGCCCTTTTGGAAGCCGACAGGCAACCGTCGGCTCCTTTGGTGCGACGTTGAGATTGACGGGGAGTGGGTCGCCTGCGGGTCGCTTCGGAACGACTCCTTTGACCTCGTCAACAATGCGGCCCAGGTTCGCGCGATCGTTGGGTCCCTAGGCGCAGCACCCTGCGTCATCGCCGGGGACTTCAATGCGACACCTGCGACCGACGCCTTCCGGCTCTGGGAGGCGTCGGGGCGCTTCAGCGGAGTGTTCAGCGGGGCGTTGACCTTTCCGGCGGACGCGCCCAATCGCCGGCTTGATACGGTGCTCCTGCCGAAGAGCTGGCAAGAGGATCGCGGCGCTACGTGGATGGACACGGTCCTCGATGTCGACCTGTCCGACCACGAACCGGTTGTGGTGCGGGTGATGCTCTGAGCGCTGCCATCGTCCCCGCCGCTAGTTGACGGTCATCCCACCGTTCACCGTCAGCGTCTGCCCGGTGATAAAACCCGCCTGCTCGCTGCACAGGAACGCCACCGCGTGCGCAACGTCCGCCGGCACGCCCCAGCGGCCAAGGGGAATCATGTCGAGGTAGCCCTGCTTCATCTCTTCAGGATCGTTCTCATGGCGCTCCACCGGGATCCAGCCAGGCTGCACCATGTTGACCGTGATCTGACTCGACGCGAGCTCCATCGCCATCGAGCGCGTCCAGCCGCGCTGTGCTCCCTTCGCAGCCACATACGGACTGAAGTTCGGCAGCCCGCGGTCGTAGACCTCGGACCCAATGTTGAGGATGCGGCCCCAGCCCTGCTTCTTCAGATGCGGAAGCGCCGCCAAGGTCATCAGGTAGGGGCTCTTGACGAAGAAGTCGAGCATCTGCTGATGGAAGTCCCAGTCGTACTCCTCGATGGGCATCTGCGGCTGGTCCGGGGTGGCGTTGTACACGAGCACGTCGACCGCACCGAGGGTGCCGCGGATCTCTGACATCATCTTCTCGATGGCGGCGGGGTCCGTGACGTCGCCGCGGAACAGCGCGCCTTGGCCTCCGCCCGCCTGGAACTCCGCAAAGGCCTTCTCGGCGCGCTCCGCGTTGTTCGCGAAGTTCATCGCCACCTTGGCCCCCGCGCTTGAGAGCTTCGCAGCGATCGACTTCCCGAGGCCCGTGGTCGATCCGGTGACGAGGGCAACGCGGCCCTCCAGTGAGAGAAGCGGCTGGTCGCTCATCGGTTGTAGAAGTAGTGGTTGGTGGTTTGCGTGTACGTCTCGCCGGGGCGAAGCACGATGCTGGGGAAATGCGCGTGGCTCGGTGCGGCGGGGAAAGCCTGGGTCTCTAGGCAGCAGGCGGAGCGCAGCTCGTAGGCCGTGCCCCCCTTGCCCTTCTGGCTGAACAGATAGTTGCCCGTGTAGAACTGCAGGCCCGGCTCGTCGGTGTAGATCGCGAGGGTTCGTCCGCTCGCCGGGTCGTGGAGCTCCGCGGCGGGCGCGCGGGTGCCGCCCTTCAACACGTAGTTGTGGTCGTAGCCGAGCGCAGCCGTGGCGATCATCTCCTCCAGATCGGTTCCGATGGGCTTGGCCTTCAGGAAATCAAACGCGGTACCTGCCACGTTGACGACCTCTCCCGTCGGGATCATCGTATCGTCGGTGACCGTGACGCCGTTCGCGGCGATCATCAGCTCGTGATCTGCAACCGGTCCGGAGCCAGCGCCGCCGAGGTTGAAGTAGCTGTGGTGCGTCAGGTTGCAGATCGTGGGCGCGTCGGTCGTCGCTTCGTAGCGCAGAATGAGGCTCCCATCGTCGGAGAGCAAGTAGGTCACGTCGACGGTCAGCGTGCCGGGAAAGCCCTCTTCACCGGCGGGGGAGAGGTAGCGAAAGGTGACTTCGGCGCCGTCGCCGATGGTGGCATCCCAGATCCGGCGACCAAAGCCCACATCACCGCCATGCAGCGTGTGCGGGTCGTTGTTGGCGGGCAGCTGATAGGTCGTGCCGTCCAACTCGAACTCCGCGTTCGCGAGCCGGTTCGCGACGCGTCCCGCGATGCAGCCGAAGTACTGGTTGTCTTCGCCCGCGTAGCCGCCGACGTCATCGAACCCGAGCACCACGTCCGCGACGTTTCCGTCTGCGTCTGGCATCTCAAAGGACACCAGCGTCGCGCCGTAGTCCGTGAGTACAGCCGTCATCCCAGCGCTGTTTCGCAGGGTGTAGCTCGTCGCCGCGCCCGCGCCCTTCAGCGTGCCGAAGGGCGCCGTCGTCACGGCGCTGAAGGTCGAGGGAGATGAGTTCATCGGGTTGAAAGCGCAGGCCGCGAGGCAGCCAAGAAGCGGGAGGAGAGGCAGAATCTTCATGGGGCAGTCTTCACGGAGTGAGCTTCAAGGAGCAGTGGGGGGAGAAGAGGTCGGCGCCGCCCGACGACTGCGGCGCAGGCGCTGGGCGTCCACGAAGCGGCGGAAGGCCTCGTCGAAGAGGGCTCCGAGCAGCAGGACCCCGCCCACGATGGCGAACTCCAGCTGGGACGGAATGCCCAGGAGCACAATGGAGTTGTACAGGACGCGCATCACCGCCGCGCCCACGACGACCCCTAGGATGGATCCTTCGCCCCCGCGCAGGCTGCAGCCGCCCAGGACGGCCGCCGCGATGGCGTACAGCTCGTAGAAGCTGCCCATGCTGGCCGGCTGAATCGAGTTGACCTCTAGGGCGAAGAGGATGCCCCCGAGGCCCGCGAGGGTCGAGCAGGCGACGTACGCGGCGGTGGTGAGGCGCTTGACCGGGAGACCAGCAAACCGCGCGGCCTCCGGGCTGCGACCCAGGGCAAACAGCGCGCGCCCGTGGACGGTCTTGGCGAGCACAAGACCCGACAGCACCGCCACCGCCACAAGAATGATCGCAGGCGTAGAGATCGCGACCCCTGCGATTTCAAACGGGCGCCCAATGCTGAGCTCCCGTAGCCCATCGAAATCCTGACCGAAGCTCTGGGTCTGGTCGAGCACCAGCTGGCGCCCGAGCCCCCGGTAGATCAGCAGCCCGCATAGGGTCACAACAAAGGGCTGCAGGCTAAAGCGCGTGATGAGCAGCCCGTGAATGAGTCCGATACACGCGGATCCCGCTAGCACAGCCAGCACCGCCAAGGGCACGGGCAGGTCGAGCTCTGTCAGCATCCAAGGCAGCACCGTGCCCGCCAGGCCCACCACGGAACCGATCGACAGGTCGATGCCCCCGGTGATGATGACAAACGCCGCGCCGATTCCGAGCAGCCCGAACAGTGACGTCCGCTGCAGCAGGTTCTCGAGGTTGGCGGGCAGGAAGAAGCGCTCGTTCGCCGCCCCAGTCGCCGCCGCGATCGCGATGAGGAGCAGGATGATCGCAATGACCTTGGGGGTCGCCTGTGAGTTCATGGTGTCGCGATCTCCCCGCTGGGGATGTCGGGGGAGGCGTGGGGGCTGGTGCCCGTGGCCAGGTTCATGATGGCTTCCTCGGTGGCGTCCTCGCGGGACAGCTCGCCGACGATGAGTCCGTCGCGCATGACGAGGATGCGGTGGGCGAGGCGCCGCACCTCTTCCAGGTCGCTGGAAGCGAAGAGCACCGCTGCGCCGCCCGCCGCCAAGTCCTCGGCCACCGCGTAGATGCCCTCCCGTGCGCCCACGTCGACGCCGCGGGTGGGCTCGTCGAGGATCAAGAGCTTCAGCCCTTCGTTGATCCAGCGGCCCACCAGGATCTTCTGCTGGTTGCCCCCGGACAGTGAGTCGATGGCCACGGCGGGGGAGGCGCTGCGCACGTCGAGGCGCCCTGCGCGGTCCTTGTACTCGGCGGCTTCGCCGGCGCGGCGGATCCAGCCTCCAAAGAGGGCGGCACCCCCGGCGGCGCGCTGGTGCGCGGAGGCAAGGGTCAGGTTCTCGTCCACGCGACCGCCCGTGAACAGCCCGCAGCCGGCGCGGTCCTCCGGGACGAAGCCCATGCCGAGGTCGATGCGCTGGCGCGCCGTGGCCGACCCGACATCACGGCCCAGGAAGTCAACGCCGCCGCCGGCCTTGCCGCGCAGCCCGGCGACGGTCTCCAGGAGCTCGGTGCGGCCCGCACCCACCAGCCCCGCGATGCCGACGATCTCCCCGGCCTGGATGCGCAGGCTGCTCTTCGCCTTGGGCCAAGCCGAGGTGGAGAGCTCTCGCAGGGCCAGGACTTCTTGTCCATCGGCGCTAGGGGCCACGGGTGCCACGGGCCGCTCGCCTTCGTCGCGCCCGATCATGAGCTGCACGAGCGCGTGCCGCGTCAGGTTGTGCTCGGCGAGCTCGCCCACGCGCCGCCCGTCGCGCAAGACAACGGCCCGGTCCGCCACCGCGGTGATCTCCGGAAGACGGTGGGACACGTACAGGATCGCGATGCCGTCATGGCGCAGACCGCGCAGGACCGTCAGCAGCCGATCCGCGTCCGCCTGGGTCAGCGACGACGTGGGCTCGTCCAGGATCAGCACGTCCGCCTGTTGGTCGAGGGCCTTCGCGATCTCGACAAGCTGGCGCTCGCCAATGGACAGGTTCGCCAGGGGCGTCCGGGCGGTGAAGTCCGCGCCCAGCCGCCGCAGCGACACTTCGGCCCGCGCGTGCAGCTTGCGTTCGCGCAGGATCCCCAGGAACGACGGCTCGCGGCCGAGGCAGACGTTCTGCCCTGCCGTCAGGTTGTCCGCAAGGCACAGCTCTTGGTGAACGAGGGCTACGCGCACGCCGGAGCCGACTTCGACGTGGCCGCTCGTGGGCCCGTAGACCCCGGCGAGCATCTTCATCAGCGTGCTCTTCCCCGCGCCGTTTTCGCCCACGAGCGCCACGATCTCGCCGCGGGCGACCTCTAGGCTCACGTCCGCCACGGCGACCACGCCGGGGAAGACCTTCGTGACGCCCTTCGCCGCAAGGCAGGGCGCTCGATCCGTACGGGCTGTCGCGCCCACTACTCGCCAGCGCGGCGCTTGTTGAGCTCGGCCCGGAACTCGGCCACGTTGTCCTTGCGCACAACCGCCGCTTTCACGCCGATGATCCCGCCCTCCGGGATGACGCTGTTGTCGCCGTCACAGATGGCGTTCAGCACGCGCACGGATTCGGAGCCGTACTGGTAGGGGTTTTGGCTGACGGTCGCGTAGACGTGGCCCGACTCGATGCCGTCCAGGGTTTGGTCCTGCTCGTCGAAGCCGACGACCTGCACCTTGCCCAGCTTGCCCGCGCTCCGCAGCGCCTCGACGCAGGTGGGTGGGTTGTAAGCGAAGAGTCCCACCATGCAGGCGAGGTCGGGATAAGCGACCAGCGCATCCTGGGCCCCCGCCATGGCCTGGGCCACGTCGAAGTTGTCGACGCGGGTGTCGAGCACCTCGTACTTCCCGCCCTTGGGCGCCTTGCCGACCTCATCGAAGCGCGACGGGTCGTTGTCGCGGTCGAGGAGTTCATCGATGACGCCCTGGCGCCGGTCGCGTGCGTTGTTCTGCTCGAGCCGCCCGATGAAGATCACGACGCTGCCGCCGTCGGGGCAGGCCTCTTTCACCAGGCTGCCAACGGTGCGCCCCGCGGCGTAGTTGTCGACGCCGATGAAGCACAGCCGCTTGGAATCCGGAGCGTCCGTGTCCTGGGTGATGAGCGGCACCTCGGCGGCGATGCGGTCGAGGATGCCCACCTGGCCGGATGAGTTGATGGGACTCACGGCGATCCCGGCGACTCCGCGGATCAGAAGGTCGTCGAGCTTCTGGTTTTGGTCCTCGGCGGTGCCGTTGGGGAACACCACCTCGACGTCGACGCCTAGCTCGGCGGCCTTCGCCCGCGCGCCCGCGGCACACACGTTCCAGAACGGATCGACGCCGTTGGAAACGAACGCGATGCGTCGAGCACCGCTATCGCCAGAGCCACAGGAGAAAGATGAGAGCGCGATGAGCGCTACGGCGGAGAGAAGGGAGTATCGCACGGGCGGCACAATACCACGGTGGGGAGGGGCGCAGTAGCCCTAGGCCTCGCTCGTGCCCGCGATTCCCATCGACACCTTCGGAGCGCACAGCGCAGCGAGGACATACAGCAGGGTGGCGACCACGAACACGGCTCGGAAGCCGAAGTTCATGGAGACGATCACCGTGGCGATAGAGCCCACGACCGTCGCGACGGCGTTGGCCGCCCAGGCCCACGGGACCATCCGGTCGTCCGTCCGCTCGATGAGTCGCAGCCCGTGGGCAAACGGAATCCCGACCAGCAGTCCGATCGGGGCCACAACGGCCGCGGCCAGCAAGAACCGAAGCGCGTCCGGGAAGGGCGCAGCCCAGCGCACCAGCGAATGATCGAAGACCGACAGTGTCCCGAGAAGGAGCGCTAGCCCGATCGGCACGATCCAGATCGCGCGGGTGGGGGCGTCGAACCGCTTCCGCGACAAGTACGAACCGAGCCCCGTCGCGAGCAGCATCGAAGCCAGCGTCACGGTCACGGAGTACAAGGGGTGCCCGACCATGAGCACGAGCTTCTGCATCAGCGCCACCTCGACGCCGATGAAGCCCGCCCCGATCGCGCCAAAGTAGGCCGCGACCGGCACGATCGAATGGCTCTTTGCCGCGCCGCGCCGTGCGATCAGCAGCGGCACACCCAAGAGCACGAGGCTCGCCAGCAACGCGAGCCCGAGCTGGCCGAACAGAAACAGCGGGTTGCCCTGGGACACCGTCATCTCGGAGTCGATCGTCGCCTTCGCCCGGCCGAGGTCGGTCCACCGGGTGTAGTTGAAGAAGTACGGCTTGTCGTCCGTCACCGGCGTCAGGTTCACGGGCGCCTCGGCCAGCAGCCTGTCCGGATCGTCGCTGCGGATGAAGGTCTCGACGGTGTTGCCCAGCACCAGCCGCGGGTGGTACGCGAGGTCGTAGTCGCCGTCACGCAGGAACGTATCGAAGCGGTCGAGTTCGGCCGCGGTGAAGGGGACGCGCTTGACGAGCACCGACATGTACGCGTAGCTCGGCACGCACACGACGCAGTCCGCAAAGCTCCCCTGTCCGAAGCGTTCGTGGGCGCTGCGCAGCGTAGCCAAGAGCCGAATCGCCTCCGAGTCCTGGCTAAACCGCGTGATCTGCACGGCCCCCTCGTCGGAGAGCACCGCGAACATGTCGTCGATCGCGTCTTGGGTGTAGAGGAAGTTCTCGGCGAGCATGTACGCGCCGCTCTGCAGGGCCGTCCACGTGTCGATCGCCGACATCTGCACGAGATCTCTCTCCGGAGCCCCCTCAGCGATCGCCGCCGCTTCGACCAGCAGCTGTGTCCGTCCCTCGCCGTGGACCATCTCCACCCCCGGCCGCGCGACCAGTCCCTTGGAGTACTCGGGTAGCACGCGCGTGTGGATGTCGAGGATCTGCTGGTTGAGCTCGATGCCCTTGATGCTCTCTGTTCCGGCGCGCGCATGGGCCCACAGGTCATCGCCGCCGCCCACCCCGATGATAAACACCGACGCCGGCTTCAGCACCCGCGCCGCGAGGGAGTAAAGCGCGTCATGCAGTCCCCGCAGCCCCTCGGGCGTGCCGGTGTAGTCATGCACGTACGTGCCAGCCGACCCGTCCTGCATCACGAACGCCTGGGCCTCGGGCCGCGGCAGCTCGACGTTGTTGCTGCGCATGAAGAGGTTGCGCTCCTCCACGGGCACCTCGGCAAGGTCCACGCGGCTGATCGCGCTCCATCGCGATTCGATCATACGATCGCCCGCGGTGAAGGAGACGTCTTCGGTCAGCTGCAGCTCGGTCTTGCTCGGCACCGGAAACCGCGCGTCGACCCAGGGGAGCGCCACAAGCAGCAGGCCCCCAGCAACGAGCGCCCCAACGCGCCCCACGCGTCCAGGCTCAAGAAATGCCAGCCCCGCGCACCCGAGCACCGCCGCCCCTAGGAGAGCACCACCCGCCCCCGAAAACCAAAGCAGGTAAGGACACAGCAGGCACCCAACCGCGGCGCCGAGCAAGTCCGCCGCGTACATCCGATGCACCGACTTCGAGTGCATCGTGAGAAAGAGCCCAATCGCCCCGCCTGCAAAGAACATGGGCACCGCAGCCACGAGGTTGTAGAGCAGGAACGCCAGCGAGTGTTCCCCCGTCGAGATGCTCACCTCGTAGGGCACGGGGTAGGCGAGCAGAAACGCATAGGTCGCCGGCAGCGACACAATCTGCAAACGCACGATCCCGCGCAGCCAAGCCTCCTCCCGCCCCCGCATCTTCTCCCGAAGGAGGTACAACAGCGCCCCAGCCGCCCCAACCGCCAGAAGCGCGTGGGCCACCACGAGGAAGCTAAAGTGAAAGGCCAGCCGAAGGGCGCAAACCCGGGTCAGCAGAACCTCATAGACGAGGCTGGAGGCCGCCACGAAGGCGATGGCGGGAAGGTGGCGGCGATGATGAGTCATGTGGGATGATGGCACGCCCCAATAGGAACGTCCTGCGCAGCAGCGTAGCAGACCGCGAACCCAGCTTCTCCTACAAGCGCTAGGGCCATTCCAGACCGGCGGAACTCCCAGGAATTGTCGGAACGACCGCCTCGCATGGTGCTAGCGTCCCTGCTGCCATGACCACACCGCCTCGCGCCTACCCCATTTGGAAGGACGTCGCGGTGACGAGGCAGTCGTCGCACCACAGCCCGTAGACAACGCCTTCCTCGGAGGCCTCCATAGCTTTCAAGGTGACCTGCCCAATGAATCGCATGGTGCTTTCACAGTCAGGGCAGGATGCGTACTGGGGATCATGAATCCACGTGGGGAGCCCGCCCACTTGCGATAGCTCAACCGGAGAGACTTCGCTGAGAGCACACCTTGGTGAGCGAGCCGCGGCTAGCCGCAGCCTTCGCAATGGAAGTGCACTCTGCTCGGATTCTGAAGCTTCAACCTCCGGCACTTCAATCCCATCGGGGTTGGGCACCCACGTTCGATGCCAGAGCAGGCTTCCATCTGGCTTCCTCTTGCTGAAGACGGTGAAGAGCTCCTGTACGCAGTGGAGACATGTGAGCGCGTCGACTGCGCTTGGAAGCCCTCCTTGTTCGAGCTCAGGAAAATCGCCGTCCTTCCAGCGCAACAAGGACACAAGCTCCCGGTCACACGCAGTGCACCGGAGGTCTGTGGGCAATCCTGCGATCTCTCCGCCGCCGCGCTGACCGGAGGACTCTTCATCTGCCGGCGCATAGTCGAGCGCGAAGCAAGTCTCTACCGCTATGTCACGACGCTCTCCCGACGCTTGGACCTCCCACCCGCCTTCACGGCAGAACTGGCTGATCGAGTAGCCCATCGCGGCAATGGGTTGAAACCAGCCCGGCGTCTCTTGGATCCACTTCTTGAAGTGATGGAACGCCACATCGTCTCCTACCCATGCGAGGCCACTCAGGGCGTCGCTGAGGTCCATGACAAGGGTTCCTGACTGGATGCGCTCCACGAGCCTCAAGCTGATGGGCGAGGGAGCGCGGTAGAAAATCGCCGGCGGAAAGAAGCAATCGGCGTCAATGAACTCCCCCAGGATCGGCACCACGTCGATGTCGCCAAATCCAACTAGAAGTAGCAGCACGTCTCCAACCTCGCCAAGATCGTATTGCTCGGTCGCCAGAAGGCGACGGAAGAGCAGCATGGCTTCTTCCTCCGAGAGCTTGCGCAGCTCTAGGACACGATCTGCGATCTCAAGCTCAAACAGCGATTCAAAATAGTCCATGGCGCATGTCACGTTAACGAAGCTGCTACCTCGAACCGGTACTCAATGTGGCGCCGATCCCTAGAGTGTGGTCAAAGGCACGCCGCCGGCACGACGAGCGAGTGGGCCTCAAGGACGCGTATTTCGACTCCGTGGCGGCGAAGTGCCCGTGTCCGTACCGCCATGCGATATGCTGTCCTTAGAGTTCGTTCGCCCGCGCGTCGTTCGCGCCTGGTTCGTTGAATCCAACAACGTACGCCTCTGAAGTTTGAGTGCTGAGTAGGTTGGGAGAGTCAGCGCCCCTAAGGCTGGGGCACTGACAACACACTCTCCACTGCCGAAGTGCGATTTACACCGAGGGCGAGGATGCGGACCCTGCATAGGCAATTCTGATTCGATTTAGTCGATAAGGAAGAAAAAGAAGTCCTCATCGATCGTGTCCACTACACCGCTGCCATCAAGGTCCCACGGAGAGGACGTAGATCCAAGTGCATCCAGAAGATCTACGTACGCGCCGACGCCAAATTCTGTATAGCCAACGGGAAGTCCAAATGATTGCCCCGTCTCTTCCGGGTCAATCTCCTCGGGATCCTCCTCTTCTGGCTTCGTGACCTTCTCTCCCGGCGTTGCATAGTGGCCTCCTCCAAAAATTCCCTTGTAGTAGCCAATGCAGTCCGTCCATCCAGAAACAGAGCCGCCGCACCCCTCCGCAAAGTCGCACAGAAGTTGATCACCGAGTGGTCCCGCGGCAGACCCGCAGCTCAGGATCTCCATGTGACCGATCTTGCCACTCACGGACTCGCCCCAAGAGGAAGCGTTCTCTGGCCTCAGCCCATCGAGCGCATTCCCAACCCCACTCAAGAGGACGGAGCCCGGGAACCCGTGCGCGACTAGGGTCACGTCAACCGGGTAACCGTTCACGGGGGTAGTGGGCCAGGATCGGACGCGTCGAGCCGATGACCCA
>CAYQKK010000028.1:0-13616 GCA_964417955.1 uncultured Planctomycetaceae bacterium
CCACGGCCACGGCACTGCTGCACGATCTGACGATCCTTAGCGCTTATTTCAGGCCTAGGGTCTTCCCCGTGGTGCGCAGCGTAAGAACGAAGGCGCCGTTCCGATAAGCTATAGATCGGCTCCGCGCCTGATCCAATGCAGTTCCCCTCCTCATGGACCGTCTCCTCACGACTCAGGCTGCTGAGCGCGATGATCGTGTTGTCCGGAATCGTTGGGGTCGTTGGCGCTGTGGAGATCACCAAGTGCGCCGAGATGCACAAGCTCAACATGCGGCATCTCAAGCACAACCACTTGTTCGCGGACGAGCTCGCAGCGTTTGCTCTCGACGAAGAGAGCACGACCGCCGGGCTTGAGCGGGAGCTATCGTTGGTGCGAGATCAGCCGATCGATTGCCTAGACATCCTCGGCCCCATGGAACGCGCCGTCATTCATGTCGTAGGTACGGAGCGGGCGATCACTGTTTGCGAAGAGGACATCGAGCTCGCTGACCAGGCGTTCAGCCGAGTCGAGGAGTTCCACGCGGGGCGTTCCTCCAGGGCCGGACTGGTCGCTGCCCTTGAGCAGTCGAAGGCTGGGTTCACGGCCAACTCGGTTGAGTTTGAGCCCTTGGTTGAGAGAACCGTCGGGGTCGTGTCCAAGGCGGTCGTCAGCCTCGTCATCTTGAAAGCCATCATCGTTGGGCTCGCGGGTTGGCTGATGGCGAGAAGCGTCCGTGGTGACTACCAGAAGCTGGTCGAGACCGAAGAGTCCTTGGAGCGTACGAACAGCGAGCTGCAGAACTTCGTCTATCGCACCTCCCATGACTTCATGTCGCCGCTGCTCGGGATCAAGGGCATGGCAGAGTTCATTGAGGAAGATCTCAGGGAGGGCAATGTGCCCGAAGCCCTCGAGAACGTCGGGCGCGTCAAGAAGAACGCTGCCGCCCTTGAGAACGTAGTCGTGAGTACGCTGCGAGTCGCCAAGAGCGATCTTGCGGAGACGCACATCGAGCCCGTCCCGTTGGCGCCTCTCATCTCCGAGATCGAGAGCCGCCTCGCCGCCCTCGCTGGCGAGCGTGACGTCAACATCCTGCTCGGCGACAGCGCCTCGAAGCTGACCCTCGATACCGATCGAAGCCACCTCACCGTCATCCTTGAGAACCTGATTTCTAACGGCATCAAGTACTCAGACGAAACCTGTGGCGACTCCTATGTCCGCGTTGACGCAGGCAGCCCCGAAGAAGGACGTGTCCACATAACGGTCAAGGACAACGGAATTGGTATTCCGAAGAAGTACCACGGCGAGGTCTTCGGGATGTTCCGACAGTTTCACCCCGATCGTGCCGAAGGGACGGGGCTGGGCCTTTACATCGTCAAGAAAAGCGTCGAGCGTCTCGACGCCGACGTCTCTGTGGAAAGTTCCCCATCGGGAACATGCGTCACGGCAACCTTCCCCATTCGCTAGCTGAACACCCACCGAACAAAGTGCTACGATGACCCAGGACGAAGTAGCCATGAGCCCCTACGCGCTCATGATCGTCGACGACAACGAAGTCGACCGATACGCATTGAAGCGACTGCTCAAGAAGGGCGGGGTGGATGCGCCGATCTTTGAGAAGAGCGACGGACTCGCCGCGATGGAGTTCCTTGAGAGCTACGAACGCAACCGAACCGAGCACGGCGACATTTACCCGCCCATCATCGTCTTCCTCGACATCAACATGCCGCGGATGAACGGCTTCCAGTTCCTGGACGGCTTCACCAGCCTCCGCGAGGTCCAAGGCGGACTCGAGAACGTCACCATCCTGATGGTCTCGTCCTCCGACAATCCATCCGACCGGAGCCGCGCCGACGCCTACGGCTGCGTGAAAGGCTACATCAACAAGATGCCGAAGTCCGGCGAGGACCTCCGAGCTACGATTCATCCGTTCCTGCCGGAATGCTAAGGCTGAAACACAGCCGCTAGCGCGCCAGTCAGCGCAACGCCCACGGAGCTGCCGGGGTCCCTGTAGAACACCTGGATGAAGATGGCGTCGCCGGGCGCAAAGCCGGCCTGGAAGAGGTCGGCAGGTAGAAGAGTGAACTCCGCCGTGGTATCGCAGGGCCCGCTGGACGCGGTGGTCACGACGCCGAACGGTCCCCGGGCCAACGATGGTCGGATACAGATCTGGCCGTTGAGCGAGGCCTGCTGGGCGGTCCCCATGGACAGAAAGCTAAGGGCAGCGGACGTGGCAAGGACCCCGTCCAACTCGAAGTGAAACGGCGCTGCTGCGGAGGGGTGCTGGATCGCGCTCAAGGCCGGAGTGCACCCAGCGGAGTCTGGGTCGGGGGCGCAGAACGACTGAGGCGTCGACCTGTCGAAAGGAAGGGCCCCCATGTCGCGACGGGTACCGTCCGCGTCGGTGAGGGCGGGGTCCCCTGAGTCGATGCACGGAGAGCTGCCGATCAGGCGCAGGTCGCCAGCCCCAGACAGAAGGAACCCGGGGTCCAGGTCGATGTTGCCGGTGCCGGTCGCGCCAAACTCAACGCAGCTCCAGGAAGCCACGGCGCCGCCGCCCAAGGGCGCGCCCCCGTTTTCAAAAGCGATGCAGTTCGCCATCGTCCCTCCCCACAGGGCCCCGGCTGCTTCACCTCCTGAGTTGCCGTACAGCGTGCAGTTCGTCATCTCGCACATCGCCGCCGCCCCGCCCAAGGGGGCGGAGTTGCCCAGCAGGACGCAGCCCGTTAGCTGGGAGCGATACGCGGCGCCGCCACGGCCGCATTGGTCGGGACTGCTCGTCGAGCAGCTAACTCCGTCGATCCTGTTGTCCGTGAAGACACAGTCAACGGCCACGCAGTCTGAGATCGCGCCGGCGCCATTGATGAAGTTCGAGTCGTTGTCGACAGACGTTCGGTTGTTCTCGAAGGCGCAGTTCACCACGTCTGAATGGATGACGGCCGAGGGCGAAAGGAACGAGGAGGCCCCGGAATGGTCATGGACGTAGCAGTCTGTCAGGCTGCAATGGGGCTGTCCGTGCACAGCGCTCGCCCAGTTGCCGCTGTCCGAGCCACCGTTGCGATCAAACTCGGTACCGCGGATGTCCCAGGCCCCTGAAACCGCGCCGTTCTCCTGGCCAAGGTTGCGCCTGAAGAGGCAGTCCTCGATGAGACCTTGCCCGTGCACGCCGCCGGAAAGGAGCGTGCCCATGTTGCCGTTGAGGAGGAAGTCTGAGTCGCGCAGGGTGGCGACCCCGCCCGAACCCTCCATCCATATCGCCGCGCCGAACCGGCTCTGGTTCCCCGTCAGCAGGCAGCCCTCCAGGGTAAGTGCGTCGCCCTCGAAGTAGATGGCGCCCCCCCGGTTCATGCTCGGAGTTCCGCAGTCTTCGATGGAGCACCCGAGCAGCCCAAGGACACTTCCGACGCCGGCGTGGATCGCTCCGCCGTCGGGCGAAGACCCTGCGGAGAAGAACGAGCTGAAGTCGCACCGGCTCAACTCAAGCTGGGCGGCCTCCAGTTCAACGCCGCGCCCAGAGGTCGTGGCGTTCAACGGCTGGCGGAACTGAAAGCCTGCGAAGAGAGTGCCCGGGGACGGAACGTTTCTGACCGTAAGGCACGGCGTGTCCATGGTGTCTAGCCGCTGGATGAGGACGTTCGCCTGTCCGTGCCCAGCCACCATGCGGAGCGCCTTCCCGTCGACGACTACGGCTTCCGAGTAAACGCCGTTGCGGACACGTACCGTGTCCCCGCTCAGGGTGGTCGGTGCGTCGATCGCCGCTTGAATGCTGAGGTACGGGTCGTTCGTGGTCCCGGTGCCAGGGCCCGGGTTGTTGGCATCCACGTACCAGGTGTTCTGGGCGGGAGCTAGGCTGAGCAAGAGCGCGGGCAGGAGCATGGCGATGGCGGGTCGAAGAGTCGCGGGAAGCGGCGGAGTCGTCACGTGCAAGTGTCGCCCCAAGGGTCCAAATTCGGAAGGTCCCCCACCGGGATTGACGGCCCTGTGCCCCAGGACGATGCTCTAGAAGCTCCAGCGCAGCGAGGCCACCGCAGCGTTCACCCACGTGAACGTGAACACCTCGTCGTTGTCGGCCCCGCCTTCGATCGTTCGATAGCCCACGGACAAGCGCACCCCGGGACGGAGTTCATACCCGACCTTCAGCGCCACGTCGAACGCGCGTCCCTGGGGAGCCGCCGAGCCCTCAAAGTCGAAGATCCCGACCCAGCCCTCGGCGAAAGACCATTCCCCCGTCAGGTTCAGGAGCGGCACCACGCCAAGGTCCGTCTTGCGGCCAGTAGAGCCCCCTTGGCTGACCTCGATGCTGGCATCTCGAACGAGCACCGTCGCGCCCCCCTTCCATGTCCAGCGCTGCGTATCCGTGAACGTGTACCTGTAGGCGAGTCGATACGTGTCGAACTGATACCTCGCCCGTGCCCGCCCGGGAACGAAGCTCTGATCCTCGAACACCACGGCCTTGCGCAGGTTGCCAAAGCCGTCGGTCCGCACGGGCGCATAGAGGAAGCGCAGCCCGTGGCGCTCGTTGAGGTCGTACTCGAGAGTGACGCGCCCCACGGGCCAAGGACCTTCACCCGTGACGTCGGTCAGCGAGAAGCGAGTGCCGGTATCCCCTGGGGATCGAATGTCGTTGCGATGCGACCAGACTGCGCCGGCCTCGAGCTCGAGCCGCCAGCGCTCCCCCGATGGACGGCTGGGCAGCTCGCTGGCGGAAGTCACAGGGTCAATCGAGCCGGAAACGGTCAGCGGCGCAGGGCCCTCTCGAAGAGAAGCCTGCGCCGCCGCCGCGCCTACACTCACGATGATCGCGGAGAGGAGCATAGTCGTTTCGAATCAGCCGGCCGTTTCGGTGGGCTTCGCTGCACGCTCGGCCTCGCGCCGCTCGTTCTTCGGGAAGCGCAGCGACGCTTTCTCGGTGAGCCACGGCCCGTCCCCAAGGAAGACCTTGGCGCCGAAGTCAAGCTGGGCCTTCTGGGTGGCCTGGCCGCGAAGCTGAAATACGGTGCCCGCGTCGATCTCGGATTCGTCCTTCACGCGCGTGCCGTCATAGCGGACCAAGAACGCAGTCTTTCCGTCCGAGCTCTGGGCAGCAGCCGCCACGGTGCCGGGCTCCATGTCGTAGACCGTAGGGGTCAGCATGAGGTGGCGGTTGATGGGCGACGCCGTGGCGAAGGTCTGGCCTTCGGGGAGCGCCGAGCGCTCAAGCCAGGGGCGTTCGTAGACGGGGTAGCTCGCCTCGCTGGCGGCTGCGCTGAGGGTGTCCCAGTCGATCGCGGGCTGCCAGTCGGCGTTCTCCACGTCGTCGGGCTTGGTCGCGACGGTAGCGCGCAGGTAGTCGAGGGACTCCACGGCGAGCTCGGCCGCACGGTCCTCTGCCCACATCTTGACGACATCGTCGCGGATGTCGGCGAACGGGGGCTCAGAGCGCTCGATCTTCTTGACGCTCTGGGCGAGCACGAATCCATCCTCGGTGGCCGTCACTCGCGGGAGGATCGAACCTTCGGCCGCAAAGATGAGCTGGCTCGCGATCTGGGGACCGCCCCAGACCTCGACGGCGGTCAGCTCTTCGCGGGTCCAGCCGGCCTCGTCACCCTCGACGATCGTGAGGCCAAAGGGCTCGGCTTCTGCTTTGAGGTCGAGGGTCTCGCCGTTGGCTGCACGGTCCTGGAGGTCCGTGACGAAGTCGGACAGGGCAGCGTGGATCGGCGCTTCGGCGCGTACTTGCTCTTCGACCTCTTCGAAGTCGTAGAAGAGCTTTGTGGGCTTCTCCTGGGGCTCGGCGCCCTCCTCGGAGTCTTCCGTGGTTTCCTCGGGTGCCTTGAAACGCGTCGTGCGGAACTGACTGAAGTAGCTCTGCGCCTGCTGGTCGAGGTCAGTGCCTTCGGGGACGGGGTACGCTGCGGCCAAGGCCGTGGAGTCGTAGTTGCCGTCGAGAAGCAGGTAAGCCACCGTGCCCTGCACGCGCTCCTCGGTGTAGAGCTTGCGCTGCTCGAAATCCTGGAGGCCGTGGAACCACTCCGCGAGGGCTTCGTCGTCGGGGGCTTCGGCCTCTGCGGTCGCGACAAAGTCGTCCCGGCTGACGCTGACCGACTGGAACTTGAACTCGGGGCGGCTCTCTTGCCAGGTCTTGACGACCTCGTCGGGATCCGGGAGGCCCATCGTCGTGAGCATCAGCATGCGCAGCTTGGAAACGCGCTCGATGCGTCGGGCGTTCTCCGAAATGACCTGCTTGGACATCCGCGAGTTGATCGAAGCCTGGGTCAGCCCCGCGTTTCCGCCAAACCGTGACCTGAGGAACGCCGTGTGCTCGTCGTCCGAGACGGCGATCCCGGCGCCTTCAGCGATCTTCTCAAACACGAGGAAGGAAGCAACGTCCTCTTCCGTGGGCTCGTTCCGACTGCGACGCTTCGCGTCCGGCTCGCCGAAGATCATGCTGTCCGGAGCATAGATCTGGAAGTGCGCCATCGTGCTGAGCAGACGAGCCGTCTCGAAGAACTCGGACTCGTTGACTTCGTGGCTGGCGCCGTCCACCGGATCGGTCCAGGTCAGGAAGACCTCGTCGGTGCCGCCGCCGCCGCCCGTCATCGTCCCCTGGAAGAGGTCCGCGACAACGAAGATGACCACCAGGAACAGGACCAAGCCGATCGTCAGGAGATAGCGCAGTCGGCTCTGCCCCTGGGGAACGTGGATCAGCTCGTCGCCGTGCTCGTCGAGCACTTCAGGCTTTGCCTTTTCGGTCTTGTCGGACATGGGGGGCCTCCAAAAGGAGAGCGGTTGGACACGTCGGTGGGGTGCCGCGAAGGAGACGCGGTGGGAAAATGCCATCCGTAGGAGAAGGGCGCGTTACGGCTTCGCAACGCGCCCTCATCCAGGATGAACGGCCTAACAGTTTACGGGCCACCTTCGAGGGGTGGCAAGGACGGCTCCCAGCCTTTGGGGGCTCAGTCCTTGGCGAGCTCGGCGTCCCGGGGCAGGTCACCGAGCCCAAGGAGCCCAAATCGATCCAGGAAGTCCTTCGTGGTGCCGTACTGGAGGGGGCTACCGGGGACGTCCGCGCGGCCGGTGACCCGCACCAGGGCACGGTCCACCAGGGAGCGCAGGATGGGGCCCGCCTGGACCCCGCGGATGGCCTCCACCTCGGCCTTCGTGACCGGCTGGCGATACGCGACGATCGCGAGGGTCTCGAGGGCGGCCGGACTGATCTTCTCGACCGCGGCGCCCTTGGCGAGGCGACCCACGATCTCCCCCATTTCGGGAACGGTCATGAGCGTGTAGCCCCCCTTGATCCCCCGCAGCTGGTACGGAAGCGGGCTGGACTCAAGCTCCTTTCCGATGGCCTCGATCGCAGCGCGGACCCGTGCGGCGGGTGGGCGCTCTAGGAGCCCCACGAGCTTGCCGACGGTCAACGGCTCGGGAGAGGCAAAGAGGAGCGCGTAGACGCGCTCGGTGATCTGCTCGTCCGACAGGTCGGCACCCGGGCCGGGGCCCCGGCGGTCGACGTCATCGTCGGACTCTGCGGACTCGTCGGCTTCGGGCGCCTCGGCTGCCTCGGGCGCCTCGTTCGCCTCGTTCGCCTCGTTCGCCTCAGAGGACTCATCCGCCGACGCAGGGTCGGGGCTGGAGCCAGACTCCTCGACCTCTGGCCCTTCCTCGGCCTTCTCAGGCTCGACCCTCTCAGGCTCGTTCGACTGATCGGCCATGTCCATCGTTTCATCTCCCAGGAGCGCGTCAGGCATGCCCTGAGCCTCGCGATCCGAAGCCCGGAGTTCAAGCCGCAGCTCCGAAAGGTTCCCGGCTACTTCACCAGGTCGAGGAAAGGATCCATGTTCACGTCGTAGCGCCCCAGCATCTGGGCCTTCCACTGCCAAAACTCAGGGTCTTCGATGTCCCGGGCGTCGAGGCTGGCCTCCACCTGCTCTCCGATATCGGGCCAGAGTCCCTCCAGGGGCTTCGGGGCCTTCTCCACCAGCACAAACAGGAGTTCATCCCGATCCTTGATCGGCCCGGAGACCTCCCCCACCTCCGCCGCAAAAGCGGTGCGGGTGAGCACCATGTCGCCGCCGCGCACCACCGGCGGCAGCCGGCCGCCATCGTCCTTGGACGGGTCGATGGAGAGCTCGCTCGCAATGTTCGCGAAGGGCTCCCCTTGGGCGAGCCGCGCCTGAACCTGATCCACCTCTTCCTTCGTCGTCACGGTGATGGCGCGGATCTCACGGTGGTCGCTGGCGAGCAGCCAGGAACGGACGCAGCGCGGTGCCAAGAGGTCGATGGCCGCTTCCTCCTGGGCGTACTTCATGAAGACCGAAGGCTCCATGCCGAGGGACTCTTGAATGTAGGCCTCCAGCGAGGGACTGCCCGCCGCCTTCGACTCCGCTTCTAGACGCTCAAGTCGCGCCTCCACCGATGCCTTGATCGCGCCGTCCGGCAGCTCGATCTGGAGCGCCGCCGCTTCAAAGACAATGATCCGCGAGAGCACGATGTCATCGAGGATGGCGCGTACGCGCGCGGGCTCGCGCCAGATCCACTTCGCCACAAGATCCGACAGCGGGATCTTGCGACCCGCGACACTCCCGATCTCGTAGTCGGCGATGTCAGCCGGGCTCGCGTTGACCCCCTGGGGCCATGAGACGCTCTGACCGTTCGGGGGGGTCACGGCGGGCGGACTCGAAGCTTGGGCCGTATCGGAACGGTCCTCCCCCGAGTCGGGCGAAGCCACGGCCGCGACCTCAGGCGCAACCTCAGCCGCCGGCTGGGCCTCGTCCGCGGCGGCCAATGCATCTAGCTCCGCCGCCGACACTTCCCTGGGCGCCGCCAACATGGGCGCGGCGTCCCCGTCAACGGAGCGGTTCTCGGTGGTCGCACAGCCCGCGAGGCAGACAGCAAGAAGGGTAGAGCTAAGTCTCATCGGTAGTAGATACGTCGGGAGTACTGCACGCCTCGGCAAAGCGGGCAGGGAGCCAGGCCGTCGGTTTGATCGCCGCGCACCGTACCGGTGACGAGCAGCTCGATGGCGCCTGAGCCCCCACAAGTCTTGCACGGCAGCAGCTGGGGTCGGGCTCGCATCTCAAAGTCACCGGAGTTCTCGACGTAGTAGGCGAGAAGCCAGCCAGCCCTTGCCCCCTGGGAGTACGTCGTCCAAAACGTCTGGTACTCGTCGCCGTTGGAGACGCCAGACTGCGCCGTGCGGGCCAAGCGCTGGTTGTCGACGTAGCGCTTGATGCGCTCCTCAACGGCCACGCGCTGGGCATCCACCTCAGAGACGGGGCCAGCCTTGGCGCGCGCCCCCTCGTCGTCGAGGCCCCTCTGAGCAGCCTCGGTGCCGAGCAGCCACGTCCCGTCCGTCCGATAGCTCGCGGGCGAGTAGCGCCCGCGCTTGCGCTTCTCCCAAAGCCCACGCACTTCTTCCAGCGAAATCGCCTGGGTCACTTTCTTCTGTACGTCCGCGTGGACGAGGGCCTGAATCGCCGTGCTTGCGTCCTCCGACGCCCAGCTACGAGCCACTTCAAGGCTGTTCTCCAGCGACTGCCTGCGCGTCAGGAACTTGGCCCAGTAGGGCCAGCGCCTCTGCACGAGGACAAGCGCAGCCTCGTCCCGCGCGAGGAGCAGCTTCGTCGCCTGCTTCCGGGAGTCCTCAAGGAGCGCGCTCCCCGGAAAAGCAGTCTCGAATGCGGCGAGCTTCTCAACCGCCTTGTCGAACTGCCCGCGCTTGCGCAGGAAGTCCACGTTCCTCAGGTACTCGACCTGCTCCTGGTTCGCCGCCTTGACCTCGGCGCGCGCCAGCATCCCTTCGACGGAAGAGCGATCCGTTTCCAGCCCGAGCTCCAACGCTTTGGCGTAGCTTTCCGCGGCGTGGGGAAAGTCGAGGATGCTCTCGCACTTGCGCGCGAGCTGAAGCATGGACTCGGGCGACGTTGCGTCTGACTCGGCGAGGTAGAGCCCGTAAAGCTCTTCGCGGGAGTACACGTCGAGGGCCGCCAGCTGGATCCCCGTCTCAATGCCGCGCACGCGCGCCTTCGGAACCACCTGCAGGGTGCCCTCGGTCTTCACGAAGAAGTTCTTCCCCTCCCGTGAGACGATGACGCCCTCGACGCTGCCTCCTCCCTCGAGCACGAGCCGGTCACCTTCGACGTAGGCTTCGTCAACTTCGACTTCGATGTAGCCGAATTCCCGGCGCAGCGACTCCGACTGAAGCGGGTCGAGCATGGACCAAGGCAGGCTCACCAGGCCGCTCGTCTCCAAACGGCGAAACTGCAGCTGGCCTGGACTGTGCCCCTCGATGGCTCCCCAGCGAATCGTTCCGTCGCGCAGCTGAAGCATGATGACTTGGCTGGGAGCAGGAGGCGGCGGGGCCATGAACGGATTCGCGTTCACGAATGGATCCGATGCCTCTGCGCCATCCTGTAGGGCCGCGGTCCCCATGAAGGCGAGGGCGCTGGCTGCCAGCGGGCTCAGAACGGCCGCGGCTAGCACGAGCCCAAGGGCTGCGCTGAGTCGACTTGAAAGGAGTGTCTTCATGTTGGGTCTCATTCGGTTCCTCGTAGCTGTGTTCTCTGGCCGTGCTGTTCTTGCTGCCGCTCTCTCACGTTCCCGACCCCAGTACTTTTCGCATCCGCGCCCCAAACGGCACCTCGCGCAGCATGATCGTGGACCACGTCTCGCTCTTCTTCACGCCGCTGGACTGCCATTGCACTTGGATCTCCACGACGTACTCCCGGGGGAGGCCCGCGCCAAGGCCGGATTCGGTCGGATCGACGCTGGGCTCATGGCCCGTCGCAGTCACCGAGTAGACGACGCCCTTCCGCCCTGGAACGGGTCGGTTCTCAATCGGAAGCGGCGCCCCCACGTTTCCATCTTCAAGCAGCGGAAACAGCGTCTCTTCGAGGTCGTGCATCACGGCCTCGACGGTGCCCGATGCAAGGGAGCGGAGCTCGGCCGTGCGGGACATGGCGGACCCGAAGTTGAAAACTCCGAGGATCATCGACATGCCCGCGACGAGCAAGCCAGCCGCGAGCAGCACCTCGATCAGCGTGAAGCCTCCGCGCGCGTCTCGTGTTCGGACTGTGGAACGGCGTCCTCTCATCGCGGCGTCTCCACTCCCCTTTGGGCTGGCGTCTTGTAGATCACGGAGCTGGCCCCCACGCGCCAGTCGTCCTCGTACATGACGACCGGCAGGTCGATGACCGCGGGCGAGCCCAGGAGCACCTTCGTTCCCGACGGAATGAGGCGCGCCTTGGTCGAGCGCGTTCCCCGCTGAACCGTCACGCTGTCACCGCGAATCGAGCGAACCTTCATCCACTCGCCGCCCACCATGACATCGCGGCCCACGGCCTTGCTCAGGCGCGCACCGCTCGAGACCTCGAAGGTCGTCGCCGCCTCTTCGAGCACATCGAGTAGCGCGGGCGCACGCTTGAGGTCGCTCGCGCGCTGGAGCTCTAGTTCGAGGCGAATCCGCCGGGGCAGAAGCGGCTTCTGCCCGGGACGGGGCATCCCCACCGCCGGCTCGTTCCAGTCCGTGACTTCCACCGACGGGCGTCCTCGGCTCCACGCGTCCCATGAAGTGGCCGCATCCTGAATCGCGGCACCGCCGGTGGTCCAAGCGCTCCGATCCTCTTTGCCAACCGGTGGGATCACGTGGGTTGTCTGCGTCGCCATGAGCGGCCGCATCCAAAGGACCCCGCGGGCCACTTCCTTGGCGAGGGACAGATCTGGAATCCCACGGCTGTCAAACGCGTCCGGCCGCATCAGCACGGGTGGGTCGCCCGCACGATGAACGCGCTCGGCGCGGACCAGCGTGCCGGAGTAGCGCAGGTCCCCGGAGTTGCCCTCAGGGATCACTGCGTACAGGATCTCCAGAAGCTCGGATGCGCTCGTATCCGGCGCGTTGCCTTCACCGAGGGCCATGTCCTGGCGCGACACCCCTGCGGCCTCTAGCAGCTCCTCTTCGGTGAGCGCTTCGACCACAGCCTCCGCGTCGTCGCCGGCCTCGATGCGCTTGATCTCACGCTGAATGCGCGCCGCCTCGGCCAAGGCGCGGCGGCCGATCCACGCGGCTTCGCGGGCCGACGCGTCGCGGACGAAGCGCAGGCGCGGCCAAAGGCGCTCGACCTGACCGTCGCGGTCGACGTCGTGGACGTCCCAGTCCACGAGCAGGTCGCCCTCGGGGCTCCCGTGGAGCTGGCGCAGGTCGTGGGCCATCATCGAAGCCACCGCCGCGCTGGCCTCGCGGGCCTGGCGGGAGCTCTCGCCCTTGGTCCAGAGATTCAGCGCGCTGTTCACGATGGACACCATCGACGACATCACGATGGCGGCAAGGCCCGTCGCGAGGATCAGCTCGGCGAGGGTCATGCCCGCTTGACTCGAAGCGTGGTCGTGCTGCCTCATCGGTCGATGCTCCGGTAGACGCGCGGGGGCGCGGTGTACGTCGCGCCAAGCTGGATAAAGCGCGGCGTCTCCTTCCAGCCGTGGCTTGCGCCGAACTGCGGATCGAAGGCCCCGGCCGTGTAGCGCGCGAAGACGCGCCACTCGACGCGGTCCGACTGTGAGCCGATGGGGATCAAGCCGCCTTCGAGGTCGCCGTTCTCCATGAGCGTCAGTCCCGGCTCCTCTTCGGGGTCGGCGTCCCATGGCACGTTCGGGTCCGTGCGCTGGAGCACGACGATCTCGGCACCGCCTGTTTGACCTTCCTGGGAGTCCCAGATGACGCCGTTCCAGAACGCGCCGGGCTGGTTCACGGCGAGGCCAAAGAAGCCGAGGTCCGCGCCGTCGTAGCGCGGCGCATAGCGATCCCAATAGCGCGCGGGAAACGAGATGACGCTGGAGCCCGCGGCGTGGCTCGCGGGGATCGAGCCGTAGCGGCCGCGGAAGACCCCGGGGCCCTGTTGGTCCATGGCCCCCGGCTCGCCGGAGGAGCGCGGCATCACCAGCGCTCCGCCGTCGATGCGCGTGTAGTGGACGAGCTCGTCGTTCACGAGCACCGTTCCGTTGGGCCCGAAGTCCTGGGTGGACGAGACGTTGAGCGCCGCATCATCGGGGCCAATGTCCGTGACGAGCGTCGTGACGTCCCAGCCCTCCAGCCAGTGGACGGCCTCGGTGACCGCGTGGGGCTGGGGCAGCGTCCCGAGGACGCCCCGTCCGTTGATCGCGACCTCGATGTTGCCGCCGCCGGCAACGATCTGCTGGTAGGCGATGAGCTCTTCGCCGATGCGCAGGAGACCGCCGTCCGCGGGCAGCTCTCCCAGAACCGGCCCCTGGAAGCCAATCGAACGATCCGCGGCCCGAAGCGAGCTCGGCTGAACGGTGAACGACAGATCGGCCGCGCCCATTTCCCTCGCCAAGAGCAGCGACGCGCCGGCCGCGTGGGCCTGGGGAATCGTACCCCCCGCGCTGCCGAAGGCCACCGCCCCACCGAAGACGATCTCGTCGGCTTCGAGCGCTGCGGGACCGAAGTCCGTCTGTCCGCCGGAGGGTACGCCGATGGAGGCGTCCCCGCCGGTGCGCGGAAGCTCGCCGCTGGGGAACTTGACGATGCGCCCGAGGAAGCGCGGGTCGGTGGCGTTGGCCGGTCCGATGCCGCCTGAGCCCGGGGATACCGGCAGGGTGGCCCGCGTTTCCAGCGCCATGTAGGCGATGTTCTCGACCTCGTAGCC
>CAYQKK010000028.1:13716-17874 GCA_964417955.1 uncultured Planctomycetaceae bacterium
GCAGGGTGGCCCGCGTTTCCAGCGCCATGTAGGCGATGTTCTCGACCTCGTAGCCGACCACGGGAATGGTCTGGGTCTGTCCGCCCGTGGAGGTGAGCCCACGGGGGGCCGCGATCCACGTGTGCTGCAGTCGATTCTGTGCGGGGTAGTGCGCCCGGTGAATCGTCACCGGTGTTCCGAGGGCCGCGAGATCGCCGTTCACGAGGAACACAGGATCCTTCGCGCCCGGGCGCCCCATCTCGAAGTCGCCCGAGTTGATGCGGATCGGCGTCACCGGAAGAACCGGTGTGCCCGTCGGGTGGTCGCCAATATTGGTTCCGAGGACGCCTCGGAAGTGAAGCACCGAAGCGACCGCGCGGCTCAGGGGGTAGAGATCGTTCGGATCCGCGCCGCGCAGCGGGTCCCAGTCGGTGCCGACGATGCGCGAACTAGCCGCAGGCTGTGCGATCGAGACCGCAGGGACCGAGGCCGAGCTAGTGGGAGCCGAGAGCCTCCCCCCTTGGCCGCCCCCGCCGCCAACGGCGCCGCCGGGTCGGTCGAGGGTCCCGTTGAAGGCGCGAAAGATCGTGTTGTAGACGTTGAAGAGCGTCTCGGGATCGCTCCGAACGAGCTGGCCCGCCTGGGTGTCGATCTCGTCGTACCGGATCCACTCGGTCTGCTCGGGATCGTCGAGGCGCGTGATCTGCGCGAACTGGGAGTTCGGCGCGACAGGCTCGACGAACGCAAAGGTGTCCGCGTTGGGAACGGCCACCGAGATCGGCATGCAGAACGTCTGCCAGTCCAGAATCGCCTCGGCGGGGACGTTGTTGACCGTGATCGCGTCCCAGGCAAAGATGAACTCCCGCACGCCCCCGATGAGGGGAGAGGTGCTGTTCGCGAAACGCTGAAGCTGAACGCCGCGCTGGACCACGTTGAGGGAGTTCCCGGTGATGCCTGAGTAGCGGATGATCTCCACTCCGCCGATGGGATCGCCGTTGGGGGAAATCGAGGGCAGGCCAGCCACCGTGAAGCCGTTGCGCCCCATGAGCGCGGCGTAGCCCCCGGTCGGGTTGAAGCCCGCCGACACGAGGCCCCCTCCGGGGTCCTGCTCCGGGGCGTCCCCCAGGCTCAAGCTCAGGGTCCCGATGTTCGTCGCATCCCAACCACGTCCCAGCTGGATGTTCGTGAGACCCGCCACCATCTGAATAGGATTCAGACTGTTGTCATTGGTCGCCGCCTCGACCCGGGCGACGCGCCAGGGACCGATCGGTGCAGGAAGGTCAACGCCCCCCAAAGGAATGTCCTGGGTCACCGGCAGGCTGTAGCCGTAGTGGATCACCGGCGTGCCCGCCGCGTAGCTGCCGCTGATGCCAGAGGCCGCGAGCGCGCTCGGCACCGCCGTGGGCGAACCTTCCACGTCGAATGGAACCCGAGCGAGCCGGCCGCCAAAGCCAGCGTTCTCCCCGGAGGTTTGGTGCTGCACCAAGAACACATTCGGGCCCGCGACCGTGGCCTCGATGATCTCCGAGCCAATGCGCAGGGCGCAAGCCGCGGGGAAGCCGTCAGTGGACTCCACGTTGATCGTGCCCGTACCCGAGCTCAGGCCACCGACCAGCCGCGTCATGCCAGACACCTGGACGCCGTTCGCGTTGCCGTTCACGATCATCGACATCTGATCGGGGCGGTTGCCGCGCACGTCGATATCGATGTGGCTCCAGACGTCCACCGGCAGGCCGGCGCCACTCGTGCCGCTCGCCACCGGCATCGAGACCTCGGACACCTCTTCGAAGGTCGTGTCGCGGTGGTCCCCCATGCCGTCGTATACGCGCAGGATCAGGTTGGTCCCGTCCATGCCGAGGACCACGCGGTCCGAGTCAGGTCCGCGGCTGCCCAGGGACATGAGCGTTCCGGTGGTGCCCGCCGTGGGCTTGATCCAAAGGGACAGCGCCAGGGGCTGCACGACCTGGCTCGTCAGGTCCTCGACCCAGCGCACCATAGGATCGGTGGCGGCCCGCACGATGGGCTCGTCCGGGAGGAAGCGTCCCTCCAGCGAGCGACTCTCAAGATCGAAGTGCAGGACACGGTTCGCCGTGCGCTGGTTGGCAAAGACGCGGATCGGGTCGAGCTGCAGGTAGGAGTCCTGGTTGCGCGACGCGAAGACGCGCTGGGCCTGGACTAGGTTCTCATCCCCGTCCAGCACAGGCTCGTTGATCCCCGGGATGTAGCTCGCTCCGTCCAGCGTGCCGAGGTGCGGGATGGCGCGCGAAGGCGGGTAGACGCCGGAGTCGTAGCGGCCCGTGGGGTTGGGACCCGTGAGCCAGTAGGGTCCAGCGCGGGTCAGGCGCAGCGCCGCGTCGAAGTCCTCTTGGCGGGTGAACACGTGCAGCAGCTCGCCGTTCTGGGGCACGACCAGCTCCACGCGTTCGCGCACGCCGCTCGCGCGCTGGACGCCGCTCTTCGCGCTGACGTTGGCCCGCAGCTCAAGCTCGAACACCCCCCGCGTCGTGAAGTCGAAGGGCATCGTCGCGAACTCAAGGCGCGCGTCGTTGGCGTTCAGCGCGTTGATGTAGAGCGCGCGGGCGTCCCGGGGGTCGTCGAGGACCCGGTCACCCTGGGCCAGGGCACTCGGGAGCTTTGGTGCGTCCTTCGGCAGCGCGTCGATCCCCGCCGAGGGCAGCACGATCCGTTCGGCAAAGTCCTGGAGCGAGTCGAAGGGCCGCGACTGCATCACCATCGCCGCCAAGGCCGCCGCCTCGGACTCCTGGATACGGTGATTCTGACGCCGCAGCTTGAGGTTCGCGAAGAGCGCCGTGAGCACCTCCGGCGACGCGGTGTTGATGTTGACGGGACGCTTCGCGAGCACCGAAACCTCGGTGACAAACGAGTCGTAGTCGTAGTCCACGGCGCGGTCGAGGATCACCCGTCCATCGTTTCCGCGGTGCATGACGACGCGCAGCTCCGAGGTGATACCGTTGTCGATCTTGACCGTGGATCCGGCCCCCATCCAACGGCCCTGGGTGACGCGCAGCTCGTAGTCCGTTCCGCCCTCCAGGGGCATCGTCAGCCGCGTCGGCCGCTGCCACTCGGGGCCTGCGCCGATCGAGCCGAACGGCGTCGTCGTGCGACGCAGCACCCGCAGGTCCGAGTCCTCGAAGCTGCCGTTCATCGAGAACTCCTCCGATGCGCGGATCTCCTCGATGGCGTCGACCATCTGCGCGCGTCCGTCCACCGAGAGCGTACGCCACGTCACCTGGGCCAGCATGCGCTGGTCGAAGACGTAGGCCCCGATGCCGTGGTCCTTCGGGGGCAGCGGGCCGTTGGTTTCCCACTGGCCGTCCTTGTTCTTCACCGCGCCGACGCCGCGCTGGTCCACCTTGAGGGAGCCCGTCTTGTTGAGCTTCTCGTCGGCCTCGCCGAGGCGGATCAGCTCGCCCTCGACCACCACGGTCTCGTTGAACCCGAAGAGTCCTGGGTTCGACACCTTGAGCGCCGGGTCACCGGCGGCGGCGGGTTCCGACAGTCGCGCCACGGCGCCCAAAAGGTTCGCGAGCACCTGCGGCGAAGCACTGTTGAGATCGATGCGTCCCGCGAGGTCCCAGGACTCCGCGTCCCACGCCACTCCGTTGGTGTCGCGGACGCCGGGCGTCCCGTCGGGGAAGTCGACCTCGACGGACAGCTCTGCTTCGTCGTCGTAGTAGGGCGTCGGGTCCACAGAGATGTGGGTCCCCTCCAGCTTGTAGCGCGCGTGCCTTCCCGCGCCGTCGAGGGCGAGGCGGAGCTGGGCGTTGTCCTTGTCGAAGTGGCTGGCTGCGTCGGCGTTGCGGGCGGTTCCGAGGAACGGCGCCGTCAGCGCGAAGAGCGCGAGCAGCACAAAGAGCACGACCAGGAGCACGAAGCCGCCACGTCGTCTTGGAAGCGTAGGGTGCACCCGCATCTACTCCACCGTCCCGAACATCTGCACGGACAGCGAATCTCGCGTGCCGTCACTAAACGAAAGTCCGATCTCGACGGGGCGTGCGTGGGCCACAGGGTCTAAGCCGCCGCCCTCGTCGAAGCGCACCTCGAACGGCTCTTTGGCCTCGAACTCCACGCTGCTCGGGAGGATGAACTGCTCGCCTTCTTTGGCAACGATGACGACGAGATCATCGATCTGTCCGTTGTATCCGCTGCGCGCGCCAC
>CAYQKK010000028.1:17974-26518 GCA_964417955.1 uncultured Planctomycetaceae bacterium
GCAACGATGACGACGAGATCATCGATCTGTCCGTTGTATCCGCTGCGCGCGCCACCGATGACAAGCGGCTTCTCCACGTCCCACAGCTCGCGGGATTCCTCGCGCATCGCGACCGGGACGCCATCGGACAGCGCACTGAGCCAGCGGCCGTCGTAGCGCACTTCCACCTGGCTCCAACGGCCGGCTTCGATCGCGCCGGGCGCCGTCTTCACGACGACGGCTTCACCGGGAAACGCGCGGCCGAGCTCGTCGACTCGCCGCGTCACCACCGAGAACCGAATGGATCCGTCAGCCACGGACTCAATGGTCAAGACGCCGCCGAAGTCGAGGATGGTGGAAGCCTTGAGGACCTTCGGGCGCAGGGCGCACGACAGGCGAAAGCCCCGCCGCAGCTGGAGCAGCGGCTCCGACGTCATGTCGATCACGACGCGGCAGCCACGTTCCCCAAGATCAAGATCGAGGGCGCTGCCCACGAAGCCATCGCCGGTGAGCATCGTCCCCGGGAAGCCTTGGGCGAGGCCGTTGATCTCGCGGGCCCCCGTCAGCTGTGGGGTCTCAAAGCGCCAGGTCCCCGCGACGGCGGTGCCCTCGGAGGTCACCGTCCGCGTCTCTGGATCAAACATGACTCGCGCCGGTGCACGATTCGCGACCGCCTCGTTGCGCGCTTGACGCAGCGCGTTGGCCACGAGACCCCGGGCCGCGCGACGTCCTGGATCAAAGGACGCGAACGTCCCGAGACCAATGCCCAGGATCGTGCCGAGCAGGCCCATGACGAGCAGCAGCTCAAGCAGCGTGAATCCCGAACGGGAGGTGTGCTGGCTACTTGCTGAAGTTCCCAAGGTCGTCTTCCGTGCCAAAGTCGCCGTCTGGCCCTGCCGAGATGAGCTGGAAGGAGTCGAGCCGATACGCGTCGCCCGTATCGGGGTTGATCACCGCGGTGACCTTCGTCTCCACAAACTCCGCTTCCGCCTCGCTGTAAGCGAGGTAGGCGCAGCCCTTCTCGTAGTCCCTGCGGTGGAGGTACACGATGGGGTTGTCCCACCGATCAGCGAGCTCGAAGGCGTCAGCCTTGGAGAAGCGCGTCAGGCTGCGCTTGGTGTTGTCCGAATCCGTGTTGACGAGCTTGTCGTCGAGGGCGCCGGCTGCCACGTACGAGCCATCGGCGGGCATCAGCGCAATCACGAGGGCCTCGATGCCCATGTTAGTCTTCGACGGTCGCGGGTCCATGTCCTTCGGGAACGTCGACGCGGGGAACGCACCGTTCTCACGCTCGTAGCTCTCGATCTCAGTGGTGAGCTGCCCGAGGAACGAGCGCGTCGCGCTCATCTCTACCGAGGCGCCACCGGCCAAGAGGTTGGGGATCAAGAACGCCACGAGCACCGCAATGATGATGATCACCGCGAGGATCTCGACCAGCGTGAAGCCAGCCTGGGACGTGCGGCGGATAGATGCTTTGGGAGGGCCCATGGGAGTCATGTCTTGGGAGATCACTTGCGCCTCACGACGCGAACGTTGTCGAAGGTCACGTCTGCGCGGCGGCCAGATTCACCTTCGACGAAGACGCCGAAGTTCACCGGCTGGCGGGACGCCGTGAGGCGATCCGCCTCCAGTCCAGTGGCCACGGGTTCGCCATCGACGTACACCGTGAAGCGCGAATCCAGATCGTCGCCGGTGCGCTCGATCGCAACGTTGATGGGCTCGCCAATGGGCCAGGCCGGTCCGTTGACCGTGCGCTGAACCGCTTCCTCGTCGGTGGCCGCCTTCAGCACGCGGACCTGGAGGTCCCCGTCGCGGCTGCGGCTGATCGTAATCTCAGCCTGCACCTCGGACGCGCCCCCTGAGCGAACGCGCTCGGAAGCGATGAAGAGTCCGACTCTCGTTCCCTTGGAGTCTTCCCCCACGGTGATCTCTGCCGAGCACGCGATGAAGCGATCCGGGGGCAGCGAGCGGAACACGCGGGTGCGGCCGCCGCGATCCTGGTTGCCGCTGATCTCCACGTGGGCATCGGTGAGGTCCGCCAGTGGACCGAAGCCCTGATCGAGGGTCCAGCCGTTGCCGACTCGGCCGCTGACGCGGTCGAAGCGGTCCCGAAAGACCTCCTTCTCGTCGTTGTCCTTGATCGCGTCGGCCGTCCGGTTGGCGTAGGTCACAACGACATCGTCGTCCCCCACCGCGCGCCGGTCGTCAACGATCTCGCCCAAGAGGGTAATGGCCTCCTCGGTCTCCCCGGAAGCGTAGTTCCACCAGGCGAGGCCCGCCCGCGCGGACGCGAGGTTCGCCTTCAGGCGGCGTGCTTCCTGAAAGCACTCCTGCGCAAGGTCGAGGCGTTCGAGGCTGAGCGCATTCCAGCCGCGCCGGGACCAAACCACGGCGACCTCCGGCTCGATGGAAACGCTGCGCTCGTAGTAGCGCTCGGCGGATTCGTGTTCTTCGGCCTCGTGCATGAGTGCCGCCATGCGCTCGAGCGCTGGTGCAAAATCAAGCTCTAGGTCGAGGGCCGCGCGGTAGGCATTGCGCGCCTCCCCGGCATCTCCGTCCGCTTCGGCTAGGCGGCCGAGCTGAAAGAGCGTCCAGGGGTCCGTGGGTTCAGCGGCAAGGGCGTCCGACGCGAAGGCTTGGGCGTCCTCAGGGTTGCCGGTGATCTCGGCCAGTCGGCTAAGGACCCGGAGCGCCTCGAAGGCGCGGAAGGGATCCGCGCCTGCGGCGAGGGTCAGCGCCTGGGCCGACTCAGCCCACTCCCCTTGGTCCATGGCGTGGAGCCCCTCGGCAAGGAGTACGTCAAAGCTGCCGCCCGTGGCCTCCGCGTCGGCGACCGACGTGAGGAACGTCTTGGCGGCGGGCTTCGACGCGAGGCGTGCGGCCGACAGCTGCCCGGCCTCAGCCTCCTCGCGGCGGCCCACCTCGTTGGCCTGGTCCGCGGAAACGGCCGTGGCGAAGGCATCGAAGGAGTCGTCGGGACGGCCTGCTGCGAGCAGCGCGCCCGCGTTCGCGAGCCGCACACGTACTCGCCAGGGCTTGTCCTCGGGGGCCTTTGGCTCGCGAAGCACGGCTTCGCGCAGGTGCGGCAGTGCCTCTTCGTAGCGTGCGCGCGAAACCAGGAACTCGCCGAAGCGCAGGCGCGCCTCCCAGTCCGTCCGGCTCAGGCGCAGCGCTTCCCCAAAGCTCTTCTCGGCCTCGGTGTCCATGCGCAGCGTGCTGTAGAGGCTGCCGATGCGCGCGTGCACGACGGCGTTTCCCCCGTGCCCCGTGGCGAGGAGGTCTTCGTAGACGCCGAAGGCTTCCTGCAGCTTGAAGCCCAGCTCCATGGTCCGGGCCAGGCCTAGGCGCGGGCGCGGGCTGTCCTGGGTGTTCACCGCTTGGGCCCGAGTGAAGAGCTCGGCGGCCACCTCGAGGGCGCGTGGGGTTTCGTTGCGCAGGAGGAGGCAGCGTTCGGCAAAGGCCAGCGCCTCGTCGAATCGCGTCGAGTTCAGCGGATCACCGAAGCCCGCGAAGCCCACTTCGACGGTGGTCAGCGGACTGTCCACGAGACCAAATTCGTCGTAGCGGTCCGCGCTATAGACGACGCTTGCACCGAAGACAGGCGCGCCCGTCACGGGGTTCAGCTCCAGGAGCTCGATCTCCGGCGAGCTGGCATCGCCGAGGCGATAACGATCCTCGTTGAGGATGCGACCGAAGCGGAACTTGTTCGTGTAGATCCAGTCGTACTGCTTTTTGAAGCCAGCGATTCGCGCCGCGCGCGCGTCGGGATCGTCTGGGAGTTCCTCGAGGTCGAGGACCTCTTGGGTATCACCCTCCGGCGCCTCTTGGGACTCCACCGAGCCAAGGGCAAAGAGCCCCGGAACCTCTTCGGCGGTGGCAGGCCGGTCAGCCCGTCGCAGGAACTGGCCGAAGTGCTTGGGGGCCGGACCCCAGCCCGTCGGCGGCGCAAGGGCACCGAGGGGTTCCAGCGGCGGAAGGGCCACCGGCAGCTGGGGCAGCGGCGCCGTCGGGGACGGAGGCGCAAAGAGGTCGCGCTCAAAATCGGTCCCGCGGGTGGTGTCGGCCAAGGCCAAGTCCACGTTCGGGAGGTTCGCGTTCATGTACTCCTTCGCCTGGGCCCTCGCCCGAGACCTGCGAGTCTTGTCACCCAGGAGGCCACTGAACTGCCAGCCGACGAACGCAGCGAACAAGAGAAAGAAGATGAGTTCCTTACGCACGGAGGGCCTCGATGGAGTCAGTCAAGTGGCGGTGAGTGGATGCATGCGCTTGAGTGCGCGCGGGAGACGTCTTCGATTCCATCAGCCTTCGTCCTCTTCTTCCGCTTCGATCTCGTGCACGCGGACGACGCTGAACGTCACCCGAGCCCGGACGTCGTCGTCTTTCTTGGACTGGCTGCTCTTCAGGTCCACCGATTGAATCGGAAGGGCCTGGGCGCGGATCGCGGCCATGGCGGCGTTCTCAGGTGATGCGTTCTCCTGGGGCGTCTCGGCCATCGCGAGCCAGCGCGTGATCGCCTCGGACGGCGCGGTGCAGTCCAACGTCACCTCGGTCAACTCGATCGCACCAAGGCCGCGGCCGCGCTTGAACGCGGGGTCGAGCTTGATCTCGACGGAGCGCACTTGGCGCACGCCGGACTGCAGCGCCATCACGAGTGCGCGCTCCAGTAGATCGAGCGCGTGGAGGTGCCGCTCTAGCGCATCGACGTTCTGGGTCTTCAGCATCTCCAGGTCGAGGCCGTCTGGAAGGAACGCGCGCTTGCGACTCGCGAGGTCGCTGACCCGATCGCGTACGACGGCCTGGGCCGTTTGATACGCGGCCTGGGGCGAGCCCGATGCGTCGAGCACGAACTCAGGGCGCGGAACGAACTCAGCTGCGGCCTGGGCCAACCCGTAGAGGCGCTGAAGCTCTTCGTTCTCGGACTCAGCCAAGTCGAGATCGGCAGCGCTGAACATCTCGCTGTTGAGCTCGTTCTGGGCTCTCCGCACCTTGCCCTGGGTCGTGCGAATATCCCCCGCGTAGAGGCTGTTGATGACCATGCCGCCGATCAAGAACACGAGCAGCCCAGAGCCAACCACCGTGATGAACTTCTTGTTCTCTTGCCAGATTTCACTCGCGTCCATCAGGCGTCCTCCTCGTTGCTATCGGCATCGCCGGACTCTTGACTCGCGGGATCAGGCGGTGCAAAGAGCGTCATGTCGACGCTGAACGCCTGCCGGTCGAGGCCCGTGTTGACGGCGGCCTCCGGCATCTCCACTTGGAGTTGATTGATCATGGACTGAAACTGCGCGGTCGGCGAATCCACGCCCTCGCGCAGCTGGCCGCGCACCACGAGGATGGGCCGCTCCTTCTTGCGCTCGACGCCCAGCTCCTCGTCCGATTCGAACGAGCTCTCCACCCGCGTGATCCAAAAGTCACGGGGCAGGTTTTGATCGAGGAACGAAAGCGTGCGGGCGATCTGCTCGCCTGAACCAGCGATGCCTTGGAGGGCCTCGGTGCGCTCGGCGAGCTCTGCGTTCGAGGCCACGAGCACCTCCGTGTTCTCGTGGATCGAGCGCATGCGTCGCACGCGCGAAGCGAGCCCTTTGTTCACGCCTTGGACGGCGTCCAGTTTCGCGGCCATGTGCTTCGCCTTGTAGCCCAGAAATCCGAGGCCGAGAACGGCGGCGCCGATCAACCAAAGCGTGCCGCCGAAGAACTCGCGCTTCTTGGCGATCCCCGCGGGCACGATCTCCAGGGAGTACGCGTCGTTGTCCGACGCCATCGTGGCGAGCCCGAGGGCCACCACGGCTTCGAGCTCGTGGGCCTCGAGGGTTTCCGCGTCCTCAGGCGAAAGGGCCGACACGTCGACGACATGGAACGCGTCGAAGACGTGGACGGGCACGCCCATGCCGGCGGAGAGGTACTCAGGGAGCCCGGCAAGCCCGGCGCCGCCCCCGCAGATGAGCACGCGGTCCACCTTGAGCCCCGAGAGCTTCACCTGGGTCTTGCAGAACATCACGGCGCTCTGGAGGAGCGACGTGAGCTGGCCCGCGGCGCCCATCACCGAGCGCGTGGCCTTCTCCGTTTCTGCGGAGCGCGGACGTGCCCCAGGAGTCAGATCCACGTGCTCGATCTTCACGGACTCGGCCGTCGCAGCGTCCATGTCGAGGCGCTGCATGAGCGCTTCGTCGAAGAGCTTGGATCCGCCTGAGAGGTTCCGGGCGAACAGCAGGTCCGCGCCGCGCACGAGGACAACGTCGGTGGTCTCGTGCCCGATGTTGGCCACCAAGACGGTGTCGTCCTGGACCACTCCGTAGCGCACGAACGCGTTGTAAAGCGCGATGGACGCGGGCGAATAAGCGTCGAGCGTTCCGCCCGCTGTGGAAAGGCCCGAGAGGTGCTCGTCGAGGAGCGACTCACGGCTCATGGCGAGGAGCACAACGTCCTCACCGTCGATCTCCGGGGGGCGCGGGAGGAGGTTGAAGTCAGACGCCACCTCGGCGCCGGACTGGTCTCCGATCTCTTGCACCTCGAAGCGCATGAGGTTGCGAAGCTGCCAGTCAGGAACGGCGGGTACCCGCGTGTAGCGCACGTTGACATCGCGACCGCTGATGCCAACGCGGGTGCGCCCGAGCTTGAATTCGGGCGCGAGACTGGCCCAGCCGGATCCGATGTCGCCGGAGTGATTCTCCCCCGCAGCCATCTCCGTGACATGGAACGTTCCGCCCTTCCAGGAGCCCTTCAGGGCGATCGCCGATCTTGAGCCGACGTCGATACCGGTTGCTGTCTTAGCCATCACTGGCCTCCCGTGGAGCTGGGGGTCGTGTCCATTGATTCACCGTCGCCGCTTCCAGCTGCCTGGGCGCGGTAGTCGTCGAGCCGCTTGGCTAGGTCGTCAGCACCGCTGCGCTTGAGCACCGTTCCGATCGCCTCAAGGCGCATGAGTTCATCGCGGGTATCGCCGGAGTCCAGCGCGGCGAGCTCGCTTTGAATCAAGCTGGTCAGCGCGGTCGCCTCGGCTTCGACGTCCGTCCCGCGGTAGCGCCGCACTAGGTCCTCCGCGCGGGTGAGCTTTTGGCGGTAGAGGTCGGCCAGCCCGAAGAAGCGTGCGCGCTCGACCTCTTGGGTCAAGCCCTTGAGTTCCGCGCGTCCCTCGCCGAGCAACTCCGACTGCGCGATGGCGGCCTGACTGATCAAACTACCGTCGAACGGCACCGTGGTCAGTAGCTCATCCCAGGTGGCAAGTGCGGCACCGCTGTCGCCGCTCGAGCGCTCTTCCTTCGCGCGCCGCGCGAGGCGCTGGGCCAGCGTCCGCTCTTCCATGAACCTCGTTTTGATGAGGACCGGTTGGCCGCCGTCGACCTGGGCCCGGAACGTCGTGCCCTCGCCCGACGCGCGGGCGGTCACCTTGGTGGGCGCAGAGAAAGCGACGTGCACCATCTCGGCTCCGCTGCCAAGGATGAGGCCGGTGACTCCTTCTCGTTCGAACGTCGAGCCGTGGGAGGCGTAGCCGCCAGCGCTGATGGTCGCGGCGCCACCCGCGACGACCGGGGCCTCCGCCCGAAGGATGAACGTTCCGCCGCTCTCAGGCGTGAGGCTGAAGCCGCCATCCACCGGCGCAAGGCCAGCCGTCTGACTCCCGAGACCCGAGCCGCCGTCCGCGGCGGCCTCGGCCACCCGAATCGACGAAACAAGCACTCGGTCGAGCGCCGTCAAGGCCGCTGCTTTCACCGCGCCGGTGCTGGCCCCGGCCAGTGCGGTCACAGAAACGGGATCGAGCGATATCGGCGCCGGCGCTTCTTGGGAAGGCACGAGCGCGACGTCATCGACGCTGACGCTCTTCACCTCGCCGAGGTCCCCCTCGTCGCCTTCTTCATCGCTCACGACCGGCGGCGCATCCGTGCACTCTGCGCGGACGAGGACCTGCACGTGGCTGAATCCGGTGGGCGCTGACCCGACCATGGCGAGCTCTTGGAACTCGTCGGACGTGGCGCTCGGATCGGACCACACGGTCGTCCCGATGCTCCCCTCCCCTGTTCCTGTGGAGTAGCGGAGCCCGAGCCTGAGTTCGACGCCATCGTCGGCGCGAACGTAGCCGACGGCTTGGAATGAGCGCTGTCCAGAAGAGACGCGCGCCGGCTCGGACTCGATCCATGCGACCTCGCCGCCCACGAGATCCGCTTGGATACCGCGTGCGCCGGTGCGCCGGGCGGAACGCGCCGGCGAAAACTCCGTGGCGCTCTCTCCGTCCGTGACCCAACCTTCCGACTCTTCGAAGGAATAGCCCGCAGCGAGCAAGTTGCCTGCCGGAGACTTCGGGGCTTCCAAAGCGGCGCCGCGTGAGCCTTCGCCGCCGTCGCTGCCCTTTTGCTGGCCGAGCCACCACCATGCGCCGCCGCCCACAGCCGCCAGGCCCACGAGAAGGATGGGGCCGAGCTTCGATGACTTCGCGGAGCGCGCCAGATCCTCTGCGGTGATCTCAAGGCCGTCCTCTTGGGGCATCAGCTGCGTCTCACCGAGCCCTTCTGCGGGAGATGCGGGGGCGGTTCGTCGGGGAGCCGCCTGGGCCGGGGCCTCAGCCGGAGC
>CAYQKK010000028.1:26618-44061 GCA_964417955.1 uncultured Planctomycetaceae bacterium
GAGATGCGGGGGCGGTTCGTCGGGGAGCCGCCTGGGCCGGGGCCTCAGCCGGAGCTTTCGCGGGTGCCTTCGCGGGGGCCTTGACCGGAGCCTTCGCGGGCGCCTTCCGCGGCATGCTCGCCGCCGGCGCCACCTCCGATGGCTCCTCTAGGACGAGCTCGTCGAGGTCTTCCTCAGCCGAGGCTTCCTGCGCAGTGGATCCCTCCACCTGCGCGCCCTCGACCAGCGTGAACTCCACCGCCCCAAGCGTGAACTCGTCGCCTGGCTCCAGGGAGGTCTGCCGCACCTTGCGTCCGGCGACCTGGGTCCCGTTCGTGCTGTTGAGGTCCCGCAGGGATACGCCGTAGTCATCGATCGAAAGCTCGGCGTGTCGACCTGAGATCGATGCGTCGGTGACCTGGAGGGAGTTACCTGGCTTGCGACCGATCGTGAAGGTGCCGCCTTGGGCGGCCACGATCGTGAGCGGTACGACTTCGCCGCGGCGCTCTCCGGATCCGAAGCGCAGCGAATACTGGAACGTCATAGAGGACACCCAGACCGCATGGATCCGGGCTTGAAGGGGAGATTACGGCCGACTTTTCGAAGCTGGGGGGGCGCGCGTCGGCTGAGCGACAGGGCGGGTACCCGAAGGCGCCTGACAGGTTACCGCCGGGCCCAATCGATCGCTTCATCGAACACGCAGTTACCAGGGCGCCGGTTAGACCGCTAGAGGAGCCCCAGCGACCCGATAATCCCAGCATATCAGGCTGCCGGCCAGTGCTTCGACTCCCGCAACGAGACCCAGTGCTCCCCGGCGCAGACGAGGTGGTCCAGCAGGGGCACCCCCACGATGCGCCCAGCCTCCACCAGACGCGCGGTCACCTCGATGTCCTCGGGGCTCGGCTTGGGGTCACCCGAGGGGTGATTGTGGGCGACCAGCACCGCAGCCCCCGCCAGGCGCAGCGCCGGCGCGAAGACCTCCCGTGGATGAACCGGGGCCATGGTCAGGGTTCCACGGCTGACCTCGACCCGCGCTTTCAAACGATGCCGGGCGTCCAAGACCAAGGCCTGGAAGGTCTCGACCTCCAAACCCCGCAGCTCGGGTGCAAGGAAGCGAGCGACATCGCCCGGACGTTTGAGCACAGGATGCTCCCCCATGCGGGCGCGCTCGGCCGCACGTCCTAGCTGGAACGAGGCCGCGAGGCGCTCTGCCTGATCCTGGTTCAACCCGCACACCTCCCCAAGGACGTCCCAACGAAGCCGCGCGAGCACCCCTAGCCCGTGGTCATGCAGCGCGGAATCGAGGCCGCTTCGGTCGGCCTCCTCGGGCAACGCGGGCTCGGCGCCCCCATCGACCGCGGCGGCGCACCCACCGCACCCTCGCACCACCTTCCAAAGCGCATCGCGGAGGGGCGCATCCACGGCGTACGGCTGACTGTCGTTCGCTTTCATCATCCGTTGGACTGGACGAGTCGGCGCTGCGGCAGGTTACGTAGCGCACAGCGAAGGGCTAGCCCTGGAATAAGCGCTAAGGATCGTCAGATCGTGCAGCAGTGCCGTGGCCGCGGCTCTTTCGAGGATGATGCCTGGCTAGTCAGGTGAATTCTCGAAGCGAAGCGCAAGGGCCGCGGACGCGGTGCTGCGGCGCGAAACGAAGTGGTCTGTCGATTCTTAGCGCTTATTTCAGGGCTAGGTCGAAGTCGCCGAGCACGACGTCTAGGTCCACGAGGATCGCGCGCTGGAAGGCCACTCCAGCGCCCGCTGCGCCACTGACCTTGCACTCCGCGACCATGTCGAAGAGCAGCCGCGCGCCGTACTGGTCCGCGAGGTAGTCGATGAACGCGAGCGCTTGATCGTAGGCCCGCGTGATCTCCGAGGTTTCGCTCCACGAAACGAGTGACCCCTCGATCTCGGAAAGGCGAAACAGCGCTTTCCCCCCGTTGTCCCGGGCGTTCACGAGGCGGGCCCGCGCTACGGAAAGGCCACCGGGGCGCCGGGAGGGGTTCTCCAGCCACTGCGCGATGCCCTCGTTGAGCCACGAGGGAACGCCCTTCCCGCCGATCGACTGAACGAACGCATGAGCGACCTCATGGCGCAGTACATCCTGCAGGCGTGCGACGCGCTGGGCTTCACGCAGATCGTCTGCGGGCACACGAATGACCCCGTCGAACGCCCCGCCGGCCCAGTCGCCCAGCCCGGTCACGTTGCTGAAGCCCTCCGACTTGTAGAGCACGACGGCGATCTTGTCTTCACCCGCTTCGACGGGCCTGCGACCGAAGAGCTCGCCGTACTCCTGGTAGGTGCCCTCAAGGAGGATCTGAAGCTGATCGACTCCCGCGCGAATCTCGGTGCGCGAGGCGTCGAACTTGAACTTGAAGTGCAGCGTCTCTTCTACCGTGAACTCGGCCTCTTCCTTGGCGATGGTCTGGGCCCGCTCCATCAGCGACTTGGCTTGGGTGCGGAAGTCGTCGCGCTGGAGGTGGTCTAGGGCGGACTCGAAGTCGGCCAAGGCGAGTTCGAACTCCCCTTCTCCAAAGGACCGGGCGCGCTTTAGGTAGGCCACGCCAAGGTTCTCTCGGATCGTGTCATCCTCGGGCGCGTCGGCCACGGCGGAGGTCAAAAGCTCGATGGCACGGCTGAAGTCACCTTCGTTGAGAGCGACAATGGCGCTTTCGTTGCGTTCGACGGCGCTCGGCGCTCTGGGGCTCCCTGCATCCTCGCCGCTCGCCTTCAGTGCCGCGCTGGTCGTCGCCGTTGAGTCGTCCGACAGCGCGACCTCGGAGGGGCTGACGGCGGCTGCCTGCTCCTCAATCTCGGGCGCACCCGCAGTGGACTCGCCCGCGCCCCAACTGCGCAGCTTGGCGATGGCCCCATCGAAGGCTCCAGAGACGAAGCCGAGCCCGAGGCAACAAACCGCAAACACCACCATGAGCCACTGCGTCTGGGCACGCCCAAGTCGCGGATGACCGCTTGGGAGTCGGCGGTTCCGAGCCCCGGAACTCAACTTCTTCCTCTCCATGGGCAGTGGAACGACCTCGGCGGGCGGAACTTCCCCCCAGCTGGAGCTTCTCGTCATGGGACGCCTATTCGGTTCCTACGCCCCGGGCTTCGAGCATGGCGGGGAACGGCGCGTAGGTCTGGGGGTAGCCCAGATCCCGTTCGATGTCGCGGATCTCGCCTAAGAGGCGTTCGTGGGTGGCCTCAAGGGCATCCCGCATGGAGGGGTCGCAGTAGTAGGTACGGCAGCCGAGCGGCCGTCCCTCGCGGGCGGTGCACATCCCACCGACGTGGTAGGGACAGCGCCCGTCGGCCTCGGGCGCGGGCGCGGTGGCCTTTTTGGCGGCGGCGTAGTCCGCCTCTAGGCCCGTGGCGTAGAGAACGTGGTCGGCCTCCTCGAACCGGCAGCAGATGCCCCGGGCGATGCAAACGGGCCTGACGGCGGCGAGGAGTTCCTCCAGCTGGGCGTAAACGGCGCTGAGGCGCTGGAAGCCGACACGGCGCTGCTCAGGGCTCGGCTCGATGCGAATTCCGGGGCACGTACCGCGCGCACGCTCGAAGCCCGCCTCGTCCTCCATCACGCTGGGCCAGTACGGGAATGCGGCACAGTGCTCGGGGCGCGCGTCGTACACCGTGCATTGATTGCGCCCCTCGAGGAGAGTGCAGCGGCCCCCGTCCCCTTCGTTGCGCTCACGCAGTGCTTCGCGCAGCTCGCCGCTTCCGCCGGGGTCAGGCACGGTACGCACGTGCATTTGCCGAAAAGCGTCGACGGTCATGCCCAGCGAGTCGGCCATGGATTCCGCCTCTCCCGGCTTGAGCCAGACATGGCCCTCGCCACCCGTGCAGCAGTGGCCGCAGCGATGACATGAGAACCGGAAAGGAACGACCCCTTCCAGGCCGGGGTCAGCGCCGGCCGCAGACGCGGAATCAGTCACGTCGACCGCGTCCCGTTGAGCGACCAGGAGAGCGACCAGCGGATCGCCCTTCCTTCGCACGCGATCCCACGCCTCGCCCGCGCCCGCGCCCGCGGGCTGCGGCCGCTTTGAAGTCGAGGCTGGCGCGGCCCTCCACCTGTTCGCGCACGTCCGTCAGGGCCTCGTCCCAGCTCTGATACCGAAGCTCTGCGTCTTTCGACATCATCTTCTCGATGAAGTAGTGCAGGTGCGGGGAGTGGCCACGGCTCTTGAGCTCGGGCGAAGAAAGCCGCTCCATCACGTGCTGGCGCAGGACGTCTTCGTCGGCGCCCTCGAAGGGCAGCGAGCCGATGGTGAGCTGATAGAGAGTCACGCCAAGGGCGTAGATATCGCTGCGGAGGTCGGCTGCGGCGCCACCCTCCGCTTGCTCGGGCGACAGGTATTGAACGGTGCCGCGTGCACTGCCCTCTTGGTCAAGCTCGCCGCCCGCCGCGCAGAAGCCGAGGTCGATCAGCTTCACGCGTCCGCCGTCGGTCAACATGATGTTGCCCGGCTTGATATCGCGGTGTACGAGCCCCTCGGAGGCCATGTAGGAAAGGACTTCCGCCACTTCCAACACGATGCGAAGGGCCGCGTCTTCGTCGAAGAGGTGCCCGTCGTCGAGGTACTCAAGCAGCGTCTTGCCCTCGACCACCTCCATGCGCGATAGGTACGTGCCGTCGGCTTTCGCGGGGCCGAAGCCCTTCACGAGGCCCGGATGATCCAGTCGCTGGAGCAGCTTCGCCTCTTCGATGAACGCCTTGACCTCGCTCGGGTTTTGGGTGTAGCCAGCGGAGAGGATCTTCAGCGCGAGCACCTGACCTGACTTCTTCGCGCGAGCACGGAATACGTCGGCCGTGCCGCCGACGCCAAGGGACCCAAGGATCTCGTGACCCGGGACCTCGGGGCGTTCACCCGCATCGGTACGCCTCATCTTGTCCACGCGATCGCCGTCCCATCCAGGGAGGCGCTCGAGCAACTGGTCGAGGTCGGCCCCGTCTTTCAGGAGCGGAAGGAGAGGCTCGGCTTCCTCTCGCTTCAGATGCGAGCGGTGAACGAGCTTGGCGAGGAATTTGACGTCGTCTTGGGCACTCATGGTCTCTTTTCGGGGCGCATCGTAGTCCGACAACCGAGGGTAGACACGGGTTCGGTGCCTGCTTCTGAGAGAGAAGTGCACCGCAATGCTCCACAAATGGCTGGGGAAGGGCTCTGGGGCCTACGGGCGTCAAGATCGGGTCGGCGGAGTTCCGATTCTCCCCCCACGAGGTCACTGCACCTTGGACCGGCTACCGGTCCGCACCGCGGCCCCCCCATTGATCGCTTGAGTCGGGCTCCCCCCGAGCCCTACAGCCCCACACCACCGTTGACTGGAACCGCAAAAGAACGGAGCGTCTACCGCTACTTTGACCTCGCCGACTGCTTCGTGCAGATCTTGGCGATCGAGGACAGCGCGTTCTCACTCAGCGAGCGACCTGGCCTCGGCCGAGCGGGCTATCGAAAGATGGTGATCGAGGCCTGCATGCCGGAGTTTCGCAGCGACCTGGATGACAAGCTCGGCCAGCTGTTTCCCGACGACCCGCTGATGGTCGAGGATCTCCTCTACCAGCTTTGCGTCGAGGTCAACCCTGCGCTCGATATCCACGAGGTGCGCCTGACCGTGGACGGGTCGGTGAAAGCTGACTCTCCGAGCACCGAGACGGAAGTAGACGAAGCGACGCAGCGTGACGCAGCACTCGATCACCTGCGCGACAAGGCCGTCTCATTGGAAGCGGCGCTGCGCAGGCGCGTCATTGGCCAGGACGCCGCGGTGACTTCGGTATCCCGCGCCGTGCGCTCGGCTGCGGCGGGCCTCGGTGAGTCCCAACGCCCCCTCGCGTCGTTCCTGTTCACAGGTCGTACAGGCACAGGCAAGACGGAGCTCGCCCGGAGCCTCGCGAGTCACGTCTTCAGCCAGCCAGGCCAGTCCGGACTCGTGCGCATCGACTGCTCTGAGTTTGGCCTCGCCCACGAGTACTCCAAGCTCATCGGTTCGCCGCCGGGCTACATCGGCCACGACGACGGCGGCCAGCTGACGGACGCCGTCGCGGAGGCACCTGAGTCCGTAGTGCTCTTCGACGAAGTCGAAAAGGCCCACCCCAAGCTCCACAACCTGCTCCTCCAGATCCTGGAGGAGGGTGCCTTGACCGACGGCAAGGGCAAGCGAGTTTCGTTCGCCCGCACGGTGATCGTCATGACCTCGAACTGCGGAGCCGAAGACGTCACCTCGGCGAGCCGCACCGTGGGCTTTGGCGGCACGCCGACCCTCGGCCGCGCGAGTCTGCAGGACATCACCAGCCAGGCGCTCGCTTCGACTTTCACGCCCGAATTCCTCGGCCGCGTCGGCGACACCGTGCTCTTTGAAGAGCTGGGTCCCAAGTCTGTGGAGCGCATCGCCGCCATCAAGCTAGGCGAGCTGAAAGACCGTGCCGCCCGCCGCGGCCTCGACGTCCGCTTCACCCCCGCCGTCACCGCCTGGATCGCCGCCCGCGGCTTCAAGCCCGAAACCGGAGCGCGCGAGCTGCGCCGAGTCATCCAGCGCGAGCTCGAGCCCGAGCTCTCAGAGCGCCTCCTCCAAGGCGGCCCCGCCGGCCGCCGCTCCCTGGTGGTCCGCGCCTCCAAGGGCAAACTCGTCTTCGACTAACCCCACCTGCCCCATTCGGAACCAGGTTCAAATTGCGCAGAACGCAAATTTGAACCTGGTTCCGAATGGGGCAGAATCCGCTCTGCGCGGTTGGAACGGGGTTCCGATTGCGCGGGAACGGGGCTGGGAGGGAGGGTAGGCTGGGGAGCATGCGGATGGATTCTCTCTGGGTGAAGGTTGGGCTGGCGTGTTGGTTGGTTCTGGGCGGCGGCTCAGGGGTGGGCTTCGGGCAGGAGAGGGATGAGGGCGCTTCGGCGCCGGCTGTGGAGGCGGGGCGCTTCTTGACGAGCCGGAAGGGCTCGGTGGAGCTGCCGCTGCCCAGTGAAGAGGACGCCTTCTTCTTTGTGGTCTATGGTGATCGCACAGGGGGGCCGGCCTCAGGCGTGCAGCTCTTGCGGCAGGCGGTGCAGGAGACGAACCTCATCGGGCCGGACCTCGTCATGACGGTCGGCGACCTGGTGAATGGCTACAACGAGCCCGACGTCTGGATGCGCCAGATGCAGGAGTACCAGGAGGCGATGGCGCCACTGCGGATGCCCTGGTTCCCGGTGGCCGGCAACCACGACATCTACTATCGCTCGAAGGATCGGTCCGTGCCGGCTCCGCCCGAGGCCCACGAGGCGCGCTACGAAATGCACTTCGGCCCCCTCTGGTACGCGTTCAAGCACAAGAGCGCCTGGTTCATCGTGCTCTACACGGATGAAGCCAACCCCGAGACGGGGGAGCGGAGTTTCGACCGGCCCGAGAATCAGCGCATGAGCCCGGAGCAGCTCGCCTGGCTTGACCAGACATTGGAGGTCACCAAGGACGCCGCTCACGTCTTCGTCTTCTGCCATCACCCCCGCTGGACAGGCAACCAGATCGCGCGCTACGGCAACGACTGGGACAGCCTGCACCAGCGCTTCGTCAAGGCCGGGAACATCAAGGGCGTGTTCGCCGGGCACATCCACCAAATGCGCTACGACCCCAAGGATGGGATCGAGTACTTCGCGCTCGCCACCGTGGGCGGGCACCAGGGCGGATCCGTCCCGGAGGCAGGCTACCTGCACTGCTACGACCTCGTGACCGTGCGGCCGGATCGAATCGAGCGCGCAACGCTGCCCCTCGGCGCGGTCATGGATCCGCGCGAGATCACGGGCCGAGTCAGCCAAGAGGCGCCGAAACTAACGGCCGTCGAGCCCATCTGGGAAGGCACGCTGGAAGTGAGCGCCGACGGGTCCGTGGACCAGACGATTGAATTCACGCTCCAGAACCCCGTCACCGCGTCGGTGGAAGTCGAGGCGCAGTTCCTTGCGAACGATCCACGCTGGGTCTTCACCCCGGACCATCTTCACGGGACGATCGCTCCCGGGAAGTCCTTCCGTGGCCAGGTTCGCGTGCGGCGCCCCGCGGGTTCCCTGGACGGCGGGCTGTCCTTGGCCGCGATGGACCTCGACTTCCAGTACCTCACGGAGACCGCGCGATTCTCGATTCCGCGCCGACGTCACTACCCCGCCTTCGACGTGTCGACCCTCGGACCCGTCGTGGTACCGGAGAACGAACGGGTCCTCGATCTCAACCGCGGCGAGGACTGCGCCATCGTCAAGTCGAAGGACATCGCGCTCCCCGACGGCCCCTTCACCCTGGAGGCCTGGGTACACCCCGAGCGAGTCGCCAGCCGGCAGGGCCTCGTGTGCAAGACCGAGGGCTCTGAGTACGGCCTCTTCGCGAACGGCAAGGGCCTCAGCTTCTTCGTCCATCTCGACGGCGCCTACGTCGTCGCCGAGTACGTCGATGAGAAGCTCAAGACCGGCCGCTGGAGCCATGTGGCGGGCGTCTTCGACGGGTCCGAGGTACGGCTCTACCTCGACGGCAAGCTCATCGCTTCTAAGGCCGGCAAGGGGTCCCGTACCACGAACAACCTCGACCTCATCGTCGGCGGCGACATCCGCAGCGACAACCGGCCGACCGCGACCCTGGACGGGCAGATCGACGAGGTGCGCCTGTCCAAAACCGTCCGCTACGAGGGGGCCCAGTTCACCCCGGCTCGTCGCTTCCAAGCCGACGACGACACCGTCCTCCTGCTGCATATGGACGCGGCCATCGGGCACTTCTTGCGGGGCGAGTCCACCCTGGGCGCCACGCTCCACGGAGCCGCCCGCCTCTTGGATCTCTAAGGAAGTGCCCGTCCAGCTGGCAGGGCGGAGCCCGTATGCTGTCGGGCACGATGATGCGCCGATTCACTGCCGCCCCGGCGGCCTGGATTCTCCTGGCCACGCTTGGCCACGGGAACGTCCCCTCCCCGTTGACCCAACAGGAGACCGCGAAGCCCGTGGAGGCAGCCGCCGACTCGATCGGATACGCGGCCCGGGCGGTGGGAGATGCCGTCGGTCCAGACGGTCTCCTCAGCGGGGAAAAGGGCATTGTCAGCTTCGCGGACCTCAACGATCTGCTGATCTGGCGGGACGGCAACGGGCCCAATGGAGACGCGGCGCTTCGCCAGCTCCTCGAGCTGCGCGTCATCAAGTCGAAGGGCAAGGCGAGCGGGCTCGTCATCACCGACGCGATGCTCGATGAACGCTTCGCCGAGCTCGACGCCGAGGCGAAGGCCGCCGGAACCGTGGGCGGGCTCTCCGCCTTCATCGCAGCCCAAGGCGTTCCCCTCGAGCAGTTCCGCGAGTACCTGCGCCTCTCGATCATCCACGAGGCCCTCACGAGGACCGCCTTGGGGCTCCCGGATGACGCGGAGATCACCGGCGACCAGCAGCAGATCTGGCTGGAGCAAGAGCTCAAGGACCGCGGCTACGAGCAGCACCCCCACCCGTTCGATGACGGCATCGTTTGCGTCAGCGGCGACGTGGTCATCACTCGCAAGGAGTACGGCGACCACCTGCGCTCACAGGTGGACGACGCCGACGAGCGCGAAGCGTGCTACCTGATCTTGCTTGAGCGCGCGGTGCTCGCACGGATGCCCGAAGTCACGTCGGAGGGTGCGAACAAAGCCCTCGACCGAGAAGTGGAGCGGCGCTCCGCCGAGGCCGAAGCCAACCCCGACTACCAAGGGGTCGCCTACGAGGAACTGCTCAAAGCCCGTGGCCTCTCCATCGAAGCCGTGCGCCGCGACCCCGCCATCCGCGCAGCGGCCCTCGCCCACGAAGCGGTCGACCGCCTGCACGACGAAGCCTCCCTTCGCGAGGTGTACGAGGAAGAGCGCGCCGCCTTCGACGGCATGTTCGGCGAAGCCGTCGAGATCAGCATTCTCTTCAAGAACGCGGTCGAGGAGGAGGACAACCCCCTCGTCCCCTCGTTCCGCAAGGTCGAGCAGGACCTGCGCGAGCTGAAGGCGGCCATCGCTGGCCCCGAGGACTTCGTCCGAGTGGTCGGGCTGCACAGTCAGGATAAGACCACGCGGGAGCGCGGCGGGCTCCTTGGCCAGATCACGCGCGCTGGCAGCGCGAAGGAACTCGAAGGACTGCGCAGCGCCGCCTTCGCCGTCGTCGACGCCAGCCCCGAGAAGGCCGCTGGCACGATCATCGGCCCCATCCGCATCGAGAAAGGCGTGATCCTTGGGCTCCTCGGCGCCCGCACCCCGGCCCCCACTTGGAACGACATGCAGAGCCACGTCCACCGTGAACTGCGCCGCCGCTTCCTCGCCGAAACCCTCGACCGCAAGTCCGTCGCCACCTACCTCGACCCCCGCTAGCCCGCCTAGCCCGCCTAGCCCAAAGGACCCCCCATGCTCATCGGTGAAGTCGTCGGAAGCGTTGTCGCCTCCCAAAAGGACCCTCAGCTCGAGTCCCACAAACTCCTCGTCGTCCAGGTTCGCACCCATTCGAACCAGCCCAAGGATCAGTACGTCATCGCCGTCGACTCCGTCGGCGCGGGCCCCGGGGACCTTGTGCTCTACGCGACGGGCTCTTCCGCTCGCCAGACCAAGATCACCAAGGACAAGCCCTGCGACGCCGTCGTGATGGCCATCGTCGACTCATGGGACGTGAGCGGCGAGAACGTCTACGAGAAGTGGGGCGGCGCGTAGCGCCGACGCAGGGATGTACCTCGGCAGAGTCACAGGAAGGCTCGTAGCGACCGTGCGCTACGAAGGCATGGAGGGCGTGAAGCTTCAGCTGCTTGAGACCCTCGACGAGAGCGGCGTTTCCACGGGCAATCAGCTTGTGGCGGCCTGCTCTCTCGACGTTGGGCCCGGGGATCTCGTGCACTACATCGACGGGCGCGAGGCAGCGCTGGCGCTCCCCGACGAGACCTTCGTGCCCGTGGATGTCGCGATCACCGGCTTCGTCGAGCAGGCGGTGAGCCACGGTGCCGCCATCGACCTCGACGCCAGCGGGCCGGAGTCCAAGCCGTGATTCTCGCTCAGGTCATTGGCACCGTGGTGGCCCAGGCCGAAGCGGTCTCAGCTCTCCATGGTCGGAAGCTCCTGATGGTGCGCCCGGTCCGACCCGACGGCACAGCCCTCGGCCCAGCCCCGCGCCTCGCCATCGACACCATCGGCGCAGGCGTCGGCGACCGCGTCCTCGTGATCGACGAGGGCAACGCGGGCCGCCAGATCCTCCAGGCGAAGGACGCACCGGTCAAGACCCTCATCGTTGGCTTCATCGACGCGGTCGAGGTCGGGGGCCAGGTGGTCTACGACCACAGGAGTGGCGACACGTCACAGAAAAGCTCATGAACGCGAATCATCACTGGAGCGAAGAAGAGGCGCGGCTGCGAACGGCGATCTGCCGCATCGGCAAGCTCGGCTACGACCGCAGCTACATCGTCGGCGCGGACGGGAACATCAGCGCGATGATGTCGGACGGGACGATCCTCATCACCCCCACCGGCGCGATGAAGGGCTTCCTCGACCCCCATCAAATTGCCCACGTGAACATGACCGGTCAGGCCCTCGACGACGGGCCCAAGGCCTCCAGCGAAGTGGGCATCCACCTCGTGGCCTACCAAGAGCGAGCCGACTGCAAGGCGATCTTCCACGCGCACCCGCCCCACGCGGTCGCGCTGACCATCGCGGACGTCGACATGCAAATGCCGGTGATCCCCGAGATCATCGTCACGATCGGCGGCATCCCGACGGCTCCCTTCGGAACGCCGGGCACGCCGGAGCTTCCTGAGACGATCCGCGACCTCGTGCGCTGCAGCGACGTGATGATGATGCAGAACCACGGTTCGGTGACCCTCGGCACCAACCTCATGGACGCGTACAAGAAGCTCGACATGCTGGAGCACACGGCCAAGATCCTGTGGCTCGCCCACGTCGCCAAGGGCGGCTTGGAGCCGCTGCCAGAAGAGGCCGTTCGCAAGATGCTGGAAACGCGTTCGATGCTCGGCATCAAGACGCGCAACACCCTCGAGAATCGCTGCGGCCTCTAGGTAACCCGGCGTCGAATCGTCAGCAGCGTGATGTCGTCCGACTTCCCAAGCTCGTCCGCACGTAGGGAGCACGCGCTGGCAGCGGCCGATCTCTCGTTGCATAGCTGAAAGAGGTCGGTCGTCGAGTCGAGCAGCGTACCCCGTTCGAGAGAGCGAACGATCTCGGCCTCGTACGCGTTGTCGGTGACGCCATCGCTGCAAAGCGCGACCGTGACATCGTCCGGCAAGGGAAGGCGAGGCCCGATTTGGATCTGCATGCCATCGACTCCGATGCCGTTCGAGACGAGGTGACGCTCGGGATGGAAGAGCGCCGACGTCTCGTCGAGCAGCCCAATGTCTTGGGCATGCCCCACCGGAGAATGCGGCACGGTGCGAAACTGAAGGCCACCGGTCTGACCGACGAGGAGCGCCTCCGCGTCTCCGACGTGCAGTGTCTGCACGAACCCCGGCGTGATGATGGCGGCTACGACCGTCGCGCCAGCGCCCGCGAGCTTGGTCTCGACCAGCTGATGCGCCGCTTCGAGCCCTTCCATCGTGGCGCTTCGCACGCACGCTGCTACGTCCTGGTCGACGTCCGATAGAGCATGGGCCACGCACTGGGCCGTGATCGCCGCTGCCTCACGACCGTTGGCCATGCCCCCCATGCCGTCGATAGCGCAGGCAACCATGCCGCGCTCACCGAGATCCACGACCAACGCGGCGTCTTCGTTGACAGCCTTGCCTGGATCACAGGCGCTGACCCAGGCCACGGAGTAGCCGTGACACGCCACTTCAGAGGGCACGCCGTCGTTGGCTTCGAGCTTCTCGTGAACGAGCGGCATGGATCTCTGAAGGCGTCGGAGAGGGCCGCGCCCTCAGCTCGCCGTCACGGGACAGACGAAGTCCCCCGGCTTGAAGGCCAGGATCGACTCGTCCACCTGGCCCAGCACGCGCTCGGCGACCGTTCCCATGTGAAAGCCCGGGCGCCCGCCCACGGAAAGGCTGCCCATGACGAGGAGGTCGGGGTGCTCCTCTTCGACCTCCTTCAGGATTTCTTGGTGGGCGATCCCGCGCTCAAGCTGTAGCTCGGGGTCGATCTCGAGTCCCGAAACCGAGTGTTCGACGGCGGAGAGGGCTTGGGCGCGGGCCTCGTCCACGAGTTCCTTGTACTCGGTCTCCGCTAGCTCCGCGGAATCTCGCTGTTGCTCGGGCGTGAGGTTCCAGGCGTGGAGCACGTGGAGCTCGCCTGACGACTGCGAGCTGATCCATGCGGCGGTTTCCACGGCGCGCTCCGACACGGGCGAGAGATCCGTGGAAGCGAGCACATGTCGATGGGTCAGATCGTGGTCCGGCTTGACGAGCCACACCGGCGCGGGGCAGTAGCGAAGCACTCGCATGGCCGTGCTTCCGACGCGCCGCCGAATGCGCTCGCTGCTCGAGCGCTTGCCCGCGATGACGAGATCCGCCTTCCCCTCGAGGGCTCGATTGACAAGGGCGTGCCACGGGTGGGCGGTCACGAATTCATAGCTCGCCCGGGCGCCGTCGGCTCCCATAAGCATGCAGAGATCGTTGAGCCCCGACTCGGCCTGGGGCGGCGCCTCCGCCGGCCCCGTTCCATCCTCGGCCCACGCGGCGTGCACGAGGGTCACTTCGGCCCCTACGCGCGACCCGACCCAGGCCGCCTGCCGGGCGGCACGCATCGAGCCGACGTCAGGGAGTCCGGTCTTCGGGTGAATCCCGACGCCGACGGTGATCTGTTGTACTTCGTTCACGGTGGGCGCGGCTCAGACGACCTTGGGGTCCTTGGACTTCGCGGCTTCGATCTCGGAGCGGCGCTCCTCGAATCCTGCCCTGCCCATCAGGGCGTAGGTGGCGACCTTGGCCGCTTCCACTCCGGGCTGATCGAATGCGTCCACGTCGTAGAGCTCCCCCATCACGGCCACGGCGAGCTCCATCATGTAGAGATACTGCCCTACCGTGTGAGCCGTTACGCACGGGAACTGAATCGAGCAGCAGGGGCGGCCCGCGTCGGTCAGCGCGATGCGCGTGCCCTCGCGTTCGGCCGCGAAGAGCTCGTTCATCGTGCGCCCGCCAAGGTAGCTCAGCGCGTCATGATCCGCGTACTGCTTAGGAATCGTCACGACGTGATCAGCGCGCTCGACGGCCAGTAGCGTGAACCACTTGTCGAACGGGCCTTCGACGTAGAGCTGCGACTGGCTGTGCTGGTCCGTGACCCCCACGGCGGAGACGGGCGTAGGGCCGACAAAGACGTCGGCGCCGCCCTTGGACTTGCGCTTGCCGATGGACTCCGCGAGGAGCTGGGCGTACCAGTCGGACAGGGAAGCGAGGCGCTGGCTATAGGAGAAGGTCACGGCCATCGGCTTGCCCTTCTCGTTCTGCATGAGCGTCTGGATCGCCGCATAGACCAGCGCAGGGTTCTCCGCGAACGGGGCGTCCTTGCAGCGCTCGTCCATGGCCGCCGCGCCGGCGAGCAGCCCCGGCACGTCGATCCCGACGAGCGCACTCGACACGAGCCCAACGGGAGAGAGCACGCTGAATCGCCCGCCCACTCCGTCGGGCACGATGAAGGAAGCGTAGCCCTCGGCGTTCACGATCGGCCGCAGGACGCCCTTCTCGGCGTCCGTGGTCACCACGATGTGCCGCGCGTGGGCCTCCTCCCCGACCGCATCGATGAGCTTCTGCCGCAGCAGCAGGAACTGGCTCATGGTCTCCGCGGTCGAGCCCGACTTCGAGATCACGTTGAAGAGGCACTTCGACACGTCCACGGTGTCGAGGAACTCACCGACGAGGTCGGGATCGACGTTGTCGAGTACAAAGAGACGCGGCAGTCCCTCCGGCGGCTCGATGTCGTGGAAGGGACTAGAGAGCGCGGCGTGGAGCGCGCGGTTGCCGAGCGCTGAACCGCCGATGCCGAGCACCACGACGTTCTTGAGCTGGCCCGATGCGAACAACGGCTGCATCGAACTCGCGTAGTCGAGCACATCCTGCTGCACATCCGCTTGGTGCGGAAGATCCAGCCAGCGGAGGTCCTCGGTGCGCCTCGCTTGGACCGCCCGGAGCGCGGCCTCCGCCTTGGGCGCGATGCCTCCGAGCTCTTGGGCCGTCAGGCCGTGATCTGGGCCGACGGCGGCGTCGAGGACATGGGTGTAGTCGAGGGTCAGGCGATCCACGGGCAGGCTCCTTGGGAGTCGGTCGAGGCACGGGCCCCGACGTGATAGGCACGACGAATGAGAGAGGACGATTCGAGCCCGTAAGCCTAGCGGGGAAGAGCCTCCGCTGGAACGAAAGAGGCCCGGCAGCGCCGAGGGGCTCTGCCAGGCCTCCAGGGAGGGCCTCTAGTCCCGGCTCCCCATGTAGCGCATCACGAGGTAGGCCAGGGTCGCGATGGAGGAGAGGGCCCCCGCCACGTAGGTCCAGGCCGCCGCGCCCAGCACTTTGGACACACCGTGGAGCTCGGCGTCGGTCCGGGCAATGCCCGTCTGGGAGAGGACGGCCTTGGCGCGGTTCGACGCGTCGAACTCCACCGGCAGCGTGATGAGCTGGAACAGGACGGTCGCGCTGAACAGCACGATGCCCGCGAGGATCAACATCGAGTTCTGCATGCTGAATCCGATCATGATCGGCCAGAACCAGAACTTCGAGCCGATGCTCGTGACGGGAACCATGGCGGAGCGCATCCCTAGCCAGGGGTAGCTCTTGACATCCTGGATCGCGTGGCCGGCCTCGTGGGCGCCGACCGCGATGGCCGAAATGGAACGGCCGTCGTAGACCTCGGGGCTCAGGCGCAGCGTCTTCGAGCGCGGGTCGTAGTGGTCAGAGAGGAACCCGCCAACGCGCTCGATCGAAACGTTCGCGCCGCCGGCCCTGCAGACCTCGGCGGCGGCCTCGGCTCCGGTCATGCGGCTGCTCACGGCCACCTGCGCGTACTTCTTGAACGTGGACTTGACCCGCGACTGGGCCCAGAACCCAAGGAGCATGGGCGGGATGGTGTAGGCGAAATAGAGGGGGTCGAAGAACATAGGCGCAGGATCGGCGAGGGACGTTTGGGAGAGATCTCAGAGGAGCATAGGCCATTGCGACGGCGCGCCAAAGGGCGATTGTGCTCGCCAGAGGGATGGGGTTACGCCCCCGTCAGGGAACGCCCTATGATGCGGCTGTGCAACTCCTCCACTTTGACTGCAATGCCACCACGGCGGCCTCTGAGGCCACCATCGCCGCCATGCTGCCCTGGCTCGGGCGCCCCGGGGCGAACCCCTCCGCGACCCATCCGTCGGGCCAAGAAGCGGGCCGAGCGGTGCGCGCAGCGCGGGCCCAGGTCGCGGCGCTGGTGGGCGCAACAGAACCCAACAGCATCGTGTTCACCGCCTCCGGTTCAGAGAGCACGGCGATGGCCTTTGGAAGCGCCGTTGCAGATGCCCGCCCGGACCGGCGCGGCATCGCGATCAGCTCGGCCGAGCACAGCGCCACCCGCAAGTGCGCAGCGCGTGCGGCGGCCGCGATCTCTAGCGCCGAGGACGGCGAGGTCATCCACATTCCCGTCGACAGCGAGGGAGAGCTCGACCGCGACGCCGCGCTCGCGGCGATCAAGGCGCAGCCGGCCCTGGTGTCGCTCATCCTGTTGAACAACGAGACCGGCGTGATTTCGGATCTTTCAGGGCTGGGCGCGGCCGCCCGAGAGCATGGCGTTCTCCTGCACATCGATGCGGTGCAAGCCCCGGGCAAGACCCCCATCGACGTGAGGGAGCTCGACTGCGACTACCTCAGCCTCTCGGCCCATAAATTCCACGGACCCAGGGGCATCGGCGCGCTCTACGTGCGGCCCGGCGCCCCCATCACGCCGCTGATGCTCGGCGGCCCCCAGGAGAACGAGCGGCGCGCCGGCACGGAGAACGTGCCGGGGATCGTGGGAATGGGCGTTGCGGCGGAAGCGTCAGCGGCGCGGGCCCACTCGGCCGCTGACCAAGCCGAGATTGCGGCCCGCCGCGACCGCTTAGAGAGCGCGCTCCTGGCCGCCTGCCCCGGCACCGTGGTCCACGGCGGAGGCGCCGCGCGCCGCGCCGCCAACACCTCCAGTCTCGGCTTTGACCTCACCGGAACCGGTCTCGATGCGACGGCGCTTCTCGGAATGCTCCACGATGGCGGCCTCGAAGTGAGCGCGGGCTCGGCCTGCAACTCCACTAAGATGGCCCCCTCCCCCGTTCTGAGAGCCATGGGACGTGACGATCTGACAGCCTCCTGCGCCCTTCGATTCTCCATCGCGGCCCAAGGGATGCCCGATACGGCGTCCATGGACGACGTGGAGGCCTGCATCGAGCGGGTCACGGAGGCCTACGGGGCCCTCGCGGCGCTCAAGGCCTGACCCCTTCGGGTGGGGGCCCAGAATTGAACGCTGAATCGAACGCTGAGTCGAACGCCGGATCAAACGCTGGGACGAAGTCCTGTGAATCGGTGACGGATCCAGCACCGCCAC
>CAYQKK010000028.1:44161-67224 GCA_964417955.1 uncultured Planctomycetaceae bacterium
GGATCAAACGCTGGGACGAAGTCCTGTGAATCGGTGACGGATCCAGCACCGCCACCGTCCTGGGGGTAGGCTCAAGGGACGCGATTTCGCGTCCGACAAGCGCCATTCAGTAGTCCCATGGTCGATACGCTCAAAACCTACTCCACCCGGGTTTCCGGGATCCTGCGGCCCCGCCATACCGTCCTCGACGGCGAAGGCAAGGAACTCGGTGTGCTCGAGGTGCACCGAAACCGGCTTGGGATCATCGTGAAAGCACTCTGGAAGCCGTCGAAAGGCGAAGTCCTTGAGATGCGGCGGGATCCCGGCCTTCTGCGGGCTCAGTTCGCCGTCTGGACGGAAGCCCGTGAGTGGCTCGGATCGTCGATTCGCCCCGGCGTGGCCAAGCGCACGATCGAGATGTGGACCGGCGGCAAGCCCCTGCGTCTTGTCCCGAGGGTCGAATTTGGCCGTGGCTGGCGCATCGTAGGCGCGAAGTCAGGTGTCGTTGCCAAGATCGCCCATGGGCTCTTCGGGCGCTCCGCCAAGATTGAGACCTACCGCAAGATCGACTTCGAGCTCCTGCTCTTCGCCTACTTCATCGGTGGGCTGGCTCTCTGGGAAAGCGCACTCCCGACCTCCGTCGAGTCCGTGGACCGGGCCACCCCGCAGGTCAAGAAGGCCGCGAAAGGGGCCGCGTAGGGCGCGGAAGTGTCGGAGTGGCTCCCTGCGAGGGCCCCACAGACACGATTTCCTCGACTCCGGGAAGAACCATTTTCCCGGTTCGTACGTCCCTCAACGGCCCCTCCTGAGGGGTCGGAACCAACATAGCTCCCCGCCTGTGGACCCTTTCGTCCTTCGGCTTGGGGCCACCAACTGTCCTTTCGTGCATCCGTTCCTATGAAGCCTCTTCTCGTTCTCATCGCAGTCGCCGCCGCGGCCGCAGGCCTCTTCTTCGTCCTCCAGGGTGGTGAGAAGTCGACGTCCGACACCCCAGGCACCTTGGAGATGTCGGATTCACCTGAAGCGGTTGAGGTCTCCGGCGACCCAGCCGGAGAAGTCGACCTCGTGGACATCACCAACCAAGACGCACGGGAAGAGGGCACCATCATCACCAGCCCGACGATGGTCGCTCCGGTGTCGAGCGAAACGAATGCGGCCATCGGTTTCGGTGAGCTCTCCGGCCTCGTGACGGACGGCAAGGGCAACCCGATCCAGAACGCGCGAGTGACGCTCACGAAGTATGGCAGCCAGTCGTTCTTCTTCGATGACATCGACCGCTCGACGGACGAAGTTGCGACCACTGGCACCGACGGCTCCTTCAGCTTCGAGCGAGTCCCCGCCTACGACGGCTACGCGCTCATCGCGACCCACGCGGAGTACAGCCGCACGGAGAACTCCAGCGTCATCGTTCAAGACGGCGTGATGACCGAGGCCCCTGCGCTCGTTCTCGTGCCAGGCCGTAAGATCACGGGCATGGTCTCCGACACGGGCGGCAACGCTGTGCCGAACGCGCTCCTCGTGCTGCGTGAGAACGCCATGATGGCGATGATCGACGGTTCGGGAGTTGAAGACACCTCCACTTCGGTGCAGTCGGACAAGCTCGGCAAGTTTGAGTTCCTGAACGTCTCCCCGGGTCAGAACTACACCATCGAAGTCAGCGCCGACGGTTACGGCGGCATCAGCACGCCCCCCGTGGCCGTGCTGGAGAGCGAAGACACGCTTCAGAACATCACCCTGGAAGTCGCGTCGATGCTGGCAGGCACCGTGGCGAGCATCAATGGCGAGCCCATCGAAGGGGTCACCATCCAGGCCTACCAGATGGACAACAGCAAGTCCCGCACGAACTCCACGACGAAGTCGGACGACGCCGGCTACTTCGAGATCACGGACATCCCGCCCGGCGAGTTCCAGATCGTTGCGCGCCACCCGCTCTTCCAGCCGCACTCGCGCTCGAGGGCTAAGTCCGGCGACATGAACGTCACGATCGAGCTCCAGCCGCTTCCGCGGATCTCTGGACAGGTTGTCGACAGCTCGACGGGCGCCCCCATCACGACCTTCGAGGTCCAGCTTCGCCAGGCCATCGCGGGCGGACAGAGCGACCTTTCCTCCGCCGATCCCCAGACGCGCCGCCGCGTCGAGCACCCGGAAGGACGCTTTGAGATCGTCGCCACGAGCGCCGGTGACTTCATGGTCGAGGGCATCGCCCGCGGCTACGCCAACACCTCGTCCGAGCCCTTCACTACGACCATCGGCTCCGACGGCCTGCAGGTCATGATTCGCATGACCAAAGGCGGCACCCTGACGGGACGCGTGCTCGGCGGGGACGGCGCTCCCGTGCAAGGCGCGACCGTTGCCACCCACGACAAGGAGTGGTCGGACGATCTCTTCTGGCAGTCCATGGGGGCCGGAGCGCCCGGTGCTGCCACGGAAACGACGGTCACCACGGGCGCCGACGGCTCCTACAAGATCGAGTTCTTGACGCCGGCCGAGTACCAGGTCGTCGTGCGCCATCGCGACTACGCCCAAGAAACGGTGAAGGGTCTGACTGTGATCGAAGGCCAGACGGCGCGGGTCCCGGACGTGCAGCTCCCCCAGGGCGCTGAGATCTCCGGCACCGTGATCGGCCCGAGCGGCAGCCCTTTGGCGGGGGCAACGGTCAAGATGTTCCCCACCACCCAGAACGCGCGCACCTACAACGCGCAGACCAACAAGAACGGCGAGTACCGGATCAAGAACATCCGACAGGGCTCCTACAAGATCCACGCGACGCGCCCGCGCACGTCGGCGGACAACCCGTTCCAGGAGAACATTGACCTGAAGAGCACGCAGCGCACGCTGACGCTCCAGGAAGGTAGCACGATGGCCGGCGAGGACTTCAAACTCTCCGACCGCTAAGGAATACGGCCAAGGGCCGCTCCGCAGACGAATCAAGAGGGAGCCGACGCGCGCGCGTCGGCTCCCTCTTGAAATATGACGGAGTTGAGCCGGGTCCCGCAGCCCTTCCGCGTAACCTCGTTGGCTATGGGAACATGGTTCAAGATCGACTTGTGGAAGCGCGTGATCGCCGCGCTCATTCTCGGCATTGGTGTGGGCCTCGCCTTGCGCCAGGGCATGGGCCCTGAATCGAGCGGCGCCTTCGCGATCACCTGGATTGGTTGGCTTGGCGACCTGTTCCTGCGCCTGATCAAGATGCTCATCGTGCCCCTGGTGTTCTTCACCCTCGTTTCGGGGGTTGTGGCCATGGGCGACCCCAAGCGACTGGGCTCCCTGGGCGGGCGGGCGATCGGCATGTACTTCGGCACGACGGGGGTGGCGGTCACGATCGGGCTCATCATCGGCACGGTGATGCAGCCGGGCTCGAGCCTCTCCCCGGAGACTTTCAGCGCGGTCGACGCGAGCGCGGTCGAGTCCAAGGCCGCCGCCGCGGACGCGGCAGGAAGCATCGTCGATCGGCTCCTTCAGATCGTGCCGACGAATCCGTTCGAAGCCCTCGCGAGCGGCAACATCCTGCAGGTGATCTTCTTCTCGATCCTCTTCGGGATCGGCATCCTCCTCGCCGGCGAGATCGGCAAGCCCGCCGGCAAGTTCTTTGACGCAGCGGCCGAGGCCGTGATGAAGATCACGACCATCGTGATGGAGGTGGCTCCGTTCGGCGTCTTCGCCCTCATGACCGTCGTGATGGCGGACAAGGGGCTCGGCATCCTTAAGAGCCTCGGCATGCTGACGCTGGCGCTCTACCTCGCCTGCGTTCTGCACATCATCATCACCTATGGCGGGATCATCAAAGGCATCCTCCGGCTCCCGCTGAAGCCCTTCTACCGCGGCATCAGCGACGCCCAAGCAGTGGCCTACTCCACGTCCTCGAGCGGCGCGACGCTGCCCGTGACGATCACCTGCGTGAACGAGAACCTCGGTGTCGACAAGTCCGTCGCGTCATCGGTGCTCCCTCTCGGCGCAACGATCAACATGGATGGCACGGCGATCTACATTGGTCTTGTGGCACTCTTCGGCGCCCAGGCACTCGACCTCGACGTCTCCCTGACGCAGTACGTTCTCGTCGCCGTGATGGCGACCCTCGTATCCGTGGGCGCTGCAGGAATCCCAAGCGCTGGCCTCCTTCTGGCCGCGGCGGCCCTGACCCAGGTGGGCGTCTCGGACGAGAAAGCCATCCTCGTGATCGGGTTCATCTACCCGTTCGATCGCCTGCTCGACATGATGCGAACCCTCACGAATATCACGGGGGATGCCGCCGTGGCGACGGCTGTCGCCAAATGGGAGGGCGTCTTCGATGAAGAGGTCTACCGCGCGGACGACCGCTTCTGAGGGCGCAGCACCGCACAACAGGGCTATCGGGATCCAGGCGAAACTGGCACAGTGCCGGTGGATAGAATGACCAGGTGCGACGCGCCTTTCCAGCGTCGTCCTTCCCTCACCACCAAGCTCGACATGCTCAAAAGAAACGCTCGTGCGGCTCGCACCGCCCTTCTAGTTGGCTCTCTTTCCTGCGCAGTCGCCGCCGGACAGATTCTCCCGGAACCTCGTATTCTCACCGCCGGCATCGATGTGATCGGTGTCCTCGACTACGACGGCGACGGGGTCGTTGAACTGATCGGTAAGTCCTCGGACGGCAGGTCCATCCTTGCGGCCCACATCGATGCGGATGGCAACGTCGTATCGGAGGGGCGAATCGCCGAGGACGAGTTCGAAACCGATGACCTTCAGCTGGCCGACGTCGACGGTGACGGTCGCTTGGATCTGCTTGGGATACGCAGGAGCCTCACCTTCTTCGACCGTGCCGTCGTCTTCTACGATCGCGGGAACGCAGAGCTCGAGGATCCGGTCATCGTCGGGACGATCGGGCAGGACTCAAGGCTCGTCACGAGCGACTTCACCCTCGACGGCATCTTGGACATCTTGGTCTATCCAGCCACTGAGGATATCCGCGACGAGTTCCTTCCCTCCGCCGGCATCTCCGTACTGGCCGGCACGGGCGGTGGCAACTTCGATCCCCCAGTAGCCGCACAGAGCTTCGGCCTTTCACTGCGGGCGGTCATTCCAGCGTCCCTCGACCAAGACGGCGACCAGGACTTCGTGGGAACCGTGACGCTGACCGGATCCCTCACGATCGCGCGGAACATCGGCGGCACACTCGAACTCCAGGACGTTCCGAACGCCCCGATCGGCTACCTCGACCTCGCGGTTGGAGATCTAAACGGCGACAGCTATCCAGACCTTGTGGGCCTCCGAAGAACCGGTCCAGGCGCACCGGCCAACGTCGACTTGGCCCTGGGAAACAGCGCCGGCGGCTTTGACACGCCGGCCCCGGTCCTCGTCGATGCGCCGGGCCTTGTGGCCGACGTCAACATCGGTGACTTCAACGGAGACCAGAACCTCGACGTGGCGATCACGACCTTGGGCTCGGTGCAGACGATTCACCGCGTGCTCATCCTCCGCGGTGACGGCCAGGGCGGCCTGACCGTCGGCCAGCCCTCCAGCAACGGGGAAGGCGAAGCGCGGCGGCGCTGTGTCGTCGCCGACGTCAACGGCGATGGGTTCGATGATCTCACCAACCGCTCGTTTGCTCAGTTCGATTCGAGCACACCGGGCCGCGAGGTCAAGCTGACACGACTCGGACAAGCCCCGGGGGGGCTGGCGGACCTCGGTCCTGCCATCGATACGACGCCCGAAGCCTTCACTTCGAGCGGCTTTACCGGCGATCTCGACGGCGACGGAGTCCTAGACCTCATTGGGCAAAACGACTTCTCAATCGTGTGGCGTGCGGGAGCCGCCGACTCCAACGCGTTCGGCCTGGCGATGCCGCTCTTTGTGAGCGGTGAGATTTTGGTGGTCGGGGACCTCGATGGAGATGACCTCGACGAGATCCTGGTTGAGCTTCCAAGCGGCGGCGGACTGCGCATCGTCGACAGCCTTGGCGGGGGCGAATTTGGCCCCCTTGTCACGCCGGCGCTGACTTTTCCCTCTGACGTAGTGGAGTATTTGGTCAACGACTTTGACGGCGATGGAGACCTCGACATCGTGACGACGAGCAGCAACCTCAATACCCTCGCCTGGGTCCCGAACCTGTCTGGCTTCCAGTTCGGAGCAGCGATGGTGCTCGACATCGACCCGGCACTGTTTCCGAATCCGCCACTGCGCCTCGGGGACTTCAACGGAGACGGCCGCACCGATGTGCTTCTGACGCGGTTCATGGTTCCGTTTTCGCTCCTCTTCGTTTGGGCTGAAGGGCTCGGAGGCGGGGACCTCGGCCCGCTGCAAGACATCGGCCCCGCGTCTTCAGTGCTCGCCGCCCTCGATATCGATGGTGACGGGTTCGACGACGCCGTTTGGCGATCTTTGGCGAACGGTGGTTCCATCGAGTGGTCCCCCGGTGGAGTCAATGGACTCCTCCCCGCGAACGGCAGCGCCCTCGTCGCTGGGACGGGCGGCCAAGTTCCGATCGGTCTCGCCGACATCGACGGCGACGGACTGCGGGACCTCATCACCTGGCAGCCAAACGACGAGATCTTCGGATACCTGCGCCTCGCGACTTCACAGATCGCCTTCGATGCAACCGCGGTTCTCGTGGCCGATCGACCGACTGTGAGCTCGGGCCCATCAACGGCCAACGTCCCACGGCTGGTGGACTTCGGCGCGGACGGCGATCTCGACGTGCTCGCGGGCCTTCTCCAAGCTCCCGTCTGGTACGAGAACATTGGACGCGGCCCCGTCGGCGAAGCATTCTGCGGCCCGGCGGTTCCCAACAGCACCGGTGCGCCTTCGCGCATATTCAGCCTAGGTTCGAGCAGCGCCGTGGAGAACAGCCTGACACTACGAACCGCTGACCTCCCCGCAAACGCCTTTGGCTTCTTCATCGTCAGCCAAGCGAGCCAGCCCGCGACCCCAGTCGTCGCCTCTTCCGGCCTCCTGTGCCTCGACGGCGCCATCGGCCGCTACGTGGGCCCGGGCCAAGTACGCACGTCCGGCGCGAGCGGCACCTTCGCCCTCGACCTCGACCTGACCGCGATCCCCCAGCCCCTAGGCTTCGTCGCCGCCCAGCCGGGCTCGACCTGGTTCTTCCAAGCCTGGCACCGCGACACGTCCCCGGCAGGCCCAACGTCCAACTTCACGGACGGGTTGCAGGTGACGTTCCTTTGATGGAATGAAAGAAGACCCGCCAACGTGTCGTTGACGGGTCTTCTTGGTCGGCCCTACAGGGCACGCTGCGGTCGGTTACTGGAACGTGAAGATGATCGAGTCGGTGAAGGTCGATGTGACGGCGCCGCTGAACGAGTCGCGGTGCCAAATCTGCCAGTACCAAGTCTCACCCGCAGTTGCGGTCAGCGGACCAAACGGCGACGGAATAGCGTTGAGGTCCAGGGGCAACGTCGCTGCGCCGCTGGCTCCGGTGTTGAAGATGTTGGTCAGGTCGCGGCCGACCGATCCGCCCACGCAGCGAAAGCCAGCGGCACCGGGAGGAATCACCTGGGCAGCAGAGCGGCTCACAATCGGGAACCCGAAGGTGTTCTGCGGCATGTCGCTTCCGATCAACACAATGTCGTTGGCCGCCACCGTTTCGCTCCCGAAGGCCGCCAGCTGACCCGGCATGCCCGTCGAGTTGGGAATGGTCTGACAGCCGGGGTTCATTCCGATGGCTTCGCAGCTATCGGGCACCTGATTGGCGTTCAGATCGGGCTCCGTGCCGTCCGCAATGTCGCAAACGTCGAGACGTCCGTTCGAGTTGCAGTCGAGCGCAGGATCAGATGCGATCTCGCAGGCGTCCAAGGCGCCGTTGCCGTCACAGTCCAGGAAGGGCTGGGCAGCGATCTCGCAGCTATCCAGGATGTTGTTGCTGTCGCAGTCGATCCCTGTCCCACCGGCGATCTCGCACGTGTCGATGACGCCGTTGCCATCGCAGTCGAGACTAGGCGAGCTGTCGAGCTCGCAGAGGTCGTTGAGCCCGTTCAGGTTGCAGTCTTCAAACTCAAGGTCATAGATGAAGGCCGCTCCCGAAACAGGAGCCATCGGCGCCGAGCGGGTTGGCGCTCCCACAAGGGCGAGATCCGCGTCGAGCGCCACGTCCGTTCCAAAGCTATCTCCCGAGGTGTGGTTGATGCCGAGAAGAGTGCCGTCATAGAACCAGTTGGTGCCCATCCGGCGGTAGGTATGCACCGCACCGCCGCCACCGAGTTCGGAGACGGCTGCGAACCCGTCCGTCAGGGAAACCGCGCGACCGAAGTTGCCGTTCGAGATGGGCGTAGGAGAAGCAAGCTCGGACTCAAGAACCACGTTCCCAGCGCCGTCGTTCCGGTACACGAAGGCTGAGCCACTCGAGCCACTCGGGGCGCCGTTGTTGATGCCTTCCGCGCCCACAAGCAGGAAGGAGCCCCGCAACGACACCGAGACGCCGTAGAAGGCGTTGCTCTGCCCCACCGGTGGCGCCAGCTTGGAGTACTCATTCCACGTACCGTTGGGTTGGCGCTCGAACAGATAGGTCGCGCCCTCGTCGTTCCCCAGCGTGGAGTCGAAGACGGCCCCCACCGCGCAGAGGTTGTTGGAAAGAGAGATCGAGGTGCCAAAAAAGCTACCTGGCGCGAACGGGTTGGGACCCACGCGATCTTCGAAGATCGCCGACTGGCCCGACACACGGTAGAAGTAAACGGCGCCCGCGTCCGAACCGAAGAAGCTGCTTCGGATAGCGCTGACCGCGATGAGCCCCCCGGGCGAAACGTCGACGCTGTGGCCGAAGCGTGATTCCTGGGACTGCGAAAGCTCGGAGAGCGTCTCGCTGAACGTCCACACGCCACCAATCCGTCGGTAGACGTAGACGCGGCCGGAGTTGAGGAGCCCGCTGTCCTCGAAAGGGGCCCCGACGACCAGGACGTTGCCGCTGATAGCGACGTCGTAGCCGAACTGCCCTTCGGGCTCGGGATTGGGTGAGGTGAGGGTCGCGACGAGCGCCCATTCACTGCCGATCTGCTCGAAAACCGAAACGCTGCCGGCGCCATTGAGGCCGGGGCTGCCGAGACCGCCGCTCGCGAAAGGAGCGCCGATCACGAGATCGGAACCCTCTAGGCTGATGGCAGAACCGAACTGTGAGCTAACTTCTGGAGTAGCCGCGGTCAACTCGCTATCGCAAAACTGGGCGAAGGCAGGGAGAGATGGGAGCGCAGCCATCGAGACGAGGGCCGCTGAGAGAAAGCGAAGGGTCAACATGAAAGATGAATACAGAAGCGGATAGGAGCAATGCCTACCCGAGATAACGAGCGCTGCGCGATAGGGGACCCCGCTTACATGCGTTTTGAAACCGCGCCGCATAGATTGCGCAGGAGACTACTCATTAATAAGAAGCAGCCCGTAGCCGAAATGGGGCGAAACATCTCGGCAACAGGCTCTCTACTTAGTGCGCACTATGCGCCGCATGTCAGTGCAGCTGCGCGTGCCGCGCTTGGAATCCCAGTGAGAGGAGGCCGCCCCATATCGCCGTTCGTTGAGGGCGCAATCGCTGAGCTACTTTTGCTTCCGTATGAGGTCGACCAAAGTGCGAGCGAGGTCGTTCGGGACGGGGATCGTCAGGTGGTACTGGGTCATTCGCCAGCCGGCATCGGTGCGCACGAAGGCGCCGGTGCCGCGCGTTAGGCCGTAGGACTCGTTGTCCAGTAGTTCGTCGAACCAGGCGGTTTGTCCGCCTGGGGCCACGAAGGTGTGGCGCTCTCGGGAGACGTAGGTCCACCCGCGGCCCTTCGAGAAGTAGGGCTCAACGAACTCGCGGAACTCCCCCACGGTCCAGCGCTCGGTCGCATCCGTGCCCATGTAGATAGCGTCGGGGGCGAAGTGGCGGAAGTAGCGCGGGCCGTCTGCGGTGGACGCAGCGATGTGGAAGTCCTCGAGGGCGGCGGCGACGCGGAAGGACTCAAGGGTTTGGAAGAGCGTGGCTCCGGTGAGGCTCTCGGGGGTATGGCCCTCTCCCTCGAAGACCGTGAAGCGCGCCGGGGGACAGCCAAGCGCCTCAAGCTTCGCCGCGATCGACCGCATGGGGTCGAGCCAAGCGGAGTCGTCGCTGCCCACGTACATGGCGAGGGGCAGGCGCCTGAGCGCCTCAAGCCGCGCATCGTCCAAGTCCTCAAGCATGCCGGGCAGGAGGCTGAGCGAAGCGAAGCGGTTCGCGTGCCCGAGGCCCAGCTCGAGCGCGGTCCGACCTCCGTTGGAGATGCCCGCCACGTGGACGCGGCCGTACTCCACCTCGAAGGCGGCTTCCACGTGATCCACCAGCGCCATGACCCGGTCGAGGTTCGCGCCATTCAGCCTCTCCCCTTCGGGCGCGATAGGAGAGACCACCGTCCATCCAAGGCGCTCTGCCTCGGCCTTCCAGTAGAGCCTCTCACCGGCCTCCACCATGTCACGATTCTGCGCCCCGGGGGGGAGCGCAAGGAGCACGGGCCGAGGGCCCTCGGTGTCCGTCCTTCCTGCGACTTCAAACGCGAGCAGAGGCTCGGGTTCGACCTGAACATGGGCCTGGCCCTGGACCAGGAAAGTGAACGGGACCGATGCGAGCAGAGCCGCAGCTGCGTAGGTGAAAGCGTGGAGCATGGTGCTCCGACCCTACCATGCCCACCCCCGATCTACTGAAACGTCAGGCTCAAGCCGTCCGCGAAGTTGCTCGTGTTCGTTCCCGAGGGCGTCACGTCGCGAAACCAAGCGGAGAAATTCCAGGTCATCCCTGGGAGTGTCGACACGCTGCCGCTGGGTTGCGGGATGCTAGCGAGGTCAATTCCAAGGCTCACCTGGCCAAGGGGCCCCGAGTTTTTGATCTGTCCGGCACCCACGTAGCGCCCGATCGCGCCGGCGAGGCACAGGTTGCCGGCAGAGCCGCCGACATTTGGAAAGAACCCTTGGGTGTCGCTGACGAGGAAGAAGCTGAAGCTGTCCGGCGGGAGTCTGAACGCAAAGAGCTCCGCGTCGTTGTCGGTGACCGCGATCGACCCTTCGAAAGCCATGAACGCCGAGACGCCCGTGGAGTTGGCGTTCGCCGTGCAGTAGTTGTTCGTTGAGAGCCCCGGATCGCCGCCGACCTCAATCAGGTCGATCACCGCGAGCTCGGTACCCGATGGATCCTGCAGCGTGAGCCGCGCAGCAAACCCGGAGGCGCTTACGCTGGGCACGAAGATGGTGTCCTGGATGATCTGGTAGAGATCGATCCCCACAAGGTTCTGGGGGTCATCGAGCTCGAATACGGCGCGGACGTCACCCGAAGCAAACGGAAGATCCGCCACCACGGACTCGACGAAGTAGGTGGGCGTGAAGATAGCCTGCTCGCCCCAAACGCAGGGGTCGGCGAGCAACGGATCGAGGCTTCCGTTCGCCGCGCCCACGGTCATCTCGCAGCACGGCGCCGTCGCGAGGTAGCCGCTGTTGCCGTGGCCGCTCGAGCAAATCACATCCCCCGCAAAGTTGAGGTTGAGCGCGAAGGCGTCCCCAACGGCGATACCGTCGAAGGGCGCGGCGGGCGCCTGCTGCACCGAGGCGACAACGCCGATCACTTCGATCTGAGGACCGAACTGGCAGAACTGCGGGGCCGCTGCTGCGGTAGAGGCGGCAAAGAGTGCGGCTGTCAACGACGCGGGAACGAGCGCTTTCATTTGAGGATGGGGCTGTGGGTCACGGGATGGGAAGGGGTGCGAGCCCCTAGGCCTGAAATAAGCGCTAAGAATCGCCAGACCACTGCGTTTCGCGCAGCAGCACCGCGTCCGCGGCCCTTGCGCTTCGCTTCGAGAATTCACCTGACTAGCCAGGCATCATCCTCGAAAGGACCACGGCCACGGCACTGCTGCACGATCTGACGATCCTTAGCGCTTATTCCAGGCCTAGGTAGCCTACCACACCACTTCCAAAGCCAGCTAGCTCAGCTGGACCGACCGCCCTTCGATCGCAGATTGATCCGCCGCGAACATCACGCGGTGGGTCGTCAGTGCCGTATCGAAATCGGTCCAGGGCATCGGCTTGCCTTCCTTGGTGGCGTCCACGAAGGCTTGGAACTGCGGCTGGTACGGGTGGTCCTTGACGGCGCCGGAATCGATCAGATGGGTCTCGAGGGTCGACCACTTGTCCTTGTCCATGCCGTGCAGCTTGTGGCTGTAGAACTTGTTGTCGAGGATCGATCCGTGGCTGCCAACGAGGTGCACGTGGAAGTAGTAGGGCTGCAGGCAGTCCACCACGGACGCGCACTTAGCGGTGCGGCCGTCGGCGAAACGCAGAATGGACACCTGGGAAGTGTCGTACTCGTAGGGCGCGAAGATCTCCGACTTCGACTTGGTCGAGTAGGACGTGACCTCGGAAACGGCCGCTGACTTACCGTCCGCACCTGCCATGAAGAAGAGCAGCGCGTCAAGCGCGTGACAGCCAGCTGTCGCGAGGGACGACGTGCCGATGTCCTTCTTGACGTTCCATGGGAACTGGCCGTACCAAGGACCGATGCCGTGGTAGTAGTCGACCTCGGCGTAGTGCACGTCACCGATGAGCCCTTGGTCGAGGATCGAGCGGATCATGCGGAACTGAGCGCTAAAGCGGCACTCGAAGCAGACCATGGCCTGAACGCCGTTCGCCTGGATCGCATCCGCGACGCGCTCGCAGTCCGCGAAGTTGGTGGCCACCGGCTTCTCGACGATCAGGTGCTTGCCCGCTTCCGCTGCCTGAACCGCCTGGTCCGCGTGCAGGCTATGGGGCGTGCAAATATCGATGACATGAATCTCGGGGTCGGCGAGCATCTCTTCGAAGCTCGCGTACGGCCGCAGCGGCACCCCGTAGGTTTCTAAGAGCGCCGCCGGATCCTGCGGCCTGCGCGAGGAGACGCCGGTGACGCTACCCCCGCTGACGTTCCGAAAGGTCTCGATGTGCGCGCCTGCGACGGCCCCGAGGCCGACAATCCCAACGTTGAGGTCACTCATGCCGGCCATGATAGGGCCGAGCCGCCAAGCGCTTCAGCTAAACGTGATCGAAATGACGTCGCTGAGATTGCTCGTCGGCATCGGGTTGACGTCGCGGTACCAAGCCTGGAAGAACCAGGTATCGCCGGGAACGACGGCCACAAGCCCCGCAGGCGTCGGCATCTGGGTTTGGTCGAGCACGATCCCGGACCACCAGTTGCCCGTGGTGAAAGGACTGCTGAGTGGATGGATCGCCGAGAACACCTGGGCGTCATGGCGCCCAATCGCTCCGCTAAGGCACAGCGTGCCCTGACTGGTTCCGGGCTGGACCATCGCGTCCGCGCTCTGTGCGTTGAGGAAGTAGCCCACGGAGCCCTCGGGCAACCCGTCAACGAGCAGCAGCACGTTGTTGTCCGCGACGTTGTTGGTGCCGCATGGGGTCTGGATCGCGGTAAGGCCGGCGGAGTTAGGCACGGTAGGCGTACACGTCCGTACCCCTACCGTTACGTCGCCACCTGGGCATCCGTAGGCGGGCTGAATCCACGCGCACTCCTCAGCCGAGAGGCCCACGGACTCCATCCACTCGATCGCGCCACTGACAGCGATGTCCGGCACGTACGCAAAGTTCGACGCGGCACAAATACGCTGGGCGAGATCTGCCGCACCGGACTCGATCATGAGGTGGCCCACCGCGCAAGCGCGTCCGCCTCCGTCGATGAAGATCGGGCTCGGAGTCGGCAGACCGGGGTTGATAGGAAAGACGCCGACGGCAGCGTAGTCCGCGAGCACCGCGATCTGCTGGCGGCGTCGTTCGAGAACGTCAGGCTTGAGGCTCGACACGTCGGCCGTCTCAAGGCGATCGATGACCGAGGCGAGGTGCGCTTGGATCTGGGGGACAGGGTCCGCCGCGAAGTTGGCGGTTTGCTCGAACATCGAGCGAGGCGTGAACTCGTCGGTCTGCGCGAATGCGTCAAACCCCGTGGATGCAAGAGCGAGCGAGCAAGTCAGGACAAGGGTGGGGAAGTTCATGTCGTAATCGTGGGAAGGAAGCCGCCAACGCGGGAAGCTGCGGGCGGCTGAGAAGTCGGGATGACGAAGGCTCTTTACTCTACGCGCGTCAGCGAGAAGACGCCCATTTCGACGTTGGTCTCACCGGTGATGGACGTCCAGTGCTGCTCTACGTGGTCCGCGTCCACGAACACGAGGGTCATCGCGCCCATGTAGTGCTCGCCCGCGTCCTTGAGGTCGCCGACGCTCACGGACTCGAAGACCATCCGGCCGTCTTCCATGCCTGCGGCTCGCATGTGGGGCTGGTTGCCCGCGGCGCAGTAGTGCGTCATGGCCACGCCGTTCCCGTCGAGGGAGTAGACGTTCGTCATCTCCGACTCGGTGCCGGGCCCCATGATCTCACGCACGACGGAGCCCCCAGAACTGACGGCGAAGACGTGCTCGCCGTCGCCATACTCCGTTTCGGACTTCCAACGTCCTTCGAGGGAGCTCAGCGCTTCCCAGAGGGGCGCGCGAACGCTGGCGTCAGCGGCGACGACCCTCAGGACAGGCGCGCTCGCATCGAGCACGGCGGAGTCGGTGGACTGGCAGGCTGCCGCGGCGAGGACCGCGAGGGAGAGAGAGGCGTAGTTCTTCATAGACAGAACGTAGGGCGTGCGTCGGTTTGCCGCTACCCGGGAGAAGCCGTTGAAGTCCTTGCGGCAAGTGGCCGCGACTGGGTCAGACCTGAATAGCGGGGGCCACGGGCGTTGCTACGCTCCTCCCCCATGCCAGAAGGACCCGAAATCCACCGTGCCGCCGACCAGATCGCCAAGGCCATCGTGGGCGAGACCGCCGAGCTCGTTCACTTTGGTCTTCCCGCGCTCCATCCGTGGGAGACCGAGCTGACGGGCTCGCGGGTCACCGCCGTCGAAGCCCATGGCAAGGCGATCCTCACGCGCTTCGACGTGGGGGTTGCCGTGTACAGCCATAACCAGCTCTACGGCAAGTGGTACGTGCGCGGGGCGGGGCTCTACCCGAAGACCGGGCGATCCCTGCGGATGGAGATTCGTACGGCGGCCAAGTCCGCGCTGCTCTACAGCGCATCCGAAATCGAGGTGCTGCGCCCTGAAGAGGAGCCCCACCACACCTACCTTGGGAAGCTCGGGCCCGACGCCCTCGACCCGAGCGTGGACGAGGCGCGCGTGCTGGAACAGATGGAGGATCGACGCTTCGCGGGCCGCAACTTCGGGGGGCTCCTGCTCGACCAGTCGTTCGTCAGCGGCCTGGGAAACTACCTGCGCACCGAGATTCTGTGGTGGGCGGGTCTCCACCCGTCGTGGCGTCCACGGGATCTCGAACCGGACGAGCGCGCGGACCTCGCCTACTGGATCCTCGACGTCACCCGACAGTCCTATGCCACGGGCGGGATCACGGATTGCCCTCGGCGCGTGGCGGCGGCGAAGGCGGCGGGCGTGCCTCGGCGCCGCTACCGTCACGCGGCTTTCGCTCGCGCTGGGCTGGACTGCCCGGAGTGCGCGGCTCCCATAGAGAAGATCGAAGTGGGGTCCCGAAGACTCTATCTATGCGAGCGCTGCCAACCAGGGCGAACGGCTCCAAACGAGACACGGCGGAAGGCAGCAAAGTAGTGTCGGGGCCCGCGCGCTTTTTGCGCCCCCAGCACGATGGCCCCGTATGATCGAGGGGTCTGCCAAGACGCTCGCCCCCCCGATTCATCCCACGCAGCCCTGCCAAGGCTGCTTCGACTTGGACCAGCCCCTCGCTACTCGGTCCCCTGGGCAGCCGCATTCGCCTGCGGCCCCGTGGATCCGCTCGTTCCTGTTCGCGCTCCTCGTCTACGCCTTGCTGCGGGCGTGGATTCTTGCGACGTCGTTCGAGGCGGTGTCGGTACCGGTCTACGAGATCCCCGTGATCGGGAACTACGGCTGGGCGCTAGCAAGCGACGTCTCGCTGCTGCCCTGGGCCGCCCACTACGACAACGCTGGTGCACAGATCCTCACGGCTTGGCTGAGCGCGCTGTCCCATAAGTTGTTTGGCACGTCCTACCTTGCGCTCAAGCTTGTGCCCATGGCCTTTGGAGTGATCCTCCTCGCCATGGTGGGTCGGATGCTCGCGCGCCAGTTCAGCGGACGGGCGGCGCTCATCGGCATGCTCAGCGTCGCCATCGCGCCCCCGATCGTGACCAAGTACTCGATGCTCGCGAAGGGCAACCACTTCGAAGGGCTGACGTTGCTGTTCGTGGCGCTCCTCGCCGCTCTGGAGACGCCGGAGCCCGGAGCACCGCGCCGCAGACTCTGGGTGGCGTTCACGGGGGGTGCACTCGGCTTTGCGATCGCCATGTACTTCGGAGCCATGCTGACGGGTGTCGTCCTCGCGGTGGCCTGGTGGATGCGCTTCGGGTTGAGGCAGTCAGCGCGCGACCTTCCTGCGCTGGGCGGGGGCCTCGCCGTTGGCCTGGCTCCGCTGCTTGCGATCAACATGAGCAGCGGCGGGCGCGCGAAGCAGTTCGGCACCGAGCTCGGCTCGGCGGACGCCGGGCTGAACGTCAGTGAACTGCTCTCGAAGGGTCACCGACTCCTGACGGAGGAGCTCCCGATCGGCGCCTGCTTTGAGGATCCCTGGGGCGTCTCCCCGAGGATCCCCGAGAGCGTTTTCCTCATTGCGACGCTGCTGTCTTGGTTCTTCGTCGCGGGCGCGTGGCTGCGCACTTTCAAGCCGGCCGACGCACTGGAGACTCCCCCTTCCATCGGGGAGCGCAGGACGCGCAGGGCGGCCCTTTGGATTCTATGGGCCTATCCCGTGGGAGTGCTTCTGGTGCTCGTACTGAAGTCCCTTCCAGTCACGGCGAAGGGCCCGCCTGCGAGCGTTCTGGGTGTCCGCTACCTGCTGGGCTACTTCTTCTTCTCGCTCCTCCTGATCGCAGTCGCAGTGGACGCGCTCCTCGCATCCCGGACTCGGATGCCGCGCATCGTGGGCTGGGCCCTCGGCCTCGGCCTCGTGTTCACGTGGCCGTTCACGGCGGCGATCGCGTCCGGGAACTTTGAGGATCGAAGCCTCGCAACGGCGCACCCGGCCGTGCACCTGCGGCAGTACCCGCTCGTGTTCCACCGCGACCTGCACCTTGGTGAGGACGCCCCGGTCGACACCACGCGCATGAAAGCGTGCCTGGAGAATCTCTCCCGCGCGGGGCGTCCAGACCAGCGCTCAGAACTCGCCCTCGGCCTCGGCTACTTTTTGGCCATGGCCCAGCTGGGCTACCAAGGACCGAACGGAGACCAGGCTCTCTCCCTCGATGCCGTCACGCTCGACTTCGATCCCGAGGATCACCCGGACCTCCTGCGCGGCGTCGGCATGTGCTTCCACGACGCGGCAAGGAATCGAAGGCTGCATACAAAGGGCACGATGGCCACTCCGATGCGCCAACGCATCGACTTGATTCTGGAGGACACCGAGTCAGCGCCTTGGATAGCAGAGGGGTTTGGGATGTCCCAGCAGTACCCGCTCGTGCGGCGCTTGGCCGTGAACGTCACGCGAAGCCTGATGCTCATGGGCGTGCTACCGAAGGAGCTTCGCCACTCAACGCTGAACGGGGTGGCACACACCCTGAGGGAGCACCTTGACCTCGGGAGCGAAGCGGCGGAAAGGAGGGTCGAGAAGCAGCTGCGAAGGTTCAAGCCCGAGGAACAAGCCTCGATTCGGGGGTTCATGGGGCTGGCCGGGGATTTGCGGTAGACCGCTGCCCGGATACACTGGGGGCATGTTCATTGCCGCCGCCTCGCTGATCGCCTTCGCCGCCGTCGGCGATCCCCCCCTTCCGCCGAGCCACACCGGGCTCCTGTACGTTTCGGGGTTCAACTCGGACAACGTGGTCGAGCTCGCGCCCGACGGCACGCTCCTCCGAACCTTCGGCACCGCCCAAACGGTGCAGCCGCGCGGCGTCGCCGTCGACGAACTCGGGAACGTGATCGTCGTGTGCCAAGCGACCGACCGTATTCAGATCTTCGATCTGTCGGGGCTGCTTCTGCAGGAGATCACGCACCCTGACCTCACGAGTGGCACGGGCATCAGCCAAGCGGCTAACGGGAACTGGTTGATCGGCAACTTCTTCCCGGGGGCCGTTCTGGAGTTCGAAGAGAACTGGCAGCACGTCCGGACCATGACGGACCCGGCGATGACCACCGTCAACTGCGTCTCCGTGGAGATCGACGGAAGTCTATCGGTGACCGACGCGTCCAACGCTTCCGTCCATCGCTTTAGCGCCACACGCCAGTACATGACGGAGATTGATCACTCGACGCTGATCTCCCCCATGTCGATCGCGCGCGACTCCGCCGGCGACCACTACGTGTCAAACGGTGGCGGACTCGTTTCGAAGTTCGACGCCAACTGGAGCTTTCTCATGAGCTTCGGCCAGGGCCTCGTGTCCCAGCCCCAGGGCGTCGTCATCGACGAACACGATGTGCTCACGGTGACGAACTTCTCCTCGAACTTCGTCCACCGCTTTGACACCCAGGGCACCCACCTCGGGACGTTCCCGCTCCTTGGCGCGCAGGTCGGCCGCAACGCCGCGTGGCAGACCAGCGAGTTCGCGCTCGCCATGGCGGGCAGCGCACGGGATGCGACGGGCGCGCCCATGCGCAACCTGCTCGTCAATGGCGGAGGCGGAGATGCCCTCGGGCGCTTGACGATCGGCCCCACGGATCCACTTCGGATCGACGTGGATCTTCCGTTCGGCTCGACCCTCGTGGCCGGAACGGTTGTCTACGCCTGGATCGGAGCCCCAACCACCAGCACAACGCGCGATCTACCGTTCGACATGGGCCTGCTCTCGCAGCCGGCTCCCTTCCTCGGCGGCAGCCCTTCCGTGCTCACCAACTCCATCGGCCGAGAGGGTTACTTCGGTGCCGGGACCGGCCAGGCGGTGTTCGCACCAGGTACGGTCTTAGACCTCCCCATGGGAGCGCGTCGCCCCATCACCCTGACGGTTCAAGCGCTGGTCCAAGGGCCGGGCGCTCTCCCGCTAGCGACCAACGCCATCGTGATCGAAGTCCAGTAGCTTCGGGGCCCAAGGCATGGGTCCATCTGCGCCATCTCGACCGCCAGCTCCCATGAATTCACGCGCCGTCCTCCTTCTCGCTTCCCTGGCCTGCGGCTGGGCAAGCGGCTGCTCCTCCGAATCCCCCCCGGTTGGCGTCGACTCCGAGGTCGCCGCTTTGGTGCTCCCGCCGAAACGCGCTATCCAAGAGGACAGCGCCCCGCTGTCCGGCTTCACGCTCGTGTCGCCGCTCAGCTCAAAGCGGACTCACCTGATCGACCTAGCGGGCAACGAGGTGCATCATTGGGATAGCACCGAGAAGTCAGGCGAGTCGTGCTACCTGACCACGCGGGGCACGTTGCTCCGATGCCGCGAGATCGAGAAGCACCCGACCTTCCAGGACGAAGGCGGCCATGGCGGCGGCATTTTTGAGTACGGCGCCACCGGCGAACTCCTGTGGGAGTTTCTGTGGGACAACGAAGAGGGCCTGCAGCACCACGACATCGAGGAGTTGCCAAACGGCAACGTGCTCTTTGTTGCGTGGGATCGAAACACACGCGAGTTCGCGTTGGCGGCGGGCCGCGACCCAGAGCTTTTGGAGGGCGCAGAGTGGTGGTCGGGTGCCATCTACGAGGTCAAGCCGACGCGCCCCAAGGGTGGCGAGATCGTCTGGTCGTGGCACTCGCGCGATCACCTGGTTCAAAACTACGACCGCGATCTGGCCGGCTACGGAAACCCTGCAGAGCACATCGGTCGCATCGACATCAACGGCGACCGCGACCCGAAGCTCCCCACGGAGGAAGAGAAGAGCGAGCTAGACGCCCAGATGCAGGCCGTGGGCTATGCGGGCGGAGACGATGAACCGGAGGACATCTCCCAGGAGGAGGGCGAAGAGGAAGAAGAGCTCTCCCCTGAGGAGGCGGCTAAGAAGGTGGCCGACGAGGCTCGCAGGGCCCGAGTCCGAGACGCCGACTGGACGCACTTCAACGCCGTGGCCTACAACGCCGAGCTCGATCAAATCGCCATCAGCTGCCGCCGGTTCGACGAGATCTGGATCATCGACCACGGCACGACGCGCGAGGAAGCGAAGGGTCCGGCAGGCGACCTCCTCTACCGCTTTGGCAACGAGTACGCCTATGGAATGGGCCAGTGGCGCGAGCGCCGCTTCCTCGGCCAACACAACGTGCAGTGGATTCCCAAGGGCTACGTGGGCGAGGGGAACCTCCTCGTCTTCAACAACGGCGGCGCTCGGCCTCGCAGCTGGTCGACGATCGTCGAATGGTGGGCGCCCCGCGACGAAAACGGCCGCTACGTTCGAATGGAAGGCCAGCCCTTCGGCCCATCCCAGTACGAGTGGAGCTACCACGCGGACGACGTGCACTCCTTCGAGGCCCGCTTCATCTCAGGCGTCCAGCGCCTCCCGAACGGCAACACCCTGATCTGCGACGGCCCCCAAGGCCGCGTCTTCGAAGTCACACAGGAAGGCGAGGTCGTCTGGGATTGGCAAAACGACCTAGAGCCCTTCGAGCCCGTGGAAGGCGACATGGAAACCGAGCGTTTCCGCCAGGCCCTCTTCCGCGCCGTTCGCTACGCCACAGACAGCCCCGAGATCGAAGCCCTCCGCGCAGCCGGCGCCCCCATCCCAATCTCCGCGGGCGAGGCGCCTCCCATCGAAGAGCCTGCTGAAGATTCAGCCGGAGACTCAGCGGAAGAGCCTGCCGAAAAGCCCACCAAGGACGACTAGGCGCGAAAGGCTCTCGATCACAGGGTTCTGTAAAGCGCGAGCATCCGTTGCCAAGCGCGGTCGGCCTGTGTCGCATCCCAAACGGGCGAGTCCGGCACGCACCAACCGTGGTCGGCGGGGTAGACCTCCACCTCGGCCCTACGATCAGCCGCGTCGGCCGCCCGACGCAGCAGCTCGACATGCTCTGGGTTCTTGCGGTCATCGTTCACGGCAATCGCAATGAGGAACGAAGCCTCCGTCTGCCCGAGCATCCGATGTGGACTGCCGTGCTCCGCCGTCACCAGTTCCCCCCCGTGGAAAGACGCAGCCCCCTTCACCCGAGCGGGCACCGCCGCCGCGGTCCTCACCGCAAACGCGCCCCCCATGCAGTAGCCATGGGTCCCAATCCCTCGCTTCGGATCCACCGCCCCCTGCGAGTCCAAGAACCCCACGAGTGCCTTCGCGTCCTCTCGGATCGCATCCGCCGTCAGATCCCGCCGCAGGGGCAAGACCTTGGCCTTCCCCTCCGCCGTCCGCGACCCCACCAAGGTCGTAAAGACGGGAGCCACCGATCCCCGGTAGTACGGATTCGGCACCAGCACCGCGAAACCCTCCGCGGCCAACGCCCGCGCCATCACCTTCTTCGACTCCCGCAGCCCCCCAATGTCGGGCCACATCACGATGCCAGGATGCGCACCGGTAGCGGGATGAACAAAGAAGGCGTCCATCTCACCGCTCTCCATCGGAATCAAAACCGTCTGCTCGTTCATCTCAGTCTCCCATCAGTGACCGTCAGCCCAAACTTCCCCTCATCCAACCCGTCGCACATGCCAGTCGTTCCCATCTCAAAGGTGCAGGTAAAGAAACCAACCCCACGTGGAGCCGATCCAAGTCGAACGCAACTCGCGCCCTCTAACCCAACGCCCACTATGCGACGGCGAATCACGGTTCCACTTGGTGCGCCACCACCATCGAGCGACAAGACCCCCCCGAGCCTTCCGCCCGAGAGCCCCAAGCCCCCTCCCGCCTCCTCAACCTAACACCCCCCCACCCATCCAACCCCCTCCAACCCCAGAACCCCCTACCAACTCGCATCCCCCCACGAACCTCCGGGACCCCGCAGCCCGGAAGAGCTAACAAACCACCGGCAAACACTTTAGGCGTGGACAGCAACACCGTTGCCCCCACCGCTGCCCCCAGGGTCGGCGAATCCATGCCTCAACCCACCCTTTCCGATCGAGCGCTAAAGGCCCTCACGATCCTCGAAGACCTTCCAGCGAGTGAGGTCGCTGCAATCGTTCGGGTGCTCGCTGCACGAACATCAGACGACCCGGAGTCAGGCTAGGCCCGCCTCCCCGTCACCCGCCTACTGATAGGCTTTACGTAGAGAGAGGGCGCTACGTCCGTGCGCTTCCCGTGGAGGCATCGAGCTTCCCTCGCATGACGCGGCAGTCTGCCTGTGTGAGCCCCGACCCCAAGCCCAACTCCTCGAAGAGCAACGCAGTTCTGGTCAGAGCTAAGCTCCCCCTCATGAGAGCGCCCTCCATGCAGCAAGGGCCCCACCTTGCCCAACAGCCCACCATCCGGCGGCAAGGCCGGCGATCCTAGCGACCCAGACGCCTGGTCCCATCGATGTGCCCTCCAACGACATTACGATCCCTCCGCCCAGAAGGAGCGCCCAAATGGGAAGGCTCTTGCCGACGCTCAGTAAGGCCTCATTCGCAACGAGAGTGCTTCCGAGAGCTACTAGAGCCATGAGGACACACCACACCACAATTGGAAGCGAAGAACCTCCGGACTCTCGGTACGACTGTTCAAGAGGCGACGAAACGAGCTTGCCTAGGATAACCGTAAGCAGAAGGGTGATAATCGGGATTCCAACGACCCCTGCAAGGAATTGAACGAGCATGAGATGCTGAGGGGTGAGAATAGAGGCCGCTCCGAAGGAGCGCGGACCGCCGCAAAGCGTGCCAGAATCCGGGCGAGGAACCGTACCGCGTTCGTATCCGCCGCTCCACAAGTCCGCGTCGAACAATCAATGGCGGGGCCGGATGCGGCACTGTGCCACCGCCTGGTGAGATACAGTCACCGGCGCGTCACCGCCACTAGTCCCGAGATGCTCTCGACGCAGCATGCGTGGCCCATGGTACCGGTGACAGCATCGCCAGGTTCGTTGGCGCAACCGGACGAAGAGCAACCTCTATGAATGGCACCGCGTAAGATCGAAATCATGAGTACGCGGAATTCTGATCGCTGGGTAACGGGCTATTTCATCGCAATCACCAGTTTCGTCGTAGGTGCCGCCTGGGCGCGGTGGGAGGACAGAGACAGTGTTGCAGACCGACAATTGGTCAATGCCACAACCGTGGAGGAGGCGTTCAAGCGGGCCGGTCTTGGC
>CAYQKK010000029.1:0-3629 GCA_964417955.1 uncultured Planctomycetaceae bacterium
CGCCAAGAAACTCCGCGCCGAGGGGACCCTCGATGCGACGCTTGAGAGCCTCTAGCAGGCCGTTGAAAAAGTCCGTGCTTAGCAGTGGTGCCCATCGAAGTTCTGGCAAGGCGCTCGGATCCCCGTCATAGCGAGCTATCCGGGGTGATTCGAGCAACGCCGCCAGGCCTTCGAGGGGCGCTGCTGCTAAGTGCGGCCTTTATCAACGGCCTGCTATGTAGTAAGAGGTTTTTGGACAGAACCCAGTCGCGGGTCTGAACCCCGTGCAGGGATGCTTCCATGAAGCTTCCACGCGATCACCGGTTTGTTCTCACATCCTTCATTGGGCTCTACGCACTCAGTGGCTCAGCCCTGACCCAAGACCTTGGGGTCTTGCTGCAGGAGGGTGACCCGGCGCCCGATGGCTTCGAGGTTCAGTTTCAGAATGAGATCTTGGTGGGAGGGGGATCCTGGATCGTCTCGATCAACACGACGAACCCCGACACCTCGGTCGACGACTATCTGATTCGCGACGGTGCGGTCCTGGTGGCGCCGGGTGACCCGATGCCCGGTGCGGCCGGCGAGACGATCGACTTCTTCCGCGACGCCGATCACTTCGGGCCGGCGTTCTCGGCCTACTCGGCCCGCGGGTCGTCGAGCGGCGACGACTTCATCGTCGTGGGGGACGGGTTCGTGGCCCGGGAAGACGGCGCCGTGGACGGCGGGCTAGGCCTGCCGGCAGGCACCGTTTGGTCACGGCTAGAGCTTGTCCAGGTTCCCTCCGCCTCGAAGGTGGCCGTGCCTGGTTCGGTGCAGATTCCCAGCGCCCCTGGCGACACAGGAGTGATTGCCGTCTTCGACGTGGACGGTAGCGGCCAGGTGGTCGGCGCTTCGCTGCCTGTCCAGCAGGGCATGGCCTTGTCGGATGGTCGAGCCGTTGACTTCATCTTCGCCGGGAACAACGAGACGCGCGTGAACGCCCTTGGAGAAGCGCTCTGGTGGGGCTTCACGAGCACGTCCGAAGCCATCATCGCGATCGACGACGTCGTGGTGGCCGAGGGGAACCAGGCCACGCCCGATCCAAGCCTTACATGGCGCCCCTTCGCCGGTCCGGAGGTCGACCTCAACGATGAAGGCGACTGGGTCATCAAAGCGCTCGTGACGTCCTTTCCCCGCGACGTCATCATGACGTCGAGCGGCCTTGTCGCGCGCCAGGGATCGGCGCACCCCGCCTTCCCCAGCTTCACGGTGGGGGACTTCGGGCTCAACTCCCCGGTCTTTGTCGACAACAGCGGAACGGTTGCCTTCTACGTCGACCTGTCGGGCACGAGTAGCACCGCCGACGACGAAGCGATCGTCGTAGGCGATCAGATCGTCGCGCGGGAAGGGGTCACGCAAGTGGGGGGCGGCACGATCGTCGGCATCGACGACGGCTCCCGCGGTTTCCACTACGCACGGGACGGCTCGTCCCTGATCTTCGAGGGCGACCTCGACCTGGGCGGGCAGATCCGCGAGACCAACTTTCTTGTGACCTTCGGCCCGGGCCAGTCGTACTGCATCGCCGAGCTGAACTCCACGGGGGTGGCGGCTTCCATCGCAGCAACGGGCAGCGCTGAGGTGGCCGCTAACGACCTCAGCGTGGTCGCAACGGACCTGCCGCTGAACGCCTTCAGCTTCTTCCTCGTCTCCGAGACCCAAGGGTTCACCGCCATGCCTGGAGGAAGCCAGGGCAACATCTGTCTGGGCGGCTCCATCGGACGCTATCAACTGTTCGCGTCGAGCTCGGGCAACACCGGGTCCATCGCCCTTGATATCGACCTCACCGACGTCCCGGCTCCCAGTGGTTCGTTCGCCGCCGCCCCTGGCACCACGCTCAACTTCCAGGCTTGGTACCGCGATGCGAACCCCATGGCGACCAGCAACTTCACGGACGGCGTCGCCGTCACTTGCAAGTGAGCGCTAAGCGGCACGAAGTCTGACTCCGTACCGCCTACCGTTAGATCCCCGCTGCTAGATCCCTGGGCCGATCAGAACGATCGCCCTGGACTCAGACAGGCGAGGCACTCCGTTGACGTCGGTGCAGATCATCTGGGTCCAGACGATGAGCGCATCGGATCCAACCGGCGGGGGGCTCGGCCCGAATGGCAGCAGGATCTGACCTGACGAGCCCGCGGCGATGGGGTCGAAGCGGACGGCGTCCGGGGCTGGCCAGCGCACGTGGAGAGGGCGTTCGAAGACGGGGGAGAAGCGGAAGGCGGGACGCTGGCCGAACAGGAACGAGCCTTCGCCGTCGACGCCCACGTTGTCGAATTGGATCTGCCACGGCTCTCCATCTTGCACGAGGCTCGGCGTCGACACCCTGCACGGCGTGCCGCTAAGGAACGTCGAAGAAAGTACGCCTGAGAAAGCCTCACCGGGCTCACCCGGGATGAAGCCGTTTCGGCCGGCAGCACCTCCGGAAACGGGGGTGTCCTGGAGCCTAGAGGAGGAGCTTGTCGAGGCTGAGAAGAGCCCGTCCCCTCCAGTGCCTTCAAACAGATCAAACGTGTCGCCTCCGTCGCCGCCGGCGATGATCGACCCGTGAGCAAAGAGCGTGGAGTCGGGACCGATATCTACGCCGCGACCGCCGAGGCCACCGGAGGTGGAGAATCCACCGACTCCGCCGTTGGCGCTTGAGGAGGACAGGGTCACGGAAGAACTCGCCGCCAGATCGAGGCCGGTTCCGCCTCTCCCGCCCGGAGGCGAGAACAGTCCGGCGGAGGCGGTGCCGCCTCGTCCGCCTTGGAGGACGCAATCCTGAAGGACGACGTTGAACGCAAGTTCGACACGAAGAGCGTGCCCGCCGTTCCCTTCGGTGCCAACGCCGCCGGGGCAGCCGCCGAAGCCGAGGGGACCGACGATGGAGCAGTCTTGGAAATGCACGGTTCCACGGGAGGCCGCGACCTGTGCCGCGGGTTCCGGCTCGCAGACGGCGGCTCCTTGGGGCGGCGTAACGTTGAGACCCGCGATCAAGAGCTGCTCGCTCTCAGGAATACCCACGACCTGGAGGCGGCCGAGTAGGGCCGCTGGGCCACCGTCGGCGACGATGGCGACCCCGATCCCGACGATGAGGTCCTCGGCGTAGTCCCCTGCGTCCACAAGCAAGACATCGCCGGATGCCGCCTCGGCGACCGCCGCAGAGATCGTTGTGAATGCCTGGGTCGGGCCGACTCGTAGGACGTCGGAGGGCAGCGGCGCTGCGAGGCTGGAGGAGGGGGTCAGAAGCGCCGCGAGGGCGGCGGCCGCGGGGATGAAAAGCTGGCGTGCGCTTGTTCGGCTCATGGTGTCAGTCCTGGGAAATCATCGAGGTACACCATTAGAGCCTCCGGAGCCGAATGTGTCACAACGCGGTTCCGAAGGGCAGCCGCGAGTGGCTCCAGAAGGCAGAGACTCCTCTTACCCAGGAGGTGTCCAGTCGCATCTGTCCTACGTGACCCAATCCCGGAAAGTGCCGGAACGGCTTGGAGGCATCGGTCCGTACAGCGAGGCGGGCAGTCTTCGAGCACTTTGAAGCTGAATGAGCGAACCGCCGCCCCTCGCCTGCGTATCAGGAGAGGGGCGGCGGCTATTCGTTGATGGGCCGCCCTGAGGGCGGTCCTGAGGGCGGTCCT
>CAYQKK010000029.1:3729-28868 GCA_964417955.1 uncultured Planctomycetaceae bacterium
CCTGAGGGCGGTCCTGAGGGCGGTCCTCGGTACGGCTTTCTGCGCGGCTTAGAGGAACGTGATCTCGAGGCCGTTCGTGAAGTTTGACGTCGCGCCCATGGCGCTCGTGTCGCGGTACCACGCCTGGAAGTTTAGGGTCATTCCAGGCATAACGGCGAAAGGTCCAGTCGGGCTCGGCACCATCGTGAGGTCCGCGGCCAGAGAGAAAGAGTTCGTGGACATCGTGTTCTGAATCTGTCCCGGACCGACGTAGCGACCGATGCTCCCTGAGAGGCACAGGTTGCCGCTGCTCCCACCGGGGTTCATGACAAAGCCTTGGTCGGGGCCGACGATGAAGAAGCCGAACGTGGCCATGGGAAGGCCGTCAGCTGTCAGCGTGAGGTTGTTGGCGGCGACGCTGGCGGATCCAGCTGCGCTGATCGCCGCAGCGGCTCCGGTGGAATTGATGGCGGCCAAGCAGTAGTTCGTGCCCGGGCTAGAGTCATCAACCACTTCCAGGTTGTCGTAGACCACGAAGGAGTCAGCGATGCCGATCGAGCTGAAAACGTCGGCAAGGCCAAGGCTCACGTTGCCATCGAAGCGGTTGTCGAAATCCCCTTGGAAGGTGAGGACGACGTCGAAGGAGAACGAGATCTGCCCCGCGACGTTGTCCACCGCGACCTCCACGGTCGTCCAGATGTTGCCAGGCGAACCCGCGATCGTGGACGGCGGAGAGGGGAAGAGAGCCTGGAAGAACGCGCCGCTGTTGTTGCTGCCGTTTCCGAGGTCGCTCGGGTGGGAGTTCGGGAGCGTGGTGCTATTCGTCTCCCCCATGGGCGTGTTGAGGGGGTCACGGAACCAGCGGTAGTCGGAGCCCGAGCCGCCGTCGCCGTCGAAGGCGATAAACGCGCCCGAACCGGAGATGGGCGAGAAAAGCTGGTTGAAGGTCATTTCGTCGCCACCAACGCCCACGTGGGCGTGCTCGGTGGTGCCAGCCGTGCCCGTGAAGTTCATCCAGACGTCGACCGTCATCGTGTAGAGATCGGCGTCCACAACGTCCTTGTGGAAACACGTGATCGCGTTCTGGGTGCCCAAGGTTGTGTTCACCGTCAGGCGCAGGCCGCCTGTGTCCCCGGCGGCGGAGCGAGGTGCCAGCGGGATACCGGCTGCGACGTAGTCGAAGCCGAACTCTTGGACACCGTCGATCGAACCGTCGTTGCCGATGGTGTAGTCCGCGCTGCTGTCGATCTCGAAGTTGTCAGTGATGACTGCGGTCTGTGCCGATGCGGCGGAAACCGCGAGGGATCCAGCGGCAGTGAGCAAGAGGGGATGACGAAGGGGAGTTTTCCTAGGAGCCGAAGGAAAGAATGCGGAGAGAATACCCAAGCTCCTAGCCGTCCATTGGCGGAACGGTGGCGCATGAGAGGCAGGTAATGCCCTCAGCTTACGGGTGATGGGCGAATTCCACCGCCAACCCGCTGGGGGCTCACACAAGACACACGAAGAGGCGCCCCATACGCGGTTCCCAGGACGCGGCGGCGCTGCCTCTACTTACGGCTCGATCTCTTCGTGGATTCGGTTGAGCACGCGGACCGCGAGCTCTGAGCTCGCCAGCCCGTACTCCCTGGCTCTTACGGCCATGCGGCAGCTGTTGTCGCCTAGGGCTACGATGCCGATCTGGATGGACCCATCCTCGACGGTCGCGAAGCCGCGCATCGTGTCGTCGTTGAAGTCAGGCTGCCGCGAAGACAGGTGAACCAGGGTTTCCTTCGCCCGGAGCCAGACAAACTGGGCGTCCTGGTCGTAGCTCATCGTCTCGGCGCCCTGCTCGAACTCCTCGATCGACATGATCTCGGGGTCGTTGGCGGCGACGGTGCCGCAGGAGCCCAGGAGGGCGGCTGCGAAGAGGAGTCCGGCGGTAGGGAGCCAGACTCGGTGGGGATCGTTTCGCGTCACGGGCATACTTCGGCGCGGAGGGAATCTCAGATGAAGGATTCCTCATATCCGCGCGCGGATTTTAGGCGGTGGGCAGCGGTATATCACTACCGTTCCGCCCGTAAGTTCCGGGTAGTGCCCGACTGAGACTCGCTCAGTTCAGATCGAGGTCGATTCGGTTCCGCACATTGACGGCCACTTCGTCGCTGTAGACGAGGTAGCGCTTGGCGGCTACCCGAATGCGGGTCTGGCCCACGTCGAAGGTCTCCACCTGGACGATGACCTCGGCGCCGTCCACGAAGGTCTTGATCGCGCGGAGATCGTTGTCCACGTCGAGCAGGTCCGACGTCATGTGGGACAGCGTGCTCCGGGCTGACTTCCAGACGTAGTCGACCTCGTAGGGCACGATGACGGTCTGGGCGTTGTCGACGAACTCGTCGTTGACGAGGATCGCAGTGCCGACGACGGCGATCGGAGCGCAGGCCCCAAGGCCGGTGGCGGCCAGGGTCGTGAGCGCCAGCAGCGCGGGTGCGGAGAGGATCCTCCCGAACCGAGCTGCGAGGGAAGGAGCGGTGGATTGGGTGGCTCCGTGCGTGCGTGCAGCGGAGCTAGTGTGTGCGGTGCGCCTCATAGTTCATTGGGCCGCGCGCATTCGAAAGTGCGGGTGAACGCGCTGCTGCGGCGCTTCCGACTATAGAGATTGGCCTGCGGCCGATTCCACCAGTGCGCGGTAGAAGGCGAGGCCTTCTCCCTCTTTCCGCTTGGCCCCAGGACCTGCCAGGCGCGTCCACTGGGGGTGGTTCCAGGGGTCTAGGTTCCTCTCTGGGTGGGGCATCAGCCCCACGACCCTGCCGGTAGGGTCACAAATGCCCGCTACGTCGCCTACGGCGCCGTTCGGGTTCGCTGGATAGCCCGCGGGCTCCCCAGGCTCTCCCTTCTCGTTCACGTAGGTCAAAACCACCTGCCCGCGGCTCTTGAGGCGCTCAAGGGCGGCGTCGTTGGTCACGGCGAAGCGTCCCTCTCCGTGGGCCACGGGGGTCGGCATGCGCTCGCCGGCGGTCAGCCAGTCGCACTGGCTCTCCTGGACTTCCAGGGTGACCCAGCGGCACTCGTAGTGATTGGAGGCATTCGCGAAGAGAGCGATCGAGCGCTCTTCCGGGCTCGACTCCGGCTCGAACAGGCCAGACTCCACGAGCACCTGGAAGCCGTTGCAGACGCCGAGGATACGGCCGCCGCGGCCGACGTGGGCGCGCAGCGCGCCCCCGAGGCCTTCCTGGCTTCCCGGGGCAGACCGCAGGGTGGAGCCCCACACGCGTCCAGCGGCAAGATCGTCGCCGTAGCTAAAGCCGCCCGCAAAGACCAGCACCCCGTAACCCTCGAGCTGGCTGGGGTCCTTCAGGGCGACGTCCGTCCTGAGGAGGTCCGCGTCGGCCCCGCCCATGCGCAGGGCGCGCAGGGTCTCGTCTTCGCAGTTCGTGCCGGGGCCTCGGAGTACGAGGGCTTTGGGGCGTGAGGTCGTCGCGGCTTGGGCGGTGGTCATAGCCCGAGAATGTAGCGCGCGGCTGCCCGGAGATCATCCACGACGAGCACGTCTTCACCGCGATCGGCGGCGACGGCCTCCTGCGCTTCTCCCTTGCCGGTTCGCACGAGGATGCCCTCCACGGAAACGTGCTCGGCGGCCTCCACGTCACGCAGGGAGTCTCCCACGCAGTAGGAGGCGCTGAGGTCGATCCCAAGGTGCCCCGCCGCGCTGAGGAGCATGCCAGGGCGCGGCTTGCGGCAGGAGCAGTCGGCTTGGTAGCCGGCGGGTCCGACGGTGGGGTGGTGGGGGCAGTAGGCAATCCAGTCGAGTTCGACCCCGGCCTCCTTGAGGCCTGCGGTCATCCGCTGGTGGATCTGGTCCAGCGTCGATTCATCGAGGAGCCCGCGCGCGATACCGCTCTGGTTCGTCACGACCACGAGGGCGAAGCCTGCGGCGCTGAGATCTGCGAGGGCCTCGACGGCGCCGGGGAGGAACTCGAAGTCATCGGGGTCCGACAGGTAGTCGACCTCGCGATTGATCGTGCCGTCGCGGTCTAGGAAGACAGCGCGGCGGCCGCGACGGGTGGATTGGGACACGGGGGTTGTGGATGCCGCCAGTGGGGGACTCGGCAATCGACGCTAGTTGGACTGCGCGATGGGCTCTCGCGCGCGCTTCAGGCGGACGTGGATGCGGTTGGGCATCTCGCCATCGTCTTCCTTCACGGGGAAGAAAAAGTCCTCGGCGTTGAGCCAGAGGGGGAAGGCCCAGGTCCGGTAGTCCGTGTAGGAGTCCTCCCAATACGCCACTTCGCTGCGCTCACCCACGCGGATCTTGCGCTGGACGGGCTCGTAGCCCCCCAGACGAAACTCAAAGGTCCGATTGCGATCGCTGAGCTGAATGTTGCAGGGCGTGGAGTGCCCTGAGTCCTCGCCATCGACGAAGACGACCGCGCCACGCGGGGTCGAATCCAACACGATGGGGCGGCGACCAGAGATGCAGCTGGTCAGTGCTCCGCTGGATAGCACGAGTGCGCCGAGGATCGTCGGTGAGAGGGAGCGAGTCATGGGTTCATTGTGGGAGTAGGGGTCGCCACACGCCACTCTGTGGGCGGTTCCTGGTGCTATCGGTCCAATTTGGACCTCAGCTCGCCAAAAAAACCGTGCCCTCTTGCCCATAAGTCGGCTCCTGGCGTTTGGATCGCCGTCCGACATTGGGGACGATGCCGCGCCCCATGAACCCCGGACCCACAGAACCCAACCCTGAGGCGCCCCAAGGCCGACCTCCGGAAAGAACTTCCGACGCGAGCGCTGGTTCACACGGACCAGTTGCAGGGACTGGGCACGGCGGTGGGCTCACCCCTTGGGTGCTCGGGGCTGCGCTCATCCTGGGACTGCTGAGATTCGTGCGCCTTGGTCAGTGGAGCCTCTGGCTCGACGAGGTCTTCACCTGGGGCGATGCCAACCTCGGAGTGGGCCTCGACAACTCCCTCGGCTACGACATCATCCGCCTTACGGTCAACGCCCTCGGGGGCGACCCGACTGAGGCGGCGCTGCGCCTGACGCCAGCCATCGCTGGCTACATGGCAATCCCGCTCACCTTCTGGGCCTTCCTTCCTTTGGCCGGTGGACTCCGGGCGGCCACCGCGGCTCTCGTCGTTGCCGTGAGCGCATGGGAGATCCAGTGGTCCCAAACCGCTCGCTTCTACACGATGGTCCAGGTCCTGGGCCTCGTCGGAGGTGGGTTCGCGATTCGCGGGATCCTAGCCCCCCGCGTGACCTTGACCGTCCTGGGTCTTTGCGTCGCTGCGCTCGGCGTGTTCTTCCACCTGCAGGGAGCCCTGCTTGGCGGGGCCATCGGCCTTGCTGCGTTTCTCTTCCCGCCGACGACGAACCCGGAGTCAAAGCGCTCTGCCCGTCTCTCCTTTCTGGTGGTGGCCGTTCCGGGACTCCTCGCCAGCCCGTTCGTCTGGTCCGTCTTCCAGAAGTACCTGGCCAAGAAGAGCATCGAAGACCCCCTGGCAGGAGTCGCACACTTCGCGCTGACAACGGGCTCGTTCGTCACGCCGACGATCGCCGCGGTCGCCCTGGGTGCATGGATCTTGGCCTTGGTGGGGCGCGACGCCGCGCCGAGCTTCGTAGGCACCGTAGCGGTGCTGGGCGGGCTGATCCTCGCGGTCCTCGCCGGGACCGCCAAGGTGAGCGCCCAGTACGCGTTTGCCTTCTTTCCGTGGATCGCACTCCTCGCGGCCTGGCCCATCGGGGCGAACTCCCAGGGTCGAGCTTCGAACGGCCGGGAGGTCGTGGGGTCACCCGCCATGCGCTTCGCGTGGCTCTTGGTGCTCGTTCTGCCCCTTCTTTCCCAGGTGGCGGTGTACTTCACCGTGGGCAACGGTCAGCGCGCCAAGTGGCGAGAGGCGGTCGAACTCGTCGCAGCCCGACGAACCAGCAGCGACGTCATCGTGGGTGCACCTGCGCCGGTCGTGGAGTTCTATCTCACGGGTGGACGAGAGACCGACGTCCGTCAACATGACGTGGTGATTCAGCTCGACCGGTTCAGCCCTTACCCGTATCGAGAGATCGAGCAAACGGGCCGCACCGCGTGGTTTGTCGTGCGCAACGACTACAACCTGAGCCTGTCGAAGGACGATCGAGACGGTCTCACCCACTTCCTCAGTGAGAAGTGCCGGATGATCCAGCACTTCCCCGTGCACGTCGAGGCCAGGGACCTATCGATCACGGTCTGGCGATACAGTCCGGACTAAGGAGCCGAGGAGGGGGGCTACTCCGAAGAGCGGCCCATGAACTCGCCGGTCTCCGTGCTGACCTTGACGCGTTCGCCGGCCATGATGTGCAGCGGGACCCGGATCGGTGCGCCGGTTTCGAGGACGGCGTCCTTCTTCACGTTGGTCGCCGAGTTGCCCTTGACCGCGAGCTCGGCCTCTTTGACTTCCAGCACCACCTGGGGCGGGAGTTCGATGGACACGGCGGTCGTCTCGTAGAAGGTGACTTCGATCTCGTCCGACTCGCGGACATACTTCATCTTCTCCTCGGCCATGGACTTATCGAGCTCGAACTGCTCGAAGGTCTCGGCGTCCATGAAGCAGTAGTTGCCGCTGGCCTCTTGGTAGAGGTACTGGCTCTTCTTCTTGTCGAGGTAGGCCACCTCGAACTGGTCTCCGGCCGACGGCCTGAACGACCCGTTCTGCTTGGTCTGGAGGTTCTGGGTCTTCACCTGAATGATCGCCCGCCAGTTGCCCGGCGTATGGTGGCTGTAGTCGGTGATCATGAGGAGCTGTCCGTCTTTGACGAGGACGAGCCCTTTCCGTAGTTCGGTGGCCTTGAGGTTCATCGGACGTAGAGACTAGCGGGGCAGGGGGCCCCGCGCCACCCGCAGCTCCGCCGCCCGCAACTCCGTTGCCCGCAGCTCAGTACTGGCGCCTTTGGGTCGAAGAGGGGATCTCCAAGGCCTTGCGGTACTTGGTGACGGTGCGGCGGGCTATCTTGATGCCGTCCTGCTCCTCCAACGCCTTCGCGATGCCCTCGTCCGAGAGGGGCTTGCGGACATCCTCGGCCGCCACGATCTTCTTAATCCGCTCCTTCACCGAGATCTGGCTGGTCTCCTCGCCGGACGCCTTCGTGGTCCCGCCCACGAAGAAGAACTTCAGGGAGAAGATGCCGCGGGGGGTCTGGGCGTACTTGCCGGCGACGGCGCGGGATACGGTCGAGATGTGGACTCCCACCTCGTCGGCGATCTCCTGCATACGCAGGGGCATCAATGCCTCCTCGCCGCGCTCGAGGAATCGGCGCTGGCGCCGGAAGAGCGCGTTGGCGATGCGCTCTAGGGTCGACTGGCGCTGAAGCAGCGCGTCGATGAACCAGCTCGCTGCCTCCAGCCGCTTCTTCACCCACTCGCGCTCTTCCTTCGAGCCCTCCTTCAGCTTTTGGCGGTAGTCCTTGGTCTGGTAGACCGGGGACATGCGCAGCTCGGGCGTGCGTTCGCGGTCGAGGCGTACGACGACGCCGTCTTCGTCGAGCTCGACGATGACCTCGGGGTGGATCACCTCCGCGGTGGTGTCGCCGAACCCCGATCCCGGGGCCGGATCGAGGCGCTGGAGTAGCTCGATCGACGCCTTCACGTCCTCGATGTCTTGGCCGGTGGCCTTGGCGATCTGCGGCAGGCGGTTCGAGCGGATATCGTCGAGGTGATTCTCTACGAGCTGGCGCATCAGCGGTGTCCAAAGCCCCGCGGCGGGCAGCTGTAGAAGCAGGCACTCACGCAGGTCCAGTGCGCCTAGTCCCGGGTGGACGGCCTCCCGCAGCCGTTCCAACGCGTCGCGCACTTCGTCCTCGGTGACCACCATCTCATCGGGGGCGAGGTCGCGATGCTCGAGGTCTTCTTGCTCCGGCTCGGCAGCGGCGCCTTCTGGCTGGACAGCGGGTGCGGGCTCATCGTCCGCGATGACTGCGGAGACCGGTGAGGTACCCGCGGAGGGCTGAAGTGTCCTCTGGACTTCGAGCGTCAGCTCGGCGGCCAAGGTCGCGGGGGTCTCCGTCAAATAGCCCCGTTCGTCCAGTGACCAGACCACGTATTCCAGAACGGTCTGTTGGCGAGGCGTGAGCTCGAGCGAGGTGATCTGCGACAGAACCGCGTGGGCGAAAGTCTCCGCCGACTCCGGCGTGTTCATCATCGCCTCGTACTTGCGGTCTCCATCCTCGCCGGAGGCCTGAAGGCGGCTGCGCGTTCCGTCGCCGAAGTCGCGGTCGATCCGCTCTAAGAGGTCGAGCATCCCTTCGGCACCGCCGTCCTCCGGAGCGTTCTCCGTGGCCGCATCGCTCGCCCGCTCGGTCGCATCGCGCTCGGGCTCGAGCACCTCTAGGAAGGGATTCTCCAGCAGCTCCTGGTCGATCCTCTCCGATAGATCCAGCAGAGGGAGCTGCAGGATTTGCATCGCTTGGATCATCTGCGGCGACTGAATCAGTCGCTGCTCCATGCGGGCGGATTGGTGTAGGCCGAGTCTCAAAGGGGTGCCTCAATCAAGAGGCGATGGGGCGGTAGGACGCGAAGACGTTGGGGATCACAAGCTGACCCGAGGAAAAGGGGCCATCCGACACAGAGTAGCCTATCCAGCGTGGACTACCGCCCACGCGTTGGGCAGTCACCGGCCAAATTCCCTTCGGGTTCAGCCTTGAACCTATCGAGGGAGCGTGCCCAGGCTGATGGCCATCTCCGCCGCGGTCGTGCTCGCGCCGGACACCGCACCAAAAGTGGCTGAGGCGCGGGTCAATGTGGGCTGCTGGATGCGCCCCACATCCATGGGATTCGCCTCGCGTACGCTCAACCCAGTCAGGGTCCGTCGAGTGACGTGGCCCCTGAGCACCAGGCTTTCGCCCGCGGACTCTAGGACGCCCTCCATCACCTCACCGGTCAAGAGCATCTCTGAGTCCGGATCGGACAGCGTGGCCTCGTTGGCCACCTGCGGGTTGTAGTCGAGCACGAGGATGGTCTCCTTGGTGCGGGCCACCCGGACGAGTGCGCCGTGGGTGGCGGGCAGTGTCACGGTGAGTCCGTCGGCCGTCGAGCGAACGGTGACGGTTGCCTGGGACCCCGTGGGATCGATGGACTCGAAGAGAGCTTGGACCGCAGAGGACGCGGGCTGATTCCCCGCTGCGCCCTTCGCTGCGAGGAAAAGGGCGGATGAGCCCAGGCTGGGCCGCGAGAATCGGTCCCGGCCAAACGCGAGGCCCAGGAGCTGGGCCGCGCTGGCGGGCATACGTGACTCCGGAACGCTAAGGCCTAGGGCAGAGTCCATGAGGACGTGCGACTGGTTGAGCGTGCCGCGCCACATGCCACGGCTTAGATCGACGATCCGCTGGGCATCGCCCGTGTCGTCCGTTGTGGCCACGGGCTCCGCATTCACTTCGAGGCGACGCCCCGTGTGCTTCCCGCCCATGCCATCGAGGGAGACCACCAGGGGGGCACCGCTGGGCACTGTCCCCGCGAACATGACCTGGTAGGTGGTGACGGTGGGCTGCTCGAGCACACCGAGTTCATAGACGTCGGGGTCGAAGCTTCGCGCATTCGCCTCGATAGCCACGTCCAAAAGGCCTTGAACGTAGAGCTGTCGGGTCCCGCTTGGGTCGAGGACCGTCGACGCCCATAGGTGGACCGTTTCCCCCGTCTCGACATGGGCGACCACGGGGTCGGCGATGGCCTGCCCCGTGGCGACCTCGACGTCGAAGTCGGCGACCACCGAGCGAACCATGCGCTCTCCAAATCCCGCCCGCGACCCTGCCGCGATCGTGCGCTCTTCGTCGAGCACCGTAAGGGGGGCGACTCCCTCGCCGGAGGCGGTGAGGGACACGCGGGTGCGATAGCTGAGGCTGCCAGCCAGGCCGCTGAACTCCGCGACCGTCGCCTCCGCTGTGGCCGCGGCGCGGTCGAGAGCCTCCTTGCTGCTGCCAGCGCCTCCGCGGATGAGCAGCACGGTGCCGAGGTTCTCCACCGACAGCCCAGCTTCTCGGCCGCCTTCCCGATCGACCCGCTGCTCAATAACCGAGATGAGCGTCCGAGTTGGGACCGGCGCGCCGAGGGAGTCGATCCCAGCCTCCGGATCATCCCCAGCCCAGCGCACGTGCAGGCCATCGAGGATCTCCCGCGGCCCGGCTGCCCCGGTCGCCGACTCGCTGGGCAGGGGCACGATACGACTGGCGACGGGCCCTTCATTTTGGGTGGCCCGCGGTGTAGCCCCCGCGAGGGATCCGGCTAGGGGAAGAAGCGCCATCGCTACCAGGGCTCTCCAAGGAGATGCAAGCGAAGGAGCACCGAGGGAGGCGCGGAATGGGACGAAGGCTGTTCGGGTGGTCGTCATCGTCTACATAGCTTGGCATAGTCATGCCGGTCACGGTGCTCCCCAGCCCAGCGCCGTCATTTTCCCATCCCAGATCCCATGCTCAATCTCAAGCTCGAACTCAGACGCGGCTCCAAGTCCCAACAGGTCTCCCTCCAGGCGGGGCTGACTCGCATCGGTCCCAAGGGTGCCCGGGGCATTGACGTGGGGATCGACGGGGCCGAAGGCGAGCTCCACGTTTGGGACAGTCCGCCCAAGGTGGTTCGTGTGCAGGGCGAGGACGCGCTGATCGTGGGCGGCGATTCGGTCGAGGAAGTCGAGCTCGAAAACGAGTCCGAGTTCGCCTGGTCGGGGGTGAAGTTCAGGTTCCTCGAGCTCCCGCCCGTCCTGGAGGAGATCGAGGAGCCAGCCCCGGCCCGGTCGGGATCGAGCGGCGGCGGAGCCCGGCCAGCCCTGTCGGATGATCCAGCGGTCCAGCGGGCCTGGGAGCGCGTAGCGGCCGGGTTGCTCGTCGAATCGGGCCTGGCCGACAAGAAGACGACCAAGCGCTGGCAGGCCGCCGTGGTCCAGCACGAATGGGACGCGGACGCCTGCGCCCGCGAGATCCTTGGGGCCTCTGGGGCCGAACTCGGCAACCCGCGCCTCTTAGAGCGGGCCGGCATGATCGAGCGCGATCTCGTGATGGCCTCCTTCCAGAGGGGCATCCGTGGTGCCTCCAGGCGCGCCAGGGGCGCCGCCAAGAACGGAATGGCCTTCTTCATCGCCAACGTGGTGGCGATTGGCGTCTACAGCGCGATCATCCTCGCACTGCTGATCCTCGCACGCGTAAACTACGAATGGAGCCTCGACGGGATCATCGACCGGATGGTCGACGCCGTGACGCCTAGCTAAGGGGCTGCCGAGACCGACCCGTCCCCCCAAGACTTGACCCTTCCACAAGACCGCTGCGAGCCCACCCCTGGGCCATCTCGATGACCGATAGTTCCGCCGACAAGAGCCTGTTTTCGCTGGCTCAGATCCAGCACCTGATGCGGGTCGAGTTCAACCGAGCACAGCGCTACGGCTATCCGATTTCTTGCATCATGGTCGCCGTGGACCGCCTCGGTCACCTTCGCGACCTCTACGGCTACGAGGCCAAGGAGGAGATCGTCGATTCCGTGATCGGACTCCTGAAGAGCGCGACGCGCAGCTCCGACTTCTTGGGACGAATGGCGGACGACCGTCTCTTGGCGGTGATCCCGCACACGGGCGGTCAAGGGCTCGGCGCCATGTGCGAGCGTTTGATCGTGAGCACGCGCAAGCTCGATTTCCAGAGCGACGGCCGCACGATTCCTATCACGTTGGCCATCGGCGGATCCTATGACGGCAGCGACGATGGTGGCGTGACTTCGGCCCAGCGCACCATGTTCTTTGACGCGCTGCTGCAAGCGTCGGAAGAGGCCCTTGAGGACGCCGTGGCCGCTGGTGGCGACCGCTCGCTCTTCGTGACCCCAGACGAGTTGGGGACCGCGGGTCTCGATCCCGCCGACGGCTGATGCGCGTCCTCCTCGTCGAGGATGAGGTCACTATCTTCGTGACGCTGCGCGACGCGCTGGAGGACGCCGGGCACACGGTGCTCGGCGCATCGGACACCAAGGGCGCCTTCGACTGCCTCGCCACGGAGCCACCGCCCGAGGTGGTGGTCACGGACGTGCGTATGCCCGGGGAGGGCGGCATGGCTGTTCTCGCCCGCGCGATGGAGCTCGATCCCGAGCGCCCCGTGCTGATGATGACGGGCTATGCGACGGTGGACGACGCGGTGGGGGCCATGAAGCTCGGCGCCATCGACTACATTCAAAAGCCCTTCCGTAACGAGGCCGTGGTCCAGAGGCTGAGCGTGCTCGGGCGCGTTTCGGAGCTTGTGGCCGAGAACAAGGAGCTGCGCCAGAAGCTCGACGAAGCGGCCCCCGACGGGTTCGACGGCATCGTGGGCTCCTCGGATGCGATGCTCGCAGTGTTTGATCGTGTCCGTACCGTGGCGGCTACCGATGCCACCGTCGAGATCGAGGGGGAGAGCGGCACGGGTAAGGAGCGCATCGCCCTCAGCATTCACTCGCTGTCCGCGCGCAAGGACGGTCCGTTCATCGCGCTCGGCTGTGGGGCGCTGCCGGCGAACCTCTTGGAGGCCGAGCTCTTCGGCCACGAGAAAGGCGCTTTCACGGACGCCAAGGGCACGCGCAAGGGGCGAGTCGAGCTAGCGGACGGCGGGACGCTGTTCCTGGATGATATCGACGACATGCCCATGCCGCTTCAGGTGAAGCTGCTGCGCGTGCTGCAGGAACATCAGTTCGAGCGAGTTGGCGGGGAGAAGACGCTTTCGAGCGACTTCCGCGTCGTGGTAGCCACCAAGATCCCGCTGCGCAAGCTGGTGAAAGAGGGCAAGTTCCGGGAAGACCTCTTTTACCGCGTGCACGTTGTGCCGGTGCAGCTGCCGCCCCTGCGCGAGCGTCGCGGTGACGTGCCGCTGCTGGTGTCGGCCATGATCGAGCGCTATGGAAACGGCCGCACCTTCGAGGTAAGCCGCTCGACCATGAAGATGCTGGAACGCTACTCCTGGCCCGGCAACGTACGCGAGCTGGAGAACGCCGTGCAGCGCGCGGTCGCCCTCGCGGGCACGGGGACCACCCTCGAAGCGGAGGACCTGCTGCCCCAGGACGGTCGCTGGCGCGCGACGGCCGAAGTCCAAGAGGACGTGCGTCCATTGCGCGAAGTCATGCGCGAGGCGGAAACGGCGCACATCCGCGCGGCGCTGGTTTCCACGGGCGGTCACCGCTCGCAGACGGCAGAGCTGCTCGGGATTTCACGCAAGGTCCTGTGGGAGAAGCTACGGGACTTCGGGATCGACGCCGACGAGCCTGAAGAGGGCGCCTAGGATTTGAGTACCGCCGCGGACGAGGCGTTGCTGCCCGACGGCTCGGTCCCGACGCAGGTGCTCCAGCTGAGAGTCGGTGCGTTGGTGATCGCCGACCTACACCTCGCGCCCGGCGGGGACGAGCGCACCGCGCGCTTCATCGCCTGGTGCGATGATCTCGTTTCCGACGCGGTGCCGCAGCTCATCGTGATGGGGGACTTCTTCGATACGTGGGTGGGGGCCAAACAGGTGCGGCTCGCGGGGACGGTCGAAGTGTTGGCCGCTCTTCATCGGCTGGTGGCGCGCGGCATCGAGGTCTGCATGATTCCCGGCAATCGCGACGCGCTCATGGGGACAGCCTTTGAGGAGGCGTCGGGGGCGGCGCTCTTCGCCGAGGGGTTCGTCGCGCTGATGCCGGAAACCGGTGAGCGTTTTGCTTTCGTCCACGGCGATTCCCTGTGCACCCTCGACAAGGGCTATCAGCGGCTTCGTCGTGTCTGGCGCAGGCGCTCCATTCGCTGGCTTTCCAGGCGCATGCCGCTCTGGATCGCCCGTCGAGTGGCGGCTCGCCTACGCGCGCAGTCGGAGAGCCGCAAGGCCTTCAAGCTGGAGGACCAAAAATCGATTCGTCCGGTCGCTGTGGCCGCCCTTGCCGAGTCGACGGGCGCGAGCGCGGTGGTCTGCGGCCACGCCCATGATGCCCGGGACGAAGCCCTCGGGGAGGCAGGGGGAAGCCCCGTGCGCTTCGTCGTGGTCGGGGCCTGGGAGTGGCGCGATGATGTCTATCGTGTCGGCACCGGTGGCCGCTTCGCGGCTCAGGGTGAATAGGGGACGAGTCCCCTATTTTCAGGGCATTGTCCGCAATAGGCAGCCCCTAGGCCTCGTACCCCACCTGCTATGAAAATCTACCTCTCCACCGCCGCTCTCGCACTCCTAGGGGGCGCTGCCTCCGGCTGGTCCAACCCGTGGGCACCTAGTTCAGTGCAGGCCACGGCCAGCGATGCAGCCGCCCCACAGCTGAGCTGGGAGGAGGACGCGGAGATCAGCGCCCGCCTTGCCAGGGTCCTGAAGGAGTCAGGGGCGCCCGGCGCCATCGGTGCGGTGGTCCAGCTCGGTAAGAAGACCAGGGTCGGATCGTTTGGGTTGCGCCACGCGGGGAAGGACGCACCGATGAACTCGGCCGATCTGGTGCACATCGGTTCGGATACTAAGGCGATGACCGCGGTGCTGATCGCGCGGCTCGTGCAGCAGGGGAAGATGGGCTGGGACTCCACGATTCACGAGCTCATGCCCAGAACCTCGAAGCTCATCCACAAGGACTTCCGACCTGTGACCGTGCGCCAGCTTCTGCTGCATCAGTCGGGTCTCGCCGCGAACGCTGAGGACTGGTGGGCCTTCCAAGGGAAGGACGTTCGCCAGCGCCGAGTGTTGATCGCCCAGGCCGCGATGGCGAAGGCACCCGCAACGAAGCCGGGCGAGGCGTTTCTGTACTCCAACCTCGGCGTGATGGTGGCCGGCGCCATGGCCGAGGCGGTTTGCGACGCCACGTGGGAAGAGCTCATCCGCGAGCATGTTTTTGAACCCCTGGGAATGACCACGGCGGCCTTCGGCGTACCTGGTACGGCGGGTGAGGTGGATCAGCCTTGGGGCCACACGGGCGGCGAAGGGGGCAAATTCGTTCCTGTCCAGCTCGACAACGACCCGGCTCTCGGGCCTGCCGGGACGGTGCACCTTTCCATGGCCGACTGGGCCAAGTTCGCGACGGTTTTCTTGGAGGGAGTCGGCAGCGACCAGGCTGACCCGTTCCTGAGCGCGGAGTCCATGGGAGTGCTCGTCGGTGCTGGAACGGACTCCGCCCACGGGATGGGCTGGCTGCGCGCCGATCGTTCCTGGGCCGGCGGCACCGCGCTGACCCACTCGGGCTCTAACACCACGTGGTACGCCAACGCCTGGGTGGCCCCAGAGGTCGATCTGGCCTTCCTCGTGGCGGTCAACGCCTACGGAGACAAGATCCCAGCCGCAGCCGATGCCTTCATCGGCGAGTCCGTGATGGCGGCTGGGCAAGAGGGGTCGAGGCAGGGCAGGTAGAGGGCAGCAGCGTCCCCCCCCTGCCTCCCCGGGCAGGGTCCTGTTCGGTTAGGATGTTGCCCTATGATCATCGCGATCGACGGACCCGCCGCGTCGGGCAAGAGCACGGCGGCTCGAAGCCTCGCCAGCCGCCTAGGGCTGACTTTCCTCGACACCGGGGCCATGTACCGGGCCGTGACGCTCGTGATCCTGGATCGCGGGATCTCCACGGACGACGAGTTCGCCTGCAAGACCGTCGCCAGCTCGGTGCGGCTGGAGTTCGACAGCGCAGGCAAGATCCTCATCGGCGGCATGCCGGGTGAGCCCGCCATCCGCAGTCCCGAGGTCAATCTCCACGTGTCCGCTGTGTCCGCCCATTCCGGCGTTCGGCGCGCCATGGTGCGCCTCCAGCGTCGAATCGCCGATCACGCCGTGGAAAACGGTGGGGGCGTCGTCGCCGAAGGCCGCGACACCACCTCGGTGGTCTTTCCGACAGCCGACCTCAAGGTCTTCCTCATCGCCAGCCCGCGGGTGCGCGCCGAGCGCCGTGCCAAGGAAGAGGGCCGGCCCGAACTCGCCGTCGAGTACGAGCAGGACCTCAAACGCCGCGACGATATCGATAGCTCGCGGGCCGACTCTCCCCTGACGGAGACCGAGGACGCCGTCCGCATCGACACGGACAGGCTAAGCCCCGACGAGGTGCTCGACACGATCACCGACCTGGCCCGAGCACGCAGCTAGGCCTGAAATAAGCGTTAAGAACCGACAGACCACTGCGTTTCGCGCAGCACCGCCGCGTCCGCGGCCCTTGCGCTTCGCTTCGAGAATTCACCTGACTAGCCAGGCATCATCCTCGAAAGAGCCGCGGCCACGGCATTGCTGCACGATCTGACGATCCTTAGCGCTTATTCCGGGACTAGTCGAGTGACACCAACTTCTGACATCGGCTCTTCGGTTGGCACGCGGCGCTATTCCCGATGGGCCGTAGCGGTCTGCGCACGATCGCGGTCGGGTGCTACCGCGACGAGGCCGCGGGATCTAGCCGATTTCGTGGAGTGCGGGGTCTTGGTGAAAAGTGCAAGCGGGGGCCGCAGCACCAGCTATCGGCTCATGGACTGAGCGCGGAAACGACCCGTCAGTCGATCAGGAAGCCTTCGGCGAACTCACGATCTCCGGGAGCGTACTGGATGATGAGCTCGGCGGCGGTCTCTTCGAGATCCTGACGGCTCGCCAGCTGAAGCGCCTTGGGGCTTGGCTGGCTTGCTGAGGGTTCTGCGTCGCGGAGGGCTGCCTCCGTGACGGTGAAGACGTCGAGGTCTTCGATGCGCTCCCTTTCCGTTTCGATCATCGGTTCGGTCAGGCGCTCAGGTAGCTCGGGGGCTCCGAACCAGATGGGGGCGCCGCGGAGGCCGCTCGGGTCGTCGATGTCCCCCGGCAAGAAGGCGACGGTGACGCCGTCGACGTGGCCTTGATTGATGCGCTCCAAGGTCTGGGTTCCGCCGGGGAGGCCCGCGTAGAGCACCGGCTGGAAGTCGTTGGTTGGACGGACAAGGTCGGGTGACACCCCAAGGACCACGAGCCAACCCTCTGAGACAGCGGGCTGATCGGCGCGGTAATAGTGGGTGTAGGGCACGGTGAGGCGGAACGGAACCGCGCGCAGGATGCGGTTCACGCCCGTGGTCCGGATGGCACCTGCGGGTGGCGCGGGCGTTGCGTCGGCTTCGATGCGAGAACGGCGATCCTGCTGGCCTTCCTGGGGCGTTCCCTCAGAGCGAGTGGCGAACCAAGTGGTAGCGGCGCCGACGGCAAGGATGAGAGCGATCGCCGAGGTTGTTGTAGTGGAGTTCATGTCAGCGTGCCGTGATTTGGAGTTCGTCGAAGCCGATGAAGCCGACAGGCGAGGCGCCGGGGCCGCCAAAGTCGAACTGAACGTAGGCGATGTCCGTGAGGTCCAGCGCGGTGCCGTCCATGGTGAAGTCGGTGAGTCGGATGCGGATGGTCTCGAATTCGTTGGACCACCCCGCACCACCGCCGGAGCCAGTCCGCTGGTACGGCTCCTCAATACCGCCTCCGTAGGCTCCGATGTTGATGGTGCTGGAGCGGCCGAGACTGTCTTCCAACGTCACGTTGAAGGTGAGATCCTCCAGCGCGGCCGTAGTCTCTGGCTCGCGGGTCATTTGGGTGGCACGGAACGAAACGAACTGGCCGCCGCTGATGTCTTGGTGATCGATCGGCAGCTCGTAGCGCAGGAACGACGGCGAGTTCCAGCTGAAGGCGATGCCACCGCTGTCGTCGAGCACGCCCTTGATTCGCGTCATGCCGTTGAAGCTGTTGCCGAGGCCACCGGTCATCGTGCTGTCCGAATCGACAAGGCGGCCTTCTTCGAAGCTGAGGAGGTCGAATGTCACCTCCGCGCCCGAGCTAGCGAGCGCCGTATCCGGCTCTGACTGGAAGTCATCGATCACGAAGTTGCCCGCGAGGGGGCCGTCACGGTACTCCTGGTTCACCGTTATGCACGGGGAAACGGGGCGACCGATGGGCGAGAATGACTCGTACTGCCGCCAAAAGAAGTCTTTGACGCCGGGCTCATCACGAAGGTAGTGAGCCATGAGAGCAAGGAAGTGAGCGCGGACGATCTGGTGCGTTTCGTTGAAGGTCAGAAGGCACGGTCCGTCGGCCACCCGGTTGCCGCCACCGCTATGGAACACACCGTGACCCGCGCCGTGGAGGGCGGTGACTAGGCGTTCACCTTCGGCGCGTTCGTGCAGAATGAATGAGTGAACGATATGGCTTGCGCCGGCGGAACCATTCACATCGTCGTCGGCGCTACCGGTAAAGAGATGGAACGGCACTCCCCGCGGATTCGAAAGCTGGAAGCCGAGGAAGATCGTCGGCGCCATGCTGGAGAGGATCCGTATATCGCTCGTATGGAAGAAGTTCGGTACGTAGTCCCCCTCGCTAATTCTCTGGTACGCGCGGGCGATTCCCTCGGCGCCGCGGCTGTGACCAATCCATCCGATGCGACGCGCGTTCACGTGACCCTGGAGCGCTCCGCCCGCGATCGTGTCGAGATTGCCGAGGAACTCGTCGGTGTTCGTCAGGGTGGTGCGCGACGCGGACTCGATGCCTGGGCCCGTATTATTCTGGTGGCTCATCACCACGTAGCCGTAGGAGGCCAAGTGGTTGCCAATGTAGTCGTACCACCGGTAGTCGTGGCCGTTGCCGTGGCTGACGATCACGAGGGGCAACTGCCCAAGGGTTGCGATGTCCGAAGGGTAGTAGATCTTCTGGCGAAGGAAAACGCCGCCGTTATAGAGGAGGTCGGTGACCGCGTGCTGGCCAGGCGCGACCGTGTCGCGGGCGATGATCAGCGCGGGCGCATCGCCTCCGCCGTCCACGATGTCGCCGGGGCCCAGCAGGCCGTCGCGGTCGACGTCGACCACTAGATCGTAGGCGATGCCGACGCGGTCGCCGTCCGGGCCCGGGCTCGGCGTGCCTTGGAGCGTGCCCGCGTCCAGAGTCGCAATGGCGGCTGCCGCTGGGCCGCCGAGGATCGTGAAGCTCTGTGAGGAGCCGCGCGCGTCCACGAGCGACGGGTCCTGGGCCCACTCCGCTGCGGATTTATCCGCCACGACGAAGAGGTCCACCGTTGTGCCAACCGCCTGTGCCAGGGGCGTGCCGTCGAGGGTCAGGTAGAGGGTGTCGCCTTCGTTGATCGCGTCGACGCGTTCGAAGTGGGGGAATTCAGCGAGGGGTCGTCCGCCAATCTCAAGCTCGGTGGGGCGTTGTGCCTCGGGCTCGACGAAGGTCACCGTGACGCCGTTCGTGGAGTTGAACGCAGCGCCACAGGGGCCGGCGGCGTCGCGATAGAACACTTGGAAGGATCGCGTGTCGCCGGCGACCAGCGCGCCCGTCCCACCGGGACCGAACGTTTGGGACTCTTGGACGATCGACCCAAAGGTCGCCGTGCCCCTGGCATCGGCGACGGTGACCGGAAAGCGGAAGAGCCCCGTGGTGCCAGCTCCGATGCAGAGAAGCCCGTCGCCGTTTCGAACGGAGGACGCGGGCGAGCCCATAAACATGACGGACAGTGCCCCGGGGGCGAGGCCGCTCGCCATCACCTCAAGGTCGTCGGCCACTACGTCGGCCGTGCCCTGGGTGCTCAGCAGGCCGCCCGTTGTCGGGTCGAGGTCGAAGCCGTCGTTGCCGCAGCCGCTATCAGCCGACTCATTGCCGCAGGGGCAGCCATCGCCGGAGCAGAAGGGCACGCCCACTTGATCAAGCTGCGCGCCTTGCGCCGCGCTGCCTCCAAGGACGAGGGTGCCGAATCCAGCCGCGACCACGGGGAGGGATGCGATAGGGCGTAAGAGCCTCGGGAGGCGGGATCGAAGTGGGAAGCGTCCGTCGTTCATACAACTTAGCGTACCGGACCGATCAAAGGTTCCCTTGGGAATTCCCATCGTGCGATAGGGGGCGCTCCGATGCTGCTCAGGCTAGGGCGCCAAGGACGCGGGCGGCTGCGTCGTCACGCCCCAAGTCCTTCAGTGCGAGGGCCGTTTCGCGTCGAATCTCGTCGGCTTCGTAAGTGCCCTGTTGTGAGCGGAGGACGAGCAGCGATTGCCGCGGCTGTCCCACGTTGCGAAAGGCCTTGGCAAGAGTGAGGGCTTCGTGCACATCCAGCTTCAGTCGCGCAGGACTCTTGCCGCGGCAGAGTTCCCTCAGTAGCCCCAGCGCGAGGTCTCGATAGTCAACCGCAAGGAGTTGGGCCAAGCGGAACACAAACCAGCGCGGCCATCGCCGAGAACGGAGCAAGGGCGCGAAAGAAGCCGTGCGCGCCGCGCTGGTGAGGAAGACTTCGCATCCGAGGATGAGCTCGAGGGCGACCTCAATGACCGGAGTGCCCAGCTCCGTGGACACGATATGGAAAGCGTCCGTGTCGGGAGCCGCCGCCACGCGCGATGCTAGTTCGCCACCCGGGCCAAGGGAGGCGAGCTGGTCCGCGACATCCTGGGGGCCGTCGTCATACCACTTCCGTGCGACGATGGTCGACACCTTGCCCCGCGGCGCGGGAGTGGTGCCCATGGACGAGCAGAGACTCTGGAGCGCCGACTTGGTCGCGCTGCGAATCCACTTGGCTCGTTCGTGCCCGTAGACGTGGAAAGCCAACACGTGCCATTGCTCCGTGATGGCGAATAGGCAGCGCGCTTGGGCGGTTCCCTTCGCATCGCGTCCGACGAGGAGCCGCTTGTTCGCGTCGGCGGCGTTGGCGATCGTCGAGAAGAAGTTCATGTCTCCGGGGGAAAGACAGGTGTCGAACCAAAGGCCCATCTTCATGACTTCAAGCGGGTCGTCCTCTAGCCGAAAGATGAGGGGTTCGCCCTCGTCAGGGGGCGGGACGTCGAACGCCTCACCGGAGAACCAGCGGGCGAGGTCAAGTCCGTTCTCAGCAGCCTTCTCGCGCCACGCGGCGTTGGCGGGGTCATCGCGCAGATCCCAAGGCTGGGGAGCTGCGCGTGCGGAGAGCAGGCGATAGGCGAGGGTCCGCGTCTCAGTGGGGAGTGTATGGAGATGGGCGATGACGACGTCGGCCTGTCGATCCTGGGCAAAGTCGATGCAGGCGCGCGCCGGTTCCGGAAGGTCGGTCAGGATCTGTGCTTGAAGGGATGTGAGCCAGCGACGAAAGCGTGCGCGAATGGCTCCGGCGCAAAGGCGCTCCTCGATGACGGCGACGGTCCCCGGCGGAATTGGCTCCGGCGCTTCGAGACGATGCAGAAGGCTGCTGAGTCGCTGCTCCATCGCGGAACGCTTGCCCGCGGATAGTTCGGCTCCACTCAGCCTCTCTTGAAGGGCTACCTGTTCGCTGAGTAGGTGGCGCGGGTCGGGGACCTCGGGTGTGAGGGCCTTGACGAGGGCCGCCCGTGGGGCATGCCTCAGGTGCGCAATGGCCGCCCCATGGAGCGCCTTGGGAATCCATTGGGACAGGTCCCGCCATTCGTTGTCATCGAGGGCTAGCGGCTTGGGCGGCGCCACGAGCTCGGGCCAGTGGCTGCGCTCGGACTTCTTGATCGACGCGTAGAGTCGCGCGAGGCGGGCGAGTTCATGGGGTGGAGTGCCAGCGGCCGCGGCTTGGCGGAGCTCGTCGCGGAGTGCACCGGATCGGCTGAGCTTCTTGAGCTGCGCGACCCCGAGTTGATCTCGCTCCTCCAGCGCCGCCCAGGCAGTCCAGGCATCGCTGCGGTACGCGCCGTCCACGAGCGTGGCGAAGGGGGAGGCCGCGGCATCCGCTGGGGGAGCGCCCCGCTCGCACGCGAAAGTCGCGGCCACTGTGGCCGTGTCCCACGTCAGCGACTTGGGGTCGTCAAGGACGAGGGCGGCCAGTCGCGCGCCGTCCGCGACCTCTGCCGCGTAGCCTTCGAGCGCGGATCCAAGCTGCCACGAGGACAGCCATGACTTCTTTCGATCGTTGGGTGAAGGGGCTTGGCAGATGAGGAGCGCCGCGTCGAGTGCTGCGTGTCGGTGCTCCCAGGGGACGCTGTCGACGCCCCAGTAGAAGTCGATGATGTGCTCCACCACGAGCAGCGCGAACGTCGACCGTAGCTCTGGCCCGTCGGAAACGTGGGCGCACGACTCCAGACGCTCGGCGAGCCCGGTGAGGAGCTCGGCTCGACGCCGCTCGCTCAGGCCGTAGACGCGCTGAGTGGCGGACTCCAGGAAGTTCTTCAGGTCTGTACTGGGTCCCTTTGGCAGCTGGACCAGGCAGCGGAGGAGCTGCTCGGCGGACGGCCTCGGAAGGCGTTCGAGCCCATTCTGGACGGTCCTCGCAAGCTGCGAGATCGAGGTAGGCAGGGGGACCGAGTCAGCCGCGAGGATCGCGCTCGCTCGCACTTTGCTGATGAGTCCTTTGGTGACGCGCTTGTCGCCGACCTCGAGCGCCGTGAGTCGCTGCAGCGCTTCCGCGTCCCGACGGCAGGTGGTGACGCTCGCCCACCATGCCTCCCAGGCATCGCAGATAGTGGGGGAGATGCAGCCGAGCACGAGCCGCCTCGCGAGCGGGTCCGCCTCCTCCAAGAGGAGGTCAATGACCTGTCGAGCGAGCGGACTTGCGCCCGCGGGCTGGGCCAGGGCGTCAAGCCGCGACTCGACGCCCGCGCTGGTGAGCTTCTTCGATGTCAGGGCTTTCACCACATCAAGGACTGGGCCCGCCTCGGTGGCGACCGTGTAAGCGGCCGGGTGAAGCAGGACGGCGCGCAGAGGGTCGAGGGCAGCGGGGTCCTCGAGCGAAAGGACCACTTCCAATCCCAGGCGGCGAGCCGTGGCGATTCCCAGGGAGGTGCCCACCTGGGCGAGGGCTGCGCCCCAATGCCGCCGGTTGATCTCCATTCGACGTGGGTGCGTCAGATCGCCCCATGTGAGCCAATGGATCTCGGCGGACGAAATAGGCGCAGCATGGGGCTCCGGCGACTCTCCGGCGAAGAGCGGCTCGCCGCTGTGGACGAGGCCCTGAATCCGCCGCAGACGCTCTTCCATCCGGTCAGACCAGGCCGTGATGTCGCCCACGACCCTCTCCAAGGCGTGCGGGAACTTTCGTCGAGCACCCCGAAGCGTGTAGAAACTCGTTCTCAAGAGCTCCCTGTCCACGGCGAGGGTCACCCACTGGCCGTCCTTGCCGGGAAAGCGCCAGGGCACATGGGCGTCTGGGGGGAGAGCCGACTCCGGATAGCCCCTGAGCCACCCGAGCCCTTCCTCGAGGTAGGCCCGGGCGGCGCGATCTGTTGCGGCAGTCTTCCCGCGCGCCTTGGGGCCCCCCTTTTTTCGGGCTTTCGGTTCTTCGTCGTCGTACGCCAAGAGCGGTGTGGTTCGTGCGTTTTTGGGCGCCAAGAGCTTGTATCGCTCGTTTTCGCCGCGCAGGAGTGCGTTTGCCCCCCTTAAGCCGTACAACTGCGCGGCCGAAAGGCAAAGGGGAGCAGTCTGTAAGCGCTGCCCCGCCGGCTTGGGGCCCCTCGGGGCACTCAAGTCGCCCAGCTTACCGCCCGCGGGGGTGCGCCCCGTGTCCGTTTTCCTTAGGCCCCGTTCCAGAGACTGCCGCTAGGCCCCACGCGCTCTTCTTATCGACTCCGTGCCAACGCACGCGAGCCCCAGCGCTGCCTGCAGGTGGAGCGCGCCGTTCGATCCGCAAGGATCCTCCAGGTGCCCCGCCCGGACCCCCCGCCCGATCTATCCGGCGGGGCCCAGCTTCCCTCGAACACTGAAACCCATCTCCTTCCCATGGCCGTCGCTTCACGCCGCGTCCGTAAGTACGAACTCGATCCAGCTGAGCTAGAGCGGAGGGTAGCCGAGCAATTCGGCGACAAGTCCCTCGAAGAGCTCTCAGAAAGTCTGAACGAGTCGATCGTCGATATCCGCCCCGGCCAAATTGTCATGGCCAAAGTCGATTCCGTTGATGAGCGCACAGGGCTCGTCATCATGGATGTCGGCGGCAAGGCGGAAGGTCAGATCTCCCTCAACGAGTTCGGCGACGACCTCCCCGCCCGCGGCGAATCCTTCGAGGTGTACTTCGAAGGCCTCGACGAGAACGACATGTCGGTGCTTTCCAAGCGCCGCGCCGATCGTCTCCGCGCATGGGAGCACGTCAGCCAGAAGTACGACGAAGGCGACGAGGTCCAGGGCATCGTTCAGCGCAAGATCAAGGGCGGACTGCTCGTCGACGTCGAAGGCGTCAACGTCTTCCTTCCCGCGAGCCAAGTGGCTCTGCGCCGGACCCACGACATCTCCGACTTCATCGACGAGCCGGTGCGCGCGCGCATCATCAAGATCGATGCGGAGCGCATGAACATTGTCGTCTCCCGCCGGAAGCTCCTCGAAGAAGAGCGTCAGAAGCAGAAGGAGACGCTCCTCAAGGACATCCAGGAAGGCCAGATCCGCATGGGTACGGTCAAGAACATCGCCGACTTCGGTGTGTTCGTGGACCTTGGCGGCATCGACGGTCTTCTCCACATCACCGACATGTCCTGGGGCCGGATCAACCACCCCTCGGAGATGGTCGAGCTGGAGCAGGAGCTGGAAGTCCAGGTCCTTCGCGTGGACTTCGACCGCGAGCGCATCGCTCTCGGCCTGAAGCAGAAGACCGCTTCTCCTTGGGACGGCGTCGAAGCACGCTACCCCTCGGGCAGCAAGCACAAGGGCGAGGTGGTCAACATCATGTCCTACGGTGCATTCGTCAAGCTGGAGGAGGGCATCGAAGGCCTCGTCCACATCTCCGAGATGTCGTGGACGCGTCGCGTCAACCACCCCTCCGAGCTGGTCAAGACCGGCGACCCAGTCGAGGTCGTTGTGCTTGAGTTCAACCACGCCAAGCAAGAGATCTCGCTCGGCATGAAGCAGGCCGAGACCAACCCCTGGGACCTCGTCGAAGAGCACTACCCCATGGGTACGGTCATCGAAGGCACGGTTCGCAACCTCACCAGCTACGGCGCATTCGTCGAGATCGAGGAGGGCATCGATGGCCTCCTGCACGTCTCGGACATGTCTTGGACGAAGAAGGTCGCGCACCCCTCCGAGATGGTCAAGAAGGGCGACCGCCTGCAGTGCGTGGTCCTCTCGGTCGACAAGGAGAAGAAGCGGATTGCCCTCGGCAAGAAGCAGCTTACGCCTGACCCGTGGCTCGAGACGATCCCGGCGAACTACCACGTGGGCGACCTGCTCTCTGGCTTCGTCACGAAGATCACCAACTTCGGTGTGTTCGTGAAGCTCGACGACGATCTCGAAGGCCTGCTCCACATCTCGGAGCTGACCGAAGACCGCGAAGCCAAGCCGGAGGACATTCTCCAGCCCGGTCAGAAGGTCGAGGTGCGGATCATTCGCGTCGACATCGAGGAGCGCAAGATCGGCCTCTCGTTCGT
>CAYQKK010000029.1:28968-55490 GCA_964417955.1 uncultured Planctomycetaceae bacterium
CAGCAGCCGAGACTCCCGCAGAGGAGTCGAAGGACGCTCCTGCCGAGTAGGGCTAAGGGTTTCTAACCAGTAAGAGAGGCGAGGGCAGCACCGGCTGTCCTCGCCTCTTTCTTTGTTGGTTCGAAACCGGCCCCATCGAGGATGCTACCCTCAGCGCTCATGCCCGACCCAAGGCTCTTCCCGTCGTACGTCTCTGCAGCTGTTCTGGCTGCGACGTCTTTCTGTCTTGTCGTACTCGGCTCCTGTGGCGCTCCAGCGGGGCAGGCGGCCGTGCCTGTGACGCGGGAGATGGCGCCCAAGGGGGCCAGTCTCGTCGTGCACCGTGTGTACGTTGCGGCGTTCGACGCCGTCGAAGCAGCACTTGAGTCCGACGACCTCCTCGTGGCTCAGTCCACGCTGACCCGCTTGCAGCAACGCTTGGCCGCGGACGGGGCCAGCGCCCCAACCATCGCCCAGGCCCGCGAGCGCGAGGACGAGATCGCCACGAGGACGCTGAACGGCGAGCTGCCGAGCGCAGAGAACGTGGCGGCTGCGGTCAAGATGGCCGAGGGCTTCGGACGCGTGATCGCAGGCCGCATGCGCATGGAGGCCATCGAGCTCTCACTGGGGGTCGAGCGCATCCCCGGTAGCGAATCCGTCCAGGTCGTGCTCTTCGCGACGTCTACCTGGGAGGAAACGCTGGTCTTGAAGCCCGGCGCGGGCCGCCTTGAGATCCTGCGGGTCTCGCTGGAGCCGCGCACTGGAAGCGAGCGACGTGAAGCACGGATTCGCGCCCTTGAGTCCGGGACGCGCCTCGAGCTGCCGCCCGGTGAGACCGTGCAGGTCGCCGTGACTGACGTGCCCATTGAGGTGCCGATTGGCGCGATTGCCACGCGGATGGAAGTCCAGGTGACCTTCAACGGCGGCTCCGTCACAGAGGGGGGCTCGTCCCTCCCGATGCGCGAGCAGGTGCTGCCGAAGGCGAAGCGGACGGACCTTGCTGGCTGGGTGCCCACGAGCCTTGTGGAGCCCTCGGACCTCGTGGAGCTCATGCAGCGCGGCGACGCCCCGCTGCCAGCGATCCTCGAGCGAGCCGTCCGGATTTCACCGGCGCGCCGGCCCGAAGCCCTCGATCGCCTCGGGAAAGCCGTCCGTACTCTGCCCATCAGTACCTTTCACTCGATGGTCCCCGCGCTGCGCTGGATCGTCGGGACGAATCAGTTCGGTCGGGATGAAAAGCGCTGGCGCGACTGGTTGATTGCGCGCTACGAGACGCGGGCTGCTGCGGGCCAGGCCATCGGCGGGTAGGATCTCCGGCGCCATGGACCCACAACAAAGCGCCCCTAAGACGGACTCCGCCGAGGTGGAGCGCCAGCTCGCCGTTTTCAAGCGGGGAACCACCGACCTCATCGAGGAGAAGCAGCTGCGCGGCATGATCGCCAAGTCGCTGGAGAGCGGCGTGCCACTGCGCATCAAGTTCGGTATGGATCCGTCGTCGGCGGATCTACACATCGGCCACGCGGTGCAGCTGCGCAAGCTCCGCGATCTCCAGGACCTCGGCCACAAGATCGTGCTCATCGTCGGAGACGCCACAGCCATGGTGGGGGACCCGAGCGGGCGCAACAAGCTGCGACCCGTGCTCACGCGCGCCGACGTCGACGAGAACCTGAAGACCTACACGGCCCAGGCCGCGCATGTCCTCGACATCGAGAAGACCGAGGTGCGCCAGAACGCCGAGTGGTTCGACGAAATGGACTTTGAGGCCCTGCTCAAGCTGACCACGCGTATGACCGTGGCGCAGATGATCGAGCGCGATACGTTCCAGACGCGCATGGAGGCCGGTGAGCCCATCGGCATCAACGAGTTCCTCTACCCGCTCATGCAGGGCTGGGACTCGGTGATCGTCAAGGCTGACCTAGAGCTCGGCGGCACCGACCAGCTCTTCAACCTGCTCGTGGGCCGCAGGCTCCAAGAGCAGGAGAACCAGCGGCCGCAGATTGTGATGACCCAGCCCCTCATCAACGGCCTCGACGGGCGCAAGATGAGCAAGTCCTACGGCAACGCGATCGGTCTGACGGCGACCGCGAAGGAGATGACGTTCAAGATCATGCAGGTGGACGACGACGTGATGCCCACGTGGTTCCTGCACCTGACGCGGCTCTCTACCGAAGAAATCGACGCGGCCCTCGCTGGACACCCGCGGGAAGCTAAGGCGAGGCTAGCCGCCGAAGTGACGACCTTCTACCACGGCGCGGAGGCGGCCGCGGAGGCGGCCGAGATGTTCAACCGCGAAGTGCGCGACAAGGTACTGCCCACTGACATCCCCGAGGTGCGCTGGGATGCGGCTTGGGGCGACGAGCTGGCGCTGCCCAATTTCTTGAAGGAGGCGGGACTGTGCCAGACCACATCCGAGGCACGCCGAGCCATCCAGCAGGGCGGCGTACGCCTTGACGGCGAGGTCGCCGGGGACGTCAGCCACAAGGTGCAGCCGCCGAGCGCGGAGGTCCTCGTGCAGGTGGGCAAGAAGCGCGTGAAGCGCCTTGTCCCCTAGACCCCTAGACCCCTAGACGCTGAGCGATGCTGCTAGAGCGGGCCGGGAAGGGGCCTCGGTGCCGAGGAAGCATCGGGGTCGACCTCGTCAGCGAGGAGGCCTTGCACATCCATCGGAGTGAGCGGACCGGCCAGGGATGCCTCGCGCAAGCGCGGGATGCCGATGCGGTAGACGACTTCAATTCCAGCGCGGTACAGAAAGTCAACTTGGCTCTCGTCGGCCTTCTGCCATTCGCGTGACGTGACGGTGTGGAGCCACGCGAGATCAAGCCTGGTTCCAGGGGCGAGCCCCTTCTCGATATGCCTGGCCTCAACCGCATCGATGGTCTCGCATGCGAGGAGGTCAGCGACCCCCTCTTCGAGGTAGAGCGGGAGAGAAGCGATCCATGAGTCCTGGCCGTACCAATGGACCAGCTCGTGGTAGAGGGTGAACCGTCGCTGAATTTCCGTTGGGATGTCGCGGTTGATCTCGATCCGCTTCGGCCGGTCGCGATCGAGACTGTCGTAGATGCAGCTCCCACGGGTGTCCATCTCCACCACGTGAACGACGAGTGGATCGACGTTGGACGAACCGAGGTAGTCTTTCACCTGCGGAGCCAGCTCATCGAGGGCGGCTGCGACGTTGACGGCGACGGACTGGCTGTCGGCCAGCACGGTGCCCATCGTCCCGTCATGACGGAACTCGGGGAGCGAGGCGCAGGATGCGAGGAATGACGCGAGGAGAACGGATGTGAAGCGCATGGGGAGAGGCCAGGGTACAGGGATCCACCGTACCCTGGCTCAGGTTGCCCGTCAGTCAATGCCTAATCGTTCACTGCTGAGAGGGTGAGTTGGCCGGTGGAGGTCCCATGGAAGCGGGTGGTGCTCCACGAGAAGTCCGCGTGGTTTTCGTAGCTCGCCCCGGGAAGGATCGAGTTGTTGAACGCGCTCAGCGGGGCCACCGTCTCGACGACATCCCAGGTGCCCTGGGCGTAGGTGAGGACGTTGGTGCTCGTCGCGAGGTCCGCGAAGAAGGTACCTTGGTTGAGGTCGAAGCTGAACTCGTCGATGCCATCGGGGCTCGCCGTGATGATCCGAGCCCCAGCGAGGGTCGGAATCGTAAGGGAGTACCGGGTGATGATGACGTTGCTCGGGACGATCGCGCCGATGCCTGTGTCGATGATCTGACTGGCAATCGCCTCTGCTGCAGCGTGTGACGTGGCACGAACTGAAAGTGCGTAGGACAAGTTCTCGGCACCGATCGTGTCGTCAGGAGCGATGGTGCCACCGAAGAAGTGGAAGGTCGGTAGAACGGTGCGACCACCGGCCTGACCCGTCTGCAACGGGTCGAACATACCGCCTGAGCCGCCTGAGCCACCCGTCGGCGGCGGAACAGGCGTTTCGTCGTCCACGTCGTTGGGCTCTGGCTCAGGTTCGGGAGGACAATCCTCGACCGAGGACTGGTACCGCACCGCACCCTCTGGAATCGGGCCGCTGGTGGTGCCCGTACCATCGACGGGGGTCCAGACTGGGCTGTCCGGAAGCTCATTGCCATCTGAGTCCGTGTAGGTCGTTTTCAGGCACTTTCCGGGGGGCAGGCCAGTGACCGTTCCGGTTCCCGCAGGAGCTGGGTTGCTGTCGTACTTGACTTCGATGTCAGGCCCGAACGGAACATCGTAAGCAACGTCCACCTGGGTGCGACCACTCGCTGAGCATGCGGCGAGCGTGAGGCAGCCTGCGACGAGGAGTGCCGTGACGACGGGGGAAGTGAGAGTCTTGAGCATGGGATTGAGGAGCTGTGCTCCGTTGGGTTTGAGAATCGCTCCGCGGAAGGCGAAGCGCTCTCGACCGTAGGCAAGCTCGGACTCTTCGACGCCGCTGGGATTCTGCACCGTGCCCTAGGCGCCAGAATCTAGGAGTGCTGAAAGCCGGCGCGTAGGAACGCGCCCAAATCCCGCTCTTCTTACAACGGATAGCTTCCAAACTACGCGCCGAAGTTGTGCACACCATGGTGGTCTGCGCCCGCGAGCACGAGCCGTGGACCCCTACTTCGCGCGCGGCGACAGCGGTGCGCTCGGGGCGACGGAGGCAGAGCCCGACCCCGGCTGGGCCGCGCCCTGGCGCGCGGCGGCAGGAATGACCACTGGGTCTTCCCGTGCCATCTCCCTCGCGTGCTCGCCTTCGAGTCGCAGCACGTCCACGGCGACCCCTTCGGCCGTCAGCCGCAGGGCGGTGTCCACGACGCTCTGGTGGTGGGAGAACACGATGACCTGGGTGGAACTGGAGAGCTCGGCGAGGACCCGCAGCGCCGCTTCGGTGCGCTCGTCGTCGAAGTTGACGAAGAGGTCATCGGCGATAAAGGGCATGGGTTCGACGGTCTTGAGCATGTGTTCGACGGTGGCGATGCGCAGCGCAAGGTAAAGCTGATCGCAGGTGCCCGAGCTCATCTCATCGACGCCTACTCGGGCACCGTTCGGGCGGCGCGCGACCATGACCTCTTTGCCCGAGGACGTCTCGGAAGGATGGAGCTGCTCGTAGGCACCGAGGGTGAGCACCTTGAACAGGTCTTGGGCGCGCTTCAGAAGCGGACCGTGGGTCTCCTGGCGATGTCGCTCGATCTCGCGCTTCAAAAGCTCGTCCGCGAGACGAACCTTCAAAACCTCTTGGGTTGCCTCGGCGAGCTCGGACTCAACCTCGGCCAGCCGGGCTTGGATACGCGCTGCCTCGGCTGATCCATCGGCTTCGACCCGGCTACGGAGAGAGCCCTCGTCCCGCGCTCGCTCATTGATTTCTGCGTCCAGCTCGCGGGCCGCCCCTTGGGCTTCGTTCCAGGCGGAGTTCAGGTCAGCGACGGTGCGGCCCTCGATGGCATCGCGCAGCTCGGATTCCTTGACGTCTGCGCCGTGCTCCACCCGCAGCTCCTCCTCAATGCGCCGGATGTCGGCGTCGATCGTTCGAGCCCTGTCCGAAAGTTCGGCCAGTCGCAGTAGGTCAGCTTGCGTCGAGCAGCCAGCGTGTTCCTTTAGCTCGGCGAGCTTCGCCTTCAGATCCGCGCTGCGCTGGGCGGCCACCTTGTCCTCGGACTCCTCGGCCGCGAGGCGCTGGCTCTCTTTTTCGAGCTCCGAAGCGGCCTGGCCAGCTTCGCGCAGCGCGTGGCTGAGTGCGTCCATGCGCGCTTCGGCCAAGCTCGCGCCCTCGGATGCGCCGGGACTGAGCTTGAGATCAGCGGTGAGCGCCTCCACTTCGGTCTCGAAGGCGGCGAGCGCTGCGCTCCGCTCAGCGCTCTCGGCCTCTAGGCGAGCGATGTCTCGGTCCGCCGCCGCAACCCCCGTCAAGCGCCGGAGTCGACGCTGGGCCGAATCTGGACCCGCGTCAGGATCGAGGCCGCGGGCCAGCGTCCAGTCTCTCCACTCCGTGCGAATCAGTGCCAGCTCGCCTTCAGCCGCCTTGACCCTAGCGCGGGCCTCGGCCTCTTCGGATTTGGCCCGTTCAAGCCCAGCGGCAGCCTCGTCGCGTATCCCCTGGGCCGCGCGAAGAACATTCGCGCGCTGGACGTTCCAGGCGATGAGGCTGCCTGAGTCCATGGCGGCGAGGCTGTCATCGAGTCCGGCCTCTTTAAGCCGCTCAGCCCACGCTCGCGCACGCTCGGTGGTACTGCCTTCGGCGGCGACCTCTTCGGCGGCAAGCTCCTTCGAGCGAGCCGTCGCCCGCGCGAGGACGCCCTCTTGGACTTCGCGCTCGGCCGCGCGCACAGACTCACGGGCACGGCGGTCCCCAAGCTCGTCGGCTGCGTGGACTGCCTGCGCGACGTCGAGCGCAGTGCAGGGCTCTTTGGGATCGGTCTCGAAGGCCGCTCGGATCAGCCCGTCACGCCGTTCTCGGGCGGTTTTCACCTCGGCGAGAGTGGGGGGCGGGCCTTCCCCTTCGGCCGCAAGACGATCGAGTGCGCCCTGCGCCTGTCGCGCTTCCTCTTCCGTGCGTTGTCGTTCTTGGCGAAGGGTGAGGGCGGCCGCGGCGTCGTCGAGCTCTTCCTTAGCGCGGCGCTCTAGCTCGGACTCCGCAGGGAGAACGAGGGTGCCGAGGTCGCGGAGGCTCCCGCTGAAGGGAGCGAGGGCCAACAGCTCGCCTGCTAGCTTGCCCTGGGCGTGCGCCTCGATCCCGTCGAGGCGCTCCGCAGCGGCTTGGGTCTTGGGCTCCAAGCGGCAGACAGACTCGCGGGCCTGGGAGCACGCCTCCTCCTGTCGCGCCAGCTTCCCGGACAGCTGCTCGGCTTCTTCGCTGAGCTCGTCGATGTTGGTGGGGACTTCTTCCGGCGAGGGATCTGCGCCAGCGATGCGCTGGGCTTCAGATCGCTGAGCACGCGACTCACCGAGCTGCTTCTCTAGCTTGACGCGCGCCTGGCTGGTCTCGCGGTAGGCGCCGCGCCGCTGGCCGAGGGCTTCGATGGCGTCCCTTGAGGCGAGAACATCGGGGTTCGCAAGAACGGTCAGGCGAGCCACGGCTTCGCGCAGCCCATGGATCACCTTGGCGCGTTCGTCAGAGCGAACACCCAGCGCCTCGGCGTCCTTCACGAAGTCCACAACGCGGCGCGCCTTGACTTCATCCAGCGGCGTGAGGTCACCGAGGCTAGCGCGCTCAGCGCGACGAGTCTCCAGCTGGTCCAGTGCGGAGGCGGAGCGGCGTAGAGCCATCAGTTCGTCCGCGAGCGCCCGTGCCGCATCCCGCGCCTTCGACTTCTCCTCGCCCTCGCTGCGTGCGGCCTTGAGCCGCTTGACATCGTCCGCGTGGGACGCTGGACGAAGCGTTGCCTTCTTGAGGTCAGACGAGAGGGACTTGTGGTCCTTCAGGAGCTCGTTGATGCGCCCCTTCGGGGAGCGATCGACGTAGAGCGATCGCAGATCTTCCTCGAGCCGGGTGGTGACGGTGCGCAGGCGCTGTCCGCCGAGCATGGCCCCGAAAAGCGCGCGGCCGATCTCTCCCTTGCCCTCCAATAGGTCCTCGCCACCCTTGACCATGGTCTCGTGATCTAGGCCGAAGAGCGTTTCGAAGCGGGTGCGCTCGATGTTGCCGAGGAAGGGAGTGAGCGCTTCTCCGGGGAGGGAGGCATCGTCGGCCTTGTTCCAAAGCGGGGTCTTCGGGGACGTCCGCCGGAGGTACTCAAGGGCGTCGCCGTTTTCGCGCTCGATGCGCGCGCCGATGCGCAGGTCGGACGCAGCGAAGACCTTCTTCTTGGAGGCGATGCCGTACAGGACGGAGCGCAGGGCTTCGAGCGTCGTGCTCTTGCCCGCGCCGTTGGTGCCAAAGACCAAGTGGAGGCCGGTCTCCTTGCCAAAGGTCAGCTCGAAGTCCGTGAACGTCCCGAAGGGACGCATGTGCAGCGACGTGAACCTCACGCCGTTCCATCCTTGCGCAGAAGCGCACTCAGGAACTGCTGAGCCTCGGGCATGGCTTCGTCAAGGGCTGCGAGCGCTGAGGGATCCACCATGGCGCGCACAGAGGACGGGAGCTTGGCGGAGAGCTTGTTGAGGTCGCGCGCCATGGCGTCGAGCGTGGCCCGTGGGAGTTCTGTCTCAGGCAGTCGGTCGGCAAACGCGATCATCGTGTCGTCGGCGTCCGAGTCCATGCCTGTTGGCGTCAGTGCCGGTGTCGTGCGTACCTTGAGCTTCTCGATCCAAAGGTCTTCGGACAGATCCGCAGCGCGGCCCCGGAGCTCTTGGGTCCAACGGTGCTGCTCTGTGCGCAAGCTTGGGTCGAGGGTGGTGGCGCCCTGAACCTCGATTCGGACAGCCAGTAGCCGGCCCTCTGCCTCAGCGACCGCGTCCTTCAGCCCAGCGTCCACAGACATGAGGACTTCGGCGTCCGACTCGGACCCTGTGACATCGACGACGATATGAGCCCAGCGCGCAACGTCGCAGGAAACGGCTTCGAGGCCCGTGATCTTGCCGTCTCGAACCTCGACGAGGGTGGCCCCTTTGGCACCGGTCTCCTTGACGTGGCGTCCCTGTAGGTTGCCGGGGAAAACCACCCACGGCTCCTTGGCCACCACCTCGCGCCGGTGAATGTGCCCGAGGGCCCAGTAGTCGTAGCCCTTGGTGCGGAGGTCATCGAGGGTGCACGGGGCGTAGTGTCCGTGGCCCTCGTAGCCCTCGAGGCCGGTGTGCAGGATGCCGATGTTGAGGTGATCGGGGGCAGCGTCTGGGTAGCCGAGCGCGAGGTTCTCGGTGACGTGCTGCTCGCCGTAACTCTGGCCGTGCACCGCGACGGCGAACTCCTCAAGCATCACGGTGTGAGCCTTCTTGGACTTGAACTCTGTGACGCCGGTCGGCCAGCTGAGCTTGCGCGTGACTTTGTTCTCGGCGTCGTGATTTCCGCGGATGACGAACGCTTGAATCCCGGCCCCCGTGAGTCGCCTGAGCTCGGCCATGAACCACATGCCCGAGTTGAAGTCGACCCAGTCGCCGTCGAAGAGGTCGCCCGCGAGAATCACGAAGCCCACTTCCCGCGCGAGGGCTAAGTCCACGAGCGCCGTGAACGCTTCCCGGCTCGCGTTCCGCAGCCGATCAGCGGGGGCGCCTGGGTAGCTCTGCAGCCCGCGCAGAGGGCTGTCCAAGTGCAGATCTGCCGCGTGGAGGAACGTAAAGTGCGGTCGAGCCGGGGTCATCTCGTAGAGCATAACCGACAGTGATCGACCGACGCCCGCGCGAAACGCCCTCGCTACTACTTCTCGATATCTGGAAGCAGGTCCAGCTCCCTCACGGCATCGGCCGCGACTTGAGCGGCCAGTGCTTGGCCAGCTTCGTTCCAGTGGTTCTCCGGCGGTAGGAAGTAGAACGACCCAGGGTTGGCTTCGGTGAAGTGCTCGAAGAGGCTGATGCACGGCGCGCCGCTCTCGGCGACTTGGCGCTCCATGATCTGGCTCAGACGTCGTGGGTCATACCGGGGGTGCGCCTTGCGACTCACGAGCAAGCCCCGGCTGGAGTCGCACAGATCCGTCGCGGATGGGATCACGATGAAGAGGATCGGGACAGGATGGCCCGCGGCGACGCTGCAGACTCTCCGTATCACCGCACCCATCAGCGCGGCCTTGTATCTCGCCGCCTCTGACTCCGGCTCTGTGGCCAGGTCGACATCATAATGATCGGAGAAGAGAGCTCTTACGGTGAGATCCTTGTGGAGCACCGCGGAGGCGTACTCCTCCGCGCAGATGGGGGCGAAGCTCTCGATGGTCTCGATAGCGATGCGATCTCGCTCCGCTCTATCTACAGGCGGAACGACCCCCTGGGCCCGACGACTGCTACGGGCGCGGCGGATGAGGCGGACCACCGCAGAGGAAGAGAGGCCGCCAGAGAACCTCTCTTGGAGCTCCCCGGAGATCTTGAAGGCTAGGGGGCGAAGCTCTCCATCGGCCTCTAGGGCGAACATCTTGTTGCGCAGCAGATCCCCGTAGTCGTTGTCCGCCAGAAGACAGAACACGACGAGGTTTGGCATCAGGCGCGATAGCTCGATCTCCATCCGCCGCAGGGACTGGTCCGGGCCGTAGGCGGCCACACCAGCGTTCACGACTTCTACCCTCGTTTGCGAGCGAGCCTCAAGCGCGGACTCGAGCTTCTCGGAGAACGTGTCTTGCCTCTCCGTGAACTCCGCCATGACGAAGGAGTCACCGAAGACGACAACCCGGAGCTGGTCTTCGCTCTCGCTGAGTTCCTCACCCCTGAACCCACTGCTGTTCACATGAACGTGGATTCGGCGGCCATCGTTGGCGGGGTGATGCTCGAATACCTTTTGGGCACCGGGCACCAAGCGATGTAGAAGCTCAGGGTCCAGGGCGTACATCGGGCCTGCGTCGGCTGGGAAGAAGACGCGCAGTGCCAACTCGGCGGCGCCGAAGACCCCTAGCGCCGCGAGGGTCAGAATGAGGAGGCGTTTCGTCACGAGGGGCGGTTGGTCGTCGGGCCCATGGTGCGCGACGCGGTCAGGCGCGCGAGCATCGGGTAGAAGCTACCGTTCGCGAATGGTACCCGCGATCACCGCTTCACAAGTATATCGCCCACCATCCTGGGACTCGTGCCCTCAGAAAGCTCCACGGTGAAGCGCTGGTCGGGCGAGGCGAGTGGATGTTGCGGCCTGAGCGTGACAGCCCTGGCTCGGCTCTTCCCAGGCCGGAACCCTCTTCCGCGTTCAGCATCACTCAAGATCTCATTCAGGGCAACCGTGAATCCGCCGTCTGAGCGAGTCTTGAGGCTTGAGAAGTCGTCGAGCGTAGCGCTGTCCGCAGTTGCTGCAAAGACCCGCTTGACCATCAACTCTCCGATGTAGGGCTCGCCCATAGGATCCCAAAGAGCCCGTCCGACCACGCGCGGAAGGCCAAGCAAGTCGATCGACACGAGCTCCCCACGAAGATGGAGGAGCAGGGACTTCTCGCCGGCGTGGCTTCGTCGACGGTCAATCTCGTTGACGAGGAATCCTGGCGGCACCGTCAGTGTGATCTTCTCCCGTTGCGCGGGAAGCTCAGCCTCGATGAGGCCTCGCTGGTCCACCTCTAGAAGAGGGAAGCCAGGCAGCAAGTCCCGCTCCTTCAGCGCGTCGCCGTGGCTCCGACCCAGGGCACCCAACGGATGTGCCGGCTCAGCATCGCGCGAGTGGTGACCGAATCTGAGCGGCTCCTCCGGGACCTTACCGTCGATTGTGACGAGCAGTCTGAGCCTGCTCCGTTGCGTGAGCACGATGGATTCGACGGAGTGTGGCTCGAGCGCCGGCAGAGTCCTGGCCACCACAGAGGCGTGATCTGCGCCTACAACCACCTGTGAAGGGTGCCCAGATGGAACCGAACAACTCCCATCCTCGGCGAAGACCAGGTCAAGAACCGCTCCGGCCTCGTCGATGAGCACTCCCCTTAGATTCGAGATGTCAGGAGTGCCTTCAATCCGTACCTCTAGGCGCGCCACCGAAGCGCCGAACGCGTCGATCCGCTCCCGCGGCGCAGGCTCGCTCACGACCTCGTTGGCCATGGGCAGCGAATCTAAAGACTCCTTGCCGTCCGCTGAACTTGCGCTAGGGAAGCTGGCCAGATCGTTCTCGACACGCGACGTGTCCGTTGACTCACCACTCATCACCACTATGGTGATCGTCATTGCCGCCAGTGCGGCGACTACCGCCAAGGCCAGATTTCTTTCTTTGTTACTCATGGAAGAACTGTGTCAAGAGAATGGGCGATGGAGAGCCTACCTGTGGGCGACCTGACCGAGCACACTCGCAAAGTCCTTATGCTCGAGGTCTGAGTGCTCGGAGTTGTGGCACTCCAAGCAAGCAGCCTTCGTGGGCACCCGGCGAATGTTGAGCGTGGTGGGCATCTTGACGTGATCGCCGCCAGCGCCGTGACACGTTTCGCACTGCACGCCCTCAAGGCTTTTGTCAGCTGAACCGAATTTGTATCCATCCTCACGGCCGAGGCCCAGCACGTGACACTTCACACATTCAGGGTTTGTGTCGCGTCTGGCCCGCCGAAGGGTCGACATGGCGTGCGCATGGCTCGTCGTTCGCCAGTCCTTGAACTGCTCGGTGTGGCACTCGCGACACTTCTCCACTCCGACGTACTTCGCCTCTGCGAAGTCATCCCATACAAACAGAGGAGAGATCGGGCCGACGGCCTTCGCTCGGTCCTCGTAGAAGTGGTCGAGCAAGGTCTGAATCTCAAGCGACTTGTCGAAACGCTCGTCCAGCTTCGCACTTGAGGCTTCGCAGGTCAGACCCTCGCCATCCAGATCACTGTAGACGTCAATGCAGCTCAGGCCGTAACTATGCGCGCGTTCGTAGACGAGAAGCGTTCCATCGACCCGCGAGGCGGGCGGGTAGTCCGGACCCATCCAATCGTCCGCGGAGTTCAGGATACAATCGATGGCGCCGGAGCGCGTCAGGGCCTTGACACTCTTTGTCCCAACCGCACCAACAACGATGACCACATCCACTTGGTCGCGCAGTTCCTGCGCGGTCTCAATGACGCCTTCGACATCGAGGATAGCGTGCAGGCCCACGGTGTTGCGCTCGTGGACGTCGTGCACCAGGGGGTGGTCGAACTTCTCGAACGCCGCGACCAGTCCGAAGCGAACTCCATCGCGCTCTAAGATGGCGGAGTCGCGCATTCCCGCATAGGGCTTCCCTTTCATCGTGGCACTCGCCAGCGGCACGAACTCGCGACCTGAAAGAAGCCGGCTGGCTCTGGCCTCTCCGAGGAAGTACTCGTTCCGGCTTAGAACGACGGCGTCGTACTCCATCTTCTCCATCGCCTCAAGATAGAGGGCGAACTCCTCCTCCTCTTGTGCCGAGATATGCGCCAACTTCTTGTTGAGTGGCGCAAAATTTCCGACGTCGAGAACGAGCGAGGCACCGTCATGCTCCTCGAGCAGTTCTTCGATGAAGAGCGCTCGCTTGGCGATTCCGCCCGACTGGTTGACCTTGCACCCACAGTTCTCGAGGTATCCGGCAGTGTTCGAGGTCAAGACGATTCTCGCCAGCGGATCACGGTTCGCGTTCGCTGGAGTGCTTACGGCGAAGTCCGGGAGCCACACGTCCTCGAACTCGAAAGGTTCAATCGCTCTGTCGATCTGTGCAGCTAGCTTGGAGACCTGAAGTGGAGCGGGGACTGCCTCGCTCGACGGGGCAGTCGAAAGGCTGAAGCAATGCCGGAGGAGCGCACCAAGTGCGGCGGGAGGTCCTTCGGCAAGGGCCCGGTCAACCACCAGTGGGCCACGAACGCGACGCATCTTCGCCCTCACCGGGCCAGATGCCTCGCGATGATCTTCTGCGGCGTTCTCTCGCTCACTGATCCAGGTGTGCTGCGCGGACCAGCGCCAGTCCGTGTTCGATAGTCCGAGCTCCTGCGGAACCGTCTGGGCCAGATACTCTGTGGTAGCCGCAAGGACGGCGATCTTCTCGTCCGCGGAATGCAGTTGGGACGGTGTGTGTCCGAACCATGCGGGAACGCAGTGTCTGATGATCAGGCGCATTGACGAGATGTCTGGCTGATCTAGATCCACTACGATCATTCGGCTATCCCGCGGCGATTCCAATCGCAGCCAATCATCCGGGCGCGAAGCGAGAACAAGATCGAAGGGAGCTTCTGGGGCACCGAGCAGCTCGGTGAGGTGCTCTACGACGCACTGGACCGCCTCAGCCTCCGCACCCTTCACACCGAAGCTCGCAATAGAGACAGCGTCTGAGTCTAGGGTTCGATGATCGCGGCCTGCTGCAACCGTGGCCTTCCAAAAGTCAGATTGCTCCGGCATCTGGACGAGATCCGCGTCACTTGTCATTACCGTGAAGCCAGCCGGGAAGTCGAAGTGATAGCTAACGCTCGCGCACCGATCGGGGAGGAGAACGAAGTTTGCTGCTGAGAAATAGCAGAAGTCGGAACTCATATACCCAAGATGGCGCCGCTCTCCACAGGGTGCCTGGGTCAAGTAGACGCCCGTTGAGAAGGCATAGGTCAAAACTAGGGACCCGAGCTCCTCATCGTTTGAACTTGTGACACGGTAGCAAGGGATCAAGGAGACCGATTCTCCTACCTCAAGGCGGATATCGCGGCGCTCTAGCGCCAGTTCGCCGCCCAAGGCGCCCGCTGGTCGAGTCACCGCTAGGTCGTCGATCTTGCAGTGCCTGCGGGGGAGAAGTGCCTGAAGGTCCAGCTCGGAAGCCGTGACGCCATCGATTCTCATAGAGACGGTGCCGCGTTCCTCGCCTGGTTGAACGCTAACGGAGTAGCTGAGCGCAGGTGCCTGCGTTGCGAAAGCCGTCCAAGCTCTTCGAGACAGCCATGCTGCTGCAAACACAATCACCAGAACGGCGACGATCACTCTAACCTTCATTTAGTCTACCGGTTCTCAGAAGAATGCCCATTCAGATCGGGCCACTGTCGCAGGGCGATCAGTGAGGGGGGCTCGCACGGCGCCAAGATTGGACGCTAAGTCGCGTCGAACGATTGTCGCTCAGGGGGTTGGGTCGACTCCGCGATGATGGCGGTCCGAAGTCGAATGATCGACTGCGAGGGGTCAGTTGGGCCCGAGCCGGCGAAGAACCGCCGACTCAAGGCTTGAGCCGAACCCCTCCAGGTCGATCGGGTCATCAGTTGCCCACTGGCTGCACACACGCTTCAGTCTTGCAGCTTGGGTTGTTGTCCGCGTCGTAGCTCACGAGGCAGACCTTGTCACGGTCTGCGTCCTCACAGGTGCTGTTGCTGGCGCACTTGTCCTTGGGGCAGTCGACGAGCATCGCGGTCGCGAAGATGGCGGGTGACGCTGCGGTCAGCGGTGCCGCGGTGGCCTGGGCGGGAACCGAGAATGCGAGAGTGATGGCGCCTGCTGCGGCCACGAGAACGCCGACGAGTGAGGAAGAGTTAGACATGATTTTTGGTTTGGTTTTGGAGTTGCTGTGGATGCAGTCATCACCGCTGTTCTTCGGATGATGGGGGCTGCACGGGTCAAGAGAGCCAGGAAGGAAGTCCCCGTTGAGGGGGTGAACTCCCGGCACGGCTGAACTTTATGGCGCGTCATAAACGCGACATATACGCCGCGCACTGACGTCACGTTTGTGAGCGCCTTGGCCCACCAGTCGAGCTCCGATCGCAAAGAGGATTCGTACGCCAGGAGGGGAACAGTGCCGTATTTGGTCCGGATCCTCCTGCGCCAAAGAAAGTTGAGTTTCGATGCACGGCCGGTGTTCCGCACTCTTCGGCTTGTCACGCTGAGCCCTCATCCGCGCTCAGCATCGAATGCGGTCGCGCCGGCGTCATTCCGCTGAGCATGGCCGAGACTAGCTCAGTTGTGTCTCTCAGTGGCGGCCGCATGTTCCTGCGAGATGACTAGCTCCAGCCGCTGAGCCTCGCCGGAGGTCCCAGGCTCGACCGTAAACGGTCCGAGGGTCGGCCAGTTGTCGCGGTCATGGGGGGCGCTAGGCGAGGTGCCCATCGGCAACACCTGAGCCCAGATCGGGCCGGGTGCGACGCCGGATACCAGTGCGACTCCTTCGTCGTTTGCTACGCCGATCCACGTCGGGTCCATCTCACCCGGTCGCTTCTCTTGACTCAGCAAGACGCGAACGCCCGCCACGGGAATTCCTGACGCTTCGATAGAGACGTCTGCGACGAGGTCGGTCGCGTGCCACAGCTCTAGAACTACCTCCTCACCGGATGCCACCGGTTGCACCACCACGTGGTTGTTCACGGCGGGGGCGAAGCCGGGCGCAGACGCTTGCACTCCGAGGACGGTGCCGGCGGCCGCTTCGATACGGTGGAGTGCCCATGCCCCGTTCAGATCCTCGAAGGGAAACCCCTCCCGAGCCCACCCGGCTTCGTAGCCGGAAGCGCGTACGTCTCCTTCGCCCAACAGGGGGTCGATGGTCCGAATGCGGAAGGACTCGATGGGAGCGCCGGTGGCTCCATCGAGGACACGTCCGCGAACGGCACCTGCGCGTTGGACCACCAACGTGACAGTTCCGTTGTCGGCGACTTGAGCCGTCGCGCGGACCCAATGCTCAGCATAGGTCTCAGCAACTAGTTCGTCGCAAGGCAGGTGTCGTAGCTCGAACTCGCCATTGGCGTCCGAGACCCCGCGATTGCCTACGTACTCAAAGCGTCGACGGCTCGGCGCATTCAGTCGCATGGCAACGCTAATTCCCTCGACAGGGACGCCGGCGCCATTTAGCACCCGTCCTTGCACAGTGCGCCCAGCTTGTAGCTCCAAGACGACCTCGCGTTGCGCTTCCGTGGCTCCAGCGACGGTGATCTCATAGCGGAGGTCCGCATGACCGTCAGCCTCCACCCAGATGAGGCGCTCGCCTGGTTCGACGTTCGCGATACTAAATCGCCCCTCGCCGTCGCTCTGGGCCCGGAGTGCGCCGAGAAAGTTCCTTCCCGGGGCCAGAACGATCGAAGCGCCTTCCACGGGCTTGCCTGCTGGGCCGGTCACACGTCCTGCAATCTGGGCACCCCGCTTCAGGATAGGCTCGATCACGAGGTCCCCCTCTGCCGGAACCGGCAACGATTTTGACCAAATGACATATCCACCGTGACTCACATGAACCTCCACGTTGTCGCGGTCGGTTCGCGAAACGCCCTCGATGCTGAAGCGGCCATCGGCGTCCGTCGACACCCTGTCGTCACGGAACAATGAGCCCACTTGAGCATCACCGATGGCCGCGCCCTGCTCATCCCGAACGATGCCGTGGATGTCGAACCCCTCCGTCAGGGTGAAGTCGATTCGGTTGCTCGATCCAGGCTCCATCCCATCGGCCACCGCCGCGGTGCGCCCGAAGCCCGTGTGCGAAGCGTAGATGCGGTAGACGTACCGCGGGGCCACAAGTAGCTCGTAGGTCCCGTCCGCGGCGCAAACGGCCTCGTACTTGTTCCAGCTGACGCGGGCCCCGGCTGCGGGTTGACCGTCGGGGGTGACCACGACGCCATGCACCGTGGTGTCGCGCCGTAGATAGACAAGCGCCAACTCAACGCTCGTCTCTCCAGCAGGCACTGTTGCCTCAAGTCCACCGTGGGGAACGCATCCGTCGACGGCAGCCCGGGCCGTGATCGTCACGACCTCATCAGGAAGTGGCAGCTCGATTTGGAACGTGCCCCCCGCTTCGCTGCGGACGCTGTGCTTAGACACAGTTGCGTTGGCTTGGAGGTAGTTGGAGTGGAGCCAGATAGAAACGTCACACGGGGGAGGAGGGATGACGGTGCCTTCCACAGCGATGGTGCCCGAGACCATCAGCGTCTCCGCGCTTCCCGCGGCCTCCTTGGTCCCAAAGGTACCAGCGAGGTCAACGCGCGCGGCTGGGGTCTCGTGGACCTCAGCCATGGAGAGTGCCGGAGCCGGCGTTGCCAGGATGGGTTCCTCCAGTGGCTCGACGTTAGCCGCCTGGACTCCCGGCGTCGGGTCCGTCTGGACCTCGGCCATCCCAGGTGCCTCGAGCACCTGCCAGGCTATGGCGATGACGGCGAAGATGGCGGCCACGGACAGTACGGCATGCTTCATGATCAGGATCCCTAAGAATGAAAGAGCATTGGCGAAGCCAAGGCCGAGGGTCGATGTGGTCCCTACAGCTGATGTAGAGAGTGGAACGGTCGGAATGAGCCGAGGGACGGACGCTAGGGGCGTAAGAACGATGCTCCAGTGGGGCGCATTTTCCCCGTCGTCACCAAGGCCCCCCGAGTCGAGCCGCGCCCTGAGTGCAGCCAAGCCCGCTGCACGTCGCGATCGGAGGGTGGACTCAGCCACGCCGTCGCGGCGGGCGATGGAAGCCAACGTCTGCTCGCCGAGATAGTGATCACGGAGCAGCGAACGGGCGGGCTCCTCCAACGATTCGAGGGCATCGGTCAGCCGACGCTGGAGCTCGAGTCGCTCGACGACCCGTTCCGAAGACACGGCTGCCCCGCTGCCCGCCGCGGCTGACGTCACCAGGTCCTGCCCGGCACGTTGCTCATGGTCATTCCTCCGCTGTCCGCTTCGGCGAGAGTTGAGCGCGAGGTTCCTCGCCACCCGAGCAAACCAAGCACCCCGGGCGCTGGGCTCTTCCGCCAGCGCCGGGGGGCCCTGGTCGACCTGGGGCGGCCGCTTCATCGCGATCATCCACGCGTCCTGAACGACGTCTTCCGCCGCGTGCTCGTCCTTGAGCAGGGACCTGACAAGCCGGCGAACCCGCGCTTGGTGACGGGTGAGCTGCTCGATGAGTCCGGGTGGTTGACCGGGAAGCGGATCCGGTAGTGGATCGGGTAGTGGATCGGGGGGCTGTGCCATGCTGGTCGGCTCGTCTGGCCGTACATGATCAACACCGGCCAGCCCGAATACCGCGACACTCTGTTCGAATGTCGCTCTGGCAGCCCCATTTAGCGGGCCTGCTAGCCCCCAGGTTGAGGGGTGCCTTTCGTTACGTACTCAAGCACATCGACTACCTGGGCCGTCGTACTCGCCCAGCTCATGGCCGCACCATCGACCTCTTTCAGCGCGTGCACTAGATCCTCGCCGTGGAGCGTGATGTAGGGCTTGCCATGGGCAGCGAGTTGCCCAGCGTCGAACGCCGCATTCCACTGCTTGTACTTCTCGCCAAAGCGCACGACGGAAAGGTCGCACTGGGCGATCAGCGTCCGTGTTCGGAGAGCGTTGACCTTGGCGGACTTGTGGTCGCGCCAAAAGCCTTCGCTGTTTGGCGGCAGTCCGTCGCCCGCCGCGTCGCTCGCGGCGTGCTCCGTCACCGCCGAAGTGAATTGAATGGGCAGCCCGCGGGTCTCAGCCTCCGTGCGGATCGCGTCGCGCCAGTCCGTGTGGACTTCGCCAGAGAGATAGACGTTCCAGATCATAGGGAGGAGTCTACCGCGACGGGCGCTCCGCAGAGCGCTGATTGGCCACCGTGAACGCCGGGGCGAAATCTCGAGATCTCCCGTAGAATCGGAGGGCGGTGCACCCTTCCCACGTATCCCACGCTTCCCCATGTTGATTTCAGCCGCCCTAGCCCTCGTTCCCGTCCAAGCCTCCATCGAACGGGTCGTTACGGACTCCGTTGTCCAGGAAGTCGTCAACCAGGATCCGCCTGGCCTGGTCTCATCGAGCGTTAGCATGAATTCGATAGCGGTCCAGGTAGATTTCGATCTCGACCCCATTCCAGCCAGCGGCGTCGAGCTGGTCGGGTACGAGATGGACGGGGAGCTTCTGAGCCAGTTGCGGCTCGACTTCATGGCCCTCGACCCGGCAGGTACCGTGGTCTACGTTGGCGCGAGCGGGAACCACGGCGCGGCTTCGCCATCCGGACTTTGGGGAGCCATCGACCCCTTTCCCTGGAGCCTTCAGTTCACGCCGCCCTCGTTAGGCGTCGTTACGGCTGGGGACACGGCCTCCTACACCCTGGATTTGGCCCGCGATCCGTTCACTGACAGCGGTAGCGAGGCCGCGACGTGGAACTGGCAGACCATTCTTCAGAACCCCTTGTTCATCGCGTTCGCCGCCTGCCGAGCAGAGTGGGCCACGTTCCGTCCTTCAGCGGGCGGCGCTACCCAAGTGGACCTCTTGCACTACCAGGTCACCAGGCGCATCACGCTAGATGTGACACGCCGGTATCAACTGGACGTGCTCCCAACCGTGAACCACTGCAGCTCTTTGCCCAACTCGACGGGGGCGACGGCGCAGCTCTCTGCGTACGGATCGGACGCAGCGGGCTCCGAGTGGCTCACGATTCGCGCCGAGGGCTTGCCGCCCCAGGCCACGGCCATCCTGTTCCAAGGAGCCGCCGCTGGGTTCACGCCCATGGGGTCGTTCAATCTATGTCTCGGCGGCCAACTCCAGCGCAGAGGGGGAGTGCAGATCGCAGATCAAGGGACCGCAGACTTTGCGATCGACCTAGTGAGCATCACGCCGGGAGAGACTCTCTTCTTCCAGGTCTTCCATAGGGATCCGGTCCTCGCCGTAGCTGCGTCAGACGGTGCTTCCCTCGATGTGCGCTAAGGGCCATCGACACCCAAAGAATGGCCGCTCCTAGTTCTTGGTCGGGGCCGGATCCCGGGCGGCGCCGCTCAGGGTCACGCGGAGCTCGTTGCTCGGCTGGTCAGCGGGGAGGCCGCCGATGCTCTCGTCCAGTTCGAAGATCGCGGTGCCAGCGACGTAGCCTGCGGGGTGGCCGGGTGCCATCTTGACGGTGTAGGTCCACTCAAGGGCGCGTCCGTCGTCGAAGGCTTTGACGGGGGTGTACTCGACGGACAGCTTGTCCGCGTGGTCGCCTTCAAAGCGGGCGCCGGTGATCTTGAGGCGCGCACCGGGGACGAGGGCGGCGAGGCGGCCCGTGAACTCGGCTCCGACCGAGCGGTCGAAGGCGCGGAAGGAAATGAGGTTGGGGGAGGCGACGACGTCGGGGACGACGAGGGCGACGACCGGAAGCTCGAGCCGGCCTGCGTTGCCGTTGCCCTCTTCGTCAGTGGTGCGCAGGATCACGTCGCCGCGGATGGGGCCGAGGGGCGTGAGCGGCGGGACCGTGACGTTGACGTACCAGATGTACTCGCCCCCGAAGGTCTCCGTCTGCAGCTCGGCCTCGATGCCGTCTGGGGTGGAGAGGACGTCAAGGACGCGCTCGGGGTCCCCCGCGCGATCCACAAGAATCTTGACGCGCTTGCTCTTGCCGCTAGAGACGGGGGAGTTCGTTAGGTTGGCGGTCGCGGGCGCGAAGACGAAGGAGCGGCTGGGCGTAAAGCCGACCTCGAAGGTCATGTACGGCTCAAGCTGGCTGTTCGTGAAGAGCCGCATCATGGCCAGCTTGCGCTGGTTGACCTTGGAGAGGGCCGTCATCAGCTTCATGCGCATCTGGATTTGACCGCCAGGCGGGATCGATGCGAGGCTTCTGTCCTTCGATGCGGCGAAGGGGGTGGGGCGGTCGGGCCCATTGCCTTCCGCGTCGGTCACGCGGAAGTCCATGAAGCGAGTGCAGCCGCAGGCGGCCTGGGCGCTGCGAATGATCACGGGCTCGGTGCCCGTGTTCTTCATCGTGGTGTTCCAGAAGAGGTTGGTGCCGTAGGCCACGTCGCCGAACTCTTTGTAGAGCGGACGCTCGGCGTTTTCAGGTTGGACGACCTCCAGGACGCCGAGGCTGTCGGCGCCTTCCACGATCGGCGGTCCTTCCGTAGGGGTCCACGGCTCGTTCACCGAAGACCCATCGGTTGCCGCTTCGGTAATGGGCGCGGCTTCTGCCGGGATCCGTCCGGCTTCGTCACCCGCGCCGCAGCCAGCGAGGATCCCCAGGCAGGCAGCGGCCATCAGGCCGGCTGAAGCGAGCGACGCGCGCACGGACGGCGCGGCTGGGTAGTCGATGGGGGTCATAGGAGAGAGGAGCTACTTGGGCTCGGAGGACTCGTCCGCCGGGTCGTCTTCTTTGGGATCTGGGTCGCCGCCGGTGTAGCCGAGCGATTTGAGCGCATTGTCGCTGGGGGCGGCGCTATCGGCGCCCGGTGCTTCGTACTTGGTGACCTCCCTCTCATCGAGGAACTCCTGGAGCCGGACGGCCTCGGGGTGGTCACTCGCGAAGAGGTTCTGGATCTCGTTGGGATCCTTCACTAGGTCATATAGCTCTGACATCGCCGAGTTTCCCTCGTGATGGATGAGTTTCCATCTTCCGTCGCAGGCCATGAAGAGATTGTCGGCCTGGCCCACGGGGAGCCTCTGGGGACCCGGGGAGTGGGCGTCGTGGCCGTTGAGGGCGTCGGCGTAGGCAATTCGGGGCTCGTCTTCCTTCTCTCCGCCAATCAGCGCGAGCACGGACTCGCCCTCTACGCTCTGGCGCAGGGGCACGTTCAGGGCCTCCAAGATCGTGGGCATCACGTCGATCGTTCGTACTTGGTCGGGGACGACCGCGCCGCCGCCCACCCCGGGGATTCTCACGATCAGAGGCACGCGGACGCTCCAGTCGTAGAGCAGCCGGTGCTTCATCCAGCCGTGATTCTTCATACCGTCCACGAGCCCTTGACCGTGGTCGGCGGTGATGACGATGATCGTGTTGTCGTCCTGTCCGTTGGCCTTGAGCCAGTCAACGATGCGACCCACCTGCACGTCCATGAACGCGAGCTCGGGGTCGTACATGCGGTCGCGCCACTCTAGGTTCTTGGCGGGTCCTTTGACCGAAGCGGGGTCGGGGTACTCGATGCCGTACTGCTTCACGAAGTCCGCCGGGGGCACGATCGAATAGTCGTGGACGTCGAACATGTGCAGCCACATGCACCATGGCCCGTCGTTGCCCTTGGCCTCAAGCCACTCCATCGCGCCGTCAGTCGTGATGTCGCCGCGCCTTTGGGTGCTGCTCTTGCCGCCCTGGTCCCAGCTGGAATCGTGGCGCTGCTGCTGCTCGAAGTTCAGCGCATCGATGTCGACCCCAGAGTCGAAGTCGTCGAATCCTTGGTCGAGGTTGTAGAACCTCGACACGGGGTAAGAGCTGACGCGCCCCACGGTTGCATAGCCCCGGTCCCGAAGCACCTCCGGAAGGGTATCGACGCTTTCCTTCAGTCGGTGGCTTACCACCGGGCTGTAGAAGACCCGCATGCCGTGGCGGTAGTTGTTGAGGCCCGTCAGAATCGACGAGTGGGACATCGGCGTGATGCCAGCGGTGGACACCGCGCGCTCGAAGCGCGCTCCTTCCGCGGCGAGAGCGTCGAGGGTCGGTGTCAGTCCCGGTTGTCCTCCGTAGCAGCTGATGCGATCCGGCCGCGTCGTGTCGAGGGTGACAACGAGCACGTTCATCTTCTTGTTGCCCGTCGCCGACTCGTCTCCGTCCCCAGATCCGCACGCGGCTAGGAGCAAAGCAAGGGAGCCGAAGATCCAGGCTTGTGAGTGAAACTGGAGATGGGGCATAGGGCTACTTCTTGGATTCTGCGGACGGGGTGTTCAGTGCGGCGGCGCTGCGGACGCGCATGGTGAAGTACTTCGAGACTTCTTTCGCTGTGGGCATCGGCTTGGTCGTGAAGGAGTCGAGGAACCATTGCACCTCGGGTAGCTCCATGCGGCGATTGCCGCCGACGCCGGAGCCGCCTACCTTGCGCCGGTGGAGAACGAGGGACCGCACGCGGTGGGGGGTCCACTTGCCCCCGGGGAGCGGGCTGTAAGCGTAGGCCTCCTGCAGAGGAGGAGGCGCGCCCTCGACGGCGTCCGGGCCTCGGACCGCGTGACGGCATAGGTCCACAAGGAGCGCCGCTTCGCGCACCTTGTCGCTATCCGATTCGAGCATCGAGTTGACGAGATCGACCCCCAATCGTGGGTCGACGGCGGTGCCGCGATTAGCGGCCACGTGCATGGCCCAGATCCGATCATCGGGGTCAGCTGCCTTGTCGAAAGCGATCTCGAGGGCTGACTCCGCTGAGAGGTGCTTGGCCTTAGCGACGCCCACCATGGCAAAGGCGATCGCGATGAGGACTACGTGCGGGAGCCATCCGCCGAGTCGCGAGCTTGGGGCTTGTGTCATGCTCCTCCTCCGTGGCCAGCCATGCCCATCTCGAGCTGCATCATCGTCTCGGGCCCAGAGATCCACCAAAGGCCGAGCAGTACGGCGACGGAAAGAACGAAGGCGCCAATGCGCACGGCGCCCAATCGCGCGTTGCCGCGGCCGTTCCAGCCGTGGGCGAGCAGGCCCGAGCTGAGCACGATCAAGAACGGCTCGACGGGGACGCGGAACCGGGACATCGCCACGAGGGTCGACGTCACCATGACGTATCCGAAAACCACGCAGAGGAGCTGGCGCCCGGGTCCTCTTTGGAGCGTGAAGAAGAACCCCGCGAGGCCGAGCAGCATGACGAGCGCGGACTGCCCGGCGGCCAATAGGATCGAAGGCTTACGCAGCGGTCCAGCCAGGGCGCTTTCCGCTGGGTACTTGCCCAACGCGTGGTGGCGCGTAAAGAAGGACATGGGCGCCACGAGGTCGGCCCACTTCTTGAGCCTCGTCCGCATGGTCCAAGCCGGATTCTCAAGGGCGTAGTCTAGGCCGCGCTTCACCTGGACACCATGGCGGTCGATCGCGTGGGGCACTTCCTCCGCTCGCTTCCAAGCGGCGTCCCGTGGGTCGATGACGCCGTCGCCGTTGACGTCCGAGGGAACCCAGCTGGCGGGCGGCGTCGTGAAGGACTGCCGCGTGTAGGTTTCGACGCCGGGTAGCTTCATCGTCGCGCGGAGGCGGCGCAGCGGGTGCGTGTCGAAGTTGAGGTAGCGCGCGTTCAGTCCCACGTAGACGTTCTCGCCCAGCGTGGCGCCCGACAGAACCGTGCGCCCGTACACCTCTTGATTGCGCAGGGTCCACGGGGTCAGAACGACGAGCGCCGTGAGCGGTACGATCAGTGCGCGGCGTAGGGACTCCATGGGGCCGGCAGACTCGGAGATCCCGCGGAAGAACACGAGCAGGCCTGCCGCTGGCACGAGAAAGAGGGGCAGCTCTTTCACATAGAGCGCGAGACCAAACAGAGCGCCGCTGATCAGCAGCCGCCCCGTGACCCGTGAGCCTTCCTGCGTGGACGCGCGGTCCATGCCGACCAAGAGGTGCCAGAGCGCTGGCAGGAAAAGGCTCAGGAAGACCGTTTCCGTCCAGAGGAAGTGCGTGAAGGCTCCCAGCGGTAGATGGACCGCCCAGAGGAGGCCGGCAGCGATGGCGGCGCGGCTGGAGAAGAGCCGCCAAGCGAACAGCATCGTGGTGGTGCCGATGACACCGGACAGCAGCACTTGGAAACCGCGCAGCATATCCAGGCCGCGTATCCCGGACTCCGGGCTGATGAACTGAGAGATCAGCCAGGAGTAGCCCGGGGGCCAGAAGTACCTGTGCTGGTCGAAGTAGATGCCGAAGCGTTCGAGGCCGAGCGCGAAGTAGATGTAGTTCGCCTCGTCGGACTGGATATCCAGCGGCATCACATCCCATGCGAGCAGCCCCCGGAGGAGCACGCCAGCAATGGCGATCACGGCAATCCAGCGCCACGGTGCGCGGGAGGAGCCGGCTTCAGTGGGATGTGGCGACATCAAGTAGCGGCTTGGGTTCGAAACGGGCTACGCGGGCCCTTGGTCCCGCAAGGTGCAGAGGGAAGACGCCGCGACCCGAAGATACCGAACCCGCTGCCGCGTCCATGCCTCTAACCAGTCACTCTCCGTCCTTTTTGCCATCGCCGGCAGGCTTCCCTTCGGGCGTCTCCCGCGGGATTCGTCCCAGGAGGCGCTGCATGCGGCGCTGGCCACGCTCGTCCAAGACGGCCATGCCGAGGTCTGCGATCTCTGCGGAGGGACCCCAGAGCTTCAGACGCTGGGCCCGCTCGATGAAGAGACCGAATGCCTTGTTCACCGGGAAGGTGGTGGTGATGAGGATCATCAGGTCCCGGGCGTCCTTGCCGCGGCCGTCCGAGAGGAGCGCCTCATAGACCCAGCTTGCATCGTCGATGATGTCGGCGCGGCTGTCCTGGATCGCGAAGGGAAGCGTCGAAGTTCCGTCATCGACGTACGCCGGCTTTTCGCCTGCCTCATCGGTCACGGCGGTGTCCTTCAGGAGGACATCGATGCGCGCCTGGAACATCTCCAGCGGCTTGTCGGCGACGACGTCAAGGATCTCATCGTATTCCTCGTAGCGGCCGAGGATCGGAGCCACCGTGGCGAAGAGCCAACGCCGATAGAGGCCGCTGTTCTCCCCACCGCCGCGGAGGTTCTTGAAGACGTCCTTGATGCGGTCTTCCTTGCGCAGCCAGAAGGCGACGCGGGTGAGCTCGTAGGCGTCGGCGCGGGTGGCCACGCCATTTATGATCGCGGCGGAAAGGTTGGTGTACTCCCGCTCGAGAAGGCGAATCGCGTCGGGCGTGCGCTGCTTGCACAGCGCGACCCGTTGCAGCAAGAACTCAAGGTACTTGGCGCGAAAGCCCGGGCGCTGCGCCTCGGCGTTCCGAAGGCACCAACCGTAGCCCTCGACGGCCAGGCGTCCGGAGTCTGGGTCCTGCCCATCGCGGTACTTGGCGTTGGCCCAGCCGAGCCAGCTGAAAGGCTCCTTCGCAGTCTCGCCATCGGGGCGCTCGGGGTTTCCAATTCCAAGGACGGCCGCGAGGAACTGGGTGGCGGTACTGTCCTCACGAAGTCGGTCGATGCGGCCGCCTCTTTGGATGTCGAGGATGTCGATGGAGGGCATTCGATCCGCTGCCACACCGGCCTTCTTCGCGTCCTTCTTGCGCTGGCTTCCGTTGATGCGCACGGCCGTCGCGTACTCGGTCATCCAGCGCTGGACACCCTCATCGCCGAAGACGTTCGTCGCCACGGTGCGCTCCTTCACTTGGTCGTCGTCGACCCAGAGGATCACGAGGATCTTCTTGGTGCGCTCTCCCCTTGAAACAGCGTCATCAAATGAGAGGTGGGCGAATTCGATGCCCCCGTACGTGGTCGACTCATCCTGAGTGGTCGCGGCGCTCGGGCTGGCCGAGGTCGATGCGGGTCCGGTGTAGCCAGCGAGAGAGCCAGCGGGAGAGCCAGCGGGAGAGCCAGCGGGAGAGCCAGCGG
>CAYQKK010000029.1:55590-63845 GCA_964417955.1 uncultured Planctomycetaceae bacterium
GAGAGCCAGCGGGAGAGCCAGCGGACGCGCCCATGAGCAGTGCGGCAGCTGCAGTCCCCGAAAGGGAACGAGCAAGAAAGCGTGGGATCGACGTGCGGGGCGTGTGCTTCTTCATGGGCGTTGGAGACGCGTAGAGGTGAGCGGCTGTGGGGCGCTGGGGCGGCGGGACTCAAGAGGAGACCCAAGCAAGGAGTCACCGTCCCAAGGGAGGGGGCATAGACAACAAAAAGAGCAGCGCCCCAGTGCCCTCGAAATGGGGCAGGGCGCCGCTCTCTCACAACCTACGCTACAGCGTGAGGAGTGTTAGCGATCGGTTTGTGGTCACTTTCGTGAGACGGTCCTGAGCGCTGGCTTCAGGCCTAGCCTGCGTTGCGCTCGGGCTGGAACTCGCGGAGCTTATACCGGTCAATCTTCCGGTAGAGCGTCGCACGGCCAATGCCGAGGAGCTGGGCAGCGCGCTTGACGTTCCAACCAGTGGTTTGGAGAGCGTGGCGCAGGATCTGCTGCTCGTAGTCCTCAAAGCGGTGGATGGAGCCAGCCTCGAGCAGAACCGTTCCGTCCGGGGTTGCGGGCTGCGTGGCCTCGGCGGCGGCGCCGGCGGCTGCCTGCTTGGCCTCTGGAGCGACGGCCTGGAGGGGGTGAGCCGTGCACTGACGCAGAAGGTCGTGGGCGGCCTCATCGCTGGTCTTCGTGTCGAAGAGGATGAGGTCTGGGCGGCGCCCATTGCCGGTGGCGCGGGCGTCACCGCTGTTAGCAGCGAAACGGATGAGCCATCCAAAGCGGTGGGCTTCCTCAGACACGCGGCTACGGTCGGCGTCGTTGAGCCCGAGGCAGAGTACGGAGCGGGGTTGATCGGAGGTCATGATCTGATTTCGGTGAAGTGAGCTGGGCGCTCGAGCTGGGACTGGGGAGTCAAAAGCGGCTGCGCCGCATGAATGTCTGTGCAGGCTGGCTGTGGACCAGTGCTGCCATATGCCCTGGATCGTCGTACGGCTGCCTCGGAATGAAGCCGGATCACCGGTTCATTCAGTCGGAGCTGAGTCGATGGGTCCATTTAGGAGATCCTAAGGGTCCTGTAATTAGACACTTTTGAGCCCGTTTTGCCCCACGAACGGCCTTGGCGGCCCAATACGGCCACTTTCGCTCACGGAAGGATGCAGAGGAGGAGGAAACGGTGTCTCTCTGACGGGAAGGCTCCGTGTTTCGTTCCCGGACTCTGGTCGATTCTGGGACGTATTCCCTTGAACGGTCCTAGGCGAGCCATGCCGCGAATCACGTGAAAGTGCATTGAGAATGGCACGACTGTGTCCCAACGCAGATCGCACTCAGCCGGTCGCAGGGGCACGAACGATCGAGTCAGCCCTCACATCTCGATCTCTCGGGCCGTAAAGTCGCCTCCCATGACGCACTTGAGCTTCGACACGGCCCGCCTAGCTTCCCTCCGAGCCCCCCTCGCTAGCCTCGCGCTTGCCCTCGTCGCCGTTGCCTGCGGTCCGGGGGATCGTGCGGATTCCACGGCCGAGTCGGGTGGGGAAGCGACCGCCGACGCTGTGGCAGGGCCTCCCCCCGTCTCCAAAACCGGACCATCGGACGTCGCCGGAGCTGGGGATGATTCCCCCACGGGTACTGCACCGGGTTCCGCATCGGGCGGAGCACAGTCCGCTGGCTCGCAGGACGTCGTTACATTCGGGTCCAATGGCCCAAAGGCCGAGAACGCTCTCCCCTCTATCGAGGAATTGGAGGCCGCCATGTTAGTGGTCCCAGCCGAGCTTGCGGTCGTTCCCGACGAGTCCCTTCGCTTGGAAACAGACCCGAAGGACTTTCCCATGCCGCGTACCGTGGGCGGGGTGCCCGTGCGAATCGAGCGTGAATTCCATCCCTCCAGCGGCGTCCTGATGCGAATCAAGTCGATCCGCGAGGACTCGGTTGGCTCTGAACGCGGAGCGGTCCTGCACGGCCCCGAGTGGGCGTACTTCAACACCGCTGCGCTCTCGTCGATCAAGTGGTGGAAGGACAACGTAGCCCACGGGCCCGTTCAGCACTGGCGTCGGGTCGGCACGCGCAAGTCCGAGGGACGCTTTGTCAACGGCGAGCGTGATGGTCTCCAGCGCACGTTTTCCAAGAACGGCACGTTGATCAAGCAGGGAGTCTTTGCGGCCGGGCGTCGACTGGGCGCCCATGAGGAGTGGTTCGCTTCTGGCCAGCGCATGAAGTCCGAGGCCTACGTCGAGGACCAGCTCGAGGGCGTCCGGCGGGTCTGGGACCGGGAAGGCCTCCTGATGCAGCTGGAGAACTACGTCGGCGGCAAGCGCCACGGCCGTTGGTCCGACTTCCACCCGAAGGACGGGGCTCCTCGAGAATGGGGCGAGTTTGACCACGGAGTCCGCACGGGCGTGTGGGAGCGCGCTTCCAAAACCGGAGTCATCCTGGAGAGCAGCCACTTCAAGGCGGATCGCCGCGACGGACTCACTAAGAAGTGGAACGAGGCTGGGCAGCTGATCGAGGAAGTGACCTACGTGGCCGGGGCCCGGACAGGCCCGCGGCGGACCTGGTACGACGACGGCACCCTTCAGTCCGAAGGAGCCCTCGAGGATGGGCTTCGCACCGGCTACTGGAAGTACCAGAAGGCCAATGGGGAGGTCAACGAGCTCTGGAGCGGTGAATACGCCGAGGACCAGCGGGTCGGTCCCGGGGATCCCCCGAAGTAGGAGCCTGCACCACGGGTCACAGACTCCTAGTCCCCAAGAAATCGCTTCCGCGCGCATGTCCTAGGTCGAATCCATCGATAACCAAGGGACGCTCAGGCACACTTTGCTTGCCGGCGTTCCGGCACCTTTGCCTCCAACCCTATTTGCTTCCATGATCCTCTTCCTTCCATTGCTGATTGCGGCTTTGCCCATGGCCCATGCGCAGGAGTCCGAGCCGGGCCAGACCGCGGTTGCGGGTTCTGCACAGGTCTCAGCTCCTGCCGCAGCTGCGGATTCGGGAGCAGAGACTGAGGTTCCTAGCTTCGTGCCTCCCGCTGAAACGCCGGAGAGCGTGGAGGGGGGAGTGTTCACGCGCTTCTACCACGACGATGGTGCTTTGGCCCGCGAGGGGTTTCTCTTGGACGGCGCCCGCGTCGGCGTATGGAAGTCGTGGTTCCCAGGTGGCAAGCGGGCGCTCCACGGCGCCTACAAGGGCTACGCACGCGTGGGCTCCTGGGTGATTCACTCGGAGGACGGGAAGTCAAAGACCCACGCAACCTACGACATGAAGGGCGCGAGGGACGGCGTTTGGGTCACCTACTTCACGAGCGCCAAAGGCGAGCAGCTTGTGAAGGCTGTCGCCGGCTGGAAGCACGGCCGCAAAGACGGCCTCCACGAACGCTACGCGCGCAGCGGTAAGATCGTCACGTCGGTAGAGTACCGCGACGGTCGCAAGCACGGGCGCAACGTGAAGTTCTCCCGCGGCGGCAAGCACAAGCTGGAGGAAGGCCAGTACGCCAACGGGAAGCAGGCCGGGCCCTGGAAGATCTTCCGCAACGACGGCGTCATCCAGTCCGAAGGTACATTCGAGGACGGGAAGCGAGTCGGCGAGTGGATCGAGTACTACGCAAACGCTGGCCGTAAAAGCGTCGGCGGCTTCGTCAACGGCCTGCCCGACGGTCCTTGGCAGGGCTTCTACAAGCAGGGCGAGACCAAGTACCGCGGCACATTCGAGGCTGGGTTCCTTGTGGGCGACTACATCGAGTGGTGGCCCTCAGGGGACAAGAAGGGCGAAGGGAAGTTCAAGGCGGGCAAGTACGACGGCCAGTGGACGTTCTGGGACCGGGAGGGTCGCGAGGAGCCTTCGAAGACCGGCGTGTATCGCGACGGCGACCTGATCCGCTAGCTCTCGTCGATCTTTCCTCTACCGCTTCGCCCCGCAACCTTTCGCGTTCACCGCTGACCATCCCATGCTGACTCTCTCCTTGATCACGCTTTCGAGCGCTACCTTGATGGTGGCTGCTCAGCCCACAGCCGATCCCATCGCGCCCGCCCAGGGCAACACGCAGGAGTTCGTCTTCGTGCGCCCGACCGCGCAGGCCCTCGGGGTCGTCGTGAAAGAGACCCACGATCTCACGCTCCAGTCCCTGACCTCGCAGTTCGGCGAGGAAGCGCCGCAGTCGGTGGAAGTGGCGATGCGCTTGCGCACGCGCCTGGACGCAGCCTTGGCCGAAGAGGTCATCGATGCGGGGGCAGGGGCGAATGCTCTCCGTCGCCGCTATCTCTCGCTAGAGGGAGAGATCCAAGTGGTCGATCCGGGCTCGGTCAACGAGGAAGAGGGCACCTGGGACGGTGTCGGCCTTCCGCTTCAATCACCTTTCGAAGGCCTGAGCGTCGTGTTTCAGCCAGCGGCCTCCCAGCCGGACGGCCACGGGCGACACTTTGACGGACGCGCTCTACGCGAGTCGGCGCTGCCGAGCTTGGCCGTGCCGACGGACTGGTCGACGTTCTTGCCCCCGTCCACGGACAGCTCCGGAGTTCGTAAGATCACCCTCGGCGACACATGGAAGGTGGACCCCGCGCGCCTTGAGCCCCTGCTGGCCCCCAGCGGCTTCCTTGGCTGGAGGACCGTGAAGAAGGACAAGAAGGAGGGCGGCCAGCAGCCCGAGTCGAGCACTCAGGTCTTGCGCGCCTTCGCGAGCGGCGTGGGGGGCAACCTTCACCTCGCTTTCGACGGAGAACTAGAGGGGGAAGCTACCGCCAAGCTCGTCACGGTGGGCGTCGACCCCGACCACGGCCGCTACGGTGAGTTCAACGTGGAGTTTTCCATCAACCTCGCCGCGAACCGCAACCAGTTCGTGCAGTCGCGCCGAATCGAGGGAGAAGGCGAGCTAGATGTCGACGTAGTTGGCGGTGACCTGACGGTTCGCTTGGCGGGCGCGGCGGTCATCAAATGGGGCATCGACACGGGTCGGCCCTTCGCTGCCCTCGTGGCGGCGGACGAGGACGTCATGATGACCGTGCGGGTCCAGCCTGAGACCGGCGACGCCGTGTCCCAGACGATTCAGATGCAGGGCTCCGTCGCCAACGGCCTGACGTTCCGCGAGCGCCCGCTGGCGCCGATCAAGCGGACGGTCGTCGAAGGCAAGTAAGCCCTTAGCCCGCTTAGGGCGTAACCTCGATCTCAAGGGCGTCGGTCAAAACACCGCCGCCCGGTGCCCCGCCATCGAGGACCCATACTTGATAGAACGAGGTCGTGCCGACCATGCCGCTTGGGATGAAGAGGTTCGGTGTGGATCCTGATCCCCCGGAGATGCCGAAGGCGGCTCGCCGTCGAATCTGTCCACCGACGAGCAGCGTTCCGTAGACGGTTGCCCTCGAACGGGCTGCCGAGCCTTCGATGAGAAGGCCAATCGATGCGTTTCCAGCGCCTTCGACGCCGATGCGGAGCGCCGGGACGCTCGCACTGGGGAGGCCGCTCCAGGTGATAGCGGCTTCCGTTCCGGCGCTGGTAAGTCCAGGCGATCCATAGGCGAGCGGCGGAGTCCACGGCTCGCGCAGCGGATCGAACGGGAAGACGTTGGTGATGGTGCTGGAGCGGATGCCTGGGACCTTGACGGCGATGCTGCCGGGGCCGGCCTCCGCGGGAATATCCAGCTCGATGACGGTGCCGCCGGCCGTGCTTGGCTGGGCAGCGACGATCACCACCGGGTGCATCATCGGCAGGGTGGCGTCTTCGGGCGTGAACCAAACTTCGTTGTCGAGGTCGTCGAAGTCAGCGCCCGTGATACGGATCCGGCCCGGTCCGATGAACTCGTAGTTCTCGAGGACCGGCTTGAAGGGATCGAGGGCACCGTAGAGGAACTGCACGCCGGCGATGTCGTCGGCTTCGATGGACCGGAGGTTGACGCCGAAGTCGGGCGTGTTGTTGTTCTCCATGGTCGCGCCAGCGACGAAGGAGTGGTCCAGCCCGAGCGCGTGGCCGAACTCGTGGGTCATGATGCCTTGGATATCAAAGCGATCGACCCCGCCTTCGGGGTCACCGGGACCATCGTTCCAGTCCCTGGTGTTGTTGAAGAAGCGGATGCGCCAGCCGTCGCCGATGGGCAGGTCGGTGATGGCGATGCCGCCGCCGCCCGCGATCACGGAGATGACGTTTTGATTCTGGCCGCCGGCTAAGAGCGCGTCGCCTGCATAGAAGGCCTCGAAGTTGGAGGCGCCCGAGCCGATCTGGTCCTGGGAGGGGTCGGTGATGCCGGAGCCGTGGGGGCGGGAGCCCCACTCGGCCACGGCCTTGCGGATCGCAAGGTCGGCGCCGATGGACCCCGGGAAGTCGGGGTCGGGGGTGACGTTGTCGTTCGCGCGGAAGTCCGAGAACGTATTGAGGATCCGGTAGTCCCGGAGCGTCATGTCGAGGACGTCCCCGAAGACGTTGAACGCACGGGTCTCAGCCGGGCTGAGAAGCAGCGCCGCGCCTAGGAGCCCGAGGGCCGGTCCGGAGCATGAGAGAAGGCGGGTCCGGGCCGAGGAGGCCTTCTTGGGGCCGTGGTTGCGTGTGCGGTTCATAGTTGGCGGTGCGAGCGACTCCATAAAAGGTACCCCACCTCCCGGAGACGTAGGGCAGGCGCCGGGAGTTCCGTCCCTGGCGGCGCCAGATGGGGCCTTCCCAGGCGAATCTCGGGTCAGAAATTGACCCAGGGGATTCCATGGGGAGACTAGTGGCCCAAATTGGGTTCTTCGCCCTACGTGATACGCCACCCCAGGCCATTCTGATCACCATGACTGCTCAAGCCGAGACACACGCCTTCGAGGCCGAGGTCCAACAGGTCCTCTCCCTCGTCATCCACTCGCTCTACACGAACAAGGACATCTTCCTTCGTGAGCTGATCTCCAACGCCAGCGATGCTCTCGACAAGCTGCGGTTTGAAGCCCTGACCGACGACTCGCTGACGTCTGAGGGCGAGTCCCTCGGCATCGCGCTTGACGCGGACGCCGAGCGCGGAGTGCTGAAGATTGCGGACAACGGAATCGGCATGAGCCGTGACGAGCTCGTCAAGAACCTCGGCACGATCGCCAGCTCTGGCACGCGCCGGTTCCTGCAGGCGGCGGCCGAAGGGGGCGACTCCGACCGACCCGACCTGATCGGCCAGTTCGGCGTCGGCTTCTACAGCGCCTTCATGGTCGCGGACGAGGTGGTGGTGGAGACACGGCGCGCCGGCTCCGAGGACGGCTTCCGCTGGCGTTCGAAGGGCGACGGGTCCTACGAGATCGAAGAAGCCGAGGGCCTGCAGCGCGGCACGGTCGTTTCGCTCCACCTGCGTGAGCCCGTGGAGGGTGACGGCGACGATGCCCGCGAAGGTGCGCTCAAGTACCTCGAAGAGTACACGCTGCGCGACGTCGTGCGCCGCTACAGCGACTTCGTCGAGCACCCCATCCAGATGGAGGTCGAGCGCACGTCACCGAAGCTCGACGACGAGGGCGAGCCCATCGAAGGGGAGACCGTCACGGAGACCAAGCTCGAAACCCTCAACAGCCAGAAGCCCCTCTGGGCGCGGCCGAAGTCTGAGATCACCGAGGACGAGCACTCCGAGTTCTACAAGCACCTGACCCACGACTGGAGCGACCCGCTGTCCGCGCTGCACTTCAGTGCCGAGGGCTCGCTTGAGTACACGGCGCTGCTGTATCTGCCGTCCAAGGCGCAGATGGACATGTTCGATCCGTCGAACCGCGATTCCAACGTCAGCCTGTATGTGCGCCGCGTTCTGATCCAGAAAGAGTGCAAGGAGCTGCTGCCTAGCTTCCTGCGCTTCGTCCGCGGCGTCGTGGAGTGCGCCGACCTGCCCCTGAACGTCTCACGCGAGACGCTGCAGGATGACCCCCGCCTCGGCCAGATCAAGAAGCGCCTCGTCAAGAAGACGCTGGACGAGTTCGCGTCTCTGCTGGACAAGAAGCGCGAGGAGTACGCCGAGTTCTGGGACGCCTTTGGTTCGGTGATCAAAGAGGGCATCTGGTCCGGCGACGGCGACGTCGACAAGCTGGCTAAGATCTGTCTCTTCCACTCCTCCGAGGGAGAGGCCCAAGTCACCCTCGACGAGTACGTCGAGCGCATGAAGGACGGCCAAGAGGTCATCCACGTGCTCACGGGCGCCGATCGCGCCACGGTCGAGGCGTCGCCGCTCCTGGAGTCGGTCACTGCGAAGGGCGAGGAAGTCCTCTACCTCATCGATCCGGTCGACGAGTGGATGCTCCAGCGCCTGACGGAGTTCGACGGCAAGCAGGTCGTGGCCC
>CAYQKK010000030.1:0-19102 GCA_964417955.1 uncultured Planctomycetaceae bacterium
TCCTTGTGGTGCTGGAGGAAGTGCACGAAGGCCCACGCCTGGGCGTAGTTGCGGCCTGCGTTGCGCATGAAGCCGCTGGAGTCGAGGGCGACGAAGCTCTTGAGCGGGATCATCGGCGTCTCCTCCAGTCGCTCGACAAGGTCCATGCGAACGGCTCCCTCAACCCAGCGGCCGCGCACGTTCTCGCTCGTTTCGTAGTACTGGGCCATACCTTCGTGGAACCAGATCGGCGCGGTGGGCGCGAGGCGGTCGAGGAACTGGTGGAAGCCCTCGTGCCGAATGGTGCGCTTCCACTCCTCGCGGTCTGGCATGTTCCAGATGAGGAGCTGTTGAATGCTAGAGATGAAGACCCCGGCGGTGTTCTCGGCCGGTCCTTCCAGGATGTCCCGCGTGTACGCGTGGTAGCCGGCTTCGCCGCCGAAGAGGTAGACGCTGGCCCGCTCGCCGCGCTCGGACTTCGGGATCCGACGCAGGTGGCGGTTCCACCGCAGGTAAGAGGCCTCTAGCTCGCGCCCGGCCTCGGCCGCTGCGTCCTTCGCCATGTTCGCGCGCACGATGTACTGCTTGCCCTTCCATTCCTCGAAGCGATCCCAGCGCGGGCCGTACTCGGCTCCCGCCAGAGTCTTGCGCAGGGGCTCCATCCCTTCCGGCGAGGCGCCGCTAAGGAGGGCAGAATCGAAAACGTCCTTCGCGGCCTCGAGGTTCCCGCTGAAGAGCTCGAGGTTCGCAAAGCGCCGATAGGGCTCTGCGCGCTTCGGGAAGAGCCCGATGAGCGTCTGCGCCTCTTCTCGGACCTCCTCCGGAGGCAGTTCCTGGGACCGCAGGTTCGCACGAATGTGGTGCGCCCAGTAAAAGTCGGGCTGCAGCTCGATCACCTCGTCGCACTCGGACTTGGCTGCGTCTAGGTCGTCGCAGACGAGCGACGTCCAGCATGAGATCCAGCACCGGAACGCCTCGGACTTGGAGTCCTCCAGCTTGGAGAGTTCACGGCGAGCCCCCTCCGCTCCGTCTTCGTTGGCGCTGTTCCAAAAGCGCTCGAGGACACGGTCGAGCTTCTTGCTTCGCTTGCCCGGATACGCGAACTCAAGATCCGAGTCCTCGGACAGACCCGCCCCCATCCGCTTCTGAAGCTCGTCCGGGATCCCGTCCGTGCGGTCGTACTCGTCTTCGAACTCGCTAAGACTTACCTGGACCTTCTCGTCGATGAGCCCATCGACCCAGCCGGGATCCACTTCGCCTCGGATGACGACCTTGCGCAGTCCTTTTGGCGCGCGCATGGCAGCGAATCCCCAGGGCTCATCCTTGGGTCGGTCCGTCTGCATCGCCTTTTTGCCGAGGATCGCCGCGCGCACCCGGCGCTTCTGCACTTCGTACTCAAAGCTGTACTTGCGGTCGCCGTTGAAGATGAGCGACGTGGAGTCCAGCATTTCGACCTCTTCGTCGCGGCAGCGAATGAGCATCGACAAGTCGTTCGCGTTGAAGACGATCGCGTCGTAGTGATCGTACGAGACAAGCCCACCGTAAAGTTCAGCTTGGCCGCCGCATCCCTTGCCCTGAACCTCGATGGAGTAGGCTCCGGCAAAGACCGCTGGGTGAGCCCACACCGCGTCCTTCTCGTCCGTGATCGCGAAGAACTCATAGGGCTTGTCTCGAACGGTTTCGCCCTTTTCCCAGTCGTAGTGGATCTCGATCTTCCCGCTGGAGTCGGAGTACTTCTTGACGTCCCCGAGGACGGCATCGTCCACCTTGGGCCGGTCGTAACTCGTCCAGAACGCGTAGGACTGCAGCCTCTCGCGCACCTCCCCTACCCGGGTCAGAATCCAGGGCGCGTCTTTGTGTTCGTCGAGCAGACCCACAAGCTCCTTCCGCGCCGACTTCCACTTCCCGCGCTTCGCCTTCTTGTGAATGTCCGCGACGCTCTCGTCGAAACTCGCACGCACCGGTTCGGTGGGCTCAGCCGCCTCCTCTTGGGCAAAGGCTGGCAAGCTGATTGGAAAGAGTGCGAGAAGAGCGAGTCTAAGGCAGGGCTTGATCGGACGCGAGGCGGTCATTCGGCAGAGGGACGATGGGAGCGAGAGGGAGAAGCACCTGGGATGATGCTGCGATATCCTACCTCGAAGGAGAATTCCCATGAAAGAGCCCCAAGCACCGATCGCACCGATTCTGGCTCCCATGCTTGTGGGGCTCGGGCTGTTTCTCTTTGCGTTCACAATCGCCATCTACCAAGCGGCGCGCTCGAACCGGCCCCACGAACTGACGGCCGCTCCCCTGGTTACGCTCATCCAAGCTGGCGCCGTGGGCCTCTTCGCGCTGGCGGTCACGCGCTTCGTACGCGCATGGCGAACTCAGAAGGATCTACGGATCGGAGCGAAGCACTGGTCCTGCCTCCTCGTACTGATCCCACTGATCGCCGTCAGCGTGATCTTTCTAGTGGGAGCGGCATCCACGGCGATCGACGTGCTCGGGTCGTAGCGCCGCTACGCCTCACTCCACCGACGCGCAGACCTGGTAGGCGTCCACTTCGTTGGGTTGAGCTGACGCCAACCCAGCCACCCGCACGCTCAACCGTTCGCCGGCGGTGAGCGAACGGAAGAGCTCGAAGAACTCGGCCGCGGTAGCAGCGCCGCCTTCGAACACGGCGTTCGGAGCGATCCTCGCCAGGAAGGGTGGAGAGCTCGTCTCGCCGCCGAAGGGAGCGTCGATCGATTCGATCGTGGCATCAAAGGTGCCGCTCGATTCGGACGCGGCCGCGACGAAGCCTTGGAAGCGACCGGGTCGTACGATCACCTTTCCCGATTCGATCAGCGGAGCGTCCGCCGTCCCGCCGATGCGGCCGCGCACCACGGCCCGGACGCCGGGTGGAAGCGTGTGCACAAGAACGGACGGCTTCCCCTGGACGTCGAGGGTCGCGAAGAGGCTGTTTGCTTCCACCGCTACAAGGGTGTCTTCGCTCGCGACCATCCCCGACGCAAGGGCCGCCGACTCGGGAGCGAGCCGGAGGCTTGCGGTGGCGCCGATGGCATGCTGCTCTGCGATGTGACCATGGTGCTCAGGCGGGCCCTGTGATACGGCGCGCAGGGCCGCGAAGGGCTCAAGCGCAAGGCCCGGGAGGTGCAGCTTGGCTCGCATGCCCACGTGAAGGTCGGTGCGATCGCCGATGGCTCCCGCCGCGTCAATGACGGCCGACAAGGGCCCGAGTCGTGCTCGCCAGACACGGGACGGCTCGTACACGCCAAACGCGTGAGCAAACTCCTCGCCGCCGCGTTCGACTTCAAGCAGCCGGACGGCCAACACACCGCCCGCCTCAACCCCGACGATACGCACCTCCGCGACGAGAGCGGCCGCGCTTGCGTTCGATGGGTAAAGACGATCTAAGAGAACGCTGCTAGCGCGTAGCTCGGGCAAGAAGGGGTGCGTGCTACCCGTGAACTCCCCGCGGATCCAAAAGCTGGCTTCCGTAAGCTCCGAGAGGGAAGTCGCCCCCGGGAGGTCCGCGGCGAGCGCTCCGTTGGACTGAAGCAAGAGCGTCCCGGGCCCAAGGTCCACCGCCACCGGGACCGCGCGATCGGCAGTCGTCGTGTCCTGTTCCGACGCGACCTCCAGTCGTCGCAGGTCATCCGAAGCCGCCATCACGCCGCCCCAAAGGTCGTCCGCCGCCACTCGCTCCGTCGGCTGAAGAACGCGCGCCCTGAAGACCGGGTGAAAGCGATACGTCGCATCACCCGCCCCCGATCCGTCCCGTGCGATGGACTCATCGGGGCTCACGTGCAGGATCAGCGCGACGTTCAACGCCGCGTCACGCTCAGCGCGAAGCGGTACCTCCAGGGGCAGGAGCACAGACGGCGGCCCCAGATCGCTCCACTCCAGCTCGCCCCCATCATGGCCCACCGCCCTCACCGGCTCGGCCCCTAGATCGACGCGAACGTGGGAGTACACACCGTCCCCGTAGTAGCGCGTCGTGAGCAGCCGGGCCCGCTCCTCCAGCCCAAGGAGCTCAAGAGCCCTGGGCTCCGGCAAGGCCCCGATACCACCGGCCCCGGCCGCGAGGTCCTCGGGCCCCAGAAGTCGAATGTCGCGCACCGTGAGGAAGAGAGAACGCAGCTCATCCGCGCCGCCCCCTTCCACGAAGTAGGTCACCGACAGCGGAGGACCCTCGACGTCACCGAGGGCGAGGTCGACCTCCGTTTCCCCGCAGGACGCGGCGCAGGCGAGGACGATGAGGGCGAGCCAGCGAACCATGGGAGAGACTCCAGCGTGGGTAAAAGACTGTGCGCCTTCGCCGTGCCATTCCGCACGCCGTCAGCTTGGGGCCGCCACGACTGGTGCAGTTCTACCACGTGACCTCCAAAGACCCACCCAGGCGCAAATCCCGTTCCGCCAGCCTTTGGGTCTCTGCCCTCCGACGAACTACCCGTCGCCCATCAGGGCCACGAGGGCTTCGCGCAGGTCGCCGGGGATCGGGCAGCTCGCCATGGTCTTCGGGTCGTAGCACACGAGGACGGCCTCGGCCTCCGCCCAGGGGTCCCCGCCCTCGGGGCGTACGCGGTAAGCCTGCTTGAATGAGGACTTGCCCACTTCGGTCGTCGAGACCTCGACGCGAACCGTCGTACCGCCGCGTCCAGGGCGCAGGAAGCGCACGTTCGTCTGCGCCAAAAGGAACGGGAAGTTGCCGCCCTGCAGGGCCTCCGTCATGCGACTGAAGCCCAGTCGTGCCTCCTCGAACAGCGTCATGTAGACAGCGTTGTTCAGGACGCCTTGGCGGTCTTCGTCGGACCAGCGGGTGATGGTCTCATGAACGAAGTGAGGGAAGTCGGGGATCTTGGGAGTGTCCATGGCGGGTCAGCTGGCTTTGAGTGCGCCAACACTGGAAGAAGGAGTGGGCTGCTGGCCCGGTCGTTTGACAACCAGAGCCATCCCGATGAAAAGGCCAATCGCCGCAAGCCCGAGCGCTGGGGTGGGAACCTCCTGGAGGAGGATCCACGCGGCAAGGGCCGTGATGACAGGCTGCGCAAACACGAAGAACGCGGTCGTCGATGCCTCGACGCGGGCAAGCGCGTAGGTATTCAAGGCGTAGGCGAGGACCGTAGGAAAGACGATGACGTAGGCGAGGGACCACCAGGCCGCGGGCGACGCGCTCGCAGGCGCAAGCTCCGTCCCCCACGCGAAGAGCGGCAGCCATGGGAGTGAAAGCACGTACACCCACGTCACGAGTACCAGGGGCGGCATGCGCCTCAAGAGCGGCTTGCTGTACACCAGGTAGACCGCATAGCAGAGCGCGTTGCCCGCCATCAGCAGGTTGCCGAAGGCGTGCTCCGCCCCGAGGTCAGCGCCGCGCGCGGCGAAGAGCGGAATGGCACCGGCCAGAGCCACGACGACACCGAGGGCTCGCCGCTTGTGGAACGTCTCGCGCCTGCCGATCACCGCGACCGTGTACGCGAAGACCGGGATCAAGCAGATCACGAGCCCCGCGTTCATAGGCGTCGAGCGCTGGAGCCCCACGAGGAAGAGCCCTTGGTTGAGGACGATGCCGAGGAGCGCAAAGAACGCCAGCGGCAGGAGATCCGCCCTGCTGGGAATCGCGCGCCGACCAAAGAGAGCGAGGCTCAGGGACAGCAGCACAACGGAACCGACGCCAATGCGCCAGCAGGCCACAGCGAACGGCGCGAAGCCGCTCTCGGCATCCATCGCCATACCGCCAAAAACCGGAAAGAGCCCAAAGCACAGCTGGACCGCCCCCAACGCGATGAGGCCCCGCCTGAGTTCCCCCGGGGCAGATCCGCCTAGGGCTGGCGGCGTGGGTTCAGAACGCTCGGTCATAGAAGGGCGAAGAGCCTAGTGCCCCACCGCCAGCAAGAGCGCAAGCGAAGGCGAAATCCCCCACGATCCCAACCACTGAGAAGGACGGTGAAGGTCGCGGACGCGCTCGTGCTGCTACCTAGGGCCCTTGCTCCGTGCTACGATTCGCCCCATGAACGGTCTCGCCTTCCCGCTGATCAACGCCGCGCTCGCGGGGTTCGTTCAGGAGCCTCCCGGCTCCGAGCCCTCGGCCGATGGCTGGCGAACGGACCTCGGTGCGGCTCGGCTTGAGGCGGCCGCCTCGAAGCGGCCGCTGCTCGCGGTTTTCCGCTGAGAACCATGAAAGGACATGACGTTCTACGACGAGCAGGTGGTTCGTCCCCAAGATCCTGAAACCGCGGCCCTCTATGGGCGATTCGTGCGCGCGCGCGTCACCGACATGCGTGGAGTCGACCTCTCGACGTATACGTTCGACTGGGATCTGACCTTCGCGGCGCTGGTGATGCACCCCGACGGGACGGTGCTTCATCGCTACGGAGGACGCGACGAGCGGGACACCGAGCACTTCATCGGCGAGTCCTCCTATGAACGGTTTCTCGAGGCGGGGCTGAAGTCCTTTGGTTCTTACGAGCCAGCGATGGAAATAGCGAGCGAGCCAGCGAGCAAGGCAGCGGCCGAAGCCGTGAAGCCGAAGGCCCCATTGACCATCGAGTCGATCCCCGCCTTCGCTCGGCGCGACAAGGGCGCGTGCATCCACTGCCACTCGGCCTTCCCTGCACTGAGGGCTGACGCCATGGAGCGGAAGACGTGGTCGCTCGCTGACCTGTGGGCCTACCCCGCGCCGTCGAAGCTCGGCGTCGACCTCGATCCGGACGACCAGCAGATCGTCAGCGAGGTCCTCCCTGGCACGCCCGCGGAAAAGGCGGGCCTGCTCGTTGGCGACCGCCTTGTGAGCTTGGAGAACGCGAAGGGCGAGTATTGGGACATTGCCTCCGCCAGCGACCTGATGGCAGCCCTGCATGGAACAACGGGCGGCCCCGTCATCGTCGAGCTGACCGTGGAGCGGAATCATGATCGACAAACCCGCGTGGCCGTTCTACCGGCCGACTGGAAGCGCACAAGCGCCCGCGACTTTGCGTGGCGCCCCTCCAAGTGGGGATTGACGCCTGCGCCTGGCTTCGGCGGCCCGGTCTTAGCGCCCGCCGAAGTCAAGGCACTGGGCCTAGCGCCGGGGACGTTCGCCTTCGAGGTCGACTATCTTGTGACCTGGGGCGAGAACCAGCGCTTCGGAAGGCGCGCCGCGAAGGCAGGCATCCGCGACGGCATGGTGGTGCTCGGCACGACGACCAAGAGAGACTTCGAGTCCATCGACCACTTCCATGCGTGGTGGCGTTTGAACGTCCAGCCCGGGTCCACGGTGAAAGTCGTCGTGCTCCAGGCGGGGACCGAGGTGATTGTGGACGTGCCCGTGACGAAGGAATAACCGCGCTGGCAAAACCAGCCTCCTTGGCCTACGGTTCCCCCCATGACCGAGCCCCCTGACCCAAGCGACCGCGACGCTGAACCGCGCCCCTGGCCGCGGCACGGGAGTCGCGTTGGCACGGACTACCGCATCTTCAAGTCGCGCTTCGACGACCTGGAGAATCCGCGCACAGGCAAGCGCATGGAGCGAGTCGTTCTGGAGACCCCGGACTGGGTCAACGTCATCGCGTTGACCGAAGGTGCGGGCGATATCGTCATCGTCAAGCAGCACCGCTTCGGTAGCGCCTGCAACACCATCGAGATCCCCGGCGGAATGATCGACCCGGGCGAGGATCCTCTCGTGGCGGCCAAGCGCGAGCTGCGCGAAGAAACGGGCTACGTCGCGGCCAAGTGGACCGCCCTCGTTCCTGTGGCGCCGAACCCAGCATTCATCGACAACCACTGCCACCACTTCCTCGCGGAGGGCGCGACCCTCGACGAAGCGCAGGATCTCGACGCAGGTGAGGACATCGTGGTCACGACGATGACCCAGGCCGAAGCCGTCGAGGCCGTGCACTCCGGTGCGATCACCCACGCTCTCGTGGTAACGGCCTTCGCCCAAGTGTTCGATCTTCGACGGGGCGTTCTAGGCGGCGAATCTAGAATGGGCTCCGGCAGCTGAGTTCACTGTGGGAAGTCCCAAGCAGATCGCCATCATCGGCGGCGGCATCGGCGGCCTTGCAACGGCGTTCTTTTTGGGCGCCGAAAAGGACATCGAAGTCACGCTGTTCGAGCGCGAGCCGCGGCACAACGCGCACTCGTCCGGTCGTAGCGCGGAGATCCTGCGGACGGCCATCGACGATCCAGTGACCGAGGAACTCGCGCTCACGACAGCCGCGGCGCTTTCCGATCCGAGCAGCATGGGACTTCAGGCCGGTGCTGAGCTCCTCGACCGCCGCGGTCTCTTCGTCGTCACCAGCACGGAACAGAATGCACCCTGGGCGGAGCGTCATCTCCGCGCGGGAGCGGCGCGGGAGTCTTCTTTGGAAGAGCTCAAGGAAGCGGCTCCTCACTTCACCCCGCAAGGGCGCCGCGTCCTCCACCTCGCATCCGGCGGTCAGATCCGCGGCGATCGATTGCTGGCGAGCCTAGCCCGCGGTGCCATTCGACGTGGAGTTCACGTTCACAGGTCCACGGGCGATGCAGTGCCGAGGATCCTCGGCGGCCGCGTGACAGGCGTCGAGGTCGCGGGACGCCTGGTTCCCTGCGACGCCCTCGTGGTCGCCGCCGGAGCATGGTCGGGGCCGATGAGCGAAGCGCTCGGTGCTCCTCTCCCGCTTCGGACCACGAGGCGCCACATGTGGGTGACAGCCCCTGTATCGAGGACCACTCGCAAGGCGCCTATCGTCTGGGACGACGCGAGCGGCTTCTACGTGCGACCCGAAGTCCACTCGGACGGGTCGGTTGCATGGGCCTTTTCGGCGACTGACCTCGATGAGCGACTCGCGGCCGCGAACGCGGAAGAACGGCGCGCGGCCTACGTGATCGACGAAGGAGCGCGAGCCGCAGCGGTGACGGCCGCAGGCGAGCGGCTCGTAGCAGCGCCACTCGCCGGGCTCAGCGGCTGGCGAGGGTTCCGCGATCTCTCGCCCGACGACCGTCCGATGATCGGCCAAGACCCGAGGATCGAAGGCCTGCACTGGTGCGCTGGCCTCGGCGGCCATGGGATGACCACGTCGCTTGCCGTGGGTAGGGTTTCGGCGGACGCCGTGATGCAGCGACCTGGGCGGCTCGTGGACGCCTGCGGCGTCGGCCGCTTCCTGGGAGTTGAGGCGCAAGCCCTGTAGGCCAGCAGCTACGACAGGTCGGGGATCTCGAACCCAGGCGCATAGCTCCCGCGCATGCGCCTCGCTGCCGCCTCGTTGCCCACATACGAACCGGTTCCTGCGTCGAACCGAAGGGTCGCCCCCAGCGTCAACGGCGCCTTGCCGAGATCGATTTCGTTCGCGTCCAAGTGAGCCATCAATCGATCGAATGCTTGCGCTAAGGCAGGCTCGTTGGCGACGGCTCGCTCGATCTCATTTCGCGTCGCGTGTTCGCCGAGGGCCAGCGAGTCGTTGCCCATGTGGCACAGCGCCGCTGACACGTGGCCATCTTCGATGCTCGCATTGACGAGGCTCGTATCGCCCGCGCGCACCGCGTCCACGAAGTTCTGGATGTGGTTGTCGGCGCCGTCCCAGCGCTGAAGCTCTTTTCCATCGCCGTCGTAGGCACGCGCCGACGTGTAGCTCGGGAAGTGCAGGTGCCCGCCCTCGGCGTGGATGACCGCACCCACCGCTGACCCGAGCCGACGGTCCATGGACTTACGCCAGCTCTCTCCATCCGCACGTGCCGCCGCGTCCTTCGGCAGCCCACGGACCTCAAATACGAGCGGCGCCGGCTGGTAGTCAAACAGGGTCACCATCGTGTTCGGCGTGTCGCCGTCGTCGTCGTAGCCAAACCGTCCACCGATGGAAATGGCCGCCGGTGCGATGTCCTCGATCCCTAGCGCCCAGCGCGCCTGATCCATTTGGTGGACGCCCTGGTTGCCGAGGTCACCGTTGCCCGTGGCCTCCTGCCAGTGCCAGTCGTAGTGCAGCTGGCGGCGCGTGAGCGGCTGCTCGCCCCGCGGGCCCATGTAGAGCTTGTAGTCAACGCCTTCAGGAATGGGCTGCGGCCCCTTCACCCTGCCGATGGACATGCGCGGCTTGAAGCACGTCCCCCATCCCAGCTTGCGGTCGCCGATCGCCCCGGACTCAAGCCAAGCGATCGCGTCCCGCAGCGCATGGCTGGAACGGGACTGGGTCCCGCTCTGCACGATGCGGCCATACTTCTTCGCGGCGGCCACCATCTGCTGTCCCTCCCAGATGTTGTGGGAAACGGGCTTCTCGACGTAGACGTCTTTGCCCGCGGCAACCGACCAGATGGTGTGCAGCGCGTGGAGGTGATTCGGCGTGCCGATTCCCACCGCGTCGATCTGCCCTTTCTCGAGCATCTCGCGCAGGTCCGTGAACATCGCGATCTCGCGGCCGCTCTTTTTGCCTAGCTCGGCGGCGCGCTTGGCGAGGACGCCGCTGTCCACGTCGCAAAGCGCAACGACCTCGACTCCCTTGCGGTCCTCAAAGCCATTCAACAGGTGATTGCCTCGTCCGCGGACTCCGGCGACGCCGACTCGCAGGAGATCGGAACGCTTTTGGCCCATGCGGATGGAGGGCGCGGCGACGAAGGCGGCCGTCGCGGCGCTTTGACGGAGGAACTGGCGGCGGCTCGATGGTTGCATGCGCCCATCGTATTCACGAACCAAGATCCGCGCGCATCAATCCTCACCGGCTTTGGTCGGGAAGCTCCGGCGGCCTGCCGCGCGAGAGCACCCACCACCGATAGAGCGCGTCGACTTCGGCGGCACTGAGTGCCCGATCTCCCTCGCCTTGCGCCAGCACGACGAGGTACCTCTGCGTGAGCGATTCGCCCGGCGCCAGTCGATACTCCCCGGCTCGGTCTTCCTCGCCGCCGAGCCCGTGGGCACCGAACGGATTGGCGGCCACTAGCCCGTAGTCGCGGGCGTGCCACCACGTCGGGTGGCGCAGGTTCTTCGTGTGATCCATGACCGTGACGCTGACCCTTCCCCCTGCGCCCCCGAGGGGAGCGTCGTAGCTCACCCACTGGGCGCGCTGGCCCCAGCAGTCGCCGCCGGTCTGCCCCACCGAGTTGACGATCGTCCCGGCCGCAACGGCTCCCTTCATGCGCAGCTCGGGGCGCAAACGCAGCGCGAACGAGCCTTCCTTCGTGTCCCCAAACAGCACACCGTCCGGATCTACCTCGGCGGATGGCGCCGTCAGCGTGGACTCAAGTTCCACGAGTCGGACGTCGTTCGCGGCGGCGAAGCGCAGCGTTCTCTTCTCCTTCAGTACCACCGGACGATCCGGCGCGCTCCAAACCAGAGGCAGCGTGATCTCCGTACCTAGGATCCCTGACCTCGACGCCACCTCGACCTTGCCGTCCGGCTGAATGAGACAGTCCGGGTCGTGCCAATAGTCGAGCCCATCCACCGAGCCGTGGGTGAACCAAAACGAACGATGATGCGGATGGTCCTCCGCCTCGTTCGGCCGTCCCGTCTCCATCGGAAACGCCCTCGTCATCTCCTCGCCGGTCGGCCCATGGAGCGGCCATACGTAGGGGGTTCGGCCGTTCAGCCATAGCTGCGCGAAGGGAGACTCGTCGAGAGTGAGCGTGATCGCGTGCAATCGCCCCGCAGAGATGTGGGTCAACGGCAGGAGCTCTGCTGGCGCCAACTGCGGAGGAACGGCCGCTTGAAGGGCGGCCAGGAGAGTGAACTTCAAAGGCATGGGGCCACGGTAGCACGGGTCCCAGAGCCCGTAGGGCTAGTAGAACCCATGGGCGAGCAGCTCTTCCCCCGCCTGGTCGGGCCGCCTACGGCAGCTCATCACCGGAATGCGCCCGCCAACCGTAATCAGGCATCCGTAGTCTTCGTCGCCGCTGCCGGGAAGGAAGCCGCCGTTCGTTCCCATGGGCTGCCAGTCTCCTGCGCCCGTGAACGTCCAGGTCTTCATGCGCAGGTCCCCTTGCGCGTCGTGAGCTCGACAAGCGATGTACATGCGCCCGATGTTGTCGATGACGAAAGGCACGGACTCCCGGTAGCCTCCGTTCGAGGAGAACCCAACGAAACCGCTCTGCTGGCTTAGCTCGACGGTCGCAACGTCCTCTCCGATCTGAATCCAGTCCAGCGTGCCAGGGACCCAGCGCAGCACGCGCAGCGACCGGGGCCCTTGGGCGCGGTACGCCACCACAGGCACGCCGTCCGGGTTCAACATCATGTTGAGGTGCGCCCCCTGGGCATCGATCCCAAGGCCCGGCGCTCCGATGGGCTCCCACGTATCGGTGGACTCGATGTAGCGCGCAACGTAGAGCCGATCGTTCGGGGCACCGCTCGACTTCTCAGTCCAGGCGGCGAAGATCTGTCCGTCGTCTGCCTGGTCTACCTGGGTGTGCCAAACGCGGCTGCGCAGGCCAAGCGGCATGTAGTCATCGCTGAAACCTGCGCCCCCGAGAGTCTCCTTCTGACCGGTCGCCATGTTGAACCTCAGGACCGTGATGCCGCCCTGGGACTGCGTCAGCGCGTTGCCGCCGGGACCATCCTGGAAGCAGACGATCGGACGGCCCTGCGCGTCCACCACAGCGTCGGGTGTATGGGACTCGCCCGTGCTGAGCTCCACGCCGAGGGGAAGCGTCCAGACCAGCTCTGAAGAAGCATCGACGTCGAGCTTCCGAAGGCCTAGACGACCGCCGAGCCCGTAGTCGAAGTTGAAGCGGTACACCTCGCCGAACGAGCCGAAGCCCAGCGTTGGCCACCAATCGCGCCCCGTCGACGCGTCCCCTGGCTCTCCAACCGGTGCCCATAGACGCTGCGAAACGTCAAAGACCTTGGTCGAGCCTCGGCCGCTCAGCTCGACATCCTGGAAAGCGCACATCAAGACCCCGCGCGACCCTTCCGCCAAGCTGGGGTTCATGCACCTGCCCGTGTGAATGGCGTCGCCAAACGGCCGCCAGGTTCTGGGCGCGGTGGACTGCCCGAGGGAACAGGTAGCGACAGCCCCCACCCAGGCGAGCGCCAACGACGGCTTCCTCATCAGCGAAAGCAACGATCCCATGGGAAGACAGGGCTTGGCGTTAGGTGCGAGCGCGCAGAACAGGGGGACCTGCGCGGCTCCATCATGAAGGCCGCCCCCCAAGTGATCAAGCGTCCGCGTCGTCTCGCTGGCTCTTGGCGTAGACCGTGGGCCGTCCTGGGCCCGTTTCGACGCCATCGGGCACCTCGCCGGTCGCCTGGAGATGAGCGAGGAGCTTCTTGCGGTCCGGCTTGGAGGTCATGAAGGCCTCGGGAACGCGCGCCTCCTCCACGACTCGCAGGCTGGGCTTGGCCGTGGTGACTCGCACCTCGACGTCGCCCACGACTCGCTTGGTCCCCTCGCCAAGGGCCTCCGCAAGACGCGCCGACACCGACTCGATCTCGCCCTCGATGTAGCGCTTCTCCTGGCGGAGCTCGATCAGGCGCTGGGCGTGATCCTGTAGCGCTGCGTCCTCGTCGTTCATCGGCACTCCCATCGCGGGCCTACTTGCCGAGGAACTGGGGCTTGCGCTTTTCCGCGAAGGCCGCGAGGGCCTCGAGACGGTCCTGGGTCGGAAGCACACGCTCGTAGCACTGCGCCTCGATGGCAAGGCCCTCTTCGATGGGCGCTTCGGTGCCCGTGTCGATGGCCGCCTTCGCCGCGCGAACGGCGACGGGGCCGTTCGAGGCGATGGTGTGAGCCAGCTCGGTGGCCGCGCTCTGAATGTCGGCCCGGGGAGCGATCCGGTTGAGCAGCCCGATGCGCTCGGCCTCCTCTGCGTCCAGCTTGCGTCCGGTGAGGATCAGGTCCTTCGCGCGGCTGGCGCCGATGAGCCTCGGGAGCCGCTGGGTACCACCGGCGCCCGGGATGATCGCGAGGGTGGTCTCGGTGAGCCCGAAGCTCGCCTCCGAAGCGGCGATCCGCAGGTCACACGCGAGCATGAGCTCGGTCCCTCCCCCGAATGCGAAGCCCTGGACGACGGCGACCGTCGGCTGGGGCATGCTCGCGACATCGTCCATGAGCCCGCGGATGTTCCTCACGAAGTCCGGGACGCGCTCGGGCGGCATGGTCTTGCGCTCCTTCAGGTCCGCCCCAGCGCAGAACGCGCGCTCCCCGGCCCCGGTGATGAGGATGCAGCGGATCGAGAGGTCGCCCCGGAGCTCCTCCAGCAGCGACCGAAAGCGCCGCAGGGTGGGAAACGAGAGGCAGTTCATGACCTCGGGGCGGTCAATCGTCAGCCAGACGAGGTCGCCGTCGCGGCGCATCGTCACCAGCTCGGGCTGGTCGGGAACGTCGGTCGGGAACTGGTCAAGAACGGAGGCTTCAGGTGTCATGGGCGGCAGGATACCCGGAAGCGAGTAGGCTGTGACGGTAGCACCGAAAACGCCCTCCCCCACGACGCCCAACGGCACCTCAGCCAGAGCATGTTTGACCCCAAGACCCTCCTCATCGCCACGATCGCTTCGAGCGCGACTCTTCTGGCCGTCAGCTTCACCGGAGCCCATCCGCAACAGAAGCTGGGCTACCAAGATACGCCGCTGATCCCGAACACCCGGTGGCACGTCCACGACGGCCTCCGGCCCCAGCCCACCGTCGTGACGCCAGGGGAGGCCCTGGGCCAGGCCCCTAGCGACGCGACGATCCTGTTCGATGGCTCGGACCTGGACGCCTTCGAAGGGGGCCCCTGGGCCCTGGAGGACGGCGTGATGACGGTCAACGGCACGGGGGACATCAAGACCAAGGAGTCCTTCGGGGACTGCCAGCTCCACCTAGAGTGGCGAGCTCCGGCCCAGAAGGAAGGCCAGAACCTCCGCGGCCAGGGCCGGCACAACTCCGGCGTCTTCTTCTTTGGGCGCTACGAGGTCCAGATCCTGGACTGCTTTGAGAACCAGACCTACCCGGACGGCATGACGGCGGCCCTCTATGGGCAGGAGCCCCCCATGGCGAACGCATGCCGCCCGGCAGGGCAGTGGCAGACCTACGACATCATGTTCCAGGCGCCCCGCTTCGACGGCGAGGGCGCCCTCGTCTCCCCCGCGGTTGTCACTGTTCTCCACAACGGAGTGTCGGTCCAGCACGCCCGGCCACTCCTGGGGGCCACCCAGCACCGGAAGGTGGCCAGCTACTCGACTTCCCACGGCGAAACCGGGCCGATCAAGCTCCAAGATCACGGAAATCCTGTCTCCTTTCGCAACATGTGGATCCGTCCCCTCCAGCGAGCTGACTGACACGACGATTAGGGATCATTGACGATTTCTAGGGAAGGGGGTTTCAAGGCTCCCCTCCGATAGCTCGAATGGTCGGGCCTCTACTTTTCTCACGCTCTCCTCATTGCCCCAAGACCAGGCTCGATCGGTTCCAGGAGTGGAACTCGCTCGGTCTGCCCGCCCCATGGCCACTGGCACCGCGGTCGCTGCGCACGACCCTTCGAACGACGAGTTCAACCCGTTCCTGTCTATGCAGGACGGCTTCGACACAGCCGCTGATCACCTTGGACTGGAGGGGGGCGTTCGCGACGTGCTATCGATGCCCGACCGCGAGCTAACCGTCAACGTGCCGGTCCTCATGGACGACGGCACGGTGAAGGTCTTCACGGGTTACCGAGTTCAGCACAATACGCTGCGCGGCCCGAGCAAGGGCGGCATCCGATTCAGCCCCGAGGTGAACCTCGACGAGGTGCGCGCACTCGCGGCTTGGATGACGTGGAAGTGTTCGGTGGTCAACGTGCCCTTCGGCGGCGGCAAGGGCGGCGTGATCTGCGATCCGCGCACGATGTCCTCGGGCGAGCTCGAGCGACTCACGCGCCGCTACACCGCGGCGATCATCGACATCATCGGTCCCGACCGTGACGTGCCCGCTCCGGACATGAACACGAACGACCAGACGATGGCTTGGATCATGGACACCTACTCCATGCACCAGCGTAAAACGACGACCGCGGTGGTGACGGGCAAGCCCCTCAGCATCGGCGGCTCGCGCGGACGTCGCGAGGCCACGGGACGCGGCGTGATGATCACCGCGAACGAAGCGCTCAAGATGATCGGGCTCAGGCCCGAGGACACCCGCGTGGTGGTTCAGGGCTCCGGCAACGTCGGCGGGCTTGGCGCGATGCTCCTGCACCGCGAGGGCTACAAGATCACGTCCATCAGCGACATGTACGGCTACCTCGTCAACGATCGCGGCCTCGACATGCCGGCGGTCCTCTCGCACCTCAACGCAAACCGCACCCTCGAGGGCTACGCGGAAGCCGACTACGCAACGGACGGCAAGGAGCAGCTGGAGATCGACTGCGACGCGCTCGTGCCCGCCGCGACCGAGAACCAAATCACCTCGGCGAACGCCGAGCGCATCAAGGCCAAGCTGATCGTCGAGGGCGCCAACGGCCCCACCACCGCGATCGCGTCCCAGATGCTCGCCGAACGCGGCGTCACCATCGTCCCCGACATCCTCGCGAATGCTGGCGGCGTGACCGTCTCGTACTTCGAGTGGGTCCAGGACCGCATGGGCTACTTCTGGACGGAGGAGATCGTGAACAGTCGCCTCGAGCAGATCATGGTCCAGTCCTTCGACGAAGTCCGCGTGACCTCCGAGAAGTACAAGGTGGACCTGCGCACGGCGGCCTACATCCTCTCGATCGATCGCGTCGCGTCCGTCTACCGGATGCGCGGCATTTTCTCCTGAGCCTGCGTTCAAGCAGCCGAGAGCAGTAGCGACCATGGCCACCGGTAACGAAAGAGAGCCCAAGGGACTTCACCACATGGGTCTTCACCAGACGGGCTTGCGCAGCACGCCTATTCTGGACGAGGAAACTCCGTTCAAGACGATGATGGCGAGCTTCGACGAAGCCGCGCGTCGTCTCGGCTTGGAGGATCAGCAGTACAAGCTCTTGCGCAACACCGATCGCGAGATCGCGGTGACCGTTCCGATCCTGATGGACGACGGTTCCCTGCGGCTCCTCGACGGCTACCGCATCCAGCACAACGCCGGCCTCGGGCCCTTCCTCGGCCCGCTTCGGGTCGACGGCGACCTCAAGATCAACGAGCTGCGCGCCCTCGCGGCGTGGATGACGTGGAAGTGTGCGCTCCTGGGCATTCCCTTCGGAGGCGCCGCTGGCGGCGTCGTCGTGGACCGGCACACTCTGTCCGCCAGCGAGCTCGAGCGCGTCGTCCGTCGCTGGACCGCCAGCATGCTCGGCGACATCGGCCCCGACCGGGACGTGCTCGCACCGGAGTTCGCCGACGACGCCGACCTGATGGCCTGGGCCCTCGACACGATGGCTGGTCACACCGACGGCGCCGCGAACTCGGCCGTAACCGGCAAGCCCCGCGAGATGGGCGGCAGCGCATGCCATGAGGACGCCGTCGCCATGGGCCTGCGCGTGATCCTGCGCGTCGCTGCTTCCCACTACGGACTCGGCCCCAAGGGCGGCCTGTCCGTCGTCATCCAAGGCGCGGGCGTCGTGGGCGGTAACCTCGCGCGCATCCTGCACGCCGAAGGCCACCGCGTCGTCGGTCTCTCGGACGTCTACACCCAGCTGCACAACCCCGAGGGCCTCGACATCCCGAGGCTCCTCGCGTTCCGCGCCGAGCACGGCCGTCTCTCCGACGACACCAGCGACGGCACCGTCGTCGTGGAAGAGAAAGACTTCCTCAAGCTCCCGTGCGACGTCCTCGCCCCCTGCGCGATCCCCATGGCGGTCCACTCGCGCAACGCAGAAGACATCCAGGCCCGCATGATCGTCGAGGGCGCCCACGGCCCCGTCAGCCCCCGCGCCGACGCGATCCTCAACCGCCGCGGCATCCCGGTCGTCCCGGACATCCTCGCGAACGGCGGCGGCGTGGTCGTCTCGTACTTCGAGTGGATCCAAAACCGCACGGGCTACGCATGGCTCGAAGAAGTCGTCGCGGCCCGCCTGCGCCGCTACATGCGCGAAGCCTGGGACGCGACCCGTTCCACCCAAGAGGAGTACGACTGCTCCCTCAGAGCCGCGACCCACATCCTCGCGGTGAAGCGCGTGGCCGAAGCCGACGCCGCCCGGGGCGTGTACGCGTAGGCACGGCCTTAGAGCCATGTCCCTCTCCGACACTCACCCGTCCGTCGACGCAAAGCAGCTCGAGCTGATTCGCGGCTTGAGCGCCCAGCGCACACCAGCGCGCCGGTCGCGGTACGTACTGCACGTTGCCCTGAGACGGCAACGCTCGCTTTGTGCAGCCCTAGATCTGGCCTTCACGGTCCCTTGATCTTGGGACCCGATGTTCCCGTCATGAAAACCAGGATATACGCTGACGACGGCCAGCCTGAGAGCTGGGACTGCAACGACAACTACTTCGAACTCGACGAGCCAGAGGCTAGGGGGCTTGTCCTCCGCTGGGCGAACCGCTTCAGAAGGAGCCGAGACAGGGCTCGTGCAGAACAGCAGGATGCGACAAGCATGGCCTGCACCGACCTTGATGAAGCGCGTGGCGCGACGCGCATGCCGGCCTGATGGGATGAACCCCAGCGCATGGGGTCCTGTTGGATCAGGAATCTGTGTCACGCTCTCAGGCGTCGCGACATGTTGCAGTGTCCCGATTCACGAGGCCTGACATGACGATTCCCAAGAGCCACCTCCTTCAAGAACTCGAAGCCAACCCTCGCTGGCTCGTTTCTCTTTCCACTCGGCTCCTTGGGAGCGCTGAGGGCGCCGAGGACTTGGCTCAGGATGCGGCTGCCCTGGCGCTTGGGGAGCCGAGCGGGACTGCGCACGCTGGACGCGGTCAGGCTCGTGCCTGGCTTGCGACCACGGTCAAGCACCTGGCGAGCAACGCGCGGCGGCGGCTTGGGACCGAGGGTTACGCGAGGCGGGACCTTGACCTCGAGCGGCTGGAGAGCGCGGAGCTCTCGCCCGCTGACCTACAGGCCAAGGCAGAGTATCGCTCGCGCGTTGCGGCTTTGGTGCTTGAGCTGCCCGAGGGAGAACGCAAGGCGATCCTTCTGCGCTTCTACGAGGGTAAGAAAGGCGCGGAGATTCAGGCGGCGCTGGGCGCTCCGTCCCAGGCGGCTGTGCGCCAGCGAGTCACGCGCGGGGTCTCGAGGCTGCGGCAGCGCCTTGAAGCCGAAGGCGACGCGCAGGAGTGGAGGCACGCTGCGCTTCTGACCGTGGGAGCTAGCAGTACCGCCCCCGGAATGCTCAAGGTCGG
>CAYQKK010000030.1:19202-21962 GCA_964417955.1 uncultured Planctomycetaceae bacterium
CCAGCGGCGTGACCGACGAAGAGGGCTACGTGATCGCTCCCCTTCCTGACTACGAGCTTGTGAACCTCTGCACCGATCGGAACGAGAGCTACGCGCGGGGCTCGTGGCCAGTCTCTATTTCGAACGGCGAATCGGCGATAGCCGCCGTGACGCTCGGGCCAGGCTCTACGGTGACGGGCCGCGTCGTCGACGACAAAGGAGGGCCCGTTGAAGGCGTGCAGGTCTACTCCCGCACCTACCTCGACGAGCGCATCCCCTTCGGCACGACGGACGCGGACGGGCGCTATTCCATTCCGCGCTGCGCAGACTTCCCCCGCAGCTTCGTGGTTCGGGAAGACGGCGAGGTCGAGCCGACTCGGACGCTAGCCACGGAGATCGGCTTCGCGCGTGCGGGCACTCCATCTGAGGGAGCCCCCGATATGTACGCGGCGGGTCACGCAGATGTGCTCGTGGGCGAAGCGCCGACCGCCGCCGCACCGGACGTGGTAGTGCCCCGCCTTGTCTCGATCTCGGGGCGCGTGGTGGATGAAACCGGTCAGGGCATCGAGGGCGCGCTAGTGGTTCTCTCCGCCGAGCACGGCTTCGCGGCGAAGGGCAGCGGAACGAGCCCGGTCCACGACTCGCGCCCTTGGGGTCACCCAAGTTTCGCTCCAGGCGAAGGGCAGAGCGTCACGGAGAAGAGCGGCGAGTATGAGCTGACCATTCCACCTCCACGCCATGGGCGCACCAGTTCCTGGGTCGCCGCCTACTCCGTCGGCGGCGCCGTCGGCCTCCAGGAGGTTCCTGACGTGGCTCCTGGAGCTTCGCTTGAGGGCGTCGACTTCGAGCTAAACGACGCGGGCACCGTTCGGGTCTACCTCGTGCCGCCCATCGGCGCCGACGAACGGACGGCCTTGGAAACACCAAGTGTGACGGAGGCGAAGCTGCTTTGGGACCTGCCGGACGGGCGCGGGCCGAACGGAACCTCCGCTGGCCCATCCTCCGGTACCTCGCTCACCCTCGCTTTCGCAGCGACCCCAGAGGTCGTATCCGACGGAGAGCGCACGTGGGTCCTGATTCCCAAGTCCCATCAGCCTGACCGAACGTCAAGGAACGGGGTTCTATCGGGGGCGCTCTTTCTCGATGGCTATCGGTCAGCTCAGTTCGCGCTGCCTCGGGACGTGATGGAAACGGACGTCACGCTTCAGCCGCTCCGACGCGTCGAGCTTCGACTCCAAGTGGACGGCGCCGCCGCCAAGTGGCTGCAACGGGCGAACGTAACGCTGACGCCGGAGGCTCCCGACCCCGCGCTCTCGATCGAACGCCAGGTGAGGCGGTATGGTCACTCGACTCCGCTCCGCAACAAGGTCTATGGGTGGAAGAACGGCGAGCAGAAATCAGTGGCGGTGCACGGGGACCGCCCGGTCTACGCCTACGTGGAGCTGTTCGGCGCCGGAAGAGACGCTAGATCGCTGGCTCCGTTCGGTCCGATCTCCCTTGACCGTGACCCGCTCGGCGACGGCCTCGGCGATGCCTTCGTGCTCGAGGGAACCGTCGATGAATGGCCGGAGCGAGGGCAGCAGGGCAAGGGCGCAGAAGAAGGCAGCTCTCCCAGCCTGAATGAACGTCGCCCCTCGACGGTCCTGGCGCGGCTCGTCAGCGACGCCGACGGAGCCTTCCTAGAGAGTGCGAAGGCTGAGACGGTCAGCGAAGGCGTTCCCGGGCGGTGGAGCTATCAAAGACGTTGGAAAGGCGAGGAGCGGCCCGTGGAACTCAGCCTATCCACAGAAACGGTCACGCTGAAGCTCCACCACGTCGGGCACTACCCAAAGGAAGTCGGCCCGTTCACCCTCAGCCCAGGGGTGACCACCGACCTCGGCGACATCCGGATGGATCCTCTGGACAAGATCTCCTGCCGATTGGAAACCCAGGATGGAAGTCCCTCAGGTCCCGGGTTCTTGGTGGAGCGACGCGACCCCGAGGCGGGCTGGGCGCAACTCAAGCCCGACGCAGAAGGACGCTTCGACCTATTCGTGGGAAGCGCCGGACCGAGCGCCCTACGCATCCGCCACAAGGCGGGCTCGAATGACCCCGCGTGCGTAGCGCACCCCGAGCTCCTCCCTGATGGAACGGCCCGCGTGGTCATCCCCGAATGGCGTCCCGTCCGCGTGCGAATCACCGGACTCCCGGCTCCTTACTGCTACGGAATGCAGCGGCTGAAGCTGGTACGAAGCACCGACATAGGCGACGAGAATCCAGTGGCGACCATCTACAACTTCCCGCAGCTCGATGGTTCAGACCTGGTCTTCGCCTGCAGGGTACCCCCAGGCCGCTGGACCGTCGTGCCGGCGACGCCCGCCTTCGCGAGCTTCCCACCCACCGCCGTGTTGGTTGAGCCGACCGATCCAAGCCTCACAGCTGAGGGCGAACCGATCAAAATCGCAATCCGAGCCTCTCTCACGGATTAGGGTGAACGAACTTCGAGACCGAGCGTTCGGCTCCCATAGCCGAACCTCGATTCCCAACGCCCATGCCCTATCCGAACCTCGCAGCCTTCACTGCCGCCTTCTTCACGCTTGGCGCGGTGCAGGTCACTCCCGCGCCTAAGACGCCTCGAAGCTATCGCATCTCCCGCACGGAAGAAGCGAAGCCGGCTCCTGGGAGCATCGCCGAGACCATGTGGTTGGGGAATGCCTGGCTAGCGACGCGCCAGGGCAGCGACGGGTCCTGGGATCTACAGGGCGTGCACGCGTCGACCGCTGACCCGACAGTAGCTCCGTC
>CAYQKK010000030.1:22062-42210 GCA_964417955.1 uncultured Planctomycetaceae bacterium
CAGCTGGGCACGAACAAGAAGCGCATCGCGGGGACGTAGCGGCCACGAGCCTCGCGCTCCTTTCCCTCGCAGCGCGTGGACACACCATGAGTCGGGGCCGGCACAAGCAGGTCGTCGCCCGCGGAGTCAAGTGGCTGATATCCCAGCAGGACCGTCAGAGCGGCCTCATCGGCGAAGGGCCGCTGCTCGATTCCGAGCACGCTCACCCAATCGCCACCCTGGTCTTCTGTGAGCTCTATCGAATCGACAAGTCGATCGTTCTCAAGTACAAGGCCGAGAAGGCTCTGCGTCACATGATGAAAGGGCGCGATGCCATGGGGGCATCGGAGAACGAGTCCAGTCCCAAGTCGGACCTTGCCGCATGGAACACCGGCTGGGTCTTGCTCGCCCTTAGCTCAGCACAGTCTGCAGGAATAGAGCTGAACGAAAAGGCGCCCGTGGACAGTGCCGCCATCATCGCCCGTCACCTTCTCGATCCTAAGGACGCAGGCAAGGGCGTGAGGAAGCCCTACGCCAACCAGATGCTCTCCCGCCTCCAAGCCTCGGAGCCCACGGGCCCCCTCGACCTCGGCCCCCTCGACCTCGGCTACCTCTTCCACGGCACCTTCATCATCAACCGAGAGAAGGGCGAGCCACAAACTGGTTGGAATGACGCGGTCCAGCTCCGGCTCCGCGCCGCGCAAGTCCGCCTCAACGAACAAGAGGCGTACTGGGGCGCCACCGGCTCGCAGCACTCTCCATCCGCCAGTCGATGCGGCGCCACGGCCCTCGCCGTCCTGTGCCTAGCCGCGCCCCGGGACGACTGCTGGATTCTCAGGTGATATCCACCGCCCGCGCAGAGGCCCAGGCCGCTACTGGAAAGTCATCTCCACCATCGAGCTGAAGTTGCTCGTCGAGGATGGAATGGCGTCGCGGTACCAAAGCTGGAAGTAGCGCGTTGCCCCAGCGGTGACGATCTCGGTCCCGCTGCCCGTGGGAAGCTGGGCGAGGTCGATGAAGAGCGAGATTCGCCCTTCCGCCTGCGCGCGCTGCACTTCCCCAAGGCCTGGTCGGTCGAGGCGGCCGATGTTCCCGCCGAGGCAGAGCTCGCCCTGGGTTCCCGCCGGGAAGGTCGAGTCGGGGGCATCCCCCACTAGGAAAAAGCCAAAGGCGCCCGCCGGGATCGAGCTCGCGTGAAGAAAGAATGCGTTCTCGCTGGCCCGCGCGTCGCCCGCGGCCTCAAGCGAGCCGACCGCGAGGGTAGAGTTGGCCTGCCCAACGCAGGTCACGGGGGCGCTGATCAACTCGAACGCGCCCGCTTCCGTCGGGCCAAAACCGCGGAGCGTACCGCGTTGATCCAGGGGCGGCAGGGTCGCGGTGACTCCCAGCCCGAGGGCAGGGCTGCCCAGCATCGGGGCGTGGGAGCCGAGGACTGCCCGCTCGCGTCCACGATCGACGGCGCAGGGCCGTCCTCCCCCACGAAGTGCACGTCCACATTCACGAGGACAGACTCAGAGTAGGTCCCTGCCGCCACGAATATCGTGTCGCCGTCCAGGGCAGCGCTCACCGCCTCGGCAATGGAACAGTAGGGCGCCGCCTGGGTCCCCGTGGCAGAGCCGCAACCGCCGGCCCCGCTGTCCACGTACCAGTCGGAGAGGCCTAGGGCCGGGGAAACGAGTAGAGCGGGAACGAGCGCGAGTAGAGGGGAAGGCTTCATGGACCACAGCCTACGCGAGACTCGGCCATGCCCGCCATACCCCGAAATGAGAGCGGAGCATCCTCCGCCGTGACGCCGAAGGGAGCTAGAAACTCGCGGCGAGCGACGCCGTGAAGTTCGACGTGGGGCCCGTGGGGCTTTGGTCCCGATGCCAGCACTGGAAGTACCAGGTCTCCCCAGGCTGGACGGCGGCGGGGCCGAGGGGCTGGGGCAGGGCGCTGAGGTCGGCCGTCACCGTGAAGGCGCCCGCTGCGCTGGCGACGCGCGCATTCGCGCCGACATAGCGGCCGATCGCGCCAGCGAGGCAAAGGTTGCCGGAGCTGCCGCCTGGGAGGCTGGCGAAGCCTGGCTGGCGAGACGTCAGCACGTAGCCGATCGAACCCGCGGGGAGACCCGTGACCGTGAGGCCCAGCGTGTTGGCCGCGCCGTCGAACGTACCGGGCAGCAGGCTGCTCACCGTGCCGCCTGAGTTCGCGAGGGGCGAGCATGCGATCGAGGTGTCGGGCGCACCCGAGGCCTTAGGCCCGCGGATCGGGAGCGTCAGGGCAGCAGGGCCGCCGTTTGGACGGAAGAGCACCAGCGTGCCCTGGGTGTCGACGGGCGGCGCGGCGGTTTCGTAGAAGAACGAGTACGTCGTCCCCCACAGGATCGCGTTCGCGTGGTCGTCGATCTGGAACTGCGGCGCGGACCAAACCACGAGGTCCCCCACTTGGGCGGCGCCCCATGGCTCGTTCGACCGGAGCTCCCCCGAGTGCGCTAGGGGGAAGGCCATGTCGAAGGACCCGGGCTGGACGCCGCCGGGGACCGCGAGCGCTGCGGCTGCGCGATTGCTGTTCAAGTTGAAGATCGCGTAGGAGTAGCGCCAGCGCCCAGGCGCCACCTGGGCACCGTGACTCGCTACCCAAAAGGCACCTTCGCCGGGCACGCGCACCTCGGAGAGTCGCACCGTGGGATCCACCGCGGCCCAGGCGGCTACGGCTGGCAGGCCGCGCTCGGTCACGCCCGCGGGTTCGATCGCGAACGCCCCTTGGACCATCGCGCCCGTTCGTTCGTAGGACCTGTAGGAGGCGTTGTCGAACCCATTGCCGTCCGCAGCATCGTCCGGCGCCGCGTAGACGGCTTCGGCGAAGTAGAGAGCGCTCGGGTGGAGGCTCGGGTCCATGGCGTCGGTCGAAACCTGAAGCCGCCGCGCGAGCAAACCCGAGGCGGGCGGGACGCCCGTGCTGGCCCCCGGAGGCCAGCTGAACGTGCCGCTGAACGCATCGATCTCGCCGCGCGGACCGAGGCCCGACTGCGTGCCGTTGAGTGCCGCACCGTAGGGATCCGAGCAGCCCACTCCGAGGGCGGCGATCGACGCCGCGGGAATACAGTCGCAGCAGAGGTCGCGCTGGAGCGCCGCGAAGCCGTGCTTCACCCAGGAAGCGCCGAGCTGTTCGAAGCGGCCGTTCTCCAGCCGGTAGAGGTTGTGCCCCACCACGGGGTGAACGTCGTTGCCTTCGATCCAAAGGAGCTCTTCGTCCCCCACGTTGCAGGCCGTCGTCGCGATGGCGTAGGCCGAGGTCCCCGCGGAGTCGCCGTAGGTAATCGCTTGGGCGAGATCACCGGCCACGACGTTGGGGCCCGCGGAGGGATCGACGCAGCCGCCGAGGAATCCGCCCTCTTGGATGGAGAGCATTCCTGTGCCGCCGCTCGTCGCAAAGGCCCAGATGCCCACGCGCAAGAGATAGCTCTGTCCGGCGGTCGCTCCGAACACGAACTCCGACTGAAGCCCGCACTGATCGTCGCCGCAAGCGAGGGGCGATCCGTTGGGACAGGCTCCGTCCAAGTAGATGGCGAGGGCGCTATCGATGCTGGTCGCGCCGCAGGTGGATACCGTGTAGGCCGACGAGGTCGGCGCGGTCCAGCGGAACCAAACGTCGCGGGCCATGTCGCAGCCGTTGTCGACGCCGTCCTTGGTCGCGGTGCTATTGTCGAAGAAGTATTGGCCGGTGCCGCCGATCGACTGGGCGCTCGCACAGGAGTCGCTTCCTTGGGCGGCGGCCGCAGCCAACAGCGTCGCCGCCGACGAGGCCGTCAGCGCGGCCTGCCCTATGATTCGTCGAAGCCGTCCCATCTGCCCCAAGTGTACGCGGCGGAAGAGCCGAAAGCGTTGCGCGGGCGTACTGTCTCAGTCTGGGGACGGTGGCGACGCTTGGGGACTACTCCTCCTTCAGGCGTAGGTGGGCCGTGGCCGAACGATCTTCCTCACGGATGGTCAACTCAGCCTCGTAGGTTGCGTAGATGGCCGAGATAATCCATTCCCCTGGTTCAAGCCCGAAGAGCGCAAACGCGCCGCTCTCATCTGCATAGCCTGCGTGGACCCCGCTAGGCCAAGTGACGTGGGACTGGCGCGCGCCGACGCCTCTCATGAACCTCTCGGCGTAGTTGACCGCGACGTCCGTTGGCATCTGGCCGCGCAGCGTGACGCCGGGAAGCGTGAAGTCCATCGAGGTGATCTCCCCCGGGGGCAGCACCATCGCAGCTTCATCCGTCACGCTGAACCGCTTGGCTCGATGCGGCGACATGATCTGCACGTCGTACTCGCCGGACGGAAGGTGCATCTCAAACGTCCCGTCGAGGCCGTACTTGCTTCTTTGTTCGAGGCTGATCGTCGGGTCAGCGTCCTCCCCGTCGCTGCGCGGCTCGGCCCGGCTCTTGATCCAGACTTCCGCATGACGCAGCTTGAAGTCTGGCGTCGTCACAACCTGCCCTTCAGCGTCGACGATGCGGCCGCGCAGGATCGCACCGCCGTCCTCCAAGGCGGGCGGAAAGTCCACTCGGAGTTCAGCGCCGCGCTCGACGTTGAGTTCCACAAAGCGCCGCGGAATCTCGATGGCATCCTGGGTCACCTCGCCCATGACATACGGGTAGAGCCAGAGCTTAGCCTTTCCAGCGGGAACCTCTTCGAAGCGATAGCGCCCTTGGCCGTCTGTCAGGACGTGCCGGTGTGGGAGCGTCAGGTAGGCCCCTGGAATAGGCTGTCGCCCCGCGGCCGGATCCACGACCCTGCCGAACACGGTGGCCGTTCCGAAGCGAACGACGCAATTCGCCCCTGCTTCAGGCCTCAGCTGTGCCCCTCCTTGGTAGAGCGTCCCCTGGGCGGAGAGAACCTCGACGTACCAGTCGCCATCCGCAAGCCCCTCAAAGCGAACCGGCTCGGGCGGAGCGTTCGGCGCGACCGCTGAAACAACGCGCACCTTGCGCGATGCGTCCGCGGGCACCTCGGGTGGCCCCCACTGCCCTTTCATGAGCGTTCCCTGGACCAATGTGACCTTCGAGCCTTCGAGGATACGGTCATCCTCATCGACCACCCAAACGTCGAGGGTCCCGGGCGGGGGCGTCTCCAGTTCATCGAGGAAGCTCGTCGTGGCCGCCTCCACTTCGCGCGGCTCGGGCTCGGCAATCTGCGCCGCGCTCTCTCGGGCCACCGCTGGAGCGTGGACGGGTTCGAGATCAGAGGGGCCCGGCAAAGCGGCGGCTTGGATCGCCACTTCCGATGGAACGGTAGGCGTCGTGACCGGAAGGGCCCAGCGATCGAGTCCCACCCACACGGCGGTGACGGCAGCAGCGACGAAGAGCACAGCTTTGATGTTCATAAGCGCGAGGAAGGGGAAGAGGGAAGTTCCGGCCGCGGTAGCCGAGGTGGCCGTGACAGTGGCAGCCGAGGGCACCTTGTCCCAGCTGGCGAGTGCGAGCGCCGCCCAGCTAGCGCCCGAGCCGCGGGCTTCGCCATCGGCTTCTTGACGGCCGAGCTCCGCGCGGAGCTTCTCCCGGCCCCGCCGCAGCTGAGTCTCAATGGTCCGCGTGGGGACGGATAGCGCGAGGGCAATCTCCCCGACGCCACGACCGTCGAAGTAGCGAGCAAGAATCACCGTGCGGTATGGCTCCTCGAGCCTCTCCACCGCCGCGACGACGCGCTTGGTCAGACCGAGACGCTCGTCGTCGTCGCCTGGACCGATGTTCGCTGCTGGCCGAGTCGATGCATACGCCTGCTCCCGCGCTGTCCGGTTTCGTTCCTTGCGCCAACTCGCCCGGGCCTCGTTCTGAAGGATGCCGCGCAGCCACGCCCGAAGGCTGCCACGTCGCGCAGCCGCGTTCACAGCTTCCCGGCGCCCCAGTGCGACGAGCGCAGTCCTCTGGACTAGATCGTCAGCCCCCGCCTCATCCTTGGCAAGCCGAACCGCCAGCCTACGGATCCAGCCAAGGTGCTCTAGCCAGGCCTGCCGGGCTTCATCTGGGGTCAAGGGAGTGAGCGTCATGGGTATCAGGGCGGCCAGTCGGGCCTCCCCCCATGAGTGTCGCTGATCCCGAGCATCCCTTCAGAAATCTTGGGAAGCGCCACCGGGAACTTGAACCGGGCTCGTTGAGGTTGACCATGCCCCAAGAAGTTGAGTCACGAGTTCCTGGGATGGTCTATCTGACCTGAGCCCACCCATCGCTCCCTCAACTGTGCAGGTCGCCGGGTCCGTTGTATGGGCACCGACGGCGGGGGCGTACACGAGTATGCGACAATGGCGGTACGGTATCGAAACCACTCCCGCCATTCCTCCATATGGCCAGCCCAGCCTGCGAGTGCTGGCGGAAATGGGACCAGTGCCATACCTTCACATGAAGCATGGTACGCGTCATCCAGATTCACGAGCGTCCGCCAAGAGGCATCGATGGGGCCAACTGTGAACTGCAGTTGCACATTGAGGTTCCGCGGCCTCGACCTTGTTCCTCGACGACTGCCCGGTTGGGCGCGACGTTGATGGAGCGAGCATCTGGGGGTTGGCGCACGATTGCCGCCCTAGCGGTTCTTTCCCTGTGTGCTCCCCACCCTGCCGCCGCTGCTCAGTTCCGCGTTGAGGACTACACGATCTCGCCACTGACTCGCTTGGAGGGCGCTCGATTCCCTCGGCAGATGGTGGTTGACGGAGACGCCGCCGCTCTCATCTCCATTGAGGATGTTCCAGATAGCTTCGTCGGCAGCACGATCTATTTCCTACGTCTCGAGAACGGGCACTGGAAGATCGAGTCCACCTCCGGTGACCTCCCCAGCGTAGAGTCGCCGACAGGCTTCCGCAGCGTCGCGCTAGAAGGCGACCTGGCGGTGGCTGTCGGCTCTGCGGCGCCCATAGGAACGGGGCTCTTCGAGTATCTCTATACGTTCCATCGCACTGATGGTCGTGGCTGGGAATTCGAAACGGTCCAGAGGGTCCCGCGCGTTAGAGGCGCCGCGAGGGTGGGCGAGATTCAGCTTAAAGATGGACTGCTTACGTTCGCTCACAGGCTCCGGATCTTCACCTACGAGCGCGTCAACGGTGAGTGGGAGCGGCGCCCGAACGCAAACATCAACCCCACCGTAGTAGGCGCGCCTGATCCGGAGTACCACGTGCGTCCGACACGGGGTGATGACGAGCTTGTGGTGTGGACTGCTATACCGTTCGCCTCCGGTTGGCAAGTCTATCGATGGAGCAACCGTCGTTGGGTGAGGACACAGACGATCGGGAACCCGCAGCCCCCTCAGGCCGCCCAGACAGGTGAACCCTACCTCCCAAATGAGGGCAGAGACCTAGACGCTGGCTGGTTCATGTACGGAGCGCAGCCACCGAGCAGTGGTGTCGGCGTCGTGATCGTAATGAAGAGGAACCACGGCACTGGACAGTACGAGTACCACTCGACTCTCAGGCCGGCCAACTCCATTGCGGGAGGGGTCGACAACAGAGATGAGTTTGGGTCATCTCTCGATCTTGATGGAAGCCGTGGACGGTTGATCGTTGGCTCGCCAGAGTCGGGTCGCTCAATTGGCGGAGTTTCAGGTCGTGCGTACCTCTATGAGTACGACCAGCAGCTGGACTCATGGGAACAGATCGAACGTCTCAGTTACTCGGGCAACACAGATCACACGGCAAATACCATCGTCACCTTTGGGCGCCTCGTGGCCCTCTGGAGCAATGGTGCACTGGTAAGCACCCCCTTGACGATAGATGGCAATCGCGTTGACTCAAATGGGCGGCTGCACGTATTCGAGGACAGTTTCGGAGCGAGCTACTGCCCAGGCACGGCTAGCTCCACGGGGCCAGCCGCGCGACTGTCGGTAAGCGGCTCCAATGTGCTCCCCCACGCAGGCTGGCAGCTGCACGCGGAATACATGCCGCCCCACTCTCTGTTCACCGTCTTGATCTCAAGCTCCACGGCGATGGTCCCACTTCCAGGCGGTCAAGGTGAGTCGATCTGCGTTGGCGGTCCACGGGTGGACACAGGAGGATTGAGAACCGGCGGCGCCGATGGATCAGCCGTTGTGGGCTTTGACCTCGGCGACCCTGGAATCGCTGGCGTTCTTGCAGGCGACCATCGCTATGCGCAGGTGTGGTTCCGGATGCCGACAGGCGCGCCGCAGCCCGTTGGACTCACGAATGCAGTCGACGTTCGCTTCGAGTGACGCAGCTTACCGACTCGTGCGGTAGCGCCACCCGGACGCCGCCGCCACGAAGCAAGATGGCGCGCCACTTGCGCCACACCAATTTACGGATAGGTCTTCCAAGCTGGCAGTCAATCAGAGTGACCTTGCCCCATCGGTCGTTCCAGCCGTTCTTAGGAAGTCCGGTGGTAAGGCACTGCCCCCTCTCATCAAATCGGCCCCAGCCAGCCGATCAGCCGCCTACAGCTTCCCGAGCTCTTCCGTCGCACCCGCCTGGGTCAGCACGGCCTTTACCACGCTCATCAGCCGCTCGTCTCCGTCAGCCACGGCCGCCAGCGCGACCGCTTCCTTCACGGCCTCGTCGCGCTTGCCGCTGACGAAGAGCACTTGGCAGAGGTGTGCGCGGAGCTCGCGGGACGAGCCCTCCAGCGCGATTCCATCCCGGAGGACCTGGACAGCCTCGTCGGGCTTCTGGGTCTCCATGAGCACCCGCCAGAGAGTGTTGCGCACGGACGGCATGAGTGGATCGTGCTTCAACGCGCTCTTGAGGTCAGCGATGGCGCCGTCCATGTTCTGAAGATTGAAGCGGATGATCGCGCGCTGGGCCTCGAGGCGGGCGTTGCCCGGGGAAGCTTCCAGAGCCGCGTTCATGACGGCCTCGGCGCCCTTGCGATCCCCTTTGCCATCGAGCATCTGCGCGAAATGCAGCGCGGCTCGGACCTGTTCTGGGTGGGACTCCAAGATGGCGCGGTACGCCTCTTCGGCGCGATCCAGTTCCCCTCGGCTGCGGAGTTCGTCGCCGAGAAGGGTCATGATCCCCACGCCCGCGCCGCGGTAGCGGAGGGCCTCGCCGATGTACTGCTCGAAAGCTGGGACGTTGCCCGTGAGGAGCTCGCCCCACATGAGGCGCTCGGTGTTGCTCAGGGACTGGACGCCGCTCCGTTCGCGGACGGTCTTCGCGCTGGCGAGGAGTTCCTTCGCCGCCTCTTCTTCTTCTGGGGACAGCGGCAGGCGCCCGGGCTCGAACCAGCGTCCGCGCGCATCGACGAGCTGGTTCCAAGCGGCGGAGGCTCGCCAGGTGCTGACCTCCGGGACGATGCCGTAGGGCACGGCGCAGGCCGCAACCCCGAGGGTGCCGAGGGCCAACACGACGCCCATGGGCTTCGCCTTGCCACCCTCCTTGAGCACCAGCCCCGGCAGCTTGACGTCCTTGCGCCGCACAAGCCGCACGGCCAGGATCACGAGGTAGGCAAAGCACGCGGCGATGCCAACGGACAGCAGGAAGCCCTGCTCTTGGTAGAAGCCGCGCACGGCGAAGTAGCCGAACAGCGCAGCGGCGGTGCCAGCGGCCTCCTCTACGAGCGGCAGCGGCTTGCGGGCAGGACGCTTCTCTTGGCGCGGCTTCGCGAGGATCGCGGGCTTGCCCAGTCCGAAGTAGAGGGCGTTCTCGGGGCAGACGGACACGCAGTCCATGCACTTCATGCAACCCGGGTCCACCACCATGCCGTAGTCGTGCACTTCGCGGCTGACGTCAACGTTCGAGGTGCAGGTGAGCGTGCAGTGCCCGCACTCCTTGCAAGCGTCGGTCACGCGGATTCGTCCCGGCGCGACGCGATCCATGACGCCGAACACGGCGCCGTAGGGACAGGCGTAGGTGCAGAAACCCTTGGCGCCCAGGAAGTACACGGCCACGAAACCCGCGATGAAGAACGTCAGGATCGCCGGGCCCCACGTCGGGAACGTATCCCAGAACCCCTCCTTCGCCATGGCTACTTCACGAACGGCCAGCGGATCCTGGATGTACACGCGGTACACCAGCGGCCAGAAGAACATGTAGAACGCCGCAAGGATCGGCAGCAGCGCCATCCAGCGCGAGCGCAGGGGCCGCGGCCGAATGCCCAGCTTGATCAAGAGCGCCCGGCTAAGATCCTGAAGCGCCACGACGTGACAGGCCCAGCCGCAGAACCAGCGGCCGAGGAAGAGCGTCGATAGAATCGTCAGCGCGAAGAACACAAGCCCCGTGTTGACCACCGAGTACTTCGCGAAGTCCATGGCCTCCGACGGCTCCAGCGGCGACACGGTGCGACCGGTGGAGAGCCAGTGCGCGATGTGAATCGCGGCAAGGACGTGAACGAGAATGAGTACCGCGACGCGCCAGCGCGTCGCCTTAGACTTCCGGGGCCCGGCCGGGGCCCCCGCTTTAGCGGCCTTCGAACTCATTAGTAGTGCGGCGGACGGTCGTCCTCGAGGGTTCGCGATTCGGCCTCCTTGGCGTCACCCGCAGCCCGCGCGGTACGGCGCAGCTCGCGCACGTCCCGCTGCAGAGCATCGAGCTCGAGCTGCTGCTCGGCCACGACGCGGTTGAGCTTGTCGAGGGCGTGTTCTTGGAACACGATGCGTTCCTCAAGTTCGATGTGCTCGGGCGTCTTGTTCAAGGCAGAGGCGTCAACTGGACAGTTCGGTGGGCAGCTCGATAGGCGCGCGAGCGAGCCGTGGAAGCGCACAGAGTAAGCGCGATCGGCCTCGCACGGGCTCAAGAACTGATCTTGAGCGGCTCTTGCGTCGGATCGCCACTCGGCGCTGCCGCGAAGAACGCGTCCTTGCCGAAGCGAACCGCCGTCACCAGAAGAATCAGGCCGAACACGCGCTGGCCAATCGCCGAAACTCCCGGCATGTGCGCGAACTGCACGCCGATCGCGGCCCCCGAGAGGGCGCCAAGGGCAATCCAGGGCGCGACGCTCATGTCGACGGTGCGCTCCTTCAGGTAGAGGTGAATCGAACGCACCGAGGTCACGCAGGCGAGGGCCAGGGCGGCGGCTCGCGCCCCGTTCGCTCCGATCTCGGGCATGGTGAAGAGCAGAGCGGGAACCACGATGAGCCCGCCACCGATCCCCAGGAGCGGCGACAGCGTGCCGGCGATGAGCCCAAGCCCCACCACCCCAGCCGTTACCCCGAGGCCGAACTGCCGGCCCGCCTCCGCGGCTGCGGCGGGCACCGAAACGGAGAGGAGGATCTTCAGCCCGATGACGATCAAGAGAACCGTGAAGACTCCCTTGAGCGCCCTTTCGTTGACGCGCTTCGAAAGGAGGAAGCCAAACTGCGCCCCCACGATGGCGCCGGCCACGAGGGGCAGCACGAGTTCCCACAAGAGCGCGCTCTCCTCGTGCAGAAGCTCCGCCGTCGTCGAGGCAAACGCCGTCGCGCACACGAGGCAAAGGCCCGTCGCCACGGCCCGTCGGAGGGGCAGTTTGAAGCCGTAGTGCAGCAGCGGCACGGCGAACAGTCCGCCGCCGATGCCGCAAACCGCGCCTACGAATCCAATGATCAGCGCAAGCGCGAAGAGTAGCGCGCTACGGCCGATTACGAGCCCTCCGCTGAGCCGCTACCTCCCTGGGCGCGGCTGAGGATGTTCGTCGTGGACCGGCCATCGAGGAGCGGCGCAAGAACCACCTGCCCCCCGTGGGCTTCCACCCAGTCCGCACCCACTACGAGCTTGCCCGCGTAGTCCTCGCCCTTGACCAGCACGTCAGGGGAGACCTGCTCGACGAGTAGCTTGGGCGTGTCCTCGTCGAAGGGGACCACTGCGTCCACGAATTCCAGGGCGGCGAGAACCTCCATGCGATCCTCGAGGTGGTTGACCGGCCGCTCCGGGCCCTTCAATCGAGAGACGCTCGCGTCGTCGTTGACCCCCACGATCAGGGCGTCGCCCTTCGACCGGGAGAACCGCAGGTACTTGACGTGCCCGGCGTGGAGCACGTCAAAGCAGCCGTTCGTGAAGACCACTCGCTTGCCCTCTGCGCGCCAAGCGTCGATGACCGACCCGACGTTGGGCCGCGCGACGACCTTGCCCTCGTGGGGCAGGTGCTGGCTTAGACGATCGATGAGTTCCGGTCGCGTCACCGAGTGCGTACCGAGTTTCGCCACGACGATGCCCGCCGCATGGTTCGCGAGGGTCACCGCCGAAGGCAGGTCGACCCGGCAGCCCAGGTGGAACGCGAGGTGCGCCACAACGGTGTCGCCGGCGCCCGTCACGTCGAACACGGCGCGGGCCTGGGTCGGCACGCGACCCTCTTGGCTGCCGTCCTTCGTCTTGAAGTAGATGCCGTCGGCGCCCAGGGTGATGAGCGTCTGATCGAGGTTTGCGACGCGGATCAGCTCGTCCGCAGCCTCCGGAAGCTTCGACAGGGGCTCGATCTTGTAGCCGAGGGCCTCTTCAGCTTCCTTGCGATTCGGGGTGATCAGCGTCGCGCCTGAGTAGCGCGAGTAGTCGGTCCCCTTGGGATCCACAAGCACCGGAATCTCGCTCTCGCGACACGCAGAGATCGCTTCGGCGAGCACGTTCGGCGGCAGCATTCCCTTTCCGTAGTCGGACAGAACCACGGCGTCCGCCCCCTTGATGGCGGTTCGAATCGAATCGAGCACCCGGGTCAGGGTATCCCCGTCCAGCGGGCGCGAGTCCTCCCAGTCCACGCGGAGCATCTGATGCACCCCGCTGAGCATGCGCGTCTTCTCGATCGTCGGTCGCGACTTGTCCATGACCACGCCACCGTGCCCGATCTTGAACTCGTCAAAGAGCTCCATCATGGCCCGGCCGTGGCCGTCGTCGCCTACGACGCCCACGATCTCGACGGAAGCGTCCATCGCACAGAGGTTGGCTGCAACGTTGCCAGCGCCCCCGAGCCGAAGCTCTGAGTTGCGGGCCGCTAGAACCGGAATCGGCGCCTCGGGCGAAATGCGTCGGACGTCACCGGACACGTAGCGATCGATGATGAGGTCGCCAATGATCACGACGCGCGGAGTTCCCGCGCCCTCGAGGATGGCAAGCAGTGATTGAGTGTCTGGCATGGATCAGGAGCCGATGCGTCCGCCCGGAAGCTTGGAGAGGACGGCCATTCGGAGGAGTGGCAGAAGGAGTTCGTGTTGGCCCACCAAGGTGATACCAGTGCCGGGGGGACGACGGACCACGTTGGTCTCCGCCCGGTACTGGCGGATCATGTCGAGGTTGCCGGTCGTAATGTTCTCTAGGTCGAAACCGAGGTTGATGGCGACGCTGACCGCCTTCAGGAAGATCTCGGGCAGGATGACGGCACAGCCGACGTTGAGCCACACCCCTCCGGCGTCTGACTGAGTCCCTTTCGGAGAGCCCAGCTCCGACACCGTACGGCAAACATGTTGGAAGTCAGCCAAGGCGGCGGCGCCAAGGTCCGCGCCATCGCATGCTGGATGCATGTGGACGATATCCGCGCCGACCGACACGTGGCAGGTCACCCCTACGCCGAGGCGCACGGCGTTCGCGGGCACCGACAGGTGGACGTTCTCTGGGTTCAAGTCGAGCAGGTTGCGGCCGAGCCCACGCCCGAATCCAGCTTCCTCGCCTTCCCCTGGATGGGCTCCGCGGCGCGCGCCTTCCGCGATGCCGCGGCCGGTCTCGTCCGCGAAGCCAAACTGGCCCGCGGGAAGCTGCGTGTCGACGCGTTCCGAAGTGTGTCCGGCCGTCGCGATCTCGAAGTCGTGAATCGCGCCCGCTGAGTTGAGCGCCACGTGGGTGATCACCCCGCGCTCCATCAGGTCGATGAGGAGCGGCGCCAGGCCCACCTTCAGCACGTGGGCTCCCATGGCGAACGCCACGGGCTTGCCCGCCAGGCGCGCTGCCACGATGCGGTTCACTAGGTCCTTGAAGTGCGTCCCGGCGTAGATGTCGGGCAGCGCGTCCACGAAGCCCTCAAAGCCCGCTACGGGCTCAGGGACCGAGCAGAAATCCCGGGTCGTCACGAGGCTCTCACGGGTATCCAGGGGATACAGCGAGACGTCCCGCATGGCCGGGAACGGGTGGAGGTCAGGTCCGTCGCTTGTCAATGGGCTTTGCCTTTGGGATGTGCCAGCGGGCTGGGGTCAGGGTGCCGGGCTACCTTTGAATCGGTCATGAAGCCAAAAGACTTCATCAGGACGGTAGAGAATCAGCCCCTCGAGTTCCCGATTGATCACCGTGGCGATCTCCTCGGGGCTCAGGCCGCTTAGTTCCTCCGGGTAGATGACCCTCGGAATACGCAGCTCAAGGCGCCAATTGTCCAGTGGATCGGTCCCAGGGACGCTGTAGCCCCCGTAGAAGACGAGGGGCGCCTTCACCCGTCGAATGAGCACGCCCGCGCTGCGGTCGCAGGCGGCTGGGCGGCCGAAGAAGGGCGCCGTGACCGGCTTCAGCCGGGGCCTGTGGTCCAGCAGCATCCCGACGATGCCCCCCTCCCGGAGGGCCGAGGGCACGGCCGACATGGCACCGGCCCGGGGAATGAGCCGCATTCCCTGCCCCTCGCGCATGCGCTGGATGTGCTGGGCCACGAAGTCGTTCCGCGGCGCCTTGCCAATGCCGTAGGCAGCCGGGACCCCGAGGCCGATGACCCCGGGCGTGCATGCTTCCCAGTAGCCAGCGTGGGCCGAGACGAAGATGGCCGAGGTCTTGCTGGCGATGACCTCCTCAGCCTCGGGCGTCATGTAGACGTCGTAGTGCTCGCCGAGGCGCTTGCCCATCATGGCCTTGCTGACGCCCTCGGAGATCACGGCCATGCGCAAGAGATGGCGCCAGCCCTTCTTGATGAGCGCCGCGACCTCAGACGGCGTGGCGTCGGGCAGTGCGGCCTGGATGTAGGTACGCGCCGCCTCGGTGTGCCGCTTGTCAAAGACGCGACCTGCGAAGCTGATCGAACTGATCGCGGCACTCTGAAGAAAGCCCGGCATCACGAAGACACTTCGCTGGGCGATGCGCATCGACACGTAGAGGAACCGATGCCAAAGGGACCGAAACCTCTCGTCCCGGAAGGGCGGGCATTCCACGGGCCAGCCGCCATCCGGCGGCACCATGGGCTGGTGATCGAACCGCGTGACCCTCGGCAGCGCGGCCACCCGCGCCGCGGCCTCGCGGGGGTCAACCGTGGAGACCTTCATGGATCGACGCGCGCACTCGCGCGGAGGTGGACTCGGGGAGGGTGTCGAGAATGTGCCGCAGCTCGTCTGCTCCACGAACAAGATCGAGCTCGACGTCGAGGATCATGAGCCGATCGGGACGCTTCACCTCGGGCTGAAGCTCGAGTCGGGCCGCGTCCTTTGCCGTCGTGAGCGCCGGCCGCTCGGTGCCTAAGCCCGCCAGGTCTGAGGGGGCAAAGTTGTGGTGGTCGGCAAAGGCCCTGTGGGAAACCACGATGGCTCCGAGATCGCGGACCGTCTGCTCGAATGCGCCAGGGTTCCCGATCCCGCTGAAGAGATCGACCTCAAGACCTTGGAGGTCCGTAAGAAGGTGACCCTCGCCCCCATCGCCGCCGCCGCGTAGACCGACCGCGCGGTGCATGCTGTGGCCGATCGGGATCCCGGGGGCTTCGGCCGCAAGCCGCGCCTCTAGGTAGCCAAGCGTTTCCTTCGGAACAGAATCCACGCGCGTCAAAACCACGGCGTTTGCGCGCTTCAGCGCGGAGAGCGGCTCGCGTAGGAGCCCCCTCGGAAGGAAGGCCTCGACCGGGTCGCCTCCGCGACCCCCTTTCGGCTCTGGCGCAGGAAGCCCGAACGGGCGCAGCGCGTCGACCAGGACGATGTCCACGTCGCGGCTGAGGCGTCGATGCTGAAACCCATCGTCCACCAGGATCACATCGACGCCAGCGTCCGTGAGGCGCTGGGCCGCCGCAACGCGGTCGCGGTCCTGAACGTGAGGGACTCCGGGGAGCATGTCGTGCAACATACGGGCCTCATCGTTCCGATTCCTGCTTCCTGAAGGATCCTCGTCGTCAGTTCCGGACGATGGCGCGCGGTAGCCGCGGGACACGATCCCAACCTTGCGTCCGCGGGACTCCAGCTCGCGGGCAAGCCAGACGATCATCGGCGTCTTTCCGGTGCCGCCCGCCACGATGTTTCCAACGGAGATCACCACGGCATCGACCTGGTAAGAGGGCAGCACCCGACGGCTGTACATGAAGCTGCGCGCCCTCGCGATCGCTCCGAAGAGGGACGCAGGGGCGCGCAAGATCTCGATCCATCCACCCCGCTGAGCGAGGCGGGCGTCCGGCCTAGCGTTCATGGGGTCGATCCGACTCCTTGATAGCCTGGGTCGGGCGGTTACTGAGGCGGGGGCGTCTGGCCCTCTTCGTCGGGAATCAGCTCGATCAGGCCGCGCTCCATTTCAAGGAAGGCGATCTTGATCGGGTTGGTCTCGCGGGTCTCCACGAGGGGCGATGCGCCGCGGATCAGCTCACGCACGCGCTTCTGAAGGAGCGCGGTCTTGTGGAATGAGCCCTGGACGGACTGCTGAAGGCGCTGGGGAAGAGTGAGTTCCATAATGATGTGGGGTGACTCGGGCGGCCGGTCGAGCCGGAGAGAATAGTCCGGGGGCCCGGGAGGTGTATCCGCGAACGCCCCGAAAGCCGTCAGAAACGAGCCGGCGGGCCCTGATTGGGCCTCATTCGGCCTGCTTTGAGGGCTCTCGGGCGCTGAAGCGGCTGTATCGGGCGGCTTCAACAGGGCCAGCCAACAGTGTCACCACCGAGCACCTTCACCCGTGCTCTGAGCCTAAAGAGGGATATTGCCGTGCTTCCGCACCGGCCGGTTCTCGTTCTTGGTCCGCAGCAGCTCCAGCGACCGGATCAGATACGGGCGGGTCTTCGAGGCCTCGATGACGTCGTCCACGAAGCCGCGCGCCGCCGCACGGTAGGGATTGTTGAAGGTCTCGTCGTACTCATCGGCGCGCTTCTTCTCGGTCGCGGCCGGGTCGTCAGAGCCCTGGATCTCGCGGCGGTGGATGATCTTCGCGGCACCCGCCGCCCCCATCACAGCCACCATCGCGCCCGGCCAGGCGATGTTCACGTCGGCGCGGATGTGCTTGGACGCCATGACGTCGTAGGCCCCGCCGTACGCCTTGCGAGTGATGACCGTGAGCAGCGGGACCGTCGCCTCGCAGTACGCATAGAGCAGCTTGGCGCCGCGCCGGATGATGCCCATGTGCTCTTGGACGGTGCCGGGCAGGAAGCCGGGCACGTCCTCGAAGGTCACGATCGGAATGTTGAACGCGTCGCAGAAGCGGATGAATCGCGCGCCCTTCTCGCTGGCGTCGATGTCGAGGCAGCCAGCGAGCACCGCGGGCTGGTTCGCGACGATGCCGACGACGCGGCCGCCGAGGCGGGCGAAGCCGACCAGCATGTTGCGCGCCCAGCCTTCCTGCACTTCCATCCAGGAGCCTTCGTCCACGACGCGGTCGATGACCTTGGTCATGTCGTAGGGTTTCTGGGGATCGTCGGGAACGATGGAGTTGAGCGACTCATCTTCGCGATCGGAGGGGTCCTCCGTTTCGATGAAGGGCGGCTCTTCCGCGTTGTTGAGCGGCAGGTAAGAGAGCAGCTTGCGCAAGAGAAGAAGGCAGCTCTTGTCGTCGGGGGAGGCGAAGTGGGCCACGCCGGACTTGGAGTTGTGAACGGACGCGCCGCCGAGGTCCTCACTCGTGACCTCTTCGTGGGTGACGGTCTTCACGACGTCCGGACCCGTGATGTGCATGTAGGAGTTGCCCTCCACCATCGCCACGAAATCCGTCAGCGCCGGGCTGTACACCGCGCCGCCCGCGCACGGGCCGAGGATGCCGGACAGTTGGGGAATCACGCCCGATGCCTGGGTGTTGCGCCAGAAGATCTCGGCGTAGCCGCCGAGACTTTGGACCCCTTCCTGGATGCGCGCGCCGCCCGAGTCGTTGAGTCCGATCACCGGCACGCCCACCTTGAGCGCGAGATCCATGACCTTGCAGATCTTCTCCGCGTGGGTCTCGGAAAGGCTGCCGCCAAAAACGGTGAAGTCCTGGCTGAAGAGGTACACGGGACGCCCGTCGATGCGAGCGTGCCCCGTGACGACACCGTCGCCGAGGATCTTCTGCTCCTCCATTTGGAAGTCCGTGCAGCGGTGCGTCACGAAGCGGTCCAACTCGGTGAAAGACCCCTCGTCCACGAGGAAGTCGATGCGCTCGCGCGCGGTCATCTTGCCCTTGCCGTGCTGGGCCGCGATGCGCTTCTCGCCGCCGCCGACGAGGCTCTGCTCACGCATGTGGTTCAGGCGCTCAAGCGGGTCACGGGAGGGAGCGGCGTTCTTCGGGGTTCCGGAGTCGATGGTCATCGCAGGTTGGCTGATCGGGGTGGGGATGCCGTTGAATTCAGTGAGCGGGTGTGGAGAGCGCGGGGTCCTGCACGAGTTCCATGAGCACTCCGCCCGTGGAGCGTGGATGCACGAACGCGATGCGTGTGTGGTGGGATCCGTCGCGGGGAACGTCGTCGATCATCTGTACGCCCGCGGCCTTGACGGTCGCGATGGCCTCGGCCACGTCCGCCACGTGCCAAGCCAAATGATGCAGGCCAGCGCGGCCGCCCGAGCGTTCGAGGAACTTGGAGATTGGCGAATCGTCCGAGCTGGGCTCGACGAGCTCGATGCGCTGCTCGCCAGCAAAGAGGACGAGGACGTCCACGCGCTGATCGGCCACGTGCTCGACCTCCGTCGCGCGCATGCCGAGGGCGGTCTCGTAGATCGCGCGGGCGTCGGCGATGGAGGGAACCGCGATCGCCACGTGGTGCAAGCCGAGTACGACGGGTGCGATCCCGGCCGGAGGAGAGGGCGAAGGGGTGTTTGACGGAGCGTCCATGGGGCGAAGAGTATAGCCGAAGAGAGCCCCGGCGCTCCCGCGGTACCCGCGGACCTGGAAGGGAAAGATTGGCCCAAGCGCCCCGGCTTTCCCCGCGGGGCCCCCTCTGAAGCCCCCAACCCAGGGCCGTAGTCGTTCTCATGATCTTCCCGAGGCCGCCACAGCTTGTGGAAGTCTCGCTCTATTGAAACCGCCAGACGGCTCGATCCAGCTTGGGTTATGCGCCGTTGCGCGCAGCCGTAAGGAAAGATCACCGTGGCACTCCGCATCAACTCCAACGTTCTCGCGATGAAAATCGCAGGTGAGCTGGGTCAAACGACCCAGTCCCTGGGGAGGAGCTATGCGCGGCTGGGCAGCGGGCTGCGCATTCCTGTCGCAGCAGACGACCCGGCTGGCTCCGGGATGGGTGAGCGCATGAAGACCGACGTACGCTCGCTGAAAGTCGCGCAGCGGAATATCCAGGACGGGATCAGTCTGGTCCAGGTTGCCGAAGGCGCACTTGGTGAGTTTGCGGACCTGCTACTGCGATCACGCGAGCTCGCCATGCAGTCCGCCAACGGGGCGCTCAGCGACAGCGATCGCGAGGTCATCGATCTAGAGCGCCAAGAGCTTGCGCTTGAAACCGCACGTCTCTTCGAGAGCACGAATTTCAACGGGATGACGCTTTTCGAAACCGGAGGGGTTCTTGTCACCGAAGGCATACAGATCCAAGCGGGCCTCGAGGAGACGGAGACTTTGACCCTGAACGACATCGACGCGACGCGCGTCGTTGAGGTCCTTCAGGTGCTCAACTTCTCCTCGGCCGATCTCGCCCAAAACAGCCTCGTACTGCTCGACCTTGGGATCGAAGTGATCTCGAGGGCCCGAGGTCAGCTTGGGGCCTTTCAGAACCGCCTGGAAGCAGCGGCCCGTGTCAACGCCAGCCGCACCGAGAACCTCGCCGCTGCGGCGTCCCGGATCACGGACCTCGACTTCGCGAGCGAGATGGCCGAGGTGACCCGTTTGGAGATCCTCCAGCAGTCGGGTGCCCAGATGCTTCTGCAGGCGAACATTGCGCCGGAGCTCGCACTCGAGCTTCTCCAGCCTTAGGGCAGCGCGCCTCCAAAGGAGACTCGCTATAGTCTGCGCAGCAGCCGAGTGAATGCGCGTTGGCTCTGCCATGCCATGCGAGCCAGCCTTCCCTTTCGAACACTCGGTGTCGTCGCCTGCCTAGCGGTTACAGGACTTGGGGCTGCGACGCTCCAAGAAACTGTCGGCAGCCCGGAGGCCCTGATCCCGGAAGCCCGGATCCCTGAAGCACAGGACCCTGAAGCACAGGACCCAGAAGCTGCCCCTCCGGGCGTCGGGGTCCGCACGGCG
>CAYQKK010000030.1:42310-63038 GCA_964417955.1 uncultured Planctomycetaceae bacterium
CCCTGAAGCACAGGACCCAGAAGCTGCCCCTCCGGGCGTCGGGGTCCGCACGGCGGAGTCCTGCGCCCTTTGCCACGCTAGCTCCGACGAAGCCGAAGCCATGCGCGATCGGAGCGCCGCGAGCGTTGCGCCGTTCGATCTTTGGCGCTCGACCATGATGGCCAACTCCAGTCGGGATCCGTTTTGGCGCGCGGCCATCGACGCCGAGATGTCCGCGACCCCTGCCGCAGCCGACGAGATCGCGCACGAGTGCTTGAACTGCCACGCCCCACTCGCCCACGCCGTGGGGCTTGAGGACCACGGTTCGGGAGATCCGCTACACGCCCTTGACTGCGATGGCGATCTCGGTGCCCTCGCCCAAGACGGCGTGTCCTGCACGATCTGCCACGGCATCTCATCCAACGGGCTCGGCACGCCCGACAGCTTCAACGGCGGATACGAGCTGAATCCCGAGCGCAAGCTCTACGGCCCCCACCAGGACCCCTTCACCGGGCCCATGCTGCGCCACAGCGGGTTCGAGCCCGCGTACGGCGAGCACATCACGGACTCCGCCCTTTGCGCCACGTGCCATACGCTGGTCACGGACACGCGCGATGCGAATGGCGAGGCAACCGGTTCGCACCTCCACGAGCAAGCCGTTTACCTGGAATGGCGCAACTCATCGTTTGGCGCGCCAACGGAAAGTGGCGGCCGGACCTGCCAGGACTGCCACGTCCCGAGGTCGTCGAAGAGCGGGAGCAAGATCCGAACCCAGCTTGCGCGGAACCCGGCGGGCTTTGACTTCGGCTTCGTCGAAAAGCGCTCGCCCTTCGGGCGGCATCTATTCGTCGGTGGCAACACGCTCATGCTCACGATGCTGCGCGACTTCGCGGACGAGCTCGACGCCACAGCGCCGCCCGAAGCGTTTGACGCGACCATCGCTGCGACGCGCGAGCAGCTCATGGGCCGAACCGCGAGCCTCACGGTCTCCGAGCCACAGACCAGCGAAGGCAAACTGCGCTTCGACATCACCGTCCAGAACCTCACGGGTCACAAGCTACCGACGGGTCACCCGAGTCGACGCATGTGGCTGGAGGTCGTCGTCTTCGATGCGGAGGGCGCCGAGGTGTTTGCCTCCGGCCGCTGCGACGACGCCGGACGCATCTTGTCCGCGGCGGGTGATGTCCTCCCGTCGGAAAAGAAGGGCGGCCCCGTCGAACCCCACCGCGCCCAGGTGACGGGCCTCGACCAGGTCCCCCGCTATCGCAGCGTCATGGCGAACAGCGAGGGCCGCGTCGCGCACCTGCAGTCGCGCGCCGCAGGCTGGCTCGTGGACGACAGGATCCTGCCGCGCGGGTGGAGCTCGGAGCATCCGGACGCTCTACATACCGGCCCGGTGGCTGTGCAGGGAGATCCGGACTACGCCCCCGAAGGCGCCGCGCTCGGCCAGGACACCGTCAGCTACCGCGTGCCCGTTGGCGGCAACGCGCCCTACCGGATCAAGGCGCGCCTCCTGTATCAGTCCGTGTCCCCGAGGTGGGCGGACGAGCTGACGGCCTATGACACCCCTGCCATTCAGCGCTTTACGCGCATGTACGCAGACATGGCGCGCGGCCCAGAGGTCCTCGCCACGGCAGAGCGATAGACCTCCCGAGCCGAATACAACAAGCTCCAGGGAATCGAGAAAGGGGTGAGGCGGTTTGCCCTGGGTTCGCGCATGCGGTTGGACAGCGGCTCACCGCCGCACAGCGTTTCGGGCTAACCCATCCTCACCCATGAAACTGAAGCTCCTCCTCCTCGCTGGACTCAGCGTGGCGCTCATCATTGGCGCACTTCGATTCCTGCCTTCTTCGGAGGATCCCCAGGACGTCGCCACCGACTTGATCGATGCGGACGCTGACGCAGCCCGTGTCGGCGATGAAGAGTCGCTCGCTGCGCCATCCGCCACTGGGGAGACTGCGGGTGCCCGTACGGCGGCCGCTGCACGAGACGCGGACGCCGCGCCGGAGGAAGGATCGCGCACACTCGCTGCAACGGGTGCCGGTGCACCGTGGACGATCCAAGCGATCATCGAGTGGCCCGACGGAGCGGAGCCCACCGGGGACCTGACCGTCTATGCCCATGAAACCCGCGTGTCACCGGTGGCGATCCAGAAGGACCTCAGCTCGGACCTAGACCTCGTCAGCTTCGAGCGCATTGAGAACCAGCTATTCGAGGGCCTCGAGGGTCCCGGCGCGACGCAGGAGGGTGTGCTCGACGACGCGATCAAGTCCGCGACGGTCACCCGGCGCGTGATCGACGGCGCCGAGACTTGGCTGGCCGAGATCCAGCTCCCCGCGAGTCGCGAACGAGCGTTTCTCCATGCCCTAGGCGGCGGCTTCGGAACGTACAAGGCCGTCGAAGCGCGGGCGGACGATCCACGGGTGACGCTGCGCCCTGCCAGCCGTGCAAGTCTCAAGCTGACGGCGGCGACGCCGGACGACACCACCAGCCTCGAAGGGGCGTACGTGCGGCTTGAGCTCAAGGGCTCCACCGCGGCCCGAAGGCGTTCCAGCCAGCCGAGCATGACGGCCTACCGAGCCGACCGGGGCCTCGATGCGGCGGGCCAAACCGTCTTCCAAGGGGTCCCGTCCGGGGGCGAACTTCACGCCCGGTTCTTCCATGAGACCTTGGCGCCGATGGAGGTAGTGATCCCCGCGCTGGCGGAAGGAGAGCAGCGCAGCACGACCATCGGACTGACCGCTGGCGTCCAAGTCTCGGGCCGCGTCGTGAACGCGAAGGGGGAGGGTCTCAGCGGCGCGACGGTGGTCGCGGCCTTCCCTGGCGAGGCTTTCGGGCTGGACGATGAGTCGTTCCGTTCCGTTGAGTCTGGGGCGGACGGAGAGTTCACGCTGGCGGGCCTTCCCTTGGGCAAGGTCATTGTCCGCGCGTCCATACCGGGGCTCCTCGATAGCGCTCGAATTCCCGTTGTCCCCGGCACCTCTGCAGATACGGACGACCTCGTGCTCGTCCTAGAGGAGGGCAAGTCCATTGAGGGGTTCGCCAGGTTCCTGTCGGGCGATCCGGCGAAGGGGCTCGTCGTGCGCGCTACGTTTGATCTCTCTCACATCGGCGGCCCGGGGGCCCTCGCCGCTACCCGCGGTGCGAGCAACGAAGCCGTGGTTGGGGACGACGGCTCCTTCAACATCCAAGGCCTTGGCACGGGACCGTTCTGCCTTCGCGTGTCGAGCGAAGACGGCGGAGAGGGCAGCCCCAAGGTCTCTGCGCGCCTCGACGGTGTTCGGCCGGGAGAGACTGGCGTCGAGCTCACGCTGCGTCCGCGTGCTGCGCTGCGCGGCCTGTGCGTCGATGACCTTGGAAACCCCATCGAAGGCGAAACGCTGCGCTGCGCCCGCATCGTGCCAGGCAGCCTTGGGAAGGTCCGGCTCGACCGCGAACGGGCGACCACGGGACTCGGCGGGGCCTTCAGCTTTGACGAGCTCGCAGCGGGCACCTGGGGCATCACGTTGGTCTCCGAGCGGCACGTAACGACTGAGGAGTTCGTCGTTGAATTCGATGGCGTCGACCAGAGCGTCGAGGTCGCCGCCGTCCGCAGCTGCACGATCCAGGGCATCGTCCTCGATCCCGATGGTCAGCCGGCGGGGGGCGTTCGCATCTCCCAAAGCTCGGACGACCCTGCCTGGCGGGTGGGCCTGTCGGGCCTTCCGACTCCAGAGCCCACGGTGTCTGGGGCAGACGGTCGGTTCGTGCTTCTCGGAGTCGTGCCTGGTGACGTCAGGCTAGGTGCCACATCGGATGACTTCGCGCCAGCGATGAGCGAGTCGATGTCGGTCGAACCTGGCGGACTCATCGAGGGCGTCACGCTCCGCATGAGTCGTGGAGGCACGATTGAGGGTGTGTGCTTCAACAAGGAAGGTCGCACCGCGAGCGGCCGCTTGATCACCGTCCAATCCCTCAGCATGGACGAGATGAGGACCCTCAGCTCGTCAGCCGACGGGACGTTCCGCGAAACGGGGTTGACGCCTGGTCGCTACCAGGTGATCGCGATGGATACGTCAGCCGACCTGTCCGCCGACGTCGATAGCGGAGGGTTGACCTCGATGCTGGAGAACATGGAGATGACCATCGCGACCGTGGAGGAAGGCGAGACCGAGGTGGTCTTCCTCGGGGCGCCGCCCGCCTCCCCCGTGAAGGTGACCGGGAAGATCGAACTCGCCGGAGAGCCGCGCGCCAACGTGACGGTCGTCTGGGTGGCTCGCGCGGAAGCGGCGGTCGACACGATGAAGGTCACGTCCACCGACGTGGACGGACGATATGAGCTCGAGCTCGACGACGCGGGTGCGTACTCCATTAGCGTCAGCGCGATGAAGGACGGAGGCGTCAACCAGCAGATCGCAGCGGAGTTCTCGGCCCAGATCCCATTGGGCTCAGAAGAGTTCGTGCGGGACATCGAGCTTCCGGGCGGCGCGATCACCGGCACGGTCAAGGATGCAGACGGCGAGCCAGCTGCGGGGGTTCGACTGAGCGTTGTGGGCACGGGCGGCATTCGGCCCGACCTGATGAACGGCGGCAGCTACGGCGAGACACGCACCGGCGCCGACGGCACGTACGAGGTGGTCGGCCTGACGACAGGTAGCTACCAGGTGATGGCGGGGGGCCAGTCCCCCATGAGCGATACGCCTGGCGCGGCCTCACGCGTCATCTCGGATCCGATCCCCTTGGGGAAAGACCAGCGGGCCGAGAACATCGACCTAAGCCTGACGGCCCCTGGCTCGGTCAAGGTCACCGTGCGCGGCAGCGACGGACAAGGGGTCAGCGGCCAGGTGGTCTTCTTGCGCGACGACAAGGGGCGCCACACCGAGCTGATCTCCATGACCGGCACGAACGCATCTGGGGAAGCCCTCATCCAATGCCTCGCCCCAGGCCGGTACTCCGCTTTCGCACGGAGCGGCGACCAGGCCACCCAAGAGAGCGAGCTCTTCGAGGTCATTGCGAACGAGGAGGCCGCCGTCGAGCTGCTGCTCGAGCCGGGCGTCGTCCTCGTGGCTTCGCTCAAGATCAAGAACGAGATCGAGGTCCCCCGCCCCACCCACGTCCAGGTGCTCGACCGACATGGCTTCGATGTGTCCAGGCGCATTGGCGTGGCGGATGTGCAGTACGGGCAGGCCTACCCGCTCCACGAGCGCCGATTTGGGCCCCTGGCGCCGGGTAGCTACACGGTGATAGCCGAGGGCCCCGACGGACTAAGGGGAAAACGCCGCGTCACTTTGAGGGGCGGAAGCGAAAAGCGGGTGACCATCGTGTTGAAGTAGGGCGAAGACGCTCTCCTTCATCCCCCACCTTTCCTCCCTCCACCCGCTCCCATGAAGCCTCAACTCCTGATCCTCGGGGGCATCGCCGTAGCCGCTGGCCTCGCGGCCTTCTTCGTCCTCTCCTCAGACAGCGGCCAGGGAGCCACGGGGGGGCAAGCCGGCCTCATCATTGAGACCGGTGCCGCAGAGGGAACGGAGGAGACCCCGGAGGCGGAGGGCGACCTGGCGGGCATCGCGACCTCCGAGCAAGACTCAGCTCGGACAGAAGCCCAAGTGGCAGCAGCCGCCGCCGCCGCAGCGGCCCCTGCTCTCCCGATCGAGAAAGGCGCGCTGCGCAACATCGATCCAGCCACCGCCCGCCGCGTCACGGTGGAGATTCTCTGGCCGGCGAACGCGCCCGGCGCTGATGGGAACAGCCAAGAGATGCTCATCGCGTGGGCTGACCAGGAGGTCGCGCCCGAGGACTTCGACTGGGGCTCCGAAACCTTCGCCCGAGCTCGCCGGAGACGCTCCTCCGGGCACGCGGCCCTCAAGACCCTTGAGGAACGATCGAACGACGACGAGGTGCGCTTCGACGTGACGTCCCTCGAAGAGCGCGCGTCGACCGTCGAAGTTCTCTTCGACGCCCGCGCGAAGGAAGGTCGACTCCAGCTCAAGAGCCGCTACCTGTACCTGCCCACGGCCGTCACGATCAACCTTGAGAGCGGCGTCACCACGGCGCTGCTTGAACCCCAGGTGGGAGCCTGGGTGAGCGGTAAGGTCGACCCTGGCGCGGAGACCCTCGTCTCGAACGAGACGGGCTCCTATGGCACGGTCGCGCTACGCGGCGGCACCATGGGGCGCGGCCGCGGCCAGCGTATGAACTTTGTGGACCAAAGCGCCGACCTCGGCGCAGACCTGAGCTTCGACTTCTACGGGGTCAATCCGGATCTCGTGTTGCAGGTGGCTGCTGACGTTCAAGGCCTCGCTCCCATGACGAGCGACGTGCTCGAGCTCACGGCGGGCACGAAGTCCACGTACAACCTTGCGCTTGAGCGGGGCGGCAGCCTCGCGGGCCGCGTCGTCGATCTAGGCGGCCAGCCGGTGGCGGGCGCGCTGATCTCTGCGTCGAAGCAGGGGGGCATGTTCGGTCGCGGCGGAACGCGCCGCGAGGCGACCTCCAACGCAGAGGGCCGCTTTGAGATCCTCGGCCTCGAGTCCGGCAGCTTCCGCCCTACGGCGACGAAGGAAGGCTGGCGCGACGGTCGCTCGGAGGAGTCCTTCGAGCTAGGCGTCAACGAAACGTTGTCCGACGTCCTGATTTCCATGGACCCCGGGCTCGTGGTCATGGGCCGCGTCGTTCTACCGAGCGGCGCACCGGCCGCTGGGGCCGAGATCCGGCTGAGTCAACCGAAGCCGGATGGCGGCGGCGGTGGCATGGGCTGGGGCCGTCCACGGGACAACTCGGACCGCCAAGAAACCGTGGCCGGGCAGAACGGAGAGTTCCGCTTCATGGCCCTCGCCGACACGACGGCTCGACTCGCCGCGTCGATGACCTCAAGCGATGATTCGAACGCGCCTCCGAGCACCTTGGCGGCCGCCCTCGACGACGTCGAACCCGCCGCCGCAACCAAGGCCCGACCGGTGGAAATCCGCTTGGCCCCCACCATCACCGTCAGCGGACGCGTCGTCGACGATCTCGGCGCACCCGTGACGGAGTTCGAAGTTCGTGCAGCGCGCGAGGGCTTCTCGTCGCGCTCGGGCACCGGCGACGGCGTGCGGCAGAGATTCGCGGATGCGAAAGACGGATCCTTCGTCATGGATGGCGCCAGCCCCGGGACGTGGCGCGTGAGCGTGGAGGCCGATGGCTTCGAATCCCGAGAAGATCAGACCGTGTCCGTGGTGCTCCCCCAAACCGGTGAGCCGCTGGAGTTCATGATCACGCGCCTTGGAAGCGTCCGCGGCGTCGTGCTCGATCCGAACGGCCTGCCCGTTTCGGGGGCCGAGATCCGGCGCGTGACGGGCGGCTTTGGCAACTGGAATCGTCGACCCGGCGTAGAGTCCGAGGCAGACGGTACGTTCACCCTCGGCGGCCTCGCGCCCGGCGTCCAGAAGCTCGTCGCCTCCAACGACAGCTGGGCCCCCTCCGAGGAGACGGAGGTCGAAGTGCTGCCAGGGGCCGACAGCGAAGGCATCGTACTGAGCATTCGCGAAGGCGGCGTCATCCGCGGGGTCGTCCGAGACGACGACGGGAACCCATGGGCGGGCCGCAGGGTCACGTACGCAACCGGTGGCGGCCCCGTCGCCATGTTCGGCGGCGAGTCGACCACGGAAACGGACGAAGGCGGGCGTTTCCGCTTCGACCGCGTGGCCCCTGGCAAGTGGGTCGTCAACGCCTCGCCGGGGGAGCGAGAGATGATGACCACGATGCAGTCGGGCGATCGCCAGTCGGCGTTCTTCGACCTGATGGCCAAGAACCTCACGGCAAACGTCGAGGTCGCCGACGGCGAAGAGGTCAGCGTCGACCTAGGTGCGGAAGCGCGCGATCCGGTCGAGCTCTTCGGAACCGTCACGCTGAACGGCGAGGCCATACAGGACGGCAACGTCACCCTCGCTCGCGAGGGTGAAGATCTCTTCTCGAACCTCAAGCGCGCCCCCATCGGCCAGGACGGAGGCTACCGCGTCGAGCTAGATCGACCGGGGTCGTACGTGGTGTCCGTGGAGCGCGGCGCGCGGCGCAACCAGTTCCTCACCGAGGTCGCGGCTGGCGACGAGCAGCGCCTGGACCTAGCCCTGCCGGAAGGCGGTATCGCCGGGCGCGTGCGCGACTCAGAAGGCGGCCCCGCCGCTGGCGTCCGAGTGACGGTGGAGTCCCGGGCCGCGTTCACGTTTGCGCGCTTTGACCCTCGTGCTGCAGTCACGGACGAAGACGGAAACTACGAGCTTCTAGAGCTCGACCCAGGGACCTACACCGTCCGCTTCGGCAGTCAAGGCTTTGGCCCCGGAGCCCGCAACAGCACCCAGGGCCAGAGCTACGGTCGCGCGGTGATTGACGAGGTAGAAGTGAAGCGGTCTTCGGTCACGACCGGAGTCGACATCGAGGTCCAAGGGGCCGGTCGAATCACGGGCATCGTCCAAGACCCAAGTGGCTCCCCGGTCTCCGGGGCAACGATCTTTGTGCGCGACAAGTCCGGCCGCTCGATCGACACCCTGTCGACGACGAGGACCGGCGCATCCGGCCGCTTTACCTACGACCGAATCTCCCCCGGTACCTATAGCGTCAGCGCTCGAACCGGGGACGCCGCGGCCCCCGAGGTCACGGGGGTCATGGTGAAGGAGAGCGAGGACGCGAGCGTTGAGCTAGAGATCGCCGACGGCAGCATGCTGATCATCACGACGATCGACGATGACGAGGAGCCCGTACGCGCTCAGCTCTCGGTTCAAGACAAGGAAGGTCGCGAGATGACGGGCCTCTTGAGCGTGGACATCTTCCGCAACTTCGGCTCGGGCATCTCCACCACCGAGCAAAAGGTCGGTCCTGTGACGCCGGGTCGCTACACCGTGCTCGCCACGTCCCAGGACGGGCGAACGGTTCGGAAGCGGGTGACGGTCAGGGACAAGGCCGAGACCAAGGTCCGGGTGAAGTTCAAGGACTGACGGCTCCGGACGATAGGCAGTGCGCTCCGCAATCGAGACACGCACTGCGAACAGGATTCGCGATTCTGGGCTCGACTCAGGATCTTCTCCAGTCCCCGTGCCCGTCGACCCGAAGGGTGATTTGGAACTTCCTATAGGGGTTCTGTCCACATCCATCTGGGACGAAGCGGAAGAGACTGAGGGGAACATGGGAAACGAGAATCTGGCAGGCCTACGCCTTGCCTTCGCAGCGGCGTCGGTGACGCTTGCGACCGCTGGCGTCTACGTGGCGACCATGGAGGAGCAAGCAACGGCTCCTTCCTATGGCGTGCAAGACACGATTGCGAGCGCATCGATTGGTGCAGATGTAGAGCGGGTGATGCTCACGGCGCACGTGATCTCCCAAGGACCGGTGAACGGAGCCAATAGGGTTCCGGACGCGTTGGCCGCCCCCTCGGTGCCCAAGGACGAGACGGCCCCGGAGCCGGCGGATGAAAGGGAGCCAGCGGATCCTGGCGCCCGGGACGAAGGCAACGACTCCGCTCAGAAGGACGCGCCGCCCGCAGACACCCAAAGCCGTCAAAGGCGCGCGGCCGGTGCAGGAGCGTCAACAAGCCACCACCTGGCCGCCCCCCCCAGGGAAGCGCCAGGAGCACATCGAAACCGCATGAGCGACGCGAACGTCGCGGCTCGCCGAATCGCTATCGAGGAGTCGAGCAAGGAGGCTCAGCGATTCATGGGCGGTGGCGCACTTGGCTTCGCTGCCGAGGGGTCAGGCTCCGAAGCGGTGAGCCTCGATACGCCTGTCGCCTCATCAAACAAGGGCTCGACCCGTGCTGCGCCCGAGAGGCTCGTCGGCGTGGACAAGTCCGTGGTCGACGAAAACTCAGAGGAAGACCCCGTGGAAGATTCTGGGCCGCGATCCCTCGGAAGCGACCTGATGGAGAAGGAGGACCGCCACCTGCTCTTCGTCTGGGACAGCGGCGTCATCCTCGATGAAGAACGGAGCGCTGAGCTCCTGAAGTTCGCGGAGCACCGCGGCTACGACACCCTCGCGGTGGAAGCCACCGGGGTGGGCTACCATGACGTCGCGTTGACCGACGCATTCGCACGCTTCACGGCCGACGCCACCGAAGCGGGCGTGGAGACCTTTGCACTCATCGGCTATCCGTGGTTCACGGTGGCGGCGAACGCGGGCCTGCCGGGCCAGCCGACCTCCAGCCTCGAAGGCCTTGCGGTACTGGACGTCATCGCCTCCACCGGGCTCTTCGACGGCGTCGTCGATGACAGTCACCCCTACGGCGTCGTCTATGAAGTGAACGGCGAGTCCTACAACCGGCTCTTCGACGAACCCGCGGCGGCCAGCCTCGATCTGCAGGCATGGCTACGTTCAGCGAAGGGCGCCATCGGCGACCTGCCGCTCATCAAGACCACGCCGTTCTGGTACGACTCGCATCCGTCTCTCCAGGAAATGGTGAGCATCGAGGGCGAGGGGCACTTGACCCTCGGACACCTCATCGCCAGCGAAGTCGATGCGATGGCTGTTCTGGCCTACCGCGATCAGGTCGACGGCCCGAACGGTCTGCTAGAGCTCATCGCGGGAGAGATGTCCATGGGCCCCTCGATCATCACCCTTGAGACCGCGGACCTTGGGTCGAGCCTCGACTACCTGACCTTCCACGAGGAGGGTCTCCGCGCTCTCGAGGATACCGCCGAGAAGATGGTGGATCATCTGGAGGGCGACTGGGCCTTCGCAGGCCTCGGCGTTCATCACTACGCGCCGGTTCTCGGGCTCGCGACAGTGCTCGCAGAGGAAGAGTCCTTTGGCTTCGTTTCCATCGAGTCTGCCTCGGTCCAGTACGGCGCTCTCATCGACGCCTACGACTCGAGTCTCGGTACGTACACGGAGCAGCTGACCTACAACGAAGAGCTGGACGCCATGACAGGGATCGGGCTCGGCGCGATCGTCTCCAACGGCGACATTGCCCTCGCAGGTGGTGCGCTGGTCCATGGGGACGCACGGTCGGGCCAGGCGGGGAAGATCACGGATGGCTACGGGACGGAAGTCACGGGGGAAGCCATATCGCTTTCGACACCGATCGAGATTCCGGAGGTCGCTGCGGCGGACAGCACGGGTGCCCAAGATGGGTATCTCGGTTGGAACACCGACGGCACGATCACCGGCGACTTGACCATTCGAAGGCTGAACATGAACAGCTACTCAAGGCTCAGCATCGTCGGTCCCGCCACCGTTGTCATCGACGAGCTACAGTTGAACAGCAATGCCTACATCCTGGCGGACACGAGCGCTGGCCCGGTGACGCTCATCATCAACAACCGCCTCAGTCTTGGGTATGCCGCCTACATCGCGCCCTCAAGCCTTCAGGCCCGCGACATGACCATCCGATACGCGGGCACGAGCACGATCCAGCTGAACACCAGCGCCCGACTGCTCGCCGACATCGTCGCTCCACTGGCGCAGATCAATCTGGGCTACCAGTCCGAGATCTACGGACGCGCGCTCGCGAAGTCGCTCTCCCTCGGCAACGAGGCGAAGCTCCACTTGGACATCGACCTGCTGCGCTAGCAGCCCGTTGATAAAGGCCGCACTTAGCAGCAGCGCCCCTCGAAGGCCTGGCGGCGTTACTCGAATCACCCCGGATACTAGGCGCGTTAGTACCGCGGCGCGTTCTTCCACGCCGAGTCCGGCAGGAAGGAGTCCTCGTACTTGGTCCTGAAGATCTCGCGCAGGAGTGCGCGGATCTTCACCCAGCGCATGAGGCTCCGGTAGAAGGGCATCGCAAATGAGGCCGTGATGAGATTGCCAACGTCTTTGGTACGCGTCGAGACGATCGCGATGGCGATCAGCGGCAGCGGCGCGAGGACGAGGTAGAGCGCCGTCGAGGTCAGCGCGACGAAGCTCCAGAGCGCGAAGCCTTGGCCGATCAACCACACCAGGTAGAGCGGATAGAGCAGGGGCAGCACGGTCGAGAAGATGAGCTCGCCCCACATGCCGTAGGCGTAGCCTCGGGTGCTGGATGAGGGCATGAGCAGGCGGCCGTGCTTGGCGAAGTAGGCGCGGTAGCCGCCGCGATCCCAACGGTTGCGCTGCTTGATGATCACCTTCCACTTGTCGGGAACGTCGGTCAGTGCCACCGCCTCGGCCACGAACGTCACTCGCCAGCCCGCCTTGACGAGCCGCAGGCAGATGTCACCGTCCTCGGCTAGTTCAGGATCCCAGCCGCCAATATCAATGAGCGCCGAGCGCCTGAAGGCACCGATCGCTCCGCTCGCCTGGAGCGTGCTACCGACAATCCCGCTGAACCGCTTGTGTAGGTCGATGCTCACCGCGTACTCGATGGTTTGAATCCGGGTGAGCAGGTTTGTCATCCGGTTGCGCACGAGCACATTGCCGGCCACAACGCCAATCTCTGGATCATCGAACGGACGGACAAGGGCCTCGATCAATCCCTTGTCAAAAGTCGTATCCGCGTCGAGGGAAACGAGGATCTCGCCGTTGGCAAAGCGCAACCCGAGGTTCGATGCCGTTGGACGACCGCTTCTGCCCAGGACCTCGTTATTGCGGATGACTCGGATGACGCCCTTCTTCGCGTAGCGCTTGGCGATCTTGTAGGTGTCATCGTCGCTATGGTCGTCGACCACGATGATCTCGAGGTTGGGATAGGCCTGGTCCACCAGCGAGCAGATGCAGGCTTCGATCGAGCTGGCTTCGTTGCGACCCGCGACGACCACCGAGACCATGGGCCAGCGACGTGAAGCACGCTCGCGGAGGGACCTAGACGCCGGCTCCCCCGGGTCTTCGAATCCAAGTCGCCCCGTGAGCTTTGCCCACGAGGTCGCCACGAGGGGCACGTAATACTGGGGGACCTCAAGCAACAGCACGGGCGCAAAGAACGCAAGCCACTCGAACGGTCCACTGTCCGCCATCCTTACGCTCCAATGGTCGACCCAGGAGTCGTACGCGACCGCCATCGCGGACAGGAGCTCTCCGATCATCTCTGGGCCCAGTTCAGAACGCGCTGCTTGAACGCCGTCCAGCGATCCGTCTCGAACGCCGCTTTGACCCGCGCGTTCGCGCTGAACGGCGAGATCTCATCGTTCAGGGTCAGGGTGACGGCCACGCGACTTTCACCTGTGCTACGTCCAAGGCCCGACGGAGCCTCGATCCAGACGTGGCCGATGGCCAGAATCGTGGCCTGCCCTTTTCGGCCATCCGCGGAGCAGTGCACCGTGCAAGTATCCCCCACCATGAGCTCGGCCGTCGCGCTCGGCGTAGCGTAGACCACCAGCTCCATGGAGGCTGGATCGTGGTAGCGCACGAGGGGGTCCCCCGCCTTCACCACCGATCCCTCCAGGGCGAGTATCTCGTCGATCGAGCCTCTGGTGTTGGCGAGAATGACCCGATCGCCAAAGATGCGCACGTGGCTCTCGTAGGCTGCCTTGGCGACCTGGACGTCCGCGCTGAGCTTTGCCCGACGCGCCTTACGAATGACCTCGGGTCGAACCGGCGCCTGGGGCGCGAGGGCCTCGTGACGCTTCGCATCCACGGACCACGCAGCAGCCCGTGCCGCGGCCGCGCGACTCGCAGCCTCTGCTTGGTCGACGCGGGCCGTTGCGACGCCCATCTGGCGCTCTGCAGCGAGCAGAGCCGCCTCTGCGGCGGCGACAGCCCCTACGCGCTCGCTCTCCAGAACCTCAAGGCCCGCCTTGAGCGAGGCCACACGCCCGGCCTGCACGCGCGCCGCAAGCGTAGCCACTTCCGTAGTTCGCTTGGACTGAATGCCCTGTGCCGCGAGATCCTCGGCGCGAGCTTCGTCAAGAGTTGCCTGTTCCGACTCCAGCTGAGCGAGCTCAAGCTCCTTCGATTGGCGCTCTTCCCGGGCCAAGCCCGAGCGTTCCGCTGCGACCAGGTCGCGGCGCGCCGCTTCCACCGCAGCCTCCGCCAATCGCTGCTCCTGAATTCGCACGGGGATTAACGCCGCGAGGCTCTCACCATCCGCTCGCTCCAGGGCCTCGCTGCGTCGCGCCGCAGCGACGAGGTCGCGGCGTTGCGGCTGACCACTCAGCTCTAGCTCTCCCCCAGCATCGAACCAAGCGAGCTGGGCCTCAGTTGCATCCCAGCGCGCCCGAAGTTCTGCACGCAGCCGATCCGGAGCGGTGGGCTGTAGCTCGATGAGCGGATCCCCCATATTCACCGACCCGCCCGCGTGCACGTGCAGGCGCGCAACGCGCGCGTCCGACGGCGCCTCCAAAACCACGACGTTGCTGCGCACAATCCCACTGGCCACGATGCGTGAACCTGCAATCGTGGAGATCACCGCTATCGTGACCAGCGCCACCACAACGAGGAACACGGCGCGCCGGATTCTCCTCAGCCAAATCTCTCGCTCGCGGCGCTTGACGGCCTTGGTGTCGAGCTTGTGGATTCGCGCTTGCTGAAACGCACTCTCTTGAACGGCGGGGCGAACGTGCCGGAGTCGCTGCAGGCTCCTCATGCGTCTTCACCCAGATGTTCGAATTCAGAGGAAAGGAAGCGTTTCACTTCTTCGATGGGCTGGCGGCGCTCTGTCCACGTCGCAACCTTCCAAGTGGGCACTAGGTCGTTGCCGCTGCGATCGGCGAACGACATCTCGTTGAGCTGGGCGAAGAGGCGTCGACGCACGATCGCCGCGCCCGCTTCGTCGGCCTCAGGCATGAGGATGCCCAGCCTTGAGGCGTCGAGACGGGTGACAAGGTCGAGGGTCCGGAGTGAATCCGCGAGCATCACGCAGAGCTCACGCAGAGTGGAGGCGGTCCAGTCCCGGAAGATGGGGACGGTGCGGCCGTGGAGTTCGAACGAGACCGTGGCCGTGGAAAAGGCCGTCGCGTGGCGGCTCAGGCGAACGAGCTCGCGCTTGATCTCGAACTCAAGGAAGTCGCGGGTCGCGATCTTGAGTTCGGCGTCGTAGAGGATCGAGTCGACTTCGAGGCCGGTGAGGCGTCCGAGCTCAACCGCACGATTCGCGAGGGGCGTGGGAGAGTACGCGTGGATCGAGCGCTGGGGCGCTTCGTGCCCAGCGGAGACCTTCGAGCAACCGAGGCACTGGGCTCCGATATGCGGTTCCTCGAAGAGCGACTCGCACTGCCTGCACACGTACGTTTCGTGGGGGCGATCGAAGTCCTGCCCGAGCTGAAACAGCTCACGCCGACACTTGGGGCATGAGAGTTCGAGGCCGCTGCCGAATTCGGACTCGATGCCGGTGTAGCCGCAGCGGAAGTGGTGCAGCACGCGCTCGACCTTGAGGTCGATGGAGTCGCACCGCGGACACTCCTCGCGGAAGTTGAGGTGGCATTCCTCGCACGAGCTGCAGACGTGCACGCGATTTTGAAGGGTGCGCTGGAAGAGCCCCAGATCGCTGAGCTCCTCCAGGGCCTGCACCGTCGGACCCGGCCCCAGCTCTAGGATCTCCTCAGCAAAGGGATATCGGTGCCCGAGGGGCGCCGTCGGGTCCAGCTCGGGCTGCAGTCGCGCCGGGTTGTTCGACAACAGCGCCCGAAGCAACGCCACCCGGCGGGTCGCGTCGGACCCCAGCGCGTCCGCTGAGTTGCCGTGGTCGACCGGCGACAGCCGAGTCGCCCGATCCTCCTGATCCCCCTGGGGCCACGTCGCGAGCTCATCGGACAGCGCCTGGAGCGTCTCCGTCACAAGGCGATGGCCCTGGACCTCGGACTCAAGGGCTTCCACCACGGGATCGAGCACCCTCGCGACCTCCTCGGGAGCAGGGCTCGGCCCGCCGATATCGCTCGCTAGGAGATCGCTCAGCGCGTCGACGACGCGCTGTTCCATCTCGGGAAGTTCGTCATCGCTGCCCCTGCAGGCCTCGATGGAATCGATGGACTGCTGGAGCAGGGACTGGGTGTCCCGGGGGAGAGGCATGGGGTGGAAAGGGGTGCGCCAGGGGACTAGCTGCCCCCAAGGCATCGGTCCCTCTCTTCCACCATCTAAAGGGATGTGCCCAGATTGATACGGGTCCTCCCACGGCTCTCAAACTAGGACACTCTGCCTCGCAGGTAGGCCAACAGCCCAGCCATGTCCTCGGGGATCTCCGCCTCAAAGGTCATGCGCTCGCCCGTCGTCGGGTGGTCGAGCTCTAATCGCCGCGCGTGAAGCGCTGGCCGCTCAAGGCGAGGTGCGTCGGGTGGGATCGGAATCCGGGGCGCCCCGCCGATCTTGTAGACGCGGTCATAGAGGATCGGCATGCTCGCGGCTTGCAGGTGCACGCGAATCTGGTGCGTCCGCCCGGTCTTCGGTTTCGCGGCGATGAAGGAGGCGAAGACGAACGTTTCGAGCGTCTCGATGAGCGTCTCCGCGGTGCGCGCAACGCCCTCTTCCAAGAGGTCCTCGCGCATGTGCTCGGGAACAACACGCATGCGGTCCGGACTCTGGGTGGACGTCGCGATCGCGCCGGTGAGCCACTCGCTGTCGAAGCGTGGAACGTTGTGAATGATGGCGTTGTAGGTTTTCTGAACCGTGCGCGCCTGGAACTGAGCCTTCAGATTTTGCAGCGCTGCCTCCGTGCGCCCCAGGATCATGACGCCGCTCGTGAGCCGGTCGAGACGGTGAACCACGCCGGGGCGATTCTCCCCCTGCACCTCGGGCAACGGCCCGTAGCGCTTGACGGCAAGATCCGAAACGGTGCCGGAGATCTGCCTCGGATTGGGGTGAGTCACGAGGCCGGCCGGCTTGTTGATGACCGAAATATCGTCGTCCTCGTAGAGCACGCTGAGGTCGGCGATCGTGCGGCCGGCTGTGTCGGTGGAAGTTTCTCGTTCGTCGTCGAGAAGAATCTCCACCGTCTGGCCCGTTTGGACGCTCGTGTTAGGACGCGTGATGGGCGCACCGTCCAGAGTCACGGCGCCCCCCTTGATCGCCTTCTGGAGGCGGCTCCGGGACCAAGTGGACACCGCATCCGCCAGGGCGACGTCGAGCCTCCCCCCGTTGAAACGCTCGTCGATCTCGAAGGTCCTGGTGATGTCCGCCATGGTGCCGGAGATGGTAAGAGCTAGGAGCTTGTTGCGCATAGACGGACTTGGGTCGTGCGCTGCCCGATTTTGGTGGGCAAGGCGCCTCCACCCCCTCGTGGCAGTGGTGACCTGGGTGTTGGGGCAACGCAGCCCACCGGAATCGGGCGCGTGCTACGCGGATTCGGCTAGGACGCCGTTGAACTAGTCCGCACTCTGTCTGCAACAGCGCCCCTCGGAGGCCTGTCGGCGTTGCTCGAAGAGCCCCAAATAGCTATGCGCGACAGGCGCTGAGGAACTGTCAGGGCAGAAGGGGTCTTTCATTGGGTTCTTCCAGGCGCTATCTATACCTCTGACTATGGACGCCGAACGCCCCCTCCAGATCCTCCTCGCCGACGACGACGAGTCGACGCTCAGCCTCCTGGGCACCGTCCTTGAGGCCCGGGGCTTCATCGTTCGGTTGGCTGCGACCCCTGAGGAGGCGATCGCGGCGGTGGAAGGCGAGGCCTTCGACGCCGTGGTCACCGACGTGGTCTTCGACGGGACGAGCGCCGGCGAGACGATCTTGGCGGCCACGAGGAAGCTCCGCCCCCAGGCGATCTGCCTTCTGATGACGGGCTACCCAAGGGTCGACGCCGCCGTCCAGGCCATGAAGGTCGGCGCCGTGGACTACCTGCAAAAGCCCGTGGACCCCGCCAAGCTGGCGGCCACCATCCAGCGCTCCGTCAATGAAAAGCGGCTGGCGAAGGAGGAGCTCCCGTTCCAGGACCTCGTCGACATCCTCTCGGGGCTGGTGGCGAAGTCCATTGAGAGCGTTGACCCGTACACGGCGGGCCACGGGGAACGGACCCGCCGCTATTGCCGCCTCGTTGCGCAGGACTTCGGGCTCGACCAGAAAACCGTCGAGCGCTTGGAGCTCGCCGCCATCGCACACGACTACGGCAAGATCTTCCTCGACGACCTTGGCTTCCTGACGAAGAAAGGGGCCCTCACCCCGATGGAGCGACGCGAGATGCAGCGGCACCCGCTGGTGGGTGCCGAGCGCCTCGGCGCTCACCCTCAGCTAAAGGAGGTCGTGCGGTACGTCGCGGAGCACCACGAGCGGTGGGACGGGCTGGGGTACCCCTACAGGCTCAAGGGCGGCGAGGTCTCGCGCGCGGGTCGGATCCTCTGCGTTGTGGAGGTCTTCGATTCCCTGACGACGCGCCGGTCCTACAAGAACGCGTGGTCCCTGCAGAAGACCATCGACTACTTCGAGTCCCAGGCCGGGCGTGCGTTCGACCCCGAGATCCTCGACACGTTCCTGCGACTCCTCGAAGTCAACGGGCAGGCCTGGCTGGAGGCTCCGAAGGCCGACCTGACAGCGGCGGGGCTGCTGATCCCGGCGGAACGAGGCGAGCTGCCCCAGAAAGTGAAGGCCTCCGAGGCCTTCCCGGTGGCGCAGTCGCCATCTGATGCGGCGGCTGGACCAGCCGCTGGATCTACAGCTGGACCGCAACTGGGTGAACCTGGGTTCATTCCCGCCTGATTCCTGGACTGATTCCTAGTCTGGCATCCAGCGAGCTGAAGGGGCGCTCGTTAACCTTTCCGGTCGAACTCGGAATCGTCCGAAACCCGAGCGCGCGGAGGGCCTAAGAGCCACCTGACCCCTGCGGATCCCCCCCGAGACGCTTTCTAGAACCTGACTATGAAGAGAATCGCTCCTGTGACCACGTCGACTCGCCGAAGGCAGTCCTTCCTGAAGCCCTCCTTCGCTCTCGCTGCCGTCGTCGCGACGAGCGGCGCCGTCTTTGCGGCCGCCGCCTCGAACGGCGACGCAAAAGCGAGCGACACCACCACCACCGTGGATGCGTCCACCGTCGACGCCCCCGGCCTCGTCACGCTGAAGGGCGGTCGAGTGGTCATGGGCTCAACGGTCAAGGAGATCGAAGCCTTGATGACGACCTCGACGAACCAGGGCTTGATCCGGGTCATCGATGCGGAGCGGCCCCAGCACAACGACACGGTGCCGACATTCGCCATCGGCAAGTACGAGATCACGAACGAGCAGTACCTCCAGTACGTCAAGGCGACAAGCACGCGCCCGCCGGAGAACTGGGCCGGCCCTTCGCTCAAAGCAGCCCAGGCCGCCTTCCTCAAGGCAGAGGCTGAGAAAGCCATCGCCGCCACCAAGGAAGGCTCTAAGTACGATCGCCGGAAGTGGGATGAGACCGCGAAGAACAACTGGTGGCGCTCTAGCTGGCAGGACGTCGAGTGGGCCATCCCGGACGGCGAAGAAGGCATGCCGGTCTCCTACGTCGACTACGAGAACGCCATTGGCTACGCACGCTGGGCGGGTCTTCGCCTACCGACCGAGAAAGAGTGGGTCTACGCGGCGCGCGGCGGCAGCAAGCAGCTCTTCCCCTGGGGCGACGAATGGGAGGCGACCGGCCACGCTCACACGAGCGAACTGGGAAGCCAAAAGCCGAAGAAGGTCGGCTCGTTCCCGGACGGCATGACCGAGTCGGGTCTCGCGGACATGACGGGCAGCGTGTGGGAGTGGACCTCCTCACCCTACGAGGCCTTTCCGAAGTTCAAGCCCCAGGGCTACACGTTCAAAAAGGCAGGCCGCAAGGAGAAGATCGCTCCCCCCGAGGCGCAGTTCAACGGCACCTTCCGCATCATCAAAGGCGGATCCGCCCAGCTGCCGCTTCTGGCCGGTCGCATCGCGACGCGCCAGGGCGCCAAGCGCGCCCAGACGACGAACGCCATCGGTTTCCGCGTAGCCGGCGACCTGATGCCCGCCGTCAACAAGGCCCAGGCCATCTGGCAGACGGAGATCCAAAGCAGCGCGGCACGGACCCAGGGCGAAGTGTTCGACTTCGAGGGCACCGTGGGCCTCGACCGCTGGACCTTTGAAACCCCCGAGCGTCGCCCGGAAGGCTACGAGGTCATCAAGAGCTACGAGCACATCGTCTTCGCCCCGCGGGCCGACTTTGGCATGAGCCCAGGCGGAGAGCTGAACCGCGAGAGCCGTATCCAGCCCGTTGTCCTCGGCTTCCTGTCCACGACGGTCCCGATGGTCTCCCCCGCCCTTCCCCCCGGCAACTACCTCGTTTCCTATCGCGAAAAGGGACGCATGATGCGTACCGGTGAGGCAGAGGAGAAGCCCGAGGCCAAGCCAGAGGAAGAGGAAGGCGAGAAGGGCGGCGAGAAGAAGGAAGGCGAAGGCGAGGCTGAGGCGGAGGCCCCCGTCGACGAGACCCCGCTGGAGTTCCTGACCCCCGCGGAGCGCCTCCTGCGCCAGATCGACATGAAGAAGACCATCCTCATCTTCTCGACCGTTGAGACCGGCGAGTACGTCGCTTCGATCGATACGAAGAAGATCGGCCCTGACGTCAAGGCCACCAAGGCTGACGACGGTGAGATTCGCCTCTCGCAGAAGTCGCTGTTCGACGAGAACAAGGAGAAGATCACCCAGGACTGGATGAAGATTCAGGCCAACATCCGGCGGTCAACCTCCCGGGTCATCCCCTTTGAGATGGACCTCCAGGTCGACAGCAGCGCCCTCGGCACCGGCTGGCGCACCGCGAAGGTGAGCCCGACGGGTAAGAAGAAGCGCCGGTAGTCGCGGAAGGGGTGGCGGTGGCGCTTCGCCACTGTGCGCTGGGGTTTGTCGGCTGGGTACAGCTGGCAGGCCCCGGCGGCTTAGGTAGCTAGCGGGCTGACGGCTGACGGGAGTACTCAGCGGGTCAGCGGCTCAGCGCACAATGGCCCAGCACGGCCGCCACGCGTCGAGCGCTTCGCGCCGACGGCAGGTG
>CAYQKK010000031.1:0-2447 GCA_964417955.1 uncultured Planctomycetaceae bacterium
CCGGGGGGGCCACCACCAGGGGGGGGGGGGGGGGGCGCTGGCGCGGCCCCCGCGCCCTTTTTTCGTTCACTTGGGATTCCCGTCGTGGCGGGAAGAGTCACGTGACTTCTTACAGCTGGAAGCCGAATGCGAGTCCGATTTGGATGTAGTCCGCATCGCCGTTCGTGGTCTCCAGCTCGAGGTCGGTGCCGAGAAGCGTGCGAAGATCCAAGGCCAAGAACATGGCGTCGTTCAGGTTGTACTGGACGCCACCGTGGAGGTAGAGGCCGAAGGTGAAGTCCTGATCGTCAGCGACCTCGCCGCCGATGTCGTTGTCGACACCCGCGAGGATCGTGGAGAGACCACCGCCAACGTAGGGGCGCCATGACTCATTCCCTTCGAAGAAGTAGCGTGCGCCGCCGTAGAGTTCGGCGGAGGCACCCGTGATATCCAGGTTGCCGGTGTCGCCGCTGTTCGTGCCAATGGAGCCCATGGCACCCACCTCGAAACCAAGGCCGTTGTCGATCTCTTGGGCGTACTCGAAGCCGAGGGCTGTCTCGGCGTCGACTCGATCCCACAGGTCTCCGTCCGTGAAGTCGCGGTACCCGGCAAGGAACGAAAGCTGGCGGACCGGACCCGCGGAAGACCTGTAGCGCTTTCCGGAGCGCTCTTCCTCGATCTCATCAAAGCGCTGCTCCTCGATCTCGTCTAGGCGATCATCGAACGCTTCGTCCATCTCTTCGATACGCTCATCCGTTCTGTCATCGATGTAGTCGATGCGCAACGTGGATGAATCCACCTCGTCCTGGAGATCCATGACCTCTTCTTGAAGAGTGACAACGTCCTCTTGCAGAGAGGACTCTTGCAGAGAAGCTTCCGTTTGGGTGCTCGCGCAACCGGTCGAGAGGACGAAGAGCGCGGAAGAAAGGAGTGCATAGTGGCCGTGATTCAACATGCACGAAGGCTACCTGGAAATTGGCGTGCGAGCCGACTGATAGCTTCGTTGGAAAGGCCTTGTGTCCCATCCTTGGGCTCTTTGGCTCGCTTTAGGCCATGCCGAGATGCCTACGGGATCATGACGAGACAGTCGTCCATGAAGCGGCAAGCCTAGAAGCCGTACTGCACGGAGAAGGTGGCGCGTGTCACGTCGCCCTCCGTTCCGTCCTCGATCTCACGGGTGCCGTGCAGAACCTCCACGCCGGCGGTGATGTCCGGTGCGACATTCCACAGGAACGAGGAGAAGATCGATCGCGCGGACTTGCTTACGCTGCCGATCGCGAAGCCTGGGTTGTCGATGTTGACGGCTCCGATGCCCACGTTGATTCGAGCGCTGTCTCCCACGAAGTGGCGGTAGGAGATCTGACCGCCCACGGTACCGATGCTGTCCAAGTTGCCGTCGTTCGGGTTCACGGCGGCGGCGTTGGCAAGGTTGAACGAGGTGTAGCGACCCAGGCCGTCGCCGCCCACGAAGGAAAATCGGACCTGATCACGCTTGCCTACCTTGAGTCGGCCCTGCAGAGCGAGGCCAAAGCCAAAAGTCTCATCGTCTAGGGCAGCCGACTCGGATCGCAGCTGACGCGCCAGGCCTGCAACGGAGAAGTGGCCATAGTCCCCGTCAAAGTTGTAGCGGGCCACAAGGTCGGGAATGAGGCCCGTGTCAGCCTCGGTGCGCGAGCCGTCGACCTCGGTGACGGTGGTGTTGGCGTTTTCCGCAGCGAACTGCCAGGGCCCGTTGGTGTAGCGAATGATGGCTTGGCGGTTGAACGCAAGGCCTTCGCCGAGCACGACGAGGCTGGCACTCTCAGGCAGCGCCGAGAGGTCCTGGAAGGTGGTCCATTCTTGGCCGACGCGCCAGCCGTTGAAGTCGATGTAGGCGCGGCGAAGGCGCTGCGCGAAGGAGCTGGAGACGCGTTCGTTGCCCTGTGCGGAGATCAGGTAGTCAGCCTCAAGGTAGGCCACAGCACGGTTGGCGCCGAAGTCGCGCGTCGCGGTCGCGGAGAAGCGCGTCGCTTGGGCCGTCATGTCCGTTGCCGTCGTGCTGTCGGCGCCGAGTGGAATCCCGCCGGGGAAGTACAGGTCGCGGAAGGGCGAGCCGCTGGCGACCTCACCGTCGCTAAACTTCGATCCGTGGAAGTCGAAGTCCACGAAGCCACCGATGCGAAGGGTGGTGTCGCCGACCTTGAAGCCGCTGATGGGAGCGCCTTCCAAGCCCGCATCCGTGACCGAGCCAAAGAGCTCCTCAAGGCGGGTAAACTCGCCAACGCTCGCGCTGCGATCCGACTGGAGCTGCTCCAGAAGCTGCGAGGCGAGAAGCTCGAGCGAGGCGATCCGCTGCTCTAAGTCTTCTTCTTCAGGGGTTCGTTCGAGTGACACCTTGAGCGGGCCGAAGAGGCCTACTGCGGCCTGGGTGTCGCCGTCTGGCTGACCATCCTGGGGCGAGGCCACGAGTGCCAAGACGGCGGGGGCGA
>CAYQKK010000031.1:2547-61114 GCA_964417955.1 uncultured Planctomycetaceae bacterium
GGGGCGAGGCCACGAGTGCCAAGACGGCGGGGGCGACGAAGAGTGAAAACATGGGGATCGAGCGGGGAAGGGCTGGCGGACCAGCGCGGCGCGGAAGGACAAGGGGAGCGAGTGCCGGGGCGACCGTGGGCATGGGGGCCGCTGGTCTGGCTTGCTCCCTCGGAGTCCTGTCGATCGACATGGGGTTCGGGGTTTCCTGGGCGCACCTACGGGTAAGCGCTACGTTCTAGCTGCGACTTCCTACGTCATTCAGCGCCACGCGATGGCCTCTCCCAATCCGGGAGGACTCTCCACGATCCATCAACCCCTACCGGGTGTGTGGCGCTCTCAGGCGCGTCGCAGCGGTGCTTCTTCGAGCACCCGCTCCAGCCCGGCGACTAGCCGATCCATCTCCGCCACCGTGAAGATGACGGGGGGCTTGATCTTCAACACGTTGTGGTGCGGACCATCCGTGCTGATGAGAACTCCCAGGTCCCGCATGCGGCCGGCCACGTACTCTGCGGCGGCACCGTCGGGTGCAAGACTCTCACGGTCCTTCACGAGGTCGACGCCCAGGTAGAGACCGCGGCCGCGAACGTCCCCGATGATGGGGAAGCGCTCTGTTAGTGGCTCCATACGCTTGAAGAAGTGCGACCCAACCGCGGTAGCGTTCGCCATGAGCCCCTCGTCGTCAATGACGTCGAGAACGGCCTCGCCGATGGCCGCGGAGACGTTGTTGCCGCCGAACGTGGCGAAGAACTCCATTCCGCCGGCGAATCGTTCCGCGATCTCTTTCGTCGTGGCCACAGCCGCCAACGGGTGCCCGTTGCCGATCGGCTTGCCCATGGTCACGATATCCGGTCGTGCGCCTTGCTCCTCAAAGGCCCAGAAGTGAGTGCCCACGCGGCCGAAACCTACCTGGACTTCGTCAGCGATAGCCACGCCACCGGCCGCGCGAACCGCCTCGAACGCGCCCTTCAGATAGCCCGCAGGCGGCACCACTTGGCCGCCGCAGCCCACGATCGCTTCGGCGAGAATAGCCCGCGGCCTTCTTCCAAGAGCAGCCAGGTGATCGAGTACGGCCTGCACTTCGGCCACGTACTTGGGTCCGGAGTCGGGCCCGGGGTGAAGGCCGCGGAGTGGATCGGCAATCGGCACGACGTGAACTTCCGAAGGCGCGCTAAAGCCGCCCTTGCCCGCAAACTTGTAGTGGCTGCGGGAAACTGTGGCCCCCGTATGACCGTGGTACCCGTGTTCTTGAACGAGCATGTCGACGGCGCCGTCGGTGGCAGCTGACGCCAGGCGCATCGCCACCTCGTTTGCCTCCGAACCGCTGGAGACGAAGTAGAGGACCTCTAGGTGATCCGGCAGCTTCGCGCGCAGCTTCTCGGCGTAGCGTAAGAGTCCTTCGCTAAGGTAGCGGGTGTTGGTGTTCAGAAGCGCCATGGCCCGCTGGCCGGCTGCAACCACGCGGGGATGACAGTGTCCCACGTGGGGCACGTTGTTGACCGCGTCGAGGTACGCGCGTCCCTCGGCGTCAAAAAGCGTCGTGCGACGCCCCTTCACCATTTGGATGGGGCGGGCGTAGCTAATCGACATGGACGCGCAGAAGTGAGCGCGGCGTTCACGCAGGAGATCCTCCGTGATAGGCTCGCGCGCCGCGCACGAATCGAGCCCCAAGAGTCGCGCAGGGTCCGGTGAAATAGCCGTCCAAACGGCCCTCCGCGTCGGCGCGGCGACCCCCGGCAAGTTGCCAGCCACATCGAATCGGTCGAGGTACACCTGAAAGTGTAGGTGCGGCGGCCAGCCGCCGTTCTCTGACTCATGGCCGAAGCGGCCCACGGGGTCTCCGGCTCCGATGGAGTCCCCGGGCTTGAGCCGCTCAAGAACCTCGCCGTCGAGGTGTCCGTAGAGGGTCGCGAAAGTGGGGCCCCCTTCCGGAGCGTGCTCGATGATTACCGTCGGGCCGTAGTCGAGCTGCTCGTCGTTGCGTTGGACGCTGAGCACAGTCCCTGGGAGCGGCGCGAACACCTCGGTTCCGGCGGGAGCGAATAGGTCGACGCCCAGGTGGATCGTGCGCGGCTCGGGCCCGTCTTCCCGCGCCTCGGAGAAGGCCTCGGTTGCGTAGAGGAGCCTGGCCTCGTCGTGGTAGCCCACGGTGGCCGCTGCGCGGGCGTCGATGCGCAGGGCTTCCAGTCTTCGCCCCCACACCTCCATGGGCGGATCGAGTTCGGAGCTCACCCCCGCGCCGACAAGGAGACCTGAGTCGATCGACAGGTCCACCCGGGGCGCGTCCGTGAGCGACGCACCGAGAATGGGCGCGAAGCTATCGCGTTCTTGGGCGCACCACCGGTCGAAGGCGGCCTGCTTCGTCCCGAGCGGCTCCAGTCCGGCGGCCTGTCGAAACACGGCGCAGGCGAAGCGCGGGTGGATCGGCGCAAGGAGCTCTAGCGCTCGCCACGCAGGTTTCGCGCTGACGAGGTGGTAGGGGGTTGGGTTCGGACCCGAGGCCCGCTCGGAGGACACCGCGACGCTGGTGGCAAGCCGCATCAGGGCGAGATCGAAAAGGCATTCGAACTCTTCGTCGGTCAGTGGACACTCACGGTGGAACGCTGCGATGAGCGTTGCCATGGCCGTCAGTGGATCCTGCTTGTCAAAGCTGATGTAGGCCGCCGCGATCGCGGGTTCCGCCACGAGCGCCGTGTAGCCCGCATCCCCAAAGTCGATCAGTCCGCTTAGGCGCGCCTGTGTGGGGGAGACATCCACCAGCAGGTTGTTCTCGTTAGCGTCCTGGTGGATGACCGCCTTTCGCAGGCCTCCCACCTTGCGCTCCACGTGGTCCTCGTAGCGGTCCACAAGGGCCTCAACCATTCCGCGGCGCTTCTCGTCGGCGATGAAGCGGAGCCTTGGACGAACCGTGGCTGGCCCGTCGAGCAGCGCCCAGCTCGGGTTCTCAGGTTCCGTCGTGGGGGGGCGGCCTTCGAAGCCCTCAAGGGCTCTGGCCAGTCTGCCGAGCGTCCGCCCGATGTCCTCGATCAGCTCGGGCGCATGGGGGCTCGTCTTGCTCAGCAGCTCGCCGTCCAGGTAGGTCAGAAGGCACGCGTCCACCTCGCGCCCCTCCCACTGGACGCGCTCCACGCGCTCCCCAGGGCCGCTAGTCGGTCCCTGGAACCTCTGAAGGCGTCCAGCGAGCCCTGGATCGCGTGCGACGGCGTGGTCGACAAGGTCCCGGATGAACGTGATCGATTCGCGCGGGAGGCCCGATACGAAGACGCGCAAGAGGTGGTGGGCGCCCGTCCAGTCGGTGATGCGGAAGTTCCGCTCCTGGTCGCCCGGTAGCGCCAGGGCGGCATCGGCATCTCCCTTGACCGCGATACCAAAGGTCTCCGCCGCGATCCGGGCGGCCTGCCAAAGATCTTCTTTCATCGCTCGGGAGGGTACCGCCGACGCCTAGCCAATTGGCGGCTCCGTCCATGAGTATCGAGGAGATTCTGTCGATACAAGCCACGGTGCCCCGACGAGGGCCCCAGAGGACACGAAACACGCGACGGAACCCCATGAGCGATACAGGATCACCCCAGGCGCACGCGAACTCCTTCGGTGCCAACTCCCCTGCTTTGGAGACGGCCCGTGCTCTTACCGCCGACGGCCAAGCCGTCGCGAGCGTTGCCATGGCGGCCCTCGGCGAGCTGCGCCAGCGCGTGAAGAGCGTGGTGTCGGTGACGGACGAGGTTCTCGAGCCGATTCTCGTGGCGCTCGTCGCGGGCGGTCACTGCCTGATCGAGGGAATTCCGGGCACGGGTAAGACGCTGCTTTCGCGGACGCTCGCGCGCTGTCTCGACTGCACGTTCACGCGCATTCAGTTCACCAACGATCTGATGCCGAGCGACATCGTTGGCTCGTCGGTCTGGCGCGCGGGCGAGGAGACCTTCGAGTTCCTGCCGGGCCCGCTGTTCTCGAACATCGTGCTTGCCGACGAAGTGAACCGCACAAGCTCGCGGACGCTCTCGTGCCTTCTCGAAGCGATGGAGGAAGGGGCGGTGTCCGTCGACGGCAAAACGATGAGCCTCGGGACGCCCTTCGCGATTTTGGCGACTCGCAACCCCGTTGAGTTCCACGGCACGTTCCCCATCCCCGAGGCAGCCCTCGACCGCTTCCTCGTTCACGTCGAACTGGGCTACCCCGACGCTGTTTCCGAGAAGGGACTCTATCGCGCGCAATCCAGCGAGGCGTCCCTCGACTCCCTGGAGCCAGCACTGACCCGTGAGCAGCTCGTTCTCTTGAATGCGACTGTGCCAACGATTCAGGTGTCGGAGCCGGTTGCCGAGTACGCGTACGCCGTGGTGCAGGAAACGCGCAGCGACGAGTCCGTCGCGCTCGGCGTGAGTCCCCGCGCGGCCGTTTCGTGGCTGGTGGCCGCCCGGGCACGGGCCCTCATCCATGGCCGCGACTACGTCCTCCCGGACGACCTCAAGGCGCTCGCGATCACCGTACTCAGTCACCGCGTCTTCCTCAAGGGTGGCGGCAGCGCCAATCGTGTGATTGAAAGCGCGCTGGAACGCGTCTCCGTCGCGCTCTAAGGGAGCCCGCTTCGTGAAGCTCACGCTCTTCGGCGTCCGTTCTCTCGTGTTCTACGCGACCGTCGTGGTCGCGTACGTCTCGGCGCCGTACGTGAACCTCTTCTTCCTGCTGCTCGCGTTCCTGACGTTGCTCTGGATCCTGAGCTTCGTTTGGAGCGCTCAGAGTCTGCGGGGACTCCATACGGCGATCGACGACGCGCCGGCGATCATGGCGGACTCCGCCGCGAGTCTTTCCGTCCGCTTCCACGCCGAGCGCGGCCGGCTGTTCGACGTCAATGCTTCCCTGATCCTCGCCCTTCCCGGGGTCAAGAAGCCTCTGCGCGCAACCGCCTCCGTCCCCGTTCTAGAGGGACGTGGATGTGCGCACATCGAGCTGCCTCCTCTTCGCCGCGGACTCTACCCCGTGCAGCGGGTCGAGGCTTGGTCGGCCTATCCCTTTGGACTGCTTCGCAGGCGCACGCCGCTCGCGGATGCGCCGGGGGAGCTTGTGGTCTATCCAAGCCCGACGGCGGTGGGCGACGCCTCAGGGGGGCGCACGGCAGAAGATTTCGTGCGGGACATGCTGGGGTCCAACGTCAGCGGCGAAGGAGACATGCAGCCCTCGGGACTCCGCGATCGTCGCGAGGGCGATAGCCTGCGCGCGATCCACTGGCGCGCGAGCGCGCGCCGGGGGAAGCTCGTGGTCTTGGAATGGGAAGGTGGGGGAGGTGAAGGCCTAGAGGTTGTTCTCGACAGGCGTTGCTCGGCCGAGGCCCTTGAGGAAGCGCTCTCTGATCTATCGGCTCTCGTGCAGTACGCGCGCGATGCCAAAGAGGTGCTCGCCATCCGCAGCCAAGACCTCAACGCGACGTTCGGCGAAGGTCACGATCCCTTCGACCGCGCGCTCTACTTCATGGCCGGGGCCCAGCCGGTCCCCGCTGGTGGGCAAGCGCCACCAAGCACCTCTCCCACGGTCCTACGACTTCCGCGGAGGGCAGCCAGTGCGTAAGTCTCCCCCTAAGTCAGAAGCGCTGACTGGCCCGGCCGCAGACGAGCGCAGCATCCCGAGCCCCTCGCTCCATGCCTGCATGGTGGGGCTCGTGCTCGCGAACCTCGTCTTCGTACAACTGACGGAGGCAGCCAGCCCCGCATGGCTTGCGCCGCTCTACGTCCTCACGCTCCTCTCGTCGTACTTTGCGCGCTTCAAGGAGCGCTTCGTCTACCGAGCGTTTTGGAACCTCGGCGTGCTGAGTTTCTTCGCGGTGCTCGTGCGCCACGCGATGTCCGCCGACCTAGCCTACGTTCTCCAAGACGGCCTCGTCTTGGCGGCGCTCTGCCAGGTGCACCTGCTCAACAACCTGCACCGCGACCAGCGCCCCGACCTGCTCTTTCTGAACTCGTACCTGATCGCGATCATCACGGGCTACATCACGGTGGACCTGGGGTTCGCCGGGGCGTTCCTCGCCTACGTTCCGTTCTACGTGCTCGGCCTGCAGTTCCTGAGCGTCTATCGCTCGGAGGCAAGTCTCAGTCGTAGGGAGGCCCGCGCGATTGCGTTTGATGGCGCGAAGCGATCTGCCGTGCTCCTCGGGCTCGCGCTCTTGGTCTTCGTTTTCTGGCCCCGCGACTTCCAGCGGGAAGCGCTTCTCTCCAAGTACTTCGAGTTCAGCCCGAACGACGCCCAGGCGAAGGTCGACTTCTCGGAATCCCTCGACCTCAAGAGGCGCCGCACGAGCGGGCAGGAAGAGGGTCGCCTCGTGATGACCATTGCGCCGGCTGGCGCGCCGATTCTGGGCATGCCCTCCCTGTGGAGAGGTGCAACCCTGGGTCTGCACCGGCGGGACGGGTCGTGGGCCAAGCTAGAAGGTGCGGATCGCGACGCTCTCATCGGCGACTCGCAGTGGCGAGAAGGCGAGATGCCCAACTCCGCGACGCGCTCCCGCCTTGCGGACGCGCCTTTGCTGAAGGTTCGCGTGACGCGCATGGGTGGCTCGACCCAAGCGGTCTTTATGCCCTATCAAACCGTGCAGGTGACGCTCGGGCGTGAGCACACGCAGGGCCGCCTTGTGGCAGAGACAGACGGAACGCTCGCGTACTCAAATCCTGGGGAGCTCCGCTACGAGCTACTGCTCGCGGACCCGGTGCTGGATGAGGAGGACCTACCACAGACCCTTGCGTGTGCGCTTCAGCTCGCGCCATCCATTCACACGAGCACGGCGACGGATCTCGCGGAACTCCTGCGCGCACGCCTTCCCGCGGATGCGTCAGAAGAAGCGATCGCGACGGGCTTCTCGTCTTACCTTCGTGACCGCTATCCGTATCGGCTGCCGGCGGCGGACGATGAGCCCGCGTCGGGCACGCTGCATGAGTTCTTGACCACGGAGAAGGGGGGGCACTGCGAGTTCTTTGCGTCGGCCCTAGCGACGATGCTGCGATCCGAGAGCATCTCTGCCCGTGTCGTCACTGGCTTCAGGCTGCGGGACCAGGACCCCCAGACGGGGCGCTGGAACGTACGCTCCACCGACGCCCACGCGTGGGTGGAGGCGGCGCTCGACGGGGCATGGGTGACCCTCGACCCAACGCCAGCGCTGGACTTGACGGCGGAAGGGGATAGCCTGCTGGATCGCGCCAACGCGGCACTCATCGAGCTGTGGACACGGATCACCACGTTCGATGCCGAAAGCCGAGCGCTCCTGACCCAGTGGATGAAGGCAGCTCCGGGCCGCTTCGTAGCCCTCTGCCGCGCGAACCCTCCGGAGACGGCGGGGATTTGCAGCCTCCTTGTGCTGCTTGTCTTTCAGCTGCGGAGGCGGCGTCTTGCCCAGACGCCAGAGACGGTCCGCGCTCTGCGCACTGCGTTCCGCTACGCCGAGGTCAAGCCCGAGCCCGGCGAAACGCCCCGGGAGACGCTCGAGCGGGTCGAGTCGCTCTTCGCCATCACCCTCGACGATCTAGACGGCGTGCGACACGCGGTAGAGGCCCATGAAGCCTCGCGCTACCGCGCCGCGAAGTGAAAGCTAGATGAGAGCAGCCGGCGCTCGGTCCGGGCAATGGACTAGGCTGATGGCATGGCAAAGCTCTTCATGTACTCCGGTGCGCTCGCACTTGGCTCACTTCTCGTCGGTAGCGATTCGATGGCTGCCGCGGCTCCTGCACCCACCCAAGAGCGCGGCTCCCGGCCCCCTGCGGGGCGCGAGGGTCCACCTCAGGGTGAGCGCCCAGAGCGCCCCAAGCGCGGGGTGGCCGCGAGCGCCGAGGGCGCCGACATGGGCTTGACCCTGTTCACACCGCTCAGGTCGAAGAACACCTACCTCGTGGACGCAATGGGGGAGACGGTCCACACCTGGCCCAGCGAATTTACACCCGGCAACTCGGCGTACCTCCTGCCCGACGGCAGCGTGCTCCGATGCGCCAAGGACGGCGGTGACTCGCCGTTCAGCGGCGGCGGCGAAGGGGGGCGGATTCAGCGTGTCTCCTGGGGCGGCGAGCTCCTCTGGGACTACGCCATGGCCGATGATGATTGGCGGCATCACCACGATATCCAGCCCATGCCGAACGGCCACGTGCTCGCCATCGTGTGGGAGGGCGTCGGTCAAAAGGACGCGATGCGCCGCGGGCGAGATCGGGATCAAGTGGCTGAGGTGGGGCTCTGGCCCGACGCGGTCATCGAGCTGGCCCCCAAAGGCCTCAACGGAGCAGAAGTTGTCTGGGAGTGGCACGCATGGGACCACCTCGTGCAGGATCGGAACGAAGAGTTCCCGAACTACGGGGCTCCGAAGGATCACCCCGGCCGCATCGATGTGAACTTTGATGTGCTCACGCGCCCGAAGACGGCGGAGGAGCTTGGGAAGGAGGCCGAGGTTGAGGAGCGACTGCGCGGCCTCGGCTACACGGGCGGCGACGACGACGAGCCAGAAGAGGAGGGGCGCGGACGCGGCCCTCGCTCGGACTGGATGCACACGAACGCCATCGACTACCACCCCGCCCTCGATCTGGTGGCGATCAGCGTCCGGAGCGCGAGCGAGGTCTGGATCATCGACCACTCCACCACTTCAGAGCAGGCGAAGACCTCCGAGGGCGGACGCTACGGCCACGGCGGCGACCTGCTCTACCGCTTCGGGCATTCCGGGCGCTACGGGGGGACGGGGGAGCAGCAGCTCTTCAACCAGCACGACGCTCGCTTCGTCGATGTGGACGGGGCGCTTCACATGACGGTCTTCAACAACGGCAGCGGCCGCCCCGGCGGCGATCGCTCGTCGGTGGACGAGTACAGCCTTCCGTTCTCGGCGGAGTCTGGTTTCGAGGTGGCGGAGAACGGCCACCCGAGCCCAGCGAATCTCGTCTGGACGTGGGACGGCGGCGAGACCGAGCACTACAACGGACACATTAGCGGGGCCCAGCGCCTCGCGAACGGCAGTACGCTCATGTGCCTCGGTGAAGACGGTCGCACGCTCGAGATTTCGCCGGAGGGTGAGATCCTCTGGGACTGGCTGCAGCCGGTGGGGAATGATGAGCCGGGCCGGGAGGCCGAGGAACGGGGCGGACGCGGCGGGCCCCCGGGCGGGGATAGGCCCGGCGGAGACAGGCCCGGTGGGGACAGGCCCGGTGGGGACAGGCCCGGCGGGGACGGTCCGCGGGGCGACCGCCCAGGTCCCCCCGGGGGCGGACGTCGCGGAGGAAACCGCGCCCGCGGCGGCGGTGGCGGCGGCCCACGGAGTGAGTTCGCCATCTTTCGCGTCACGCGCTACGACGCGAGCTATCCCGGGCTCGAAAAACTGAAAGGGGCAGGCGGCAAGTAGCCTTGCAGCCCGCAGGGAAGGGTCCGTGCTGGAAGGCGGCCATGGACTAGGGCAGACTCTTCCCATGAAACATCCCCAGCGTCACGTCCAAGCCGCCCTCTTCGCCGCCGCACTGCTAGCGCTCACTTCGTGTAGCAACCCTCCGATCGAAGAGGAGCAGGCGGTAGAGGCCGAGTCGGCAGTCATGAAGCGGGTCGCTGAGGGACCGATGATCGAAGAGCCGATCATCGAAGAGTATGAACCGTCTGCTATTGAAGAGGTCGTCGTCGAAGAAGTCGCCATTCAGCCGGGCATCAAGGTGATGGGGCCATGGGTTGCCGGCGACCAGATCGAGTCGGGCCGCAACGGCGTCAAGCCCATCGAGATTCTGGCTGTTCACGCCAACGGCTCGGGCGATGTATGCGGCAGAGGCAAGCGCGCGACGCTCCGCTACGTGGCGATGCTGGCCAATGGCACGGTGATCGACCCCGGCCGGCGGCCCTTCACGTTCCGGGTGGGCAGTGGAGAAGCCATTTCCGGCTGGGACGTCGTGGTCGCCAAGATGCGCGTCGGGGATAGCTTCACGCTCATGCTGCCCCAGCAGCTCGCCTACGGACCTGACAAAGGGGACCTGAAGTTCGATATGGAGCTTCTTTCCTTCGAGTAGGTCCACGCGGCAGAAACTCCGCGTCAGAGACTCCGCGCGAGCAACACCGCGCCAGTGGTTTCCGCGTCGCGGCCAGACGAGTCAATGTTAGACGTACTGTTCCGTGTCAGTAAAAGCGCTGGCGTGCGGTGAAGGCGGTCGAGGCAGGTGGTCGAGGACTAGCCTATGCCACGCGACTCGTATTTTTCGCAAGACGGAGCCGACATGAACAACGACTGGGACAGTGATTCGACCGTGGCGGAGAACGCCACTCTTCGCAGGCTCCGCAACCCACTAGTGACCAAGGATAGGGTCCTTGTGGTAGAGGACGACCCCGCGCTGCGGTCGGCATTGGAAGAGCACCTTGAGAGCCGCGGCTTCGAAGTCAGCGCTGTCGCGGATGGTATCAGCGCGCTCGAAACGCTCCGCAACGTAGATCACGACGTTGTGCTTCTCGATCTGGGCATTCCTCGGATGACGGGCCGCAAGTTCCTCCACGAGCTTCGCTGCGACGCGGACATCGAGGACATTCCGATCGTGCTTCTGACGGGCTCGGATGAGAAGGAGATTGATACCGCGGCGAAGCAGGGCGTGTTCGCTGTGCATCGCAAGCCAGCGAAGCCGCGGGTGATTGCCCAGAGCCTGCGCTCGGCCGCCTATTACGCGTAGCGCTTTGTGCGCGGCTGGCTGGGCGTGCTAGCAGCCCGTTGAACAAGGCCACACCAACCAACAGCGCCCCTCACAGTCTTGACTCTGGCCTGACCGCGTTGCTTGAAGGGCCCCGAATAGCTCGCTATGGGGGGCTTCAAGCGCCTTGTCAGGGCTCCGATGGACACTATTGGTTAGCGCGGACTTCTTCAACGGGCGTGCTAGGCCGAACTGCGAGGGTTGGCTAGCGGTGGTGGACGTTTCGCGTCACCATCCCCGGGTCAGGAGCACGTGCTCCCTGCGACACGACCCTCTTTCTTCGGAACGCCCCCCATGGATCCCTTCGACCCGACACCCGACGATCGCTTCACCTTTGGCCTCTGGACCGTCGGTAACCCCGGGCGCGATCCATTCGGCGGTCCAACGCGCCCGGTCATCGACCCGTGCGACATCGTCAAGGGCCTCGGTGAGATCGGAGCCCACGGGGTCAACTTTCACGACGATGACCTCGTGCCGTTTGGGTCGAGCGCTGCGGAGCGCGACCGGATCGTAGCTGACTTCAAGAAGGCCCTCGACGACCACGGTGTCGTGGTGCCGATGGCAACGACCAACCTTTTCGGTCAGCCTATTTTCAAGGACGGCGCCTACTCGTCCAGCGACCCCAGAGTGCGTGCGTTCGCGCTGGCGAAGACCATGCGCGCGATGGACATGGGCGTCGAGCTGGGCGCGAAGACCTACGTCTTTTGGGGTGGCCGTGAAGGCACCGATACCGACGCCTGCCGCGACCCGAGGACCGCGCTCGGCTGGATGCGCGAGAGCATGGACTTCCTCTGCGAGTACGCGGTGGACCAGGGCTACGACCTGAAGTTCGCTCTCGAAGCAAAGCCGAACGAACCGCGGGGCGATATCTACCTCGCGACCACGGGGCATATGCTGCACTTCATCACGACGCTCGCGCGGCCCGAGATGGTGGGCGTCAACCCCGAGGTGGCCCACGAGACGATGTCCGGGCTCTCGTTCGTGCACGGGGTGGCCCAGGCGATGGAGCAAGGCAAGCTCTTCCACATCGACCTCAACGGTCAAAAGATCGGCCGCTACGACCAGGACCTGCGCTTTGGGTCGGAGGACCTCAAGCAAGCGTTCTTGCTGGTGCGCTTGCTCGAAGGCACGGCGGGTGGCGAGCGCTACACGGGGCCCCTTCACTTTGATGCCCACGCGTACCGCACCGAGGACCGCGCCGGGGTTTGGGAGTTTGCCCGCGGCTGCATGCGCACCTACAAGATCTTGGCGGAGCGCGCCAAGGCCTTTGACGCGGACCCTGCCGTCAAGGAGATCATCGCTGAGCGCAGCGACGCCACGTGCGATGGGCTGCTCGGCGCCTACTCCAGAGACCGAGCGAAGAGCCTGAAGGCACTCACGCTCGACGTGGACGAGATTGGGGCAGCCGGTCTCCAGTATGAGAGGCTTGATCAGATCCTGGTCGAGCACATGATGGGCGCGCGATAGGCTCAGGGGGAGCACGCGTTCCCCATGGTCTTTAGCCAGCCAACGTTCCTATTTCTGTTTCTGCCGATCGTGCTGGGGCTCTATGCCCTGGCTCCGAGACGCGGGAAGAACGTGTTGCTGTTGGCGGCGAGCCTTCTCTTCTACTCATGGGGGGAGAGCTGGCTGGTGATCGTGATGCTGGTCTCGATCGGTGCGAACTACCGCTTCGGTCGCAGGTTGGAGGCTCTTGGGGCTTCTGAAGGGGTGGCGGCTCCGAGTCTCGATAAGACGGGAGCCGCTGATCCGGTAGAGCAGGCCAACCTGCGTCAGCGGCGCCGCGTGGTCGCGTTGGCCGTAGCGTTTAACCTCGCGCTGCTCATTGCGCTCAAGTACGCGGTTTGGCTCCTCAACGTATTCGCGGAGCCGATTCGATCTCTCGGCTTTGACTTTCAGCCACCCGAGAGCATGCCGCCGCCCATCGGCATCTCGTTCTTCACGTTCCAGGCGATCAGCTACGTGGTGGACGTGTACCGCGGTCAGGCCCAGGCCCAAAGGCGAGTCCTCGACTTTGCGCTCTACATCGCTCTGTTTCCCCAGCTCATCGCGGGGCCTATCGTTCGCTACCGGGACATCGCGCAGCAGATTCAGTCCCGAAGCACCGGGCTGTCGGACTTTGCTGAGGGGAGCCGACGGTTCGTCTTTGGACTTGCGAAGAAGGTCGTGATCGCTGACACGATGAGTTCCTTCTCGACGACGATCTTTGCGATCCCCGGCGACGAGATCACGATGCCCCTCGCGTGGGTGGGACTGCTGTTCTACTCGCTGCACCTCTACTTTGACTTCTCGGGCTATTCGGATATGGCCATCGGCCTCGGGAGGATGTTTGGGTTCAGGCTGCTGGAGAACTTCAACTATCCCTACCTCTCGACGTCGGTCGCGGACTTCTGGCGTCGCTGGCACATTTCGCTTTCGACTTGGTTTCGGGACTACCTCTACGTTCCGATGGGGGGCAACCGAAAGGGAGCGGTGCGAACCTACCTGCACCTGATGACGGTCTTTGTCCTGTGCGGTCTTTGGCACGGCGCTGCGGGGATTTACATCGTCTTCGGTCTCTATCACGGGGCGCTCCTCATTCTCGAACGTGTGGGAGTCGGCCGAGCGCTCGAGCGTAGTCCGCGGCCTTTCCGGCACGCCTACGCACTGCTTGCGATCGTCATGGGCTTTACGGTCTTCAGGGCCACGAGCCTGTCGGAGGCTCTGGAGTACGCCGTGCCGCTGTTCTCACCGGGGATCGGCGACAGCCTTCGGCATCCCTTGGCTCTGTACGTCGACTCAAAGGCGCTCATCATCGCCGGCCTTGGGGTCTTGCTGTCGACGCCCGTCTATCCGGCGTTCCTTCGCTGGCGTGGGCGCGCCAGCGCGGTGCTAGGAGGGGCCAGCGACTTGGTCGAGATCGGGGTCCTCGGGGCGGCCGTTGTCGCAACGGGGATGTTCTTGTCGGTCAACACGTTCACCCCCTTCCTCTACTTCAGGTTCTGATGTACCGCCGCAACGCACAGGTGCTCCATGGATAGGTTCCCCGAACCACGCCGCAGTCTGCTCGCCCAGGCGGTGGCGGCCGCCGTGCTGCTCGCGGCGGTCGTGGCCCCTGGGGCGGACCTCGCCATTCATGGCGCGGACACGGAGTCCGTGAAGCGCGAGCGTCGCAACCCCGCGCCGTTCCCAAAGCTCGGTCTCAGCCGGACCGCGCTGGTCTCGTTCCCTAGGGGATTCGATCGCTGGTTTCAGGATGCGTTCGGGCTACGCGACGTTCTGATTCGGATGCACAACCGCGCGGCGATCTTTGGGCTCGGAATCTCGCCTATCGAAACGCTGCTCGTGGGCGACGAAGGCTGGATCTTCCACCTCGAGCAGAAGGCCATGGAGACGTTTCGAGGTCTGGAGCCCTTCGAAGAATGGGAGCTCCAGCAGTGGAAGCGGTGCCTGGAGCTGCGTCGCGACGTTGTTCGGTCCCAAGGGGGAGAGTTCGTCGTAGCCCACGTCCCTTCGAAGCTCGAGGTCTACGACGATCACGTGCCCGCCCGGTTCAAGCGAGTGGGGAGCACTCGAAGGGTGCAGCTACTCGAGTACTTGAGTGAGCACTCTGACCTGAACGTTGTCGATCTACTTCCTGCGCTTCAGGCAGAAACGAGGCTCGATCGTCCAGATCGGCACGCGTACTTTCCCCACGGTGTGCATTGGACAGATTCGGGCGCGGCGGCAGCGAGTCGACAGCTCATCGGCTCATTGGGTGACGGTCCCTTCCATCTCAAGCCGCTCAGTCCTGAGGTCTTCGAGCCAAAGTACGGCGTCGAGCACCTCGACTCCTGGGCACGAAGGCTGCATCTGGAGGGAGAGATCGTGGCGAACGAAACCGCGCTCCAGAGGGTGGGAGGGTGGCGGAGCCACCGCAACGCTCCGAGGGATCCGGCGTACCGTAGGGACCGGAACTTCACGCAAGACGATGCCTCGCTGCCGACCGCGGTGCTCTTTCACGATTCGATGGGCGCTTGGCTGATTCGCTTCCTCGCCGAGCACTTCTCACGCATCGACGGGCTGCGCCGGATTCACTTCACTCCGCTCATTCTCGATGAACTTCGTGCGGACATCGTCTTCGAGGTCTTCAGTGAGCGCCAGCTAGCCATGCGCTGGCCCACCATTCCGGCGCTGGCTTTCCAAGACGGGCTGAGTCGAGCATTCGAGTCCTCAGATGACGTGCGGCTTCGCTTGGACCCAGCACATGACCTCAAGCTTGAGCCGGGGCTAGATCAGGCCACGCTCCACCGCGTAGAAGGCGCACTGGAAATTGAAGTCGAGGCCAGCGCGAACGCCCTCGCGATCCCTTCGTTTGACGCCTCGATGCCGACGACCGTGGGGGAGTTTCTCGTCCTCAAACTCGACCTCGAGAGCCCCGGAGAGGGACAGATCGACGTCAGCTACAAGCTGGCCCCGGACGATCCGCTGGACGTGCTACGGAGCTACGCGCTGGAGGGGCAGGAGGGCCGTCACGTGCTCTACATTCCCCTGTCGAACCCCCGCATGATCGGCACGGACGTCCTGCTTCGGGTGGGGCATAGACCGGGGCGCTACGTTCTCCGCCACGCGGAAATTCGGGCAGTGCGCGAGGGGTAAGCGCCTGCGGCCATGATCGGTCCACGCGCGTCTCCCTAGCTCGCTCACTTCGCGTCCTCAGTGGATGATCCGACACGCGGATCGGCCGCCTGAGTTCACGTCGCCGGCTTGGACGGCGATGTGGACTCGGGCGGCTCGCCTCAGCCGCCTCCGCCCGTTGCCATCCTAGCCAGGGAGGAGCGGCGCAGGATCGTGGGGACGAAGAGGGCGCCGATGGCGAGGCCCAAGAGAATGAGGGCGCCCTCCGAGCCACGCTCCCTTCCGTAACGAACGCTCGACGGGTTCTTGGGGTCGTAAAGAATGGGAACGTTGGCACCGATGGCCGTGTCTTCCTGCAGTCCAATCGAGCCGATAGGGGTTGGAAGCTCGGAGGTGATCGCAAGGTCCGAGCCCTCGGGGATAAACAGTACCTGAGGGAAGGTCTCGGCCTGCGCGTCGAGGATCGCGCGCTTCTCGGTGCGCAGGTCGACCACCTCGCCGACCGCTTCAACGGCGCCATCCGCGAAGGCGGTCGAGGCGCGGTACTGACTGAAGGCCAAGAGAGCCAGCGCGACGGAGAAGGCGGCTGCCGCGACGTTGGCCGGGGAGGCCAGCCTGGAAGTGAGCTTGGACATGAGCCCCAGCATGCTGTGGCCTGGGCCGCGCCGCAGCTGAATCTGTACCGTTTCGGTGAGAATCAAGCCGCACGAACGCTGATGCACGAGCCGGGCCAGCGCACGGGCAGCGCCCTGGAATAGAGTACCGGCATGATCCGGACTACCAGCGCAATCGCTTTCCTACTCTCCGCCGTTCCCACTGCCGCTTGGCCGACTTTCATCCAAGAGCCCAGCGCTCCTGAGGGGGAAGCCGCTGAAACGCAAGACCCACTTGCGGGACTCGAATTTCGCTCGATCGGACCAGCGTTCATGTCGGGGCGCATCTCGGACATCGACGTTCATCCGAAGAGGCAGAGCACTTGGTACGTGTGCGTGGGGAGTGGCGGCGTTTGGAAGACGGTCAACGCGGGCACGACCTGGACCCCGATCTTCGAAGATCAAACGTCTTACTCCGTGGGCTGCCTTGCGATCGACCCGAGCGATCACGAGACGATCTGGGTCGGCACCGGCGAGAACGTCAGTGGCCGCCACGTTGGCTTCGGCGATGGTCTCTACCGTAGCACCGACGGCGGCGCGACATGGGAGCCGAAGGGTCTCGAGGCGTCCGAGCGCATCGGCAGCATCATCGTTCACCCAGATGATTCCAACGTGCTGTGGGTCGCAGCCCAGGGGCCCCTCTGGACGAGTGGCGGCGAGCGCGGCGTGTACAAGACGACGGATGGCGGCGCCACCTGGACGTGCACTCTCTCAGCCGGTCCCTACACGGGCGCGGGTGAAGTGATCCTCGATCCCCAGAACCCGGACGTGCTGTACGCGACGACGCATCAGCGCCACCGGACCGTTGCCGCTCTGATGAACGGCGGGCCTGAGTCCGGCATTCACAAGTCCACGGACGGCGGTGTGACCTGGACGAAGCTCACCGGGGGCCTGCCCACGAAGCACGTCGGCAAGATTGGCCTCGCCATCAGTCATTTCGATTCATCGGTGGTCTACGCGACGATCGAAGAGGGGCAGCGCAAGGGCGGTTTCTGGCGCTCGGCCGACGGCGGCGCGAGCTGGACGAAGCAGAACGACTATCTCTCGGGGGGCACCGGGCCGCACTACTACCAGGAAATCTTCGCCTCGCCCCACAAGGCGGAGCGTGTCTACCAGATGGACGTGCGCCTGCACGTCACCGACGATGGCGGAAAGAACTTCCGCCGCATGAACTATGCGTCGAAGCACTCCGACAACCACGCGCTCGCCTTCGACCCGAACCAGCCGGACTATCTCCTGGCGGGCTGCGACGGCGGCATCTATCAGAGCTGGGACCACGGGGAGACCTGGGCGTTTGCGGCCAACCTGCCCGTGACCCAGTACTACAAGGTCGCCGTCGACGACGCCGAACCGTTCTACAACGTCTACGGCGGCACCCAGGACAACAACTCCCAAAGCGGCCCTTCGCGCACGCTCAACGCCCACGGCATCACCAACGCCGACTGGATTGTGACGCTCTTCGGGGACGGCCATGACCAAGCGACGGAGCCCGGCAACCCCAACATCGCCTACTCCGAGTGGCAGCAGGGCAACCTCATGCGTTTCGACCGCGCCACGGGCGAGGTCGTGTACGTGAAGCCCCAGGCGGAAGAGGGCGCCGAGTCAGAGCGCTTCAACTGGGACGCGCCGATCCTCGTGAGCTCACACAACCCAGCCCGCGTCTACTTTGCGAGTCAGCGGGTATGGAGGAGCGATACGCGCGGCGACGACTGGACCGCGATCAGCGGCGACCTCTCCCATGGCATCGACCGCTTCCAGCAGCCCATCATGGGGCAGACCTGGGGGCCAGACGCGGCCTGGGACACGTTCGCCATGAGTCAGTTCGGCACGATCACATCCCTGGCGGAGTCGCCCGTGGCCGAAGGGGTCCTTTGGGCTGGCACCGACGATGGCCGCGTCCACGTGACGGAAGATGGCGGCGCGAGCTGGCGTGCCATTGACGAGCTCCCTGGCGTGCCGAAGAACTTCTTTGTCAACGACGTCAAGGCGGACCGCTTCGACCGCGCGACGGCGTACGTCGTATGCGACGACCACAAGAACGGTGACTTCTCGGCCTATGTCATGAAGACCACGGACTTGGGTGCTACCTGGTCCGAGATCACCGAGGGGATTCCGGAGCGGCACATCGCGTGGCGCATCGTCCAAGACCACGTCGACGCGAACCTGATGTTCCTTGGCACGGAATTCGGCGTATTCTGCACGACGGACGCAGGCGCCACATGGCGTCCACTCCAAGGGGGGATGCCCACGATCCCCGTGCGCGACGTCGAGATTCAGACCCGTGAGAACGACCTCGTCTGCGCGACCTTCGGGCGCGGCTTCTACATCCTCGATGACTACTCCAGTCTGCGCGGGCTGACTGACGACGTGTTGGCCAAGGAGGCCGAGCTCTTCGCCGTGCGCGACGCGCTTTGGTACGTGCCCAAGCGGCCGCTTGGCGCAAGCTCGCCCCTGGGGAAAGCCTCCCAAGGAGACGCTCTCTTCGTGGCACCTAACCCGGACTTCGGCGCGGTGTTCACCTATCACCTTGGGGCTGGCTACAAGACCGCGGCCGAGCTACGAAGTGAAGCCGCCGAGGAGTCAGAGGGCGGTGAGGCTGTCGCACAGCCGAGCTTCGACGAGTATCGCCAGGAGAGCGAGGAGCCGAAGCCGACCGTTCTCCTGACCATTCGCGACGCGGCCGGCGCCGTTGTCACGCGCTTGGAAGGGCCGGCTTCCAAGGGGTTCCATCGGGTTTCTTGGGACCTTCGCTACCCCGGCACCGAGGCGTGGGAGCGCAGCGTCCAGGCGGAAGAGTGGGACAACGGTTCGGGCGGAGGTGCGCTCTGTGCGCCCGGCCAGTACACGGTTCACTTCGGTACTCAGGTCAACGGAGTCTACGCCGACCTTGGGCTTCAGCAGCCCTTCACCGTGAAGCCCCTCGGCGGCGGCAGCTTGCCGGGCGCGGATCCAGCCGGGGTCGCAGCCTTCCGCACCGAGCTAGCTGACGCCTCCCGCCTGATGTCGGCGACAACCGCGTCCTTGGCGGACACCCTAGAGAGGGTGGGGGCCATTCGCTCGGTCCTGCGTCGCACGCCGTCGGTCTCGGCGGACGTGGGCGCAGAAGCCCGCGGGCTTGAGCTGCGCCTCAAGGAACTGCAGCGGCGCATCAGCGGCGACGAACTGCTCGACACCTTCAATGAGCAGGGTCCCATGTCGATTGGGGAGCGAATGAACCTTGCCTCCCTCGGCAACGCGTTCTCTACCTACGGGCCAACGCCCAACCATCGCAAGGCTCTTGAGATTGCCCTTCGTGATCTAGATGTCGCGGTGCAAGAACTCGGCTCAATCAATGAGTCGGAGGTGCCGCGTCTGAACGCTATCCTTGACGCAGCGGGCGCCCCTTGGACGCCCGGCCGGTAGTCACCATCGCTTCCCCCGCGATCTCTCCCATGAAGCAACCTATGAACCGTCGCTCTCTTCTCAAGCAGGGCAGCATTGCGTCTGCCGCAGCTTTCGCCGCAGCCGCAGCCGCAGCCGCAGCCACTGCCGCAGCCACGGCTTCTGGCGTTGGCCCCGCCGCGTGGGCGTCCGGCCTCGCGCCGAAGCGGCCCCGAGGGGCCCAGGGCAAGCTTCGGCACGCCGCGATTGGCTGCGGTGGCATGGGATCCACGGATCTGCGCAACATCGCGTCTCACCCGAACGTGGAGGTGGTCGCGCTATGCGATATCGACACGGCGATGTTTGACAAGGTTCGCAAGCACGCGCCGGACGCCAAGACGTTCCAGGACTACCGCGTGATGTTCAAGGAGTTGGCGGGGCAGATCGATTCGTGCAACGTGTCGACCCCGGATCACATGCACGCGGCCATCGCCATGGCTGCGATGTCCGCGGGCATTCACGTCTACTGCCAGAAGCCGTTGACGCGGACCGTGGCGGAGGCGCGGGCCATGAAGGCCCTTGCGGCATCGAGTGGTGTCGTGACCCAAATGGGCATTCAAAACCACTCGAACGCCAACTACGCATCGGGCAAGGCACTCTTCGACCAAGACCTGATCGGCAAGATCTACGAGGTGCACGTTTGGTCGGATCGTCCCGCCGGATGGTGGCCCCAGGGCGTCGAGCGTGCAGAGGGTTCGGATGAGATTCCCGCCACCGTTGACTGGGACCTGTGGCTCGGAATCGCGCCCGAGCGGCCCTACCTGAAGGAGAGCTACCATCCGTTCCAGTGGCGTGGCCGCGAAGATTTCGGCACCGGAGCTCAGGGGGACATGGCCTGTCACCTGATGGATCCCGCGCTCTGGTTTCTTGGACTCGGCGCACCGCTCACCGTTCGATCGGACGGGCCCGCACCCAACGGTGAAACCTATCCGCTCTGGTCGCGCGTCCACTACACGTTCCCCCCGAACGAGCTCACGACGCCCGGGCCGCTGCCGCTGACCTGGCACGACGGTGGCAAGAAGCCTCCGGTGGATCTCCTGGAGGAGCTCGGCACGACCCGCGAAGAGCTGCCGGCAAACGCCTGCCTGTTTGTGGGCACCGAAGGAGCCCATGTGGCCAGTCCCTACGACCCCCAGGTCCTTCTGCCCGCGTCCAAGTTCGCGGATCACGAGATCCCGACGCCGCCCGCGAAGGACCACTGGCACGAATGGGTCAACGCCTGCCTTGGCAAGGGGGAAGTCACGGCTGCCTTCGACTACAGCGCTCACCTCACCGAGGTGGCGCTGCTTGGCAACATCGCGCTGCGCTACCCGCACCAGACGCTGCGCTGGGATGCCAAGGCCATGTCCTTCCCGGAGGTACCTGGGGCCGATGCTCACCTGAGCCCGACCGTCAGGGACGGCTGGTCCATCGAGGGCATGTAGCGGTCGGCTTAGGAGAGGATCTCGTGCACGACGCGGGCCTCTTCGACGCCCGTGAGCCGCATGTCGAGGCCCTGGCTTCGATAGGTGAAGCGCTCGTGCTCGATGCCGAGCAGGTGCAGGATCGTTGCGTGGAGGTCGCGCACGTGCACGGGGTTCTCGGTCACGTTGAAGCTGAAGTCGTCCGTGGCTCCGAATACGGTGCCGGGCCGAATGCCCGCGCCCGCCAAGAGGACGCTGAAGCAGCGCGGGTGGTGATCGCGCCCGACCTCGGGGCTTTGCCAATTCCCTTGTCCCGCGACGCTGCGGCCGAACTCGCCGCCCCAGACCACGAGGGTGTCCTCCAGGAGGCCACGGGCTTTCAGGTCCTTGATGAGGGCCGCGCTCGGCTGGTCCGTATCGCGGCAGCGCTGGGTGCACCAGCTCGTGAGGCGTGAATGGTGATCCCAGTCAGGGTGGAACAGCTGCACGAACCTGACGCCGCGTTCGATCATGCGCCTCGCGAGGACGCAGTTCGAAGCGTAGGTGCCGGGGCGGCGTGAGTCCGGTCCGTAAAGCTCGTAGGTGCTCTCGGGCTCGTCCGCTGTGTCCGTGAGGTCCGGCACGCTGGCCTGCATGCGGAAGGCCATTTCGTACTGCTCGATGCGCGTCAACGTCTCGGGATCGTTCGTTTCCGCCTGACGCTGCCGGTTGAGCTCGGCGAGGCCGTCGAGCTGCTTGCGGCGCAGCAGCCGCGTCATGCCCTTCGGGTTCTGCAGGTAGAGGACCGGTTCCGCCGCTGCGCGCAGCTTGACCCCCTGATGGACCGACGGCAGGAAGCCGCTGCCCCAGTAGTGGTCGTAGAGCGGTTGATCGCTTCCACGCTTCATCTTGGAGAGCAGCGCGACGTAGTCCGGGAGATCTCGATTCTCAGACCCGAGGCCGTAGCTGATCCAGCTGCCGAGACTCGGGCGCCCCGGCAGCTGGTTGCCAGTGAGGAACTTCGTCATCGCTGGCGCATGATTGATCTCGTCCGTCGTCATCGAACGCACGAGGCAAAGGTCGTCCGCGATGCCGGCGAGGTGGGGGATCCAATCAGAGAGCTCCATACCGCACTCCCCGCGGGGGCGGAACTTCGAGGCGGCTGGAAGAACGAGCTGGGGTTTGCCGGCGGTCATGCCGGTGACGCGCTGGCCGCCGCGAACGGACTCTGGCAGTGCGCTACCCGCGAGGTCCACGAGGCCAGGCTTCGGGTCGAACAGCTCGAGCTGGGAGGGGCCCCCCGACTGCGTCAGGAAGATCACGCGCTTCGCCTTCGGGGCGAAGTGGGGCAGGGTGGCCCGGTCTTGGGGGGCCGCGCCGGCCTGCCTTCCGTGGAGAACGTCCAGGGCCATCGCGCCGAGCGCCATGCTGCTACGCCCGAGGAAGGCGCGCCGTGAAAGAGACTCGCTATTCATGGGTGATGGCTTCGTCAAGGTTGAGAAGCGTGCAGGCGATCAGCGCATCCGCGCGGAGGGAGTCGCCCTCGAACTCAGCGAGTGCCTCTCGGTGAAGGCGTTCGCACGTCGCGAGTTCGGACGTCGAGAGAGAACGACTGAGGACGATCCTTGCGAGGTACTGGATCCTTCCGGGCGCTGCGAGGTACTTCCCGGTGGCACGCCTGGCGAGGGCCTCGGCTGCCTCCACGTACGTCGCATCGTTCAGGAGAGTCAGCGCTTGGAGCGGCGTGTTCGTGTTCTTCAGGTCAACGGAACACGTTCGACGGTCGGCGCTATCGAATAGATAGGTGGGTGCTGCATTGCGGCGCCAGAAGGCGTAGAGCGTGCGCCGCAGCCTAGACTGGCCCAGCGTCGGCTCGTACCGAAAGCGCCCGTTGAAGACGTCCTCCCAAACCCCCGGCGGCTGGTGCGGAAACATCGGTGGGCCTCCAATGGTCTGCACCAGCAAGCCCCCAGAGTGCAGCGCTGCGTCCCGGATCATCCAGCTCGGTAGGCGAAAGCGCGCGCCGCGCGCGAGTAGCTCATTCTTCGGATCGCGCTCGACGAGCGCCCGGTCTGCGCGACTCGACTGTGCGTAGACCCGACTGGTGACGATGGTCCGCACGAGGTGCCGGAGGTTCCAGTCGTGCTCGACGAAGTCGACAGCCAGCCAGTCCAGGACCTCGGGGTAGCGTGGGCGCGCGCCTTGCAGGCCAAAGTCCCCGGGCGTGGTGACGAGGCCCCGGCCGAAGAACTGCTGCCAGACCTGGTTCACAATGACCCGCGCTGTGAGGGGCTGCTGGGGGGAAACAAGCCAGCGCGCTAGTTCGAGTCGAGAGAGCTCCGCTTCGTCTGGGGGCGCCGGTGCATCGCTGCCGAGGGCGGCGAGCAACGCGCGTTCCACGGTCTCTCCCTTCTGGTCCCAGACACCGCGCTCAAGGACGGAAGTCACACGGCGCTCACCACGTTCTTTGAGCACCGTGACCGCAAGTTCACCGGACGCTCGCTTAGCCGATTCAAGCTGGCGCGCGAACTGCGTGCGCTCCGCCGAGGCCTGGCGCCAATCGATGTCCTCCTCCATGGAGAGAGCCGTCAAATCTTCGCGTAGCCCTTCTTTCCACTCGGAGGCTCCACCGCGAAGCTGGGCCAATCGTTCTAGGGGAGTTGTGCCCACAGCGCGTACGGCCTTGCCGCGCTCTCCCGTCAGGCTGACCCGCACAGCGCGCGGGTGACTGAACGGCACCGTCGAGCGGTGCTGCAGTTCGATCACGAGCGTCTCACCCCCCGCCAGCAGCAGGGCTTCGCGTAGCTCGAGCACTGCGGTCGGGCTCTCGGCCACGTCCTTGCCGAGCGTGGTCCAGCCCCGGCGTGGGTCGTCGCCAAGTATCCCGCTCGCGGGGCCATTCTGCTCGTCAACTCCTTGGCCTTCGACGCTTGCAACGATCGCACTGAACTCCGCGTCCTTCAGCGCGTGATCGCCGGGTTTCCGCACACGCAGCTTCACGCCGCTCATAATGAACTCCCCGTCCTCTGCAAACGAGAATCCAGCGCCGGGACCATCGTGCTTCAAGACTTCAACCCGCAGGCCCGTGATCTGCCGCGGCTCGGGCACGTTGACTTCGAGCAAGTAGTCCTCTTGGGGTTGACCGCCCGACGTGCACTCGACGAAGCCGTCATGGGACTCGAGGAGGGCCAGCTCACTGCCCTCGGCCCCATAGGCACGGTCTGGAAACACCGGGGACCAAGCCGAGTAGCCGGCGCCCTTTGCCTTCACTTGCTCGGCAAGCCAGGTCCGGAAGTCCAGCCGTCTCGCGCTCTCGACTTCTTGGAGCTTCACGTCAGCCGCGGCTAGCTCGGACTCTGCCAGCGCGACGTGGGGCTGCGCTTGCTCGGACGTGACTTTGAGGAAGGGGCCAGCGCCGCCGCCCGCTCTGCCGGACTCGTCGATCGAATCGAAGAACGCGGACAGGCTGTAGTAGTCGCGCTGGCTGACCGGGTCGAACTTGTGATCGTGACACTGGGCGCATTCGAGAGTGAGCCCAAGCCAAACCGTCCCCATCGTGTTGGTACGATCGCGGACGTAGTCGACCCGCGACTCCTCTGGGTCGCGGCCACCCTCGCCGTTGTGCATGTGGTTCCGCTGAAAGCACGTCGCGAGGATCTGCTTCTCTGTTGCGTCCGGCAGGAGGTCGCCGGCGATCTGCGCCACGGTGAACTCATCGAAGGGCATCCCGCTGTTGAACGCGTCCACGACCCAGTCGCGCCACGGCCAGTTGGTGCGCAACTCGTCCTGTTGGAATCCGTCGGTGTCCGCGTACCGTGCGCCGTCGAGCCACCACATGGCCATACGCTCGCCGTACTGGGGGGAAGCGAGGAGCCTATCCACGTAGGCGGACCATTGATCGTCGGTGGGGGAGTCGCCTAGGTGTGCGATGACGTCCTGGCTAGGTGGGAGGCCCGTGAGGTCGAAGGACAGCCGCCGTGCGAGCGTATGGGCGGGGGCCGGGGCCGAGAAGCCCAAGTCGATCTCCGCAAGGCGGCGTCCGAGCAGCTCATCAATGGACGAGCCGGACTTCGACGGGGGCTCGAACGCCCAGTGTCGAGACCAAGGGGCGCCTTCCTCAATCCAGCGCTTGAGGACGTCAAGCTCTACCGGGGAGAGCGACGCTTTGTGGGAATCCGGCGGCGGCATCTGCTCGAAGTCGAACTCCGAGGTCACGCGCGCCCAGAGTTCGCTCGCATCTAGATCCCCTGGAGCGACGGCGGCGTACCCACCGAGGTCCGCCAAGGCGCCGTCCCTCGTATCGAGGCGGAGGTCCGCCGCGCGCGAGCCTCCATCGGGACCATGGCAGGCGAAGCACCGATCCGCCAGGATCGGACGAACGTCGAGGTTGAAGTCCGGAGCCTGGCGCTTCTCTACCTGCGGCGCCACAGCCAACACACAGGCACCAAGAACGGGAATCCAGTGCGCTACGATGATCACGCCTCGACTATATCGGAAGGCCGCGGACTAGGCGCCGAGCCGTGGTGCACAAAGAGACGCAGAGAACGCTGTTTAGACTGAATAGCCCGTTCTACTGCGCGTAGCGGGGACCATGAAAGCGACTGACGACAAGACGATGATCTCCAACCTCCTCTTCGCCGGTACCCATGGTCATGTCATCGCCATGGACAAAGAAACCGGCCGCACAGTCTGGAGCACCTCGCTGCCGCGCACGGGATACTCAGTGGTCTCGATCGTCGTCGAGGACGGTTTGGTCCTCTGCGCATCGGGCGGTCACGTCTTCGCGCTCGATCCGGCAGATGGCCGGATCAAATGGAACAACGAGCTACCGGGGATGGGCAGAGGCATGGTCTACCTATCGACGGAGAGATCGAGCTCCAAGGGCGGGATGGAGCTGTTGGCTGCCCAAGCGGCCGCAAACGCCGCAGCCGCGGGGTAGGGGCGTCGGCTACGGGAACGAGATCCCAACGCCGTTTGAAAAGTTCGACGTCGGCGTGCCGCCCGCGGAGTCGCGGTGCCAGGTTTGGAAGTAGCGCACCTCCATGGGCTGGACGCTGACGGGCGTGCCCGATGCCGTCGGGATCATGTCGAGGCTCACGGGGACCTCCGCAGTTCCCGCCGGGGTAGAGGTGAAGATCGTCCCGCCTACGCCGCGACCGATCGTTCCGCCGAGGCATAGGTTGCCGGCGCTTCCCCCAGCGTTCGGCACGAAGTCCGGCGTGAGCGAGGTCAAGAAGAACCCAAAGGCGCCCGACGGCATACCACTGGATTGCAGGGTCATCGTCCTCGCACTGAGGTCGATCTCGATCGCCTTTAACAGCGTCGGTTCACCCGTCGAGTTTTCGTTCGTGGCGCAGTAAGTGAAGGGAAGCGCTCCACCCCCTGATCCTTCCGGTGAGATTACGGCGAAGGACTGAGCGCCAGGGCTATTGGGCTTGAAGAGCCCGAGGGTCCCGGAGCCCAGGCGAGGAGGCAGCGGTGACTCAAAGGAGAACGAGTAGGTCGTGCCCCAGCGCAGCGCGTTGGCGTTCGGATTCTGCGCGAAGGACTCGGTGCTCCAGGTCAGCTCGTCCCCCGACTGCGACGAGGTCCAGGGCAGGTTGCTATAGGGCTCGCCGGAGTGGTAGACGGGAAACGACATCTCGGCTGCGCTCACCGGCGTGACCCCCGTCGTGACGGAGAAATCGGACCCGGAGAAGTCGCTGTTTCCGTTGTAGATCGCGTAGGTGAAGCGCCACATGCCGGTCGGCAGCTCGGTCGCGTTGCTCCCAACGATGAACCGGCCCTCGCCGGGGACGTCGATGTTCTGAATGAGCACGGTGGGCTCTGCCATAGCCCAGGCGAGGATCGCTGGTTCCTCCCGTTGGGTCGGCCCGTTCACGCGCAGTGAAGTGCTGCCGATGCGGCCCAGCGAACACCAGGAAGCGTTGTTCCGGCCGTTGCCGTTGGCGGCGTCGTCCGGGGCAACGCACTGGGTTTCCGCTAGATACGAAGCCCTGGGGTGCAGAGCCACATCGATGTCCGCTTCAAGAATCTGAACTCGTTTGAAGAGAGCGTCTCCGCCTTGGCCGCTCGTGGCGTGGGGAAACGCGAACTCCCCCGTAAACCCGTTGATCTCCGATCGCATGCCGAGGATGGACTGCACGCCCATGATGCCTGCGGAATGGGGAGAGGAGCAGCCCGCGCCTAAAGCGGTCGTCGTCGAGGTCGGTTGACAAACCGCGCAGACCGTGCCTTGGACGACGGCGAACTCGTGGAGGGGCCAGCCCATTCCGATCTGCTCGAAGCGCCCGTCCTCGACGCGATAGACGTTCTGGGCGTAGACCGGATGCTGGTTCGTGTTGCCCATCGTGTGTAGATCGATCGACCCAACGTTGCAAACGGTGATGCCGAAGGAATACGCCGCGATTCCGTTGAGGGAACCCCACTCCACTTGGTTGGTGATCTCGCCGACGATGGCGTCGGTGCCGATCAGGGGGGCGGTGGGCGTTTGGATCGTGACCGGCGATGGGGAGGCGCCGAGTTGAGGGATCGCCTGGACTCCGGTTAGGAGAGCCGCGGCGACAATGGCAGTCGTCGTCATGGGGGTGCTTGGGGCACGGAGGGGTGTTCTTTCCGTGCTGTTTCCATGCTCCTCGATCGGTCGGGCCAGCGCTAGGGAAAGAGATCTCCCTCGCCGTGGGTGGTTGAATGCGGGACATTCGCCGCGTGCCGCCCCCGCTGGGTGGGCTTACGCACTCCATACCTGCCCCCGCCCGCTCGTGGGGAGGACCAGCCGAATAGCAGGGATGCGTACCCGTAGACTGCGGGTCCCGCTCCTCTTTCGATACGCCTATGCAGTCTCGTCACATCCTCATCGCCGTCGGCGCGGTGGTCCTTGCAGCCGTCTCGTGGTTCGTTCTCAGTGGACCGAAGTCCGCGGAATCTCCACGCCAGATCATCCAGTCCTTGGGCCCCGAGGCGGAGACCGAGGCCGGGTCCGGTGACGATCTCGTCGACGTAAGTGGAGAGGTGAGCGTTGAGGCGCCGACTCGGGAAGCGGCCGTCGTGGAGACGCTGGCGGTGGAGGCCGTCGAAGAGGATCACCCATGGGCCGGGATGCTTGCGGGGCTGACCGGACGACTCGTCGAACCCGATGGCACCCCTGTTGTCGCGATGCGGGTCGAGCTGATCGAGGCTGACTCGTCGCTCTTGTTCGGGGCCGAACACGGGGCCTTGGGCACGCCCGAGCTTGAAATCGGCGAGAGCTTCACGGACACGGAAGGGCGCTTCTTGTTTGAGGGGGCGCGCGACGGCTCTTTCCACGCGTTCAACATCGATCGCGGCGGCGGGCGCGCGACCCTCCGTCTCGTCGAGCAGTCCGTCGAGCACGGCAGCCTCACCGACGTGGGGGACATCGTGATGGAGGAGTTCGGCACGCTCATCGGCACGGTCATCGACGAAGACGGCGAGCCCGTGCCAGGCGCCCGCGTCCGCGCGACCGTGATACCAGACATCGCCGTGCAAACGGGCGTGCTCGATGTGCGCGAGGGCGTCGTGCTCACCGGCGACGACCTAGAAACGGCGATCGAGCTGCCACCGTCGGCTCTCGCCATCCTCGAGCGGCTGCCAATCCCCACAACCACGACGCTGGAAGACGGCTCGTTCCGTCTGGAAGGCGTCCCGATCGGCATGGTCTCAGGCGGTGTCGACTTGGCGGGGCACGTGGCCGCGACCCTCGGCCCGATCAACATGACTCCCACCGAGTACGACGTCGGCGAGCTTGAACTGCTCTTTGGCAGAACGGTCACCGGGTCCGTAAAGAACCTCCTAGGCGAGCCAGTGTCCGGCGTCAACGTATGCGCCGGCGCCCTGCATCCCGTGTTTGACGTGGCGATCATGCAGCCCGGAGGTGTCACCGACGAGCTCGGCCAGTTCAGTCTGCAGGGTATCCCCGAAGAGGGCAGCATCGTCGGCGCGATGAAGCGCCACCGTTCGGAAGCCTGGATCGCGTCCAAAGCCAACGGCGCCGGGAGCCACATCGACTTTGTGCTGCCGGTGGCAGGCAAGGTGCTTTGCACCGTGGTCGACGAAGAGGCCCAGCCCGTCACTGGCGCCGACGTGCGCTTGCGCCTAGCCGCTGACCAAGACAACCAGATGAGCTGGATGATGAACATCGCGATGGCCGGCCGGATGCCTATGCAGCAAACGACCGCCAAGGCGACGGAGACACCAGGTGTCTACATCGTCGAGAACCTTGCGATGGGCAAGTGGACGGCGGAGGTTCGCGCACCGGGCCGTGCCGTCGTACGGGAGGAGTTCGAGCACGAGGGCTCTGAATCGCGGGTCACGCTCCGTTCGGTGAAGGGCCAGATGATCCGTGTCTCGGTGACCGACGAGGTCACCGGCGAGCCACTACCGAAGGCCCACGCTACGCTGCTGGGTCCGGAGGGGTTCCTCTTCACGGCGCTCGCGACGGGCTTCACGGGCAAGGATGGCAGGACCTCCCTCGGACCTCTCGCGCCGGAGTGGCGCGAAGATGCCATTTCAGGCGCCGTGTGGATGAAGGAGACCGTCGTCTCGGTCGAGCATCCGCTCTACGGCACAGCCAAGGTCGAAGTGCAGGAGGGGGCCACCGAAGTCGCCATCGCTATGCCCCCCGCGTGCACCATCCAGGGCGCCGTGTCCTGGGGCGGAGGCCCACCCGGCGATGTGTACATGGTCATGCTCCGATGGAATGACGACAATGACGCGATGGCCCAGGCGATGATGCTGCCGCGCACGGCCATCACGAACCTAGAGGGACGCTTCAAGATCACAGGGCTCGCACCGGGCGAGTACGAGGTGTACCTCATGGAGCGGTACTTCGACGGGAACCCGTTTAAGAACATCATCGAGCAGAGGGAGCCGACGATGATCGACAAGACGGAGGTCATCGCAGACCCAGAGGCGCCGTCTGAGATGACCTTCGACCTGTCGCCGGAAGGCCTCGGTCCGTCAGGGTCCTTCGCCGGAAGGGTCACCGTGGACGACAACCCGATCGCCGGCGCTGAGGTCAAGGTCGGCAGGCGCGACCCCGACGTTTTCTTCACCGACGGCAACGGACAGTTTGAGACGGACGAGTATCCCGTCATCGCGGGCCAGCGGATCGTCATCATGGCCGACGTCCCCAACACGGAAGGCGGGACGGATCGACAGGAGGTCTACAACAGCTGGCGCCGGCCGAAGGAAGGGGAGGTCGACCGCATCGAGGTAGAGCTCAGCTTCACTCCGATCACGATCGTCGTGGTCGACGCGCGGACGGGCACGCCTGTCCCAGGGGTCAAGCTGCGGCTCAATGCCGAAGGAAGCTGGCGCGGTCGCCGCGGCGGGAACAACCTCGAGTCGGACGCGCAAGGGGAAGCGAGCACGGTGCTCCCCGACAAGAAGAACTACACGATCACAGCGACGAGCAAGCTCTACGCCCAAGCGTCCGCGAACGTCTCCGCCTCGAAGATCGAGGACGGCCGCGTCACCATCGAGCTGAAACCAGAGGTGCCATGCGCGGGCCGCATCGTTCTTCCGGCGAGCGCGGCCGTAGAAGGGAAGATGTACCTCAACGTCACGTCCCCCGGCTTCGAGGGCGACTGGGCTCCGGTCGATAAGGAGACCTTCGCCTTCGAGCTTTCGCGCATGAGCCCAGGGGACTACGAAGCCCGCATTTGGAGCGGTCCCCAGAACGGCATGCTGACGACCCAGTTCACTCTTCCCGAAGGCGGCGACACGGGGCTGCTCTTGGAATTCAACTCCAAGGACAGCGACGGAAACTAGAAGAGCAGTGCTTTGCTAGCGGCGGGCGAAGCCCGCCGTTGGTCTGCAGCTAGTCGATGCCTAGCTGCTGGACGTGCTTCACAAGCTCGGCCTTGAGAAGCGGCTTGATGAGCACCTTGGAACTCTGAAGGTTCTTTGGAAGTGACTCGGCGCTGCCGTACCCCGTCACGAAGAGGAAGGGGGTCCCATCGGACTGCAGCTCATTGGCCACGGGGACGCTCATCTCACCCTTCAAGTTCAGGTCGAGAACTGCAAGAGAGTAGCTCGACCGATTGATGCAGGACAGCGCATCGGCGTTATTCGCAACCACGTCAACATTCTCGAATCCGATCGAGCGCAAGAGTGAATCGAGCTCGGCTGCGATCAAGAAGCTGTCCTCCAGTACAAGTGCTCGCTTCGGCCCCACCTTCCTCGCGACGGTTGGAACCGCGGGCTCCGCTTGCGGCAGCGAAACGTCATCGGAACCTCTCTTGACCTCGAACTCAACGAAGCGCTTGGGTAACCAGAGGTCCGCATGGAACCCACCTTCCGTGAACTTACATTCGGCCTTCCCATCGAATTCGTGGGGGAACGTCTTCTCGATGATCGTCATGCCGAATCCGGTTCGCGTAGGCGCCTTGAGGGGGGGGCCACCACTCTCTCGCCACCTTACGGCTAATCCGCCGTCGCTCTTGTTCCAGTTGACGGTGAGCGTGCCACCCTGAGCGGATAGTGCTCCGTACTTGGCCGCATTCGAAGTGAGCTCGTGAACCACAAGCGCGAACATCGAGCCAGCGTCGGCTCGCACCTTCACCAGCGGGCCCGTCAGCTTTGCTCCGCTGCTCTCTCCTCGAAAATACGGCGCAAGCTCCGAGGCGAGCAGCTTCTCCACTGAGATTCCGCCCTCTGACGACTGCGTGAGTAAGTCGTGGGCCTTAGCTAGCGACACGAGCCGCTCTTCGAGTCCCTTTGTGTACTGATCGATAGAGTCCGAAGAGTCCTTCGTCTGGTGTGCCAGCGATCGGACCAAAGACAGGATGTTTCGCACCCGGTGATTCAGCTCGTGGACGAGGATTTCTAGCCGGCGCGAGTCCTCCACGACCATGGCTTGTCGTACGGCCACTTGGATCGCCTTCGCCGTTTGAAGCTCGTCCGAGGTCCATTCATCACAGCGATCAGTCGCCTCTTCGATATAGGCATCGAACGAACCTCGTGGAGACAGGCGAACCCCAGTTGCGGTGGTCACCACGGTCTTCTGCGGCGCTCCGGCCCAGCGAATCGTCTGCTGGATCGCGCGGCGAACGAAGACGATAACCACCTGTGGCGATTCGCTAATCGCGAGGCATAGCGCGCCAGCTACCTCGCCAAAATTCACGTGGGGGAAGCGCTGGCGCAGGTCGTTGAACGCGACGTAGCTAGTTTCCGAGGCCGCAAGCTCATGGCGGATCAGCGACAGTGCCGCAGCCGGAAGCTCAATGCCATTGAACGTAACCTGCTTGTCGATGGACTGGATGACACCGTCGCTATCTACGAGCTGGCGCATGTCTCGCATGAGCGCCTGCCAGTACTCCGAGGACGCTGTGCTGTGGCTATCTCGACTCGAGATGCGAATCGAGGTCTCGGCCACCTTCTCTCGAATGGCGTCCGCCCGTCGATGCACGGCCTTCTCAATCAGCGCGCCTGAGATTACTCCTGCGATCTCGCACCCCTTGATGAGGTGCGGGCTCGGGAAGCGGGGAGCGTAGTGATGGCAGGCGAAAAGGCCCCACAGCTTGTCATCCACGATGATGGGCAGGCTCATCGTGGCGGCGACCCCCATGTTGCGGAGGTACTCGATGTGCACCGGAGACGTCCCGCGGAGAACAGCGAGGGACATGTCTAGCGGGGCGATGCCCGGGTTAGCTGCCAGTAGGGCGACGCCCGATTCTTGGACGTCAGCGATAAAGCGAATAGGGGTGGTTTTGTAGAGCTCCCGCGCCTGCTTTGGGATATCCCATGCGGGATAGCGCAAGCCGAGGAACGACTCCCTGACCGACGAGCAAGACTCGGCGACAACCTCGCCCGATTCATCGGGCAAGAAGCGATACGCCATGACGCGGTCGTAGTTCGTCAGGACCCGGAGGGCCTGCACGGCCATTCGCAAGAAACCGCCGAGATCCTCCTGAAGCTGCAGGCACGCAAGGGCCGCGCGCGTGCTGTTCAATACTCCGCCGGTCTCGGACTCACTCCCCACGGGCATGCATTCGACGATGAACCGATCTCCCCTTCGATGGGCGCTCAGCTCCATTAACCCACGACCGAGGTCGGTCGTGGCGAAGGCCTCGCGATGAGTGCTGATTGTGGTCTGCCCTGCGACATTTCGCATGGCGTGCAGCACCTTCTCGCCGAAATAGTCCTCTAGAGGACCGAGGAACAGATCCTGGGGTGAGCAGTTCAGGAACTCCTGCGTGTTCGACGAGGCGAAGAGCACATTCCGCAGCATCGGATCCAGCGCAACGAGGCAGCCGCCGCCTTGGATAGCGCCTGGAATGTGGATGGGTTCGCGATCGCAGTCATTTAGAGCCTCGGACTCTAGGGGCAGATCAGTCAACGGTGGCTCCGGTGGCTAGATGGAAGGTCCTCTGATCCCTCCACGGCTGAAGATTGGAACGTGCGGAGGATGAAATCGAATACAGCTCGAGCACTCTGACAAGCGTTGTCAACGTCGACTTCGGCGTTCCCGAGGGCCCCCAAGAAGATGGGCCATCGTTCACGGGCACCGCGGGCGGATGCCGTGAGGAACTGAACGGGCGCCGCGTCGTCGTGCGAAGCCTTCACGGCCTTGACTAGGTGGGTCGAGCCAAGCGCGGACCCCTCGAGCGCGTACCCGATTCCCCAGGGGGAGAGTCCCGCCGCTACTTGCCCGGTCGATGAGTCTGCCGCGACACCGAGCGCCGCTAGGTCAGAGCGCAGCAGTCTTCGCAGTTCGCCGGACTGAGCCTCGATCCCTGCGGCCTCGCTACAGCGATCCGACAGCTCGCCAAAGGCGTCGTGGACGCCCTGCATGCAGCCTAGAAAGCGCCCGTACCCGTCGAGCTGATGCAGCGGAGCATGGAGCCCCATCGCCGCATCGACCTGCGTGTGCAGCTCTTGGGTGCTCGATTTCAGGGCCTCTCTGATCTCTGCACCACGGTTCATGACCGCTGAGCCTAACACTCATCGTTCAGCTCCGGGTAAGAGTGTGGCGGCTTGATCCGCCTTTCTATTTCCTCAATTGTCCTAGTCGATCACGTTCGTCGCATCCCCGCGCACCACGCCATCGGCGTCGAGCCACGAGTCCAGCACTCGGCCGTTCGTGGGGTCCGTGAGCAGCTGCAAGAGCGTCATGCCCATGGGGCCGGCCATCGTGGGGTCGACTGCCCCGTCCCGGAGGTTCGGGTTGGGGGCAGGATCGAAGAGAGCGTGGTTGCTTGAGGCGTTGGAAACGCCGTTCTCCGCCACAACGCGATCGAGGTTGAGCGCCGCGTTTGCCGGGTCGAAGTTGGCCGACGGAGCCGTACCACCTGCGCCCGCGCGGTTCTCATCGTCGTCGAGGGGGTTGACGGGACCTCCTTGGTCGTCGAAGAGGAAGAGCCCGCTGCCGAGGCCTGCGACCTGGTGCACGAAGAACGGCGAGTCGAGCTGGTTGCCCGGGTTCGATCCGATGTGGTCGCGCAGGAGATTGAAGTCAAGGCCTGCCACGTTGCCGGTCTGCATCGCGGTGCGGAAGGCGCTGTACTCCGTGCCGAAGTTAGCGATCGAGTTGTCTGTGAGGTGGCAAGCGACGCAGTAGCGCGGGCCCTCATCCGTGGCGGTGACGCGGCCGCGGATCGAGTGGGCCATCATCGCGTTGTGGCTCATGGCGGGCAGCTCGGCACCGGCGAGGTTCTTGCCGCCGCCGTTGCGGTCCGAGAAGCTGAAGACCTCGCTCAGGTTGTTCTCTCGGTCCTCGTAGGAGAAGAACATCTTCGTGTTGGCCGAGGTTTGGGTGATCTTGTTCTTGGAGTTGACTCCGAGCTGGAAGAAGACCGGCGACTGGTACACGAACAGCGCGTCGTCCTCTTCGAACACGATGCGCTCGCCCGTGATGTTGCTGAAGTTGTTGCCCGTGTCGTACTCGCCGACGAGGTGGCAGCCCATGCACGTGTTGGTCCACGCCGAGTGGCAGGACGCGCAGTCCATGTTGTCCCCGTGCTTGAAGCCCGTGGGGTTGTCGTTCGTCTGGACCGGTCCGATGCCGGTCGATGCATCGCCATCAGCGCGGCCCATGGCGAAGCTGGCGCGCTGGCTGTAGAGCGGGTCCCCCGTGGTTGGGTGGGTTTTGCCGCTGTCGACCACGATGTCTCGGGTCTGCGACAGGTAGTGGATCTGTCCGTCGAGGCGGCTCTTCAGCCAGTAGTCACCGTTGGCGTCGCGGGTCACGTGGCGCATCGGGATGCCCTCGTTGTCGACGCCGACCGTGGCGTCCTCTCCGTCGTAGGTCGTTCCCGCGACGGTGGGGGCATAGGACTCAGAGGAGCCGTGGCAGCTCTCACAGGAGATCGAGACGGCCTGCTCCATACGGGAGAGAAGCGGCTCGCCCGATGCGTTGACGTCGCCGCCGTGCATGTCGTGACTGCCATGGCAGTCGATGCAGCCCATGCCGGCTTCGTGGTGCACGTCCGCCGGAGTGTCGTCGCGGCTGTCCCCGTCGTAGTCCTCGAAGGCAAGGTACTGGTTGCGGTTGCGTCCGTTGAACTCGTTGTTGTCGAGGACCGGGTCGAAGAGCCGCGTGTCGTTGCTGGTATTCTGGTAGCTGTCAGGCTGGGCCGGGTACTGGTTTCCGCGGCGTACGTCCTGGTTCTGGTCGAGCCGGATGCCCCAGTATTGCATCACCGTTCGGTTAGAGCCCTGGTGGCAGCCGGCGCATGTCAGGTCGTCGATGCCCTCAATCTGGGTGCCGTTCGCGGTGGTCTTGGCGATGCTCCGGATCTGGTGGCTACGGATGTGGGGGCGCTCTGGGTCGCGGATGTTGTCCGGGTCGAGCGGCTCCAGCTTGTTGATGTTCGGGTCGTTGGTGCCAGCGCGCCCGCCGAGGCTGTAGGGCATGTGACAGGACGTGCACCCCGACGAGCGGTAGTCGCCGGTCCTGTTGTTGGCGCCCGAGCTACCCAAGTGGCAGTCGCCGCAGGTGAAGGCCACCTGCTCGTGGTAGAGGTTGGCGAGCGCGGAGTCAGCGACGACGGTGCCGTCGGCGTTTTGATCGTCCGTGAGCTCGGCGACGAGGTAGGCGTCGTTGTTGAAGATCGCGTCGGGGTCGGTGTTGTTGAAGCGTTGGCTGAACACCGGGTACTCGACCATGCGGCTGACGGCGCCGAATGGCGCGCCGAGCGCAGTGAACGTGACGTCGGCGACGGCGCGGAACGCCATGTCGGACGCCGTGTCCGTGTAGAGGCCGTCGCTCTCTGCGACTCGCGACGGCTGTCCGATCGCGTAGAGAGCGCCCGACAGTACGCCCGCTGACGTCGCGAGCAGGCTCTTTTCGGTGCACTCCGCATGACTCACATGGCACTCACCGCAGGCGCGACCCTCCGTGACGACGCGCAGGTCGCCGGGGTTCACAAACTGCAGGAAGTCCAGCGCCGTGTAGGTCTCGCCGCCCGCCTCGTAGTCGGGGAGCTTGTCGAGGCCTGTCAGGGTCAGCTTGTTGAAGTACGCGAAGGCGTTCGTGTCCTGGAAGTCGCGGTCGCCGATCTCGGGTGGCGCGGGGACGTGGGCCTCTTCCGCAGTCTCACCTTCTGGGTTGCCGCCGTGGCAGGTGGTGCAAAGAAGGTTGTCCGCGCCCTCGAAGGGGTGCGGGTTCATGAGGCCAGGGCCGGCGTAGTCGTGGTTGGGCGAGCCGTTATGGCACGTCATACACGTCTGGGCGTTGCCCTCCTGTAGGGAGAGTGTCTCGCCTGCAGAGCAGCTTCCGAGCCCCGCTATCAGTGATGCGGCGAGCGCTACCGCGCCCCAACTACTCAGTCCCAAACCCGACTCGATCTTCATTTGCACTCGCTCCACTGCCCCCCAATGCGCGGCAGCCCTAACCTGGGCAGGCGTCCCGCCGAGGACACCCTTGCTGCGCTGACAGCCCATCGGAATTTTCCCGGCGCCGCTCAACAGCGAGTTGTGAACAAATTTCGACCTGGCTTGTCCCGGGGCTCTTTCCCGTACGATTGTCCCAGGATGAAGCTTCTCTCTCGCCCCTCTGCCGCTGTGCTCACCCCGTTCATTGCCCTTCTGCCAGCCGTTGCTGCGGGGTCCGCCCAGGGGCCTGCTACGACGGTCCATGAGGCCGCCGCGCCCATTGGGCGAGATGAAGCGACCTCCGTGGAGGTGGAGCTGATCACCTCTACGACCGTGCACGCCTTCGAGGGCGCCATGGCGATCCTCGACCCCGTTGAGGCGCTGCAGGGCGACTTCCGCGCCCCATCCCACGACGGCGTCCAGGCCCTGCCGTTGACCGGCGAAGGCAGGGCGGTCTTTGATGGTATCCCCGCCGGTCTGTATCAGCTCCACCTGGTGGACGCTCTGGGGATGCCGTTCCTGGACGGGCCAGATCCGGTGTTTGTGTCCGCCGTGAACGGTGCATCTGCGCTCTACCGCGTCGAGTCCCAGCGTCTTCATCTCGTCGAAGGCAAGGTCGTCGAGTCTTCGGTCGGGGACCCACTCTCGGGGGCGGTCGTGCGGGTGGATCCGCGCGCCGAATTAGCTGTCGCCCCTCGCATGCAGGTGCTCACGGATGAAGACGGCGTCTTCAGCGTCTACACCGCGCGGGCGGAGGTCGCCGCGATCGACTCAACCGACTATCGAGCCGTGAACGTTCGCTTCGGCGTCGCACAGACGGCTGGAACCCTGCGGATGCGGCCGATGCAGAAGCGGCGTTCCGTCGTTGTCCCTGGCCGAACGAGCGGCGTGGGGCCCCTAACGCTCCATTCGCTGTCCACTCCAGACGATCGCGCACTCATTGGAGAGGAACTGCCGAACGGCGCGGTCCAGTTCCTCGATGTTGGCTATCAGCGCGCGCTCCTAGAGTGCCCACTGGAAGCAGCGTCCGAGGGCAGCCAAGGCGCGCGCTGGCTGCGCGAATTCATCACCAAGCGGGCCGGTGGCAAGCAGGAAATCTCGCTACCCGACGCTGAGCTGCGCGAGGGTGCCCTCCGAGCGGACCCGGCCTTCGCGGCGCGCTGGGGCATCGAGTGCCGCATGCAGGTCGATCGTAGAACGGTTCTCGCCTTGGATGCGAGGGCGATCGATCCCAGCGGCGGGATCACGCTACGGCTACCGAGCCTGCCGTCGAAGGCGCCAACGCCGGGCTGGACCCTTCGCTGCGGGCTGCTCGATGCCGGTTCAGAAGCACGTACCTTCTCGCTTGCTTGGCGCGGAGAAGGGGCGGATCCGGCGGCGTCCGGCACCACCGGGCTGCTACGGGGCGTGCCCGCCGGTGACGTAACGGGTCCCATGACCATCGTCTTCGACGGCGACTGGATCACGAGCGGTCACGTGGGCAGCGCGGTAGCGGGTACGGTCGAGGTTCCCGCGATCGGCGGGGGCGAACTCTACGGAAGCTCGCCGCTCGTACGCGGCGACATCGTCAGGCAAGGGGTGACGGCATCGTCCGTGAACGCCGTAGGCGCCTCGCTGCGCCTTCCGGCTCTCGATGGCTTGGCCTCGATGGACCTACAGCTTCTCCACGACGGAGCAGAGGTCCGCGGCCTCGCGCTGCGCGTCGTGCAGAAGGATGCGGTGATCTCCGATGAGGTCCTCGACCTCTTGGGCGAAACGCCCCTCGTGACAGATGCCACAGGGACGGTGTACCTGCGCAACTTCGTGCCAGGGACGTATGAGCTGCGGATGGACGCTGGGAGGTCAGCGATGGCTGCGGCCTCGGTGGTTCAGCTTACCGTTGGGCAGAACGAGACGATGATTGTGACGATTCCCTGAGCGGGGGGCGTGGGTGTTGGGGGTGGGTCGGCGGAGCCGACGTTGACCTAGGAGGGGAGGGGTTTGCGGGTTGTGAGGCGCGGGGCCTTCCGTTGGGGATGGAGGGCTGTGAGGGTGCGGGCTTCGGGCAAGCTTCGCGTTGATGAGGGGGAGGCCAGTGCCTGGCGGGCGGGGCGCGAAGTCGGAGTTTCGGGGGGCAAAGGTCTGCCGAGTTGTAGGGTTCTTAATGAGTGCTAGAGTGTTGAGTTTGGGCTCTAAATGACTGTTTAGGGTCATTGTTCGGGTTGTATTTGTAGGTGCTTGGGCTATAGACGCTCATGCAGATTGGCAAGCTTGACCAGGGGCTCTTTCGGTTCGCGGTTCCTCCTCATCGGCGGGGTCCGCGGCGGACGAAGGACTCATTGGTGGCCCATGGATCGCGGCCCGAATTGAAGAAAGGGGACGTGGTTCATGTGACGGTCAAGTTGAAGGGTGGGCTGCCTTCGCTTCGCAGGGGGAAAGCGCTGGAGGTTGTGCTGGCGGCGATTGAGCGAGTCAATGAGAAGGGGCTGGTTCGAATCGTCGAGTTCTCGATTCAGTCGAATCACGTTCACCTCTTGGTGGAGGCCTCTAACTCGGCAGACCTTTCGAGCGGCATGGCTAGTTTGAACACCGGTCTCGGTATGCGGCTGAACCGGGTATGGAATCGGGTCGGCCGGGGAAGCGTGTTGAGGGAGCGGTTTCACATGGTGATCATCCGTACGCCTCGACAGATGCGGAACGCTCTGAGGTACGTCCTCAGGAATGACGTGCATCACGGTCTGAACCTGGGGACCCTCGACCCATGTTCCAGCGCGCCGTCCTTTGGCGGATGGGCGCAACGCCAGGGCACTCAGGTGCAACGGGTCGCCGCCTCCTGCGTGAGCGCTCAGCCAAGGACCTGGCTCCTCAAGGTGGGCTGGCAGAAGACTGGCGGGCGCCGCCAGCTCCTCTCCACCTCAGCGTTCCCGAGCCTCGCCCTCGAAGCCTAGGCACCGACTGCCCCGCGACTCCGACTTCGCGACCCACCCCTCAGGCACTGGCCCGCGTCTCTCAACGCGAAGCCTGCCCGAAGCCCGTTACCTCACAGCGCTCCTGCAGCTCCTAAAAGGCGCCGGCGCTCCCAATTCCCCGACACCCTCCTCTCCAGGTTCCCGTCGGCGGAGCCGACCCACAGCCGATCCACAGCCCCAACTCACAGCGCCTAGCCCATCAGCGCCTTGGCCTGGTCCACCCAGGCGTCGCGCTCGATGCGCTTCGCAAAGGCGCCCAGCTCAACGCTCAGGACTTCCAGCTCATCTACGCCCAAGTTGGCCACCTGATCGATGGTCTCGATGCCGAGTCCTTTGAGTGTCTTCTCGAGGGTTGCACCAATGCCCTTGATGCGCTTGAGGTCGGTGTTGTCTGGGGCGAGGGAACGGTTCACGTCCTCGATGGATTCCTCCAGCGTGCAGAGTCGCATGTCCTGGCTCTGGAGCGAGCGCTCGATCTTGGCGAAGCGCTCCTCCGAGGGCTGAGCGGAATCCACCTGGGCGCTCAGGGCTGCGATCACCATGCGCAGCTGATCCAGCTCGCCGCGCAGCTCGTCCTTGCCGCTTTGCGCCTCACGGAAGGCCGCTGCGATGGCGGCCTCGTGCTGAGCTCCTTCCTTGGTGACCGCCATGAAGCGCTGATCAAGGGACTTGGCGAGCTGCTCCTGGTGGGCCTCGATGCCCCCGATGGCAGCGTCCAGCTCTTCGACGTCACTACGCACGCGGGTGAGCTGAGAGCCGTCGACGCCGCCGCGCTTCCTACGCCCGCTCCCAAGGGTCTCGTGCACCGCTAGGGCCGCAAGGGCCGAGGTCACAAGCAGAAAGAGAATCGTTGCAGTCGTTGTCAGCATGGCAGTAAGCGCTCCGCGCAGGGGTGTTCTCCCTCCTGGGTCGGCCTACGCGCTGAGCGAGCTACTTACAAAATTGCATTTAGGGTTCACAGGACCCCAGGGTCTCTCAGTTCGGGAAGTTCGGATCGAGCTGAGCCGCGTTCCAGACCGTGGGCTGATGGCAGCGGTTGCAGTCAAAGACCCACCCGAGGTTCACGTGGTTCGGGTTGTCGGCGCCGGCGAGATCCGCCCGGTGGCAATCGACGCACTCGATCGGCGTTGGTACGAACCGGCCAAGCTCTGCGCCCGGATGGCAGGTTCGGCACGAGACGGCCGCGTGGACGCCAAGCAGCGGGAAGCGCGTCTGCTGGTGCATTTCGAACATGCCAAACGGCCGCCAGTTCGTTTCCGTATGGCACTCCATGCAGTTGCTGCCGAGCTGCCCAATGTGGACGTCCTCGTGGCAGCCAGCGCAGCCCCGCGCGGTGAACACTTCCACCGGACCGCGGTCGTTGTGACAGCGCAGGCATGCGGCTGCGGAGTGCGCGCCGTTCAGCGGTACGCCCGTTTCCTTCCCGTGGTCGAACCTGAAGTCGGCGCGCAGGTTGTTCCAGTTCGCGCCTTCGTGGCACAGGGTGCAGTCGGCGGGGAATGAGTCGTGGGGGAGAACCGGTCCGAGGGTGGCCCACCAGCGGTGCTGCTGGACAGACTGAGGGCTGCGCGAGACGCAGGCGCACAGGAACAGGTAGACGGCGGCCGCGGCGATCAGCGGGTGCTTTTGAATCCAGTGGAACATGAAGGTCACCTAGAAGTTGCGCTGGAGGAAGAGGCCGAGGAAGAACTGGTCCTCGCGGTCTTGAAATTGAACCTCGCCCGAGATGGAGGCCGAGAGGCCGCTGGCGCGGAAGAGCTCGTACGAGCCGCGCGCCCGGTGTTGATAGAGGCTATCTACGTCCGCGTTGAAGTCCGTGATGTCGTTCTGCCGGACCTCGTACTGCACGGACCAGCTGCGCCTTGGGCCGAAGCGTCCGTAGCGCAGCCGCGCCCCCACGAGGGAAGAGAACTTGGCCGAGCTGGCGAAGGCTGCGAGGTCGAGGCGCGCGTCGTCTGCGAAGACGTCGTAGAAGTCGACGCCGACCTCTGCGTCGCCCCCCGCGTCCTCTTCATCGGCCCAGCCCCCGGCACGCAGGTAGAGTCGCTTAGCGTTGCGCTTCGCAGCTGCTCCTTCCGTCCACTTGGACACCGTTCCGCCGAGCCGGTCGACGTGGGCGTCCTGGATCTGCGGCAGTCCGACGGGCGGGAACTCCGTGCGCCGGAGCTCTGGGTACTCCTGGTGGCGGTAGTCGAGGTTCAGGGTGAGGTCGTTGTCGAAACGCCTTCTCGCGTCGATCAGCGCGTACGTCAGGGCTGGGCCGGATTCCTTGACGTCGTCACCGGCGCCGTACAGGTCGACCCATGCGGAGCCGAAGACGTTCCAGCCCTCCACGGGGATGTACTGGCTCTTGAGCACAAGTAGGTCGCGGTCGCGGCTCCCGTTGTGCCATGTCTTCTGATAGCCGCCGGTGATCGACAGGATCTCGCGCTCGTCGGCGACCCAGCGGTACCAGGCGGCGAGCTGAAAGTCCTCGAGGGACTGCTGATCCTGGTCGGGCTCGGGGAGGAAGCCGATGCTGCCGCCGTAGCTGTCTCCGCGGTCCGTTCGTCGGCTCCAGGAAGCGCCATCGAGGACGCCGAATTCAGACATGCCGTCCTGCAGGAAGCGCCCGAACTGCAGGCGGTCCCAGTTGTGCCGCGTGCCGCCGATCGTGTAACTCAAACGGTCGAGGCGGAAGTCAGACGTACTCTCGTCGCCGTCGTCGATGCGCTGGGTGCGGCGAGCGTTGAACTCGCCGTCGAAGTGCAGCGTGCCGCCCTTCCCAAAGAGATTCTCGCCGTAGACACCGCCGCCGAAGCGCAGAAACGAGTCCCCGCGCCCTTCTTCGGTATCGACGATGCGGTCCCATGAGAGGTAGCTGCGTCCGGTGAGCTTGGACGCTCGGTTCTCCGGGGGGACGGCGTTGACCTCGGCGAGCAGCGGCATATCCATGGTGAAGCCGTCCTCCGGGCGCGTCCACCGCGGCTCTTCGCCGGGGATATTCGGGACGGGCGCTTTGGCTGTGGGCTGCTCCTCTGTAGGGATCGGAAGCTTGCCCTTCCGCTTTGGCGCGGGCTTCGCAAAGCGGTCCGACGGCACACGGATCGAGACGCGCGTGCCTGGCTCGGGTCGAAACTGACCGTCTTCTGGGCGGACGCTGGCGACGCGGCCTTCGAGCTCGAGGATCGTGCCGAACTGCTGTCTGCCGCCGCGCTCGGTGAAGATCACGCGATCGCCTACGCGCAGGCCGTCGCGCTGCCCGCGATCGATGACGATCCCGGTGCCTTCGACGAAGCTCGTGACGCGTGCTTTGATCTCTTCGGTGTCCTCCGCCTGGGCGAGCAGTGCTGGTCTTGGCGCTGCCGCAGCGCTCGTTGCCGAGAAGACAGCACAGAGACCGACGGCGACGCTGAGCGCGGCCGGAGCCCACGGCACGGTGGAGGGAAGGGTCTTAGGTGGAACGGCTTGCATGGGAACTCACTAGCGCGAACGCTTCTTCTTGGGCCGACGTCGCAGCGCCTTCTCGTGGACCCCGTGGCAATCCACGCACTCCCGGGAGAGGGGCCTGTACCTGACGAGGTCGGTGTCTTCTTCGGGCTTGTGGCAGGCCGAGCAAGCGACCTCTTCATGGGCTTCATCCAGGGCGAAGCGCGATTCGAGGTCGTGGTCGAAGCTCAGAACGGTGAAGGCCTTGGCGCTTTCGTGGCACTTCACGCATGCCTTGGGACGGGGCTTTTGAAACTGGTCTTCGTGCGGGGAGTCATGGCAGCTCGCGCAGCCGGTGCCAGCGGCGGGCATCCACGTCCGGCCGACTTCATCGGGGCGGCGGAGCGGTTCGTGGCAGCTAGCGCAGTCCGTTTCGGCGTGTGCATCCATGAGGCGCCAGCCGGTCCAGCGCCCGTGGTCGAACCCGTGGGGCTGGTCGCGGAACGAAGCCGTTGAGTGGCAGCGCGCGCAGTCGCTGCGCCCGTCGATGACCTCTGGGTGGCGGCGCTGGTCAAAGCGCCCCTCGTGCACGTCATCGTGGCAGGAGGCGCAGCCGGTGACGGAGCCGTAGACGTCCTCGATGGTGCCGAACAGGCGGCCGTTTGCGTCGGGCTCTTCGCTGGGGACGTGGCATGACGTGCACTCTGCCGTGCCGTGGGCACCCGTCAGGGCGTAGCCGGTCCAGAAGCCGTGGTCGAAGCCGCGGTCCTCGTCCTGCAGGTGCGCCGTGCTGAAGGAGCTCGTGTCGTGACAGCGCGCGCAGTCCCCGTGGGTCACGGCGAGCGGGCCGCTCTCCTCTGCGGGATGGGCGCCAAGCGCTTCCGCGAAGAACCCCTCGTGGGCGTCGGAATGGCAGGACTCGCAGGTGTGGTCGAGCCCGTGGAATCGGGGGGCTCCGTCGAGTTCTTCGGCGGGGGCGTGGCACGCGTTGCAGTCGGCCTCCAGGTGGGCGCCGTCTAGGGCCAAGTCCGTCGAGTCGTGGGCTTCTACGCCAAACGTGTGGGGCGCGAAGTGCGTTCGCGAGTGGCAGGTGAGGCAACCCTTCTCGTCGACGGAACCGCCAAGGAATGCGACGAGGCTGGACGTTTGCTCGGCCGCGACGGGCGTGAAGCTCAGCCCGCTGAACTGCCCCTTGTGCACGTCGTCGTGGCACGCGGCGCAGGTGTCGGCGTCGCGCCCCGGGTAGCGCTCGCCGTACTCGAGCCCAGGCTGGTGACACTCCGAGCACTCCAGTGCGTCGTGGGGAGCCGCCAGCGGGAAGCCTGACGCACCGTGGAGCGCGGCGGAGAGCTTCGCTGCATCCTCTGAGAAGGAAGTGTGCTCGGCCGCGTGGCAGTTGGTGCAGAGCTGCCGTGCATCCGTGCCGGTCAGTGCGTTCGCCTGGGCGACGCCGCTGATGGCGGCAGCACCCAAGACGAACGACTCGGTGTGGGGGAGGTCGTGACAGCTCGCGCAGTTTCGGTACTCGGGGCGCTTCGCGACGGGACCGCGCAGGATCGCGAGGGAGTGCGTGCTGTCATCCGCGTGGCACTCAGCACACGAGAGATCCGCGTGTCCACCCACGAGGTCGAGGAAGCCGCCGTGCTTGATGTAGTGCTGGTTATCGAAGGTCTGCTGGTGATGGCAGTCCACGCAGGAGGCGCGGTACTGGCCCTCGTGCACGTCTTCGTGGCAGCTTGCGCAGTCCTTGGCCAGGCCGATGAAGCGATGGGCGCCCTCGGGCACGAGGTCGGCGTCTGAATGCTCGTGGCACTGGTTGCAGTCGAGATCAAGGTGCGCGCCATTCATCGCGAAGCCGATGAGCCTGTGCTCGAATTCGCGTGGGTCCTGCACGCCAGCGCGGGCAAAGCTGAGGTCGTTGACGGCTTGGAAGTTCGCGCCGTGGTGGTCGGAATGGCAGGCCGCGCAGCCCTCTGCCACGGTGCCGTCGAGCATCCCGTGGAGTCCGGTGCCCTCCTCAAGGTGCTGCCCAATCACGTCGTGACACTCAAGGCAGGACGAGGTCATCGAAGAGCTCCATCCACCGTGGCAGTCCGAGCAGCTGTTCTCGAGGCTGAGGCCCTCGACGCGGCCGTGGGCGGCCATCAGCTCTCCTGGCGCGGTCTGGCCGAAGTCGACGACGGCTGCCGATATCACCGCGGCGAAGGACATCACGGCGATGAGCGTCTTGGGGGATGGCATGCCCATCAGTTCCCGCCCCCGAACGACGAACCGAAGAGCTGGCCGTAGAAGACGGCCTGGCCAATGTGCAGCGCTGCGAGTACGACCATCAGAGCCGCTACCCAGCGGTGCGCGTAGCGCCATGTCGCGAGGATTGCGCGGATGTCCTCGAGGTGCGCTGCGCTGCGCGCCGTGTGGTAGCCGCGCTCGGTCAGCTGCAGAACACCATCGATCTGGCCTTGGCTCAGGCTCTGCTGCTCACCGCTGCCTTGCAGTTCAGCCAGTACGCCTTTCAAGCTCCGGTGGCCAGTGAACATTGCGCCAACCCGGCCTAGGAACGACGATTCCCACTGGCCTGCGCGCACGAGGGAGCTAAGCCGCTCCCGCGCCTCCGCGCCGAACGCCTGGTGCTGGTGATCCCAGGCGCCCGAGAGCGCGGAGAGCTGCGACTTGACCTCGTCGATCTCAAGCTCGCGGCCGTTCGCCGCCCGCGGGACCCACGCGTAGAGGTAGCGGCCGATGGACCCCGTCACGAGAAGCGCGAGGAGCGACCAGAGGGCGTGGCTGCCGACCGTGTTGCGCGGCGCCATCGCCGCGTGGAGCAGCGCCAGTAGAAATGCGAGCACGCCGGTGGCGACGTGGCTCGTCATCCAGCCCTTGAGCGAGCCGATGGGGAAGCCCGCGAACTTGGCGGCGAACTTCGGCGACCGCCTGATGAGGTAGGCAAGGTTGACCGCCACGAGCGAGATTGCGCCGATGCCGAGCCACAGGCCGAGGCCGCGACCTGGGCGCAGCAGATCGTGCTTGATATGCGCGGGCCGCTCGAAGCGCGGGAGGCTGTAGTAGTCTCGGTGATAGAGGGCGAACGCGAGGGCGAAGAGCGTCAGGAGGAGCGCGGCGGCCAGCGCTCGCACGAGGCCGGTGCCCTCCTCTTCGATGGCCTTGGACGCGGCGCGCAGGCTAGGGTCGAAGGAAACACCGGCGGACTCCAAGACGTCGACGGGCGCGAGGCCACCGACCATGATGAACAGCTCGTCGTTGGGCACGGCCACTCGGCCGCCCGCTGGGTTCTCGAGCGTGACCTGATCTGACTCGACGGAGACGGCGTTTGTCTCGAAGTAGACGGCGATCCGGCCGGTCGCTATCGCTTCTTCTATGCGGCGTTCGTTCGAGGCCTTGATGCGGATGAAGGCGGATCGGCGATAGGAGATCGAGACGGTCGTGCCCTCTTGCTCGGAAAGCGCGATGGCCGCTTCCACCGCGGAGTCGCCGCCGCCCACCACCATCACGCGGCGTCCGGCGTAGGAGCGTGCGTCGAGGAGGCTGTAGGCAACCTTCGGGAGTTCTTCGCCGGGGATCCCGAGCTTGCGGGGAGCGCCGCGACGGCCGAGCGCGAGACACACGTTGGCGGCACGGATGTTCTGGGTGCCTGTGTGTACCACGAAGCCGCCGCCGTCCACCTGGGTCAGGCGCTCGAAGGTCTCGCCGCCTTGGATCGGCAGATCTTGCTCTTGGGCGATGCCCTGCCAGAGATCGACGAGCTCTTCTTTTGAGTATGACGTCTGACGGAATTTGCCGTAGAGGGGGATCTCGATGGGCTGGGTGGTGACGAGCTTGCGCCGGGGGTAGCGTGCAACGGTGCCGCCGAGCTGCTGCTCTTGATCGATGGTGAGGAAGCTCAGGCCCTGGCGTTTGGCTTCGAGCGACGCGGCGAGTCCGGCGGGTCCGGCGCCGACGATGCACAGGTCGAGCACTTCGCTGTCCTGGCCAGCGCTGCCGTTCATGCGTGTGGCGACCTCGGAGGCGACGGCCACGCCGTGGTCGACGGCCGTCTTGATGAGCGCGTGGGCCGTGACTTCGCCGGCCAAGAAGAGCCCGGGCGTGCCGACGGCTTCCAAGTGCGGCTCGATGGCGGGGATGTCCCGGCGCTCTGACGTGTCGCCCATGGTGATGGTGATCGCGTCCACCGGGCACTCGCGCTCGCAGGCGCCAGCGCCAATGCAACGGGCACCGCGCACCACCGCCGCTTGACCGTGAACGAGTTCGAGGACGCCCTCCTCAGGGCAGGCAGCCACGCACGTCCCGCAGCCGAGGCAGCGAGACAGGTCGACCACGGGATGCTGCAGCTCGGCCTTGGCAGCCCCCTGTTCCACGGCCACTTCACGTCGCTCTAGTGTCCGAGCCATCGCGCGAATCTCGCCGCGCCGGTGTAGCGCCACGAGGACGGCGAGGGCCAAGAGCCCCGCCATGAGTCCGAGTACAGCCCAGCTCACCGCGGTACTCCTTCATAAAAGGGCACGGGAGGGCTGCATGCGGCCCTCAAGGGGGCCCCAGGCCAGGACTGCAGCGTGGGCGCTCGTTCTCGGGGGAGCATCGAAATGAGATCGACACGAATGACCCAGGGCTTGAGGGTGGGGTCAGCTACGCTGCTACTCACCCTTCCCTACAGGACTTCCTATGCGCTATTCCGTCTTCCTTGCGGCCGCCACGGCTCTAAGCCCCGCGGCACTGGCCGCTTTTTCGCCCCAGTCAGCACCTACCCCAGGTGAAGTTCGCGCCGCGGTTCAAGCGGGCGTTCAGCTGCTCGTCGACGACCAAGAGATCTACCTCGACGATCCCCCGGTCGGCACGCTGTCCCAGAGCGACCTCCTGACCTACCAAGCGGAGGAGACGCTGCGCCTGGAGAGGATCCGAGAATGGTCCAAGGGGTTCGCCAACGAGTGGCCCTACGAGGGCGTCTATCGCGTTGGGAGCACCGGTCACATCCCATCCGGCTACCGGGTCGGTGGGACCTCCATCGTTTGCTCATTGCTGGTCCAAGCGCCGGGCTTTGCGAACGACGTGGACCGTCGCGACGCGGTCACGCGCTCGGTGGACTTCGTGCTGGATACGCTTGCCACGGACCCGACGATGTCCGCTGGGCCGAAGGTGGGCTACGACGTGCGCGGGTGGGGGCACACCTACGCTCTGCAGTTCTTCCTTGAGGCGCTCGATCAGAGCGCGATCGTCGACCCCCTGCGCGAGACGCAGGTCCGAACCGCGGTGCAGCTGCTCGTTGACGCGCTCGACCTCAACGAGACTGCCCAGGGGGGCTGGAACTACGCGAATGACAATAACATCAGCCCGTTCATGACGGGGCCGACGTTGATTGCGCTGTACCAGGCCAGGGACATGGGCTTCGTGGTGGACCCCGCCGTGGTAGACCGAGCGCTGCAGAGCCTAGAGGCCGCTCGATCCAACGCGGTGACCTACGCCTACTCCGGCATTTCATCGTCCACGACGCCTATGCCGGGTTCGTCTGCGCGCTCAAGCGTCGCCGAGCTCGCCCTGCACCTTGCAGGTCGCAGCACAGACGATCAGCTGCGGGTCGCCATCGAGGGGTTCATTCGCTCTTGGGAGTTCCTTCTGGAGCGCAAGAGCCAGCAGGGCACCCACGTGGGAACGTACGGCATCGCGCCCTACTACTTCTTCTTTGGGCACACGTATGCGGCCCTGGCCGTTGAGCGCTTGCCAACGGCGGAGCGTCCTATTTGGCGTTCAGAGATCGCTCGACTCCTTTGGGAAACCCGTGAGCTTGACGGCGGCTGGAACGATCGGATCTTCCCGCGCACCAAGTCCTACGGTACCGCGATGTCGCTCCTGGCACTGAACGCCCCTCGACGCCCAGCGCTCTCCGAATGGTAGATCACTCCGGACGGGAAGCAGCTCTCACGACGGCGCTGCTCCGGCTGGTCCTTGTGGCCGCGGTGGTGACAGCTCCGGTCTTCTTGTTCGGCGAGGGATTCGAAGCGAAGTACATCGGGCGCGTAGCTGTCTCCAACGGCGTTTGCGCCCTGCTGTGTTTGGGATTGCTCCGTCTTGTCAAGCGCGGTCGAGTCCAGCTCGCCGGGGCGCTCTTCGTTTACGCCTTGCTCGCACTGGTGGGCGCGCTGGCCTGGGTGAACGGCGAGCCGGTCCACGTCAACGTGGTCAACTTCACCCTCGTCGCCGTCTTAGCCAGTGCGGTCGCGAGCTCCCGCGATCTCCTGATCGTCGGGGCCTTAGCCGCTATCGAGATGAGCGCTATTGCGTGGACGCGTCCCCCGGGCGCAGCAAGCGGCAAGGACCTCGCCGAGCTCCGTTTCGAGGCGATCGTCCAGTTCCTGCCGACCTACTGCGTGGTCGTCGGCGTGCTGTGGCTGATGCGCCGAGATAGGAGTTAGCTAGCGGTACTCCCATTGACCCGCCCCCCCGCCGGCACGGAGTCCGTGGCGGCCGGGGGGGAGCGGGCTCCGCTCTCTCTTACTTCCGGGGCGCTCAGCGCAGCTCGATGCAGATGCCGTCTGAGAAGTTGCTGGTCGCGCCGCCGGCCGAGTCGGAATCGCGGTGCCAGTAGGTGAAGTACCACACGTCGCCGGGAGCGCCGGCGGATGCCGGGGTGCCAGGGATGGTGGTGACGTCGATGTCCAGAGCGACGCGGCCGCTGTCGCCTGCGTTCAGGATGTCCCCGGCGTAGCGCCCAATTTGGAAGCCTGACAGGCAGAGCGTGCCTTGGGAGCCACCCGGGTTGGCGATGGTTCCTGCCTCGGGCGAAACGAGGAAGTAGCCGAAGGTCTGTTGGGGAAGGCTAGCGACCTGCAGCTGAATCGAGTTCGCTTCGGCACTTGCCAGACCCAGTGCACGGATGCCGGAGGGGTCGCCGCTGGAGTTGGGCGTGGCCCCATGACAGTAGACTTGGCCGATCGGCTGGGGGTCGTTCGTGCTGCTGCAGTAGAGGTCGTAGCCGGAGGAACCGATGCCATGACCGCGGGTGATCTTGATGTAGAAGGCCTGGGTTTGGATGCCGGACGGGTCGAGCAAGATGCCCTTGCTGGCGGAGTTCTGGCTGATCTCGTTGAGCTGATCGTCGTAGACCGTGGCGCCGAGGTCGTCATCACCGGAGACGTTCACATCCACGAAGGTCACGATGTTCGGGTCGGCTGCGAGGGTGAACCAGTGGTCCGAATCCGGATCGATGGTGCCGCCGGTCCAAGTGGAGAGGAAGTCGAGCGGAGCGGCGTCCGCAGGCGTCGCCCCGATGACGGGCGGGGGGAGCGGCGCCACGTCGTCGCCGCATGGTCCGTAGTTTCCGAGTGCGCCGAAGCTCTCAAGCTTGCGTGTCGTGGTCCAGATCTTGCGGAACCCGCCGGGCACCCAAATGCGAGATCCGAGGCCCACGGCGCGGTGGGCGTTACGGCTCTCGAGGAGGCCCGCCTCCGAGCTCCACACGTTGTTGTAGGGATCGAACGACTCGACGGTGGGGACGGGCACCGGGCCAAGAGTGTTGCCCCCCGTGATGTAGTGTCGGCCGTTGCGTCCGAGGGCGCCAGCCACGTTGGTACGCGGCGTGGGCATGTTGGGAAAGGCGCCGCCGTGGGGGTTCGTGGCTAGCCATGTGCCGCTGGTCGTATCGAAGCAATCGATCTCCGCGTGGATCGTGCTGCCTGCATTGCCCCCGTAGAGGTAGATGAAGCCGTCACAGTCTTTGAGGGCCGCGAAGTTGCGGCGCGCACGGGGCATCGTCGGGCCCGCAGACCAGGTGTTCGTCAACGGGTTGTAGATGTGCATCGAGTCGTACGTTGTACCGCCGTCTGCGTCGTGCCCACCGAAGACGTAGATGTTGCCATTCGGGGCGGCCACCGCTTCCATACTCGTCTTTTCCACGGGCATCGGAGCGAAAGTCGCGGTGTCCCATGTGTCGGCGGCGACGTCGTAGCGCCAGTTCGTGTTCATCGCTGAAGTCGCTCCCGCGCCTCCACCGAGGAGGTAGACATAATCCTGTCCGCCGAGCTCGACCGTGGCGGCCGCCATGTCGTGGCGTCCACCAGGCATGTTGCCCATGACGAACCAGCCGTTCGTGCGGTGGTACCGCCAGACGAGGGGCTGGGACGTGAGGCTCTCCGTGCCGCCGAACAGGAAGATCTGGTTCTGCCCGCCCTGTTCCGCGACGGACGCGGCGTATCGGATGGGCCAGCTGGGCTGGTCCGGGTGAGACGAGGTCCAGGTTTGACTGAACGCGCTCGTGGAAAGGAGCGAGGCTGCGAGGGTCGCGGCGGCGGGGGCGATGAGTGATGCGGTGCGGATGGTCATGGGACTGGGCTAGGTGAGGGACAGTGGGAAACGCCAACCCTTGTTGGCTACATCCAGAAGTGCTCCTCGCCCAAACCATCGGACGCCAATGCCCCGACTTCCGCGGCACAAAGAAAAGTCGTCTTCGACGTCCGCTGCTGCTTTGACGCCATTGGGGGTCAGGCGCAACGCCGCGAGGGTGTCTTCGGGCTCGGGCCGCAGCGAGTGATCTGTTAGGGCGACGATGAAGCGAAGGATGCCGCCTCGATCGACAAAGACGCGGGCCGGCATCGGGAGGCGCCAATCGCTATTGCCCTGCTCAATCACCTCAGACCAGACAGTGGGAGGGTAACTCGAGGCCTGCAGACCTGTAGGGCACCGTACTCCCAAGCGCCGTCCCGCCCCATATTCGTTGCCGTCCATGTTCGCTCGCTTAGCCCAATCTGCATTCCTCTCGCTGCTCACCGTCCTGACCCTCGCGTCCTGTAGGTCCGCGGGCTTGCAGGAGGGCGAACCCGAACCGTTAGCCGCCACCTCGCGCCCATCGCAGCGCCTGACGGTGGGCGTTGGCCGGATCTTCCTCGGCGATGACTTCGCTGCTTCGGACGAGCTCTCGACCCTCGGTCTCGAGGTGTCATCGGATGCAGCGTTCCATGGCTTCGGTCGAGACTTCGGCTGGGAGCTCGGCGTAGCGATCTCTGGGGATGAAATCGACGCGTCGAACGCGGCCACGGGTCTCCAGATCCAGGGCGATATCGATCTAGCAGAAATCTACGCTGGGCTTCGCAGTGCGTTTCAGCTGGGCCCAGTCGACCTCCATGCTGGTGCCGGAGTCTCGTACGTTGACTTGGATGTCGACAGCGTTGCTTCGATACCCCTGACCGCGAGGCTCACGCCGGACGATGCTCTCATAATCCAAGACTCAACGGTCGGCCTGTACCTCCAGCTAGGGGCGTACCTCCCCTTCACTGATTGGTTGGGGGTTGGCATCGCCGGACGCATCCGGGATGCCTCCAACTTCCGTGGCCGCTTCGAATCAGCCGACGGATCCACGTCGACGTTGGGCCTGACGCTCCATCTCTTTCGATAGAGCAGCGGGGAGGCGCGAGGTCGCGTGCGGCTGTGGGGTCTGCGTGAGAAATTCGAGGATCTACGTTTCTTCTCTAGCTCGCCGGGGAGAGTAGGGGCGAGGTCGCCCCATGAAAGATCGAGCCACAGCCCTATTCTTGCGCTTTCGCCGTCGCGGCGATAGCGAAGCCATGGGGCTGTTGTTCGACGCCGTGGCGCCGGGGCTATTGGAGGTCGCTCGCCGACTCGTCCCCACTGCGTCCCAGGCCGAGGATCTTGTGCAGGTCACGTTCCTTGTCGCCATCGAGAGAGCGTCTACCTTTGACGATACGCGTCCTGTTCGGCCATGGCTCGCCGGGATCCTCGCTAAGGAGGCGTTGAAGCACCGACGGCGAGAGGCACGTGAAGTCTGGGGTGATCGACTCCCGTCCAGGTCGGCTCCTCTGCCGGAGGACGTGGTCAGTCAGGCTGAGGTGCATGAGATCTTGGAGTCGTCCATTGAGACGCTCAACGAACCCCAGCGGCGCTTGTTGCGCTCCCACCTTCTCGAGGGGCAAACCGCCGTCGAGATCTCACGGGACACCGGGCCCAGCGCCGCGCAGATTCGCGTGCAAATCGGCCGTGCGCTTCAGCGGCTCCGTGACCGTTTGCCCCGGGGACTCACCCTTGGGGGCTGGATGGGGACGCGCGCGATATCTCCCCGTAAGGTCCGCTCTGAGGTCGTGCGCGCATCTCAGCGTCAATGGACTTCGCCGGCCCGGGATGCGGGCGCCCTGACTTCTTCTCTGACTCCTTTCACCCTTGGAGCTGCCGTCTTGACTCAAGCTACCACGCTCGCCGCCGCCGGTCTTTGCCTTGCCCTTGGCCTGTTCTTCGTTCTCACGACTGACGGTGCGAGCGAGATGGAGCCCGTAGCATCGCCGCCGCAGCCACCGGCCGCTTCTGGCTCCGGCACCGCGCCTTTGCGCGAGCCAATCGCCGCGCAAGGAACGGATCGGGTCGCGGCTGTCTCGGCGACTCCCTCGGCAGCGAAGGTGGAGGCAGTCAGCGACACTGACCCCAGTCAGGGGAGTGGTCCTTGGTTCGGAAGAGTCATCGACGAGCGCGGTCTCGCGGCTGGAGACGCGACGCTAGAAGTGCGCTTCGACCGTAGCGGAGGTCGTTCACGCGAACGGTTTCCGGTTCTGGATGGATCGGGCAGGTTCGAGATCCCTGCGTTCTCGGAGCCCGCGCTGCTCTGCGCGCTTCGTCTCGGAAGGGTCAGCTCTCAAGTCGTGCTACTCGATCAGTCCAAGCAAGACAGGGCGATCGAACTCCAGCTACGCGGCCCTGGAGCGCGCCTCGGGATCCGGGTCCAAGACCCTAGCGGCGTAGGAATCCCCGGGCTGCGCCTACTCGTCCACGAGGACGGCATCGGGGGCCAGTTTCACCGGACGGGCTTTGTGGGGCTCGGCTGGCTCTGGAGTGCTGAGACTGACGTCGACGGGCTCGCCGTGCTCGAGGACCTGGCTCCGTTTGCACACACGATCGAAATGCCTGGCCATGGCCTGCCTCCGTCTCTTATCAGTCAGCGGCAGATGTCGCCTCCACTCAAGGCAGGTGCCGAGCGTACGATGACGCTGCGTTTGGATGAGGGGGCGACGCTCTTCGGGCGGGTGACGGATACCGCTGGTCACCCCGTGGCCGCGGCCTGGATCTGGGCGGGTGAAGGTCAGAAGGCACGTTCGAGTTCTGCCGACGACGGCGGTCACTTCGAACTTCGGGGGATCCCTCACGGTCTCACCAAGCTGAGCGTTCGGTCCTCCAACCACGCTTTCAAAGAGGTTCCCCATGAGATGACCCTCGAGGCCGGGGTCGCCGAGCGATGGGATCCCGTCGTCGGGGTGAGAGACCGCTGGCACGGACAGCTCCTGGATGAAGCAGGCGACGCGCTCGTGGGCTGGAACATCTCCGTTCACACGCGCACGGTCAACGGGATCATGACGTCGACCAAGACCGCCGCGGAAGGGAGGTTTGCACTTCAAGGTGGCCTTCCAACCGGCCGTTTCATTTCGGCGCAAAATGTCCCGCATTTCGATGACCGCGAACCCATGGCGGTCTTCCTCGAACTTCCATTGGAAGCCTCGAGCGAGGCCGACGCCGTCCAGCTGATCGTGGACGAAGCCTCGCTCCAACAGGCGGTCATCACCGGCCGCTTGGTCCATGGCAGCGGCGAGCCCGCCCAGGGGATGCGATTCGAAATCGCCTCGGTCGCGCAGGGGCAGAGTCTCATTGTTCCCGTTCCCGAGACCGGCGTGTTTCGGATCGAACGTCCCCTCTCTGACACCTACGACCTTCGATTCCTCTGCGGTGCCGACAGCACGTTTCCGTTGGGAAGGCAGAGTGCCCGGCTGGACCGAGGCCGGACCGTGGACCTCGGCGAGATCATCGTTGCCCGTCCTGGTGCGCTCACTCTGGATTTGCGGCTACCCGCAACAGAGCCCTCGGATCTAGGCAGCGCCCGTCCGCAGCGTCCGCGGGGAAGACAGTCCTGGCGCTTCGAGCCCTCAGACGGACGGAAGTGGGGGACTCCGGCGGTCGTAACAGCGGGCGCTCCGTGGGATTCTGACTTTGGCCTCGCGGGCGACGAGCCCTTAGTCATCCCACCGGGCAACTACCTCGTCCACCTCGAGGCTACGCACTACCTTGTGGACCCCTTCCCCGTGACTGTTCGAGCTGGAGAATCGGTCAACGTTTCCGTTGCGCTTCAGTCGGCGACTCTCGTCCAGCTTGACTTCAACAGAGACACGGGTGAGCCCCTGGACGGCCCCGTCAACGTGGAGATTTTGCATGGCTCGACGGGCGCTCAGCTCGCTACCCATGAGGTCCCCTTTGGCGAACGACTAGCCCTTGAGCTCGAACCGATCGAAGGTGGGCGGCGTATACGAGTCAGCGCGATGGGCTCTGTCGGCGAACGCTGGGCGGGTGAGTTGGCCGGGCGTCTTTCCGGCGGTCATCGACGAGACCACCTACACACCGTCGTCCTCAGGCCTCAGTGAGCCATCCTGGCCCAGCGAGACTGGCAGACAGGTGCGCGGTATCTGACTGCGAACGAAAAGAGCCGCGCACCTGTGATGGGTGCGCGGCTCAGCGTACTTGCCGTCACTGCGATGGCCGATTCTGTTGAATCAGTTCGCGGTGGCGGTGAAGCGGGTTCCCTCGAACGCGGCCACGAGATCGGCCGCAGTCAGTTTGGTGTCCGCGAGGGCGACGCTGCAGGTCTTGGCTGCGTAGTCGACTTCGACGTCGGACTCATCGATTCCGTCAAGCTTGGCGAGTGCTGACCGCACTGCCGGGGGGCAACCCGCGCCTCATGTCATGCCTTCGATGGCGAGGCTGACCTTGGCGGCCTTGGGTGCTACGGAGTCCAGGGTGGTCTGGACCTCCTCTGCGGTGTCGTTGATTTCTTTGTCGCTTGCGCACGCCGAAAGGGCGATAGCAGCGATCAGGCTGAGTGTGATTTTCATCGTTCTATGTCTCGTGTTATCGTCAAGGGATGACGCTGGGCCTCGAATAGGCACCGTGTACATCTTTCGCTATGGAGCGCGCCTTGTGACATGAAATTTGGCTCCGACTTGAGATTCGGTGTTTCGTCTATGCGCAACAGGCTCCTAGGTTGCCTTGGCCAGCTCGGGAGTGATCTCCGGGCTCGCCGCCCCGTGGCCCTGGCCCCGTGCCTCGCCTCCCCGGGCAACACGGGCGATGTCGATCAGGTCCTCTCGGATCAGGTACAGCGAAGGGACCAAGAGCAGGATCACTAGAGTCGAGAAGAGCACCCCGAAGCCCAGAGAGATTGCCATGGGCACCAGGAAGCGCGCCTGCGCGGAGGTCTCCAGCATCATGGGAAGGAGCCCCAGGGACGTGGTCAGGGAGGTGAGCATGATGGGGCGCAGGCGACGAACCGCCGCCTGGTGCATCGCCTCGAAGGCGCCCATTCCCCGCTCGCGATAGGAGTTCGCGGTGACCACGAGCACGAGGCTGTCGTTCACCACCACGCCGGTCAGGGCGATGATTCCGAACATGGACATGAGCGACAGTCCATAGCCGAGGATGAAGTGCCCGAGCAGCGCGCCGATGATGCCGAAGGGGGCGCCGGAAAGAACGATCAGCGGGAGCGTGTAGCTCTTCAGGGGGATCGCGAGCATCGCGAAGATCGAGAAGACGGCGAAGATCATGCCGAAGCCGAGCGCGCTCAGGGACTCGCGTCGGCTCTCCTGCTCGCCCTCGAAGGAGTAGCCCAGTCCCTCGTAGCGCTCCTGCAGCCCCGCGAGGTCGTTCTCACGCACGCTCTCAAGGATGACGTTGGCGTCGCCGACGGTGGGATCCACGTCACCGGTAACGGCGATGATGCGCTGCCCGTCGCGTCGGTCGATGGAGGTATAGGAGCGGCCCTCATCCATAACGGCCGCGACGCTGAGGGGAATTTCGCCGCCGGTGGGGGTGCGGAGCATCAGGTCTTCGACGGTGCTGAGCCTCTCGCGCTCTTCCCGCGGAAGCCTGACGAGCACCTTGACCTCGTTGCTTCCGCGCTGCTGCCGCAGGGCTTCGGCGCCGAAGAACGCGGCGCGCACTTGGCTCGCGACGTCCTGGGCGTCGAGGCCGAGGCTTTGGGCCTGGGGCGTTAGGCTGAGGCTCAGCTGCCGCTTGCCCGAGGCCGTGCCGTCGTCGAGGTCGCTGACGCCCTCGTACCTTGCCAGGGACTCCGAGAGTTCCTGGGCAGCCCGCTCTAGCTGATTCTGGTCGGGGCCCGTGAGCTGGACGTCGATGGCGCTGCCGCCTGGCCCAAGTCTCGTGGCGTTGAAGGTCAACGATTCCACGCCGGCGACATCGCCCGTAGCGGCTCGCCACGCGCGGCTAAAGTCAATGCCTCCGATGCTGCGCTCGCTGGGGGGCACCAGTTCGACGCGCATGCTGAGCTCGTTGGCGGCGCCACCGGTCGCGCCGATCTGGGAATAGACCCCCGCGACGACGGTCTCGCCCAGGTCAGACTCGGTGCGCGCGACTGCCGCTTCGACGGCGGCCCTCACGCGCCGAGCTTCGCTGATGGGAACGCCCACGGGGAGCCGGGCGGCGGACGTCACCACGTCCGAGTCGATGCGCGGGAGAAAGCTCGAGCGGATCAATCCACCGCCGACCACGCCGATGGAAAGGGCCAGGAGCCCGAGGCCAAGGGCCGGCACGAAGTAGCGATTGCGCAGGCAGAGGCTTACCAGCGGCGAAAAGCTGCGCCGGCTGAAGGCGTCGAAGTGACGCGTGACCCATTTGGACGGCGCGGCGAGCGCGCGGCCGATGCGGCCGGGCTCACGGTCATGGCTCAAGTGGGCTGGCAGGATAAAGAGCGACTCGATGAGGGAGATCGCGAAGACCGAAACGACGACGGCTGGAATCTGCCGGAAGATCTTGCCGATGGATCCAGGCACGAAGAACAGCGGCATGAACGCGATGATGTTCGTGAGCACGGCGAAGACCACGGGCCCCGCGATCTCCCGGGTGCCCTGGATAGCCGCTTGCAGTGCTGGCATGCCGCGCTGCCGCATCTCGAAGATGTTCTCGCCGACGATGATCGCGTCGTCGACGATGATGCCGAGGGTCACGATGAACGCGAAGAGCGACACCATGTTGATGGTCGCGCCGGTGGAGGGGAACACCACAAAGGCTCCGATCACGGAGATCACGATGCCCATGGTGACCCAGAACGCCACCCTTGGCTCAAGGAACAGGCCGAGGAGCAACAGCACAAGGCCCAGTCCCAGGAACGCGTTGCGACCCAGAAGATCGAGGCGGTCTTCGTAGCGCTTCGACTGGTCGTCCCAAACGGCGAGGCCCGCCGTCTTCGGCAGGTCGACGCGCAGTTCCTCGAGCACTTCCCGTACCGCGCTGGCGACCGCGAGGGGCGTCTCGCCGCCAACGCGGTTGACGACGACTTCCATCGCTGGGCGTCCGTTGAAGGTCGACTCGATGTCGTCCTCCGCAAAACCGTCGAGAACTTCACCGATGTCCCGCGCGCGAACCACGGCGCCGCCGTCGGTCGTTACGAGGGGGAGGTCCCCAAACTCTGCCCCGAGATCGCGCCGCTCTTGGGTTCGCACCAGAATCTCTCCGGCCGAAGTGCGCACCTCTCCCGCGGGGAGTTCCAGGGCCGCTCGACTGATCGTGCTGGCGACCCCTGGAAGCGTGAGCCCAAAGGCGCGCAGCTGCTCCGAAGGGATTTCAACGGCGATCTCGTAGCCCTTTGCCGCGCCGAGCTCTGCGATCGTGATGTC
>CAYQKK010000032.1:0-32547 GCA_964417955.1 uncultured Planctomycetaceae bacterium
GCGCGAAACGCAGTGGTCTGGCGATCCTTAGCGCTTATTTTAGGTCTAGACCAGCGGCAGTGGCACCTACTCCCCGCCCTGATCCAGACTGAGCCCCGAAACAGCGAACCGAGCCAGCCTCTCTCCCTCGGGGTAGAACCACGAGTCGTTGTGCCCCCACCCATCTTGAGCCACCCACTCCAGTCGCTTCGGATCCGCGGCGGCACGATTGATCTCGAACTCGCGGAAGGGAATCACCTCATCGTCGCGGCTGTGCAAGAGCAGCACGGGGCCGGAGAAGGAGCCAGAAGAGGCTGCCAACAACGAACGCACGTCCAGCGGGTCCCGCACCAAGTACTGCGGTGCCATGAACCGAGAGGACATCGAGTGCACCGAGCTGAACGTGCTCTCTAGGATGAGCCTCGCAGGCGGACGCACCTTCGCCAAGGCCGCCATCACACCGCCACCCAGCGAACGGCCGTGGTACACGATATTCGCCCCGTCGACGTCGGCGCGCGCAAGAACTTGCCCCAAGAGAGCAGCTGAGTCTTCGACGATGCCCGCCTCGGAGGGCGATCCATCCGAGGCCCCGTAGCCCCGGTACTCCAGGCAAAGGAAGTGAAGCCCTGCCTGCGTGTAGGGTTGCGCGTCGAAGATCCAGTCCGCCGCGAACGCAGCGTTCCCGTGGCCGTAGACCACCACGCCAGCCCGCTCGTCAGGCTCGACCCCGCCCGCGCGTAGGAAGTACCCGAAAGTCCTCCCCGCCGCATGCTTCACCGCAAGCCGCTCCACGTCCGGCCGCGCCGGCTCTGCCGGAGGGTTCATGAACGCACCAGGGAACAGAAGTCGCCGCTGAAGGCTCCAAAGGGCCGCGTGATGAAGCGCGACGGCTCCGAGTGCACAGAGTCCAAGAAACCCCCACATGCGTCGTCCCCTCAGTCGGCGAGTTCCCGATTCCATACCGGCCTGCGAGGCGTCAACTGTGGACGCCTGGAGCCTCTTGGCCCGTGCGCTCGACCCACTCGTCGTACGGTCCGGGGTAAAGGAGCGGCTTAGGGTTCTCGGGCGTCCCCGCACCCGAGAGATCAAGCACGTGGGTCGCGAGCCCCTTGAGGAACGTCCGGTCGTGGCTGACGAAGATCATCGTGGCCTCCATCTTCGAGAGGGTCTTCACCAACATCTCTTTCGTCGCAAGGTCGAGGTGGTTGGTTGGCTCGTCCAGCACCAGGAAGTTGGGCGGGTCGTAGAGCATCTGCGCGAGCACAAGCCGCGATCGCTCCCCGCCCGATAGCACGCTGATGGGCTTCTCAATCTCGTCGGCCGGGAAGTCGAAGGACCCGAGCAGCGTCCGCTTCGAAGGGATCGTCGCCACGGGAAACGCGTCGTCGATCTGCTCCCAAACGGTTCGCCGTGCGTCCAGGATCTCCAGCGCAGACTGCGCGAAGTAGCCGAGCTTGAGCGAAGCGCCAAGCCGTACCACGCCCCCGTCAGGCTCTATGACCCCCGCGATCATCTTGAGCAAAGTGGACTTACCCGCGCCGTTCACGCCCATCACGCACCAGCGTTCGCCGCGCTTGATCTCAAAGTCAAAGTCGTCGTAGATCGTGCGATCGCCATAGGCCTTCGAGACATCCTTCAGCGTCGCGACGTCATTGCCTGAGCGTGGCGGCGTCTTCACGCGGAAAGGTACGAGCACCCGGCGCTTGGGCGGCTCGACACGCTCGATCTTCTCCAGCTTCTTGACGCGCGACTGCACCTGCGAAGCTTTGGAAGCGTTCTTGTCGAAGCGCTCAATGAAGCGCTCCTCTTTCTTCAGCATCGCCTGCTGCTTCGCGAACGCAGCGTCCTGCTGCTTCGCCCGCATGTGACGCTCGCGGTCGTAGAAGTCATAGTTGCCGGCGTAGGTGACGAGCTCGCCCACGTCAATTTCGATGATCCGCCCCACCACCTGATTCATGAAGTCCCGGTCGTGGCACGTCATCAGGATGGTCGCATCCGACGCCCTAAGAAACTGCTCTAGCCAGATGATCGACTCAATGTCCAAGTGGTTCGTGGGCTCATCGAGCAGGAGCACGTCGGGCCGTCCGATCAGCACCTTCGCGATCGAGACGCGCATCCGCCACCCGCCCGAGAGCGAGGCGAAGTCCGAGTCGACCTGATCTTCCGAAAAGCCAAGACCGTTCAACACCTCCCGCGCCAGCGAGTCCAGCTCGTATCCACCGAGCTGCGAGTACTCACCCTGGACTTCACCGAAGCGCTCGAGAATGGAGTCGAGCTGATCGACCTTTTCGGGGTCCGCCATCGCCGCTTCGAGCTCGGCCACTTCGTAGTGCAGCTCGCCTAGGCGCCCGCTGCCCGCGATGGCCTCTTCGATCACCGTGCGATCACTCGACTCCGCAGCATCCTGGCGGAAGTAGCCGATGGAAAGCTTCTTCGGCACCACCACGTCGCCGCCGTCTGCCTTCTCCTCGCCAACGATCAGCCGGAATAGCGTCGACTTTCCAGAGCCGTTCGGCCCCACAAGGCCGACCTTGTCTCCTGGGTCGAGCTGCACAGAGGCGTTCGTGAGGAGCGCCTGCCGACCGAAGTTCTTGGTCACACTGCTGATCGTGATCATGGGGCGAAGAGCATAGCGGCTGCCGGCCTAGCCTGTCGCGGATAGACGAATCCGCGGCGCCGATCCAAGCACGGGACCTCGAACGGGCCATCAAGAGGATCCGGCAAGAGGATCCAGCCAGGAGGATTCAGCAGCGAAGCTCTACTTGCGCTTGCGGCGCAGCCAGTCGAAGGCAACGCCAGAAGGCAGCGGCGGGTACTGAAGCTTGAACCGGTACACGTCGAAGTCCTCGGGGTTCCAGCTCACCTCGTGCATCGCCCAGCGCACAAGCTCGGCGTGACGATCTCGCTCGCGATCTTTGACCTTCGAAAGGCCGCGGCCGAGCGAGGCAAACTCCAGCTCGATCGGAAGCTTGTCCGATTCGCGGAACTCCAGCGACATGCCCGTGTGCAGCGTGGACACCGCGAAGACATCGGGGAGTGTGTTGTCGAAGACATCCTTGTGCACGATGAGATCCACGTGCAAGAGATCGCAGGGCACGCGGACGCCCGCAAGAACGCGTGTGCGACGGTTGCCGTCTTCATTCTCGAAGCGGTTGTCCCCGGGCCGGAAGATCTCGGCCGTCGTCAGGTCGAAGCGCGCACTCGCGCCCACCTCGCCGCCAAGCATCTCAAACTCCACCGCCGACGGCGACGCGTCCACGCGCGCCAACGTAGGCAAAGGCGACGTGGAAAACTCAGGAACCACGGGCAGCCCCGTAAGCGCCTTGCTGAGCTTCGGACGGACCAAAGGCTCAGGCCCTCCCGGAAGCGGCGTCCCGTCCTCGGCCGTCTTGAAGCTGCGCGCGATCCGCCAGTTCACGTTCGGACGCATTCGCTCCATGCCCTCGATCTTGCGCACCCCCATGACGTCGATGTGCTCGCCATCTTCACTGGGAGCAATTCCGTACACCGCGACCTGAGCGCGCGCACGGACACCCAGCAGCGATGCGTTCGCCTCCACCGCGCTACGACGGAGGTTGACCTCCGCGCGACTCGTGCCGCGGGGACGCTGACTCGTGACCAGCACATCGAATGCCTTGCGGCTGCCCGCATGGGTTCGAACGAGGGTCTCGTAGCGCTCGAAGGAGAGCTTGGCTGCACCCGAAGCGTCACTCGCACCGCCGGCCTTCTCCGCCGCGATCAAGATCTGATCGAACGCCTGGCGACCAGGCACGAACTCCAGCGCCTCAAGGTCTCCGTCAGGATCGAGAAGGTGCGTCAGCTTCCACGCGAGCTTCGTATCGATATCGAGGGCGCGGCTCCACTCGGTCGCGCCGGGAGTCGTGCCTTTGACCGCGCCACTGATGGCGGCGCCGAGGTACTTGCGCAGCTCCGCTAGGATCGCACGCGCTTCCGAATGGAACTCGGACTCCGCGCCGGACTGACCCTTGCGCTTGCCCTTGCTCGCCTGCTTCGATTTCCCTGTGGTTGGCACGTTCCTATCGTCGCTCATAGAGCCTCGAATCGGAAGGGTCCTTCCTAACTCACGGCCTATTTTGAGCGAAGGCCGAGGCTCACGACGAATGGCATGGAGGCAGCGGCCCCAGGGGCCTCCTGATCCTGCTTCTGGGACGCCAAGAACTCGTTCTTAGAGCGAATTCCTCGCCATCCCTCCCGGACGAGCACCTGGCCCACGATCCCACCCAGAGTGTTACCGGGCCCCGGGAGAATCAGGTGATCTGGCGCGAATTCGCGCAGGGCCACCCGCACGGACGCCGTGAAGTCGTACGGCGTCGTGACCTGGGCCCCAAGCGTGTACCGACGCAGTTCTGCCACATCCGCAGACCACGGGGTGAAAGTACGGCCGCGGCCATCGATGAGCGTGGTCTCAGGCGCGCGGAACTCCAGGTCGCGGAATTCCGCCTGCGCCGCCTCGGCCACCGGGGCCGCCAACGCGGTGTGGTAGGGCCCGTGCTGAGCGAGTCGGATGGGGTAAGTTACATTGCCCATACGGACTTGGGGCAGCGCCGAGAGCATGTGGCTGACGCCCTTCTTCGAGCCCGCGAGTACGGCGTAGCCCCCGAGGTCGATGGAGGGCAGCGCGCTGCCGTCCGAAGAGGCGAGAACCGACGTCACGTTCGCCGCCAGCTCGGGAGAGGGCAGCCAATCCTCATCCACAATCGGATAGAGAATCTGCCCGCCGTCGGCGAACTCCTCCTGGAGGAGCGCCATTCGCTGCACGAGGCGGAAGCCGTCTTCGAAAGACAAGGCACCCGCAAGGCAAAGGCCGATGTACCAGCCCATCGAGTTCCCGCCAACGGCGACGATCTCATGCTCCTCTGCGACCCTCGCGCCATCGATCATCGCCTTGACGAAGATCAGCGGCGACACATGCGCGGGCCGAAGGTGCCGCGCAGGTTCGAAGCGAGGCGCTTGGTCGAGGGCCAAGAGCGGCTCAAGGCCAAAGTCCGCGCGCCGACGCTCCGCCGTGCGTACGAGTTCATGATCGGGATCCAGCGACCGGAGAGACGCCTCGGTGTAGGAACCGCGACCCGGGCAAAGTACGACAACGCGGCTCACGCGAGCACCTCCTTCGTAGCGCGGACGATGTCGTCCTCGGACAAGAGAACCACGTTGGCGGCATCGCCCAAGGGGATGTAGGTATCGGCGCTGCGCACGGTCTTCATGGCTCCTCGGAAGCCGCCCTCCACGAGGGCGCAGATGATGGAGTCCGCGGGACCCGCCGCCGTCTTGCGGCACTCGTCCGCGACCAGCACCGTCCCACACTCCTCCGCGTGTCGTCGAATTTCATCCATGGGCAAGGGGCTCAGCCAGCGCATGTCGAGGACGCGGGCGCGGATGCCTTCGGCCTCCAGCTTCCTCGCCGCACGCAGGCTGAGTCGATAGCCGTTGGCATAGCTGACGATCAGCACGTCCTTGTGCTCTGGGTGCGCGATCCCAACCTCGCCGGGAAGAAGGCTAGAGCCTTCCGAACCATCTGGGACGGGGTAGTCCGAGAGCCAAAGCCCATCGCCCGCTTCGTAGAGATCGCGCTCGTGGTAGAGCGCGATCGGCTCGAGGAACACGCTCACTCGCCCGGATTCCGCTGCCATCGCCAGGGAACCGCGCATCAGGCGCACCGCATCCGCGCCCGAGGAAGGCACCGCGATCGCGAGGCCGGGGATCTCCAGCAGCGCGCCGATCGAGTTGTCGTTGTGGAAGTGACCGCCGAAACCCCGCTGGTAAGCGAGACCTGCGATGCGGATCACCATGGGGTTCTGAAACTGCCCCGCGCTGAAGAACTGGAGCGAACACGCCTCGCCGCGGATCTGGTCGATCGCGTTGTGCAAGTAGGCGAGGTAAGGAATCTCGGGAACCGGCAGGAGTCCCACCAACGCCGCCCCTTGGGCGACCCCCAAGATCGTCGTTTCATCGAGCAATGTATCGAAGCAGCGCGAACGTCCAAAGTGCTGCTGAAGGTGCTGGGTGACGCCGTAGACGCCGCCCTTGCGACCCACGTCCTCGCCGAAAGCGATCACGTTCGGCCGACGGATCATCTCGTCGTGGAGCGCGTCGTTGATGCGGGCCCCCATCGTGCGGCGGGTTGGCGCCTTCGCCGCCTCGGGCAGCCGGTCGCCGAAGATCTCGCGGCGGCTTGCTTGGTCGATAGGCGCGTCAGCCGCGGCGCGCCAGCGCGCGGGCTCATCGGGAGCAAGGGGCTCGACGATCTCCGGTACGCTCGTCAGCTTGGGGCGACGCTTCGCCTCGACGCTCGCCGCCTTCACTCGCTCGCGGGTGGAGCGCAGAATCGCACGCAGCGCCCCAGGGCTTGCGGCCCCAAGGTCCACGAGGCGGCGTGCGTTGACGAGCACTGGATCCTTGGCCTCCTCGGCCTCGATCTCCGCTTGGCTCATGTACGCCGACTCCACGTCCGAGCCCGCATGGCCCCAGAGCCGATGGGTTCGAAGACGCAAGAACGTCGGCTGGCGCGTCGTTCGACACGTTTGAATCGCGAGGGCGGTCGTGTCCCAAACTTCGTCGAGATGCCCGCTCGCTTCGAAGTAGCGCAGGTGCTCGAGGCGCGAGAAGAAGTCGCGAATCCAGCGGCGCGGAGTCTCCACGCTGATGCCGCGCTGGTTGTCTTCACACACAAAAAGCACCGGCGTCGGGTTCATGCGCCGCCACGCGTAGCGCGCGGAGTTGATCCCCGCGAGGGCGGTGGCGTGGTTCACGGAAGCATCACCGAACGTGGCGCAGGTAATCGCATCGTCGGGCAGCCCCGTGTCGATCTCGAGCTTCTTGGCGCGGGAGAGCGAGAACGCGGCGCCCACGGCCTTCGGCACGTGGCTTGCGATCGTGCTCGTCTGCGGAGGAACCCACGCGGCCTTGCTGCCCCAAACCTTGTGCCGGCCGTGGGACACGGGGTCGTCCTTCGAAGCCGTAAAGGAAAGGAGAGTGTCGAAGAGCGGCGTCGACCCGTCGAGCTGGCGGAGACGGGACGCCATGAGGCCACCGGATCGGTAGTGCAGGAAGCACGGATCCGTCGTACGCAGCTGAGCGCCGAGCACGGCGTTCTGCTCGTGCCCCGCGCTGCTGATCGTGTAGAAGCCCTCTCCTTCACGCTTGAGCTCGCGCGCGGCCACATCCAGACAGCGCGAGAGCACTTGGTCCTCCCACAGCTCGATCGCCCGTCGGGCAGTCAGCGTTGTGCCTGGACGGAGCGGCTGCTCCGGGGAGAGGACCGACCCGGGGCCCACGGCCCCATCGAGGTACGCGTCGAGGTTGCCCTCGACCACTGCGACGCGATTCGTCGACATAGAGAGGGGCTAGGAAAAAGAGAGATACGGCATCGGAGCCCGGGAGGTTAGCCGCTGGGCGCCGATTGCGTCAGGGATCCCTTCAGATCACGGGCGCGGCTCTCCTTCCCAGCCGCCCACGTAATTCGAATTGAACCCCGGAGCGTCTCGCTGGGAGAGGTCGAAGCTCCGGTGAGCGATGCCCCGCATCATGTGGGCGTCGTGGCTGGCCCAGGACACCAGGAGGTCTCCGGCCCGGACGGGGCCCTTGGTGGAGTGCTCGTGGGTCGAGGTCCAGTTCGCAGCTCCGAGGTTCCGGAGCCACTGGACGCTCTTGAGACGCTCCCGCTGGAATCGTTCCGCCTCGCGATCGAGCTCGCGCTCGTTGTAATTCAGCTCTTCCAGGCCATCGTCCGGCTCGACGCGTGGCCAAGACTTCTCCGGATCACGGAGCGTGAGCTCTAGCCGGGGGCGGAACTCAAGGAGCTCTCGATCGCACAGATGACCGACGATTTCGAGGACGGAGAGGCCTCCCTCGGCCGGGCGCCAGCGCGCCTGGTCCTTAGGAAGGTCCTTAACAAGGTTGCGCAGCTGATAGGCGAAAGCCTCCAGGCGACCGATGAGTAGCTCAGGATTCATAGGAAATTGGGACTCGTCATCTGAGCCAGGCACGCACGAAACTCAAGGTCTGAGGCGAAATGACGCCTTATTCACCCACGGATGTGGCTGCGTGGACCGGATCGCCCAGTGGGGCCCGTTAACATGCCTTCGGTCACCCTAGCCCCTCACCGCACCTCAAAATGCTCCGTAACATCGTTCTTGGCAGCTTCGCCGCCATCGCCGCCTTCTGGTCGTACTTTTTCTGGGACCGCAGCACGGATCACCAGCGCGCGCTGGATGACCGCGATGCCCGAATCGCTGTCCTGGAAACCGACGTCGCCGTCAAGGATCAGACCATCGAGGAGCAGGCCTCCACGATCACCGAACAGGTGAAGGAGATCCAGGAGCTGGAGCTCGCGAAGCAGCTGCTGCGCCTCGATCATCGCGTGGCGAGCATTCGGATTGTCCGCCAGGGCCCGTCGGAGGACGGCTCTGGGGAGATCGAAACGGAGCTGGTTTTCACCGAGCTCAACGATGCGGGAGAGCCCATGGGCGAGGGCGAGCCCATGACGATCAAAGGAACGCGGGTCTACATCGATGGCCTCGTGATCAAGTTCAACGACGACTACGTGGAGGCGGGGGACAACCTGCGGGGCACCTCAGTCTGTCTATTCCAGGGACTCTTCTCCGACAAGGTGGCACCAGAGGACGGCATCCCTATCGATTCGAAAGTCCCCCACCCACTGCCCTTCCAAGGGGACAACCTGCCCGATCCCCTCTACACCCAGCTGTTTGAAAAGATCTGGGACTACGCCAACGATCCAGAAGAGGCGGAGCGCCTTGGGGTTCGGGCGATCCAGGGAGAAGCCCCATCCATCGAGGCGCGGCCGGGCAAGACCTACCGCGTCGAGATCCGCCAGTCCGGCGGCATCACGATCCGCGCGGAGAACTAGGCAAGGCGGCCTCAGGCGGGGGCCGCCTGGTAGAGGCTGGCCGGGAGCCACGGAAGAAGGTGGCGCCGGCGCTCCATTGAGGTGCGCCGACGCCGAGGTCCCTTCCCGGGGACGATCTCTTTGTAGCAGGGGGCGTGTCGCCCGCCCGCCTCGTTTTCTCCAACAGGCAGTTCGCGACGAGTCGCGGGCTGGATGCGGGGGCCTGGGGGTTCTCCAAGAATTTTTTCTAGGGGAGGAGGACGGCGTCGATCACGTGGATCACTCCGTTCGACGCTTGGATGTCGGTGGAGACGATGTTGGCCTCACCGACCTTGGCGCTCTCTCGCGTGATGGCGACCGGAAGGTCTTTCCCGTTGAGGGTCGGTGCCTTGTCCAACTTGGCGGCTTGGTCAGCAAAAACGCGGCCGGCGACCACGTGGTACTTCAAGATGCCCGCAAGGCGGTCCTTGTTCTCCGGCTTGAGGAGTTCAGCGACCGTGCCCTCGGGGAGCGCCGCGAAGGCCTCGTCCGTGGGAGCAAAGACCGTGATGGGCCCGCCCTTCGTGAGGGCGTCGACGAGGCCAGCGGCCTTCGCCGCAGCGATCAGCGTGTTGAACGTCTCGGCGCCGGCGGCGACCTCGACGATGTTCTTCGTCTCGGGCATCATCACCGTGTCGATCACGTGAATCACGCCGTTGGAGCACTCGATGTCCGTGACGGTGACTTTGGCGCCACCGACGGAAACGGTGCCTTCCACCACGGAGATGCCCGCGCGCTGGCCGTTGAGGGTCGTCGCGTTCTTAACCTTGACCACGGCCGCCGCCTTCACCTCGCCGCTGACGACGTGGAACTTGAGGATGTCCTGCAGGAGGGCTTTGTTCTCAGGCTTCGTGACCATGGCCACGGTCTCCTTCGGCAGCTTGGCGAAGGCTTCGTCGGTGGGTGCGAAGACCGTGAAGGGGCCCTCACCTGACAGCGCGTCGACAAGCTCGGCGCTCGTCAGGAGGCTGGCAAGCGTCGTGAAACTTCCGTTCTCGACGGCGGTTTCAACGATGGTCTTCTCGGATGCAGCTTGGGACACGAGGGAGGCACGGGCGGTGGACGCACCGCAGGTGGAGCCGCACTTGTCGCCGGCTGACGGCGCGAAGGTGGAGGGGGTGGAGGCGAATGCGGCAGCGCCGAGGGCGATGCTAGAAATAGCGAGAATGGACTTCATGGGTAGTGAGCGGGGGTGACCCGCGGAGGAGGGAGCAACCGGAATGGGTTTCAATTCGACGGGCGACATTGCCCCCGTGCGCCGAAGGGTTCGGTCCCGTACAGTCGCTGGATGCAGGCGCGCGCACCGTTGTTTCAAACAACACAAAGCCAAAACGTGTCCGCTAAAGTCATGAACAGCACCTCATCAAAAATCTTCGTTGCAGCCGTACTTATTGCATCCGGCTGCGCGACTAAGAATAAGGTCGCGCGCCCTGAGAGCATCGCTCTACGCAGCGGCGAACGCGCCGTCCAAGTCCTAGCAGAGAACGAGATCTTCGCTCGCGTGACCCTCTCGAAAAGCGAACCCGCCTCGATTGAAGCCCTGTTCAGTCACGGCGGTCGGCACGTGCTCCGCGGATTCCCGCTGCAGCCACGCTCTGGAGAGTCGGTCGATCACCCCGAGCATCTGTCTATGTGGACGGCGCACCGATCCGTGTCGGGCTACAACCTCTGGAGCGACGCCACCGGACCCAGGCTCCAGGATCATTCGTTGCGCATGCGCGCGGACGGCCAGGCGGTGATCGACATGGATCTGCATTGGTCCACACCCGACGCGGAAGTGCTATGCGTCGAGCGACGTTCCTACTCGTTCCAAAGCACCGACCAGGTTCGCATAGTGGATGTCCTTCACAGGCTGACCGCCCCCGGCGAAGCCGCGATCTTTGGCGACGTGCGCGAAGGCTTCTTCGCGCTGCGACTGCAGGATCGTTTCCGCCTCGACAGAGGCGACGTTCGCGTCGTGACCTCACTCAAAGTCGAGGGTCAGGATCCCTATGGCCTGCCCGCGCGGTGGATCGCTTACACCGCTCAGATTCCCGATGGCGTGGGCGACCTTGAGGACGTCACGGTCTGCATCTTCGATCGGCCGAGCAACCCCGGCTACCCCGCGCGATGGTTCGCGCGGCCCTACGGGCTCGTGGCGGCGAACCCGTTTGCGGAGACGGCTTTCGACGCACCTGAGTCGATCACAACGCTGACCGGTCCCGAGGGCTTCCGCATCGAGGCTTACCAAAGCGAGTCGTTCCTCTACCGCGTCGCCATCGCGCGCGGCGAGCTTTCGGGCAAAGAGATCGAAGCGCTTTGGAAGGAATTCGTGAGCGAGCCCGACCCGGCCGACTGAACGGCGGAGTGAACGGCCCACTGAACTGCGACTACTCGCGCATACCGGGCGCACTCTCGCCCCGCATCTCTGCGGCGCCTGCACCCTCAAGAAGCGGATCGCGCCGGATCATGAAGGTCTGGCGCTGCTCTTCCCCTTCTTCCTCTCCACCCTTCCGAAGAACGGCGCTGTAGGTGCCCTCCGGAACGCGGGACGCGCGTCGGCGCTCTGACTGACCGTCGGATTGGCCCTTGGCTGACTTCCGATCCTTGCGCAGGTCCCACGTCAGTCGGTGCATCCCGACTTCGCCGGGAACCTCGAGTGTGGCGACGGTTTCGCCTTCCGCATTCTCAATCGTCAAAGACCATTCGGCCTCCGCGTCCTGGACAGACAGGGCGAGGCTCGCTTCGGTGCTCTCGTTCTCGCCGCGCCAAATCTGGTCGCCACCGCCGTAGCCCCCGACCGCTGATCGACGCGCCCAGCGGGTGATATCACCCACCGGGAAGAGGTGCGCGGGCTCAGCGAGAGACCCATTGGAAAAGGCGCGGATCGCGTCCACGTCCACTGCCCAGAACCCGCGGCCGTGGGTCGCGGCGACGAGCGTGCCATCACGTTCTTGGACAGCGAGATCGTGCACCGGCACACGGGGAAGGTTGCCGTTCAGCGGCGCCCAGCTCACTCCGTGGTCGCAGCTAGCGTGGACGCCAAACTCTGACGCCACGTAGAGCACGTTCGAGAACGTAGGGTCCTCAACGATATCGTTCACAGGCTCGCCCTCGGGCAGCCCGTCCGTGATGCGCTTCCAACTCTTCCCGCTGCCCAGCTCGGTGGTGCGGTAAACGAGGGGCCGGAAGTCGTCCTCTCGGTAGCCAGTGAACGACACGTAGGCGGTTGTCCGGTCGTGGCTGGAGAGCGTCACACGGCTCACCCACCAACCCGAAGGCGCACCCGGGAACTGGCCCGTGAGGTTCACCCAGTCGTAGCCGCCGTTCACGGACATGTGCACTAGCCCGTCATCGGTGCCCACCAAGAGGAGCCCGGGATCGAGCGTCGATTCCGAGATGGTCGTGATCGTGCAGTGCGGGACGTTGCCCGCGATCTTGTCGGCGTCCTTCGTCGAAAGGTCCGGGCTGTGGACGGCCCAGCTATCGCCGCGGTTGAAGGATTTGAAGAGGCGGTTGCCGCCGAAGTAGATGACCTCGGGGTTGTGGGCCGAGATCAAGATCGGCGAGTTCCAGTTGAAGCGGAGCGACTCCTCCTCGGCATCCTTGGGCTTCGAAGGCCGAATGCGCACGGCGGTGCCTCGGTCCAGGTTGCGGCGGTAGATCGCGCCGAACTGCGACTCCGCGTAAACCGTCTGCGGGTCACGGGGATCGATCTGTGCGTAGAAACCGTCGCCGCCGCCCACCGAGAACCACTCCACCGGATGGATGCCCTTTGGGTCCCGCGAGGTGTGGGGCCCGCCCCACGTTCCGTTGTCCTGGGTGCCGCCGTAAACGCGGAACGGTTCCGAGTTATCGAGGCCCACGGCGTAGAACTGCGAGATCGGGAGGTTCGTGAAGTGCTGCCACTTCTCTCCGCGATCGTAGGACAGGTGCAGCCCGCCGTCGTTGCCGAGCCAGACCTTCTGGCTGTCGGCGGGATCGACGACCACCGCGTGGTGATCGACGTGAACCGAGCCCGCAATGCGCTCCCAGGTCACGCCGCCATCGCTGGAGCTGAGCATCGGGACGCCGCACATGTAGAGCCGCTGGGCGTCGTTCGGGTCGAAGCGAATCTGGCCGTAGTAGTACGCGGGCGAGCCGCCAACAGGGTCCTCGTTGACCTGGCTCCACGTGACTCCGTGGTCCTTCGAGGTGTAGATCTCCCCGCCCGCTTCGCGGGTCTCCGGGTCCTTGTCGTCCAGCACGAGGATCTGCTCCAGCTCGGCTTCGACCGTCGCTTCCTCGTCCTTGCGGAGGTACGTCAGCTTCAAGCGCGGCTCATCGCCCGACTCGTCGGCTTCCTCCTCGGCGGCGTCCCGCAGCTCGCCCAGCACGTGCATCCACGCAAAGGGATCGTCTAGGTCGCGGTCGCCGAGCTTCATCAGCACGTCGCCCTTCTTCAGCCCGAGCTCTTCGGCGCCGCTCTCCTTCTTGACCTTGTTGACCACCAGCTTCCCGTCCTTCCACTCCACCTGGAGTCCAATCACGGGGCCGGACTTCACAGGAACGCGGTTCTGGTTGGAGACGGTCGCGACCATCAGGTCTTCGTCACCGGGGAACACGTCGAGGCCGATGCGGCCGATGTCCCCGGTGGGCAGGCTGCCCTCAGAACGCTCCCATGTGGTCCCCGCATCGGACGAATACCAAATGCCGGAGCCCGGTCCGTTGCCATCGAAGTCCCACGCGCGCCGACGGCGCTCGTAGCTAGCCGCCGCCATCTTGTCGGGGTTGTTCGGGTCGATCACGACGTCCGAAACGCCCACGTCCGCGCTGATCCCGAGCACGCGCTCCCACGATTCTCCACCGTCGAGGGTGCGGTAGAGCCCACGCTCCTCGTTCGGCGTATAGAGCGCGCCAAGGACCGCGACGAAGACTCGGTTCGAATCCCGCGGGTCGATAACGATGCGGCCAATGTGCTGGGACTCCTTGAGGCCGACGTTCGTCCACGTCTTGCCCCCGTCGGTCGACTTGTAGACGCCGTCGCCCCAGTAGGAGCTGCGCTGGTTGTTGGCCTCACCCGTGCCGATCCAAAGCACGTCCGCGTCATTCGGATCCACGGCAATGTCGCCGATGGAGATCGTCCCCTCGTTCTCGAAGAGGCACTCAAAGGTGGTGCCGTGGTCGCGCGTCACCCAGAGTCCGCCGGAAGCGCTCGCAACCCAGAGAGTGCGCGGGTGGTCCGGGTGGATGGCGAGGTCGACGATGCGTCCACCGAACGTGGACGGGCCGAGGGGTCGCCAATCAAACGACTCAAGATCCGTGGCGGCCAGGGGCCGCGACGGCGGCGCTTCCTTCTCGGCATCTTGGGCCGAAGCTGAGACAGCGGGGAGAAGGATCAGGCCGAGACCGGCCAGGAAAGAGTGCGAAGAAAAGGTGGGCCGCATGGGACGAATTGAAAAGCCGCCGAGAGGGGGGAGGGACTGCGCTGCGCGCTCCCATAGTATGGCTCCCCCAGACGTCCCATGCGGGGCGCGCAGTAAGGTGTGGGTTCGATTCCCGAGGAGCCGTCCCGCAATGCGCCCCAGTGCGGGCTACTGGTTCTTCAGGCTGCGCTCGCGTGCCGCTCGAAACTCAGAATCTGGGCTCCATTCGCGTCCGCGGGGATCGTTCGCCCAGAGGTTCACGAGCCCGTGGTAGAGCTGGACATCCTGGGCCGCGCCGCTCAGGTCCCAGTCCGGGTTGTACTCGTCGCTGAGCTTGTGATAGCGCTTGCGCGTGAAGTCAGCCTTCTGCGCCGTCACCCATTCGGTTCCATGCTCGACGCTCGTCGTCCCCGTCTCGGTGTACATCATCGGGACGCCCACCTTCGCGAGGGAGAAGTGGTCGCTGCGGAAGTAGTAGCCCTTCTCCGGCGTTGCCTCGGGGACGATCGTGCGGCCTTGGGCGCGCGCGAAGGCGGCGAGGTCCACATCGAGCTCAGAGGCGCCGTAGCCCACGACGATGATGTCCTTCATCTTGCCGAGGGTGTTGGCCACGTCGAGGTTCAGTCCGCAGACGGTCTTGGCTAGGGGAACGATGGGGTTGGCGGCGTAGTGCTTCGAGCCGAGGAGGCCCTTCTCCTCCGCCGTGGTCACAAGAAAGAGAACGCTTCGGCTGGGGGCGACTTCCTGCGCCGCCAAAGCCTCCGCGAGCTCCAAGAGACTCGCGGTCCCCGAAGCGTTGTCCACCGCGCCGTTGTAGATGTTGTCCTCGTCGGCGGCCCCGTCGCGGGTGCCGAGGTGGTCCCAGTGGGCACAGATGAGGACGTATTCGTCCGGCGTCTTCGAGCCTTCGATCTTGGCTAGTACGTTCGCAGACAGGACGCGTCGCATGCGGTTGGAGAACCCGGACGAGAAGCGCACGCCCTCAAGGGCGACTGGCTTCGCCCCGCGCTTTGACGCTGCTTCCGCAAGGGCGCCGAGGTCTTGGCCGGCCGCGGACACGAGCTGCTCGGCTACGCCCCCTTGGATCCAACCGGCGACCTTGAGGCTCTGCTCGCGAACGTCCCCGCCGAGCTGCAGCTGGGGACGGCTCCAGCTCTGGTCCACCACGGTCCAACCGTAGCCAGCCGCGTCTTCTTGGTGCACGATCAAACAGGCAGCCGCGCCCTGACGCTCTGCCTCCTCGAACTTGTAGGTCCAACGACCGTAGTAGGTCATCGCGTGGCCACGGAAGAGCGCCGGGTCCTGGGACGCGAAGCCTGGGTCGTTGACCATCACGAGGACGGTCTTGCCCTTGACGTCCAGGCCCTCATAGTCGTTCCACTCGAACTCCGGCGCGACAATGCCGTAGCCGGCGAAGACGACGTCGGAGGCGCTAACGGAAACCTCGCCGCCGAGCACCGGGCTCCAAAGGACGATGTCGCGGCCGTGCATGAGCGTCTCGGTCTCGGCGCCCTCCACCGAGTAGTTGCTGGCGGGCGAGGCCTCCGGGGTCAGCTCCACCATCGGCACCGGCTGGGTCCAATCGTCGCCATGGCCGCCGGGGCTAAGCCCCATGCGCTTGAACTCGTCGATGAGGTAGTCGACCGTGATCTGCTCGCCCTCGCTCCCCGGGCCTCGGCCACCAAATGCGTCGGAGCTCAAGAGTTCGATACGCCGAGCGATGTCCTCGGCGCGGATATCGGCGGCGCTTGAGGCTGGGCTAGTGGCGCCGTCCTGGGGTGCGGCGGCGCTGAGTGCGGCGAGAAAAGTCAGGTGCAAGAGCATGGAGGATGAGGGCAGTAGAGCGGCGGCCGGTCGAAACAGGGCCACCAGCATGCGCGCTCATTGCCTCTCTAGCCACGCAAAAGCTCGGAGCGGAGCAGGTTGAGGATCTCGTCGCCCTCATCCATGCCCGATCTGACCTCAAAGAGGCTCTGGACTCCATCGGAGGTCTCGGCGCCGAAGGTATGTCGATACTGCTTCACGTCGTTGATCGTGAGGTTGGTGGACTCTGACTCGGAGAGGATCGACTGAATGGAGTCGAGGGGCACCCCGGGTGCGTTGGCCGGGAACGAGAACGTGCCGCGGCCGTAGTCCACGTGCAGGAACTTCTCCGGCGAGCGCCCACTCTTGACGTGACGCCAGGTGATGACGGCCGAGAGAGCGAGGCAGCCGACGATCGCCGACAGCACGATCTTCATGGGCGCGTCGAAGCCGAAGGGCACGAGGACCGCGAACATCGACAGGAAAGAGAGCGCGCACGCTGAGGTGGCGAAGACCGCCGGGGCGGGCATACGCGACGGGCCGAACACCACGTGCTCGTCGGTGTCCACGCGCAGATACCGAGCTCGCAGTTGATCCTCGAGCCCGCCGTCACGGCGCTTCATGATTTGACTGATCACGGCGCCAATCAGAAGCAGCCCGATGCAGTTGAAGGGCATGAGAAAGAGCAAGATCGCGGCCGGGAAGGAGTCAGCGTTGATCTCCAGCGTTGCTTCGGACGGCTCCTCGGGATCGACATACGCCGTGACCGTCTGGCCCTTCGGGTACTTCTTGCAGACCCGCTCCGCGAAGCGGTACTCCGACGTAGACATCTCCATGTAGGAGTACCGGTCGCTCAGGTAGTGGACGCCCGCGAAGTCGTACTCGTATTGCACGTTGGCTGAGAACGTGGCGCCGTCACTGGAGCTTTGGCGGCTGACCTCCGACTCCGTGATGAGAGCCTCGACCGGCTCGAAGCTGGTGGCGGCCACTGACGTCCTCATGTACTGGGTCGCGATGACCCCGTCGAAGAGGCCGACGATCCCATTCCAGAAGAGAGCCGCGAAGACGAGCGGTACGAGTGCATTGGACTTACCCATGGGATATGGGTCGGCCAACGGGGCTGCTGAAGTCCAACGAGGAGGCCAGACTTCGGCCGCTTGGAACATTCTTCCTGCCCACTGCGGCAAGGACAGGGAATTTCGATTGCGTGCGAGCCGACCATTTCGATAATTCTCGAACTATGGAAACGATCACCGCGGTCGCCGCCCTTTCGGCCCTATCCCACGAATCGCGGCTCAGCGCGTTTCGGCTCCTCGTGCGCGCTGGCGAGGAGGGAGTGCCTGCCGGCGAGATCGCCTCCGAGCTCGGTGTGGCGCCCCCCACCCTGTCGTTCCACCTTGGCCAACTGGTCCAAGCGGGCCTCGTCGTGTCGCACCGGGAGAGCCGCTCTGTCCTCTACTCACTCAAGGTCGACGGCATCCGAGAGCTGATCGGCTATCTCACCGAGGACTGCTGCCAGGGGCGGCCAGAGCTCTGCTCGACCGATGGAGCAAAGGGAGCCGACGGCGGGGGCTGCTGCTAATGGATCGCAAGATGCACGGCTTCGAGCGCCTCCTCACGCTCTGGGTATTCCTTTGCATGGGCGCCGGGATCCTCCTCGGCCGGTTGGCCCCGGGGCTCGCCCGGTCCCTCGACGGACTCACCATCGACGTAGGCGGCGCGCCGGTGATCTCGATCCCGATCGCGATCTGCCTCTTCTTCATGATGTACCCGATCATGGTGAAGATCGACTTTGGCGAAGTCGTTGCCGCCGGGAAGAGCACGCGCCCGGTCTTGCTGACGCTGGTCATCAACTGGTGCATCAAGCCGTTCACGATGCTCGCGATCGCGTCCTTCTTTCTGGGAACGGCGTTCCTGGGGTTCATCGGCCCCGAGGCGATGGACCTCGTGAAGCTCCCCTTCGGCGTCGACCTGCCCGTTGGCGCAGAGTATGGCGCCGGACGCGTCGTGCTCGAGGACGGCGTCAAGCTCCTCCAGATCCCCCTGTGGCGCAGCTACTTCGCGGGGTGCATTCTGCTCGGCGTGGCCCCCTGCACCGCGATGGTGCTCGTGTGGGGCTACCTCGCCCGGGGCAGCGAAGCGCACACTTTGGTGATGGTGGCGATCAACTCCCTGACGATGCTCGTGCTCTACGGCGTTCTCGGGGGTTACCTACTCGGCGTGGGCCGACTTCCGGTCCCGTGGCAGGCGCTGCTTCTTTCGATCGGCGTGTACGTGGCGCTGCCGCTCGTGGCCGGCATCGTCTCGCGCAAGTGGATCATCGCGGCCAAGGGGGAGGTGTGGTTTAGGGAGCGCTTCCTCGGCGTGCTGACGCCGGTGACGATCAGCGCACTCCTGCTGACCCTCGTGCTGCTGTTCTCCTTCAAAGGAGATGTGATCCTGGCCAACCCGCTGACGATCCTTTGGATCGCGGTGCCGCTCACGCTCCAAACGCTTTTGATTTTCGCGGTGGGCTATGGGCTCGCCCGCCTCCTCGGGCTCCGCTACGCCGATGCGGCGCCCACGGCGCTCATCGGAGCCAGCAACCACTTCGAGGTGGCCATTGCCACATCCGTGATGCTCTTCGGCCTCTCCTCAGGCGCGGCCCTCGCGACGGTGGTCGGGGTGCTCATCGAGGTCCCGCTGATGCTGGCGCTGGTCCAGGTCTGCATCAGGACCCAGCGCTTCTTCCCCAAAGAGGCGTTGGCTTCGCCCGAGAGCAGCTAATTCAGAACTTCCTAACCCGCTTTATCCCTGACAGGGGTCGAGCCCTGGGCGATCGTCGTCGATAAAGGCGGGTGGCCACAGCTCCCCCTAGTAAAGAAGACGAACCCGGCGAGGGTTCTAGCTCGGGAGCCGCAGCGACGAACCGCTCACGCGGCCGGGCCCTGAAGCGACTCGGGGTTTGGCTAGCTCTGACGGTCCTGGTGTTCGCTGTCGTGGGCGCCGGCCTGTACCTCACCCGGGAACGCACCCTTCATCCGCTGCTCGTTCGCGTTGCGCCCCCGGTAGCGCGCATGGTGGCGGGCATCGAGCTGGAGCTCGACGACATCGACGGCGACTGGCGCACCGCCCTCTCGGTCCGAGGGCTTCGCCTCAGCGAGGGCGAGTCCGAAAAGCTCGGCGTCTTGGATTCGATCGACGTCGAGCGGGCCTCGATTGAGGGCGACCTCTTCAGCTTGGTCCGCGGCGGCGCGCAGCTGAAGTCGGTGAGGCTCGACCGCCCCGTGCTCCGACTCGATTTCACCGAGGCGCCATCTTCATCGGGCACGAGCGAGACCGGCACGATCGAGATCCCTCTCCTGCCCGACATCACGATCACCGGCGGCGACGTCGAGCTCAAGCTCGGCGTGGACACGCTTCGCTTCACCGACTTGAGCGTCGAAGGCGCCGGATCCGAGGGCGCGCCGATCCGCCTGGAGGCCCAGGCCGCGGCAAACAACTGGGAGGCCGCCCTTCAGGGCCAAGTCCTGCGGGAGAGCTCCGATCAGCTGTCCTTCACGGCGGACGTTCCGAGTGGAACCGCGCAGGGGATCAGCCTGCAGCTTGAGAAGCTCGCGGGCACGTGGGGCCCGCGGGAAACGACGATCGACGCTGGTTCCCTAGCGCTGGGCGGGAGCTACATCCGGCCGGAGAAAGTCGTTCTTCGTAGCGGCGCCGAAGGCCTAGAGATCGGCGGTCGGCTCGCCTTCGACTTTCAGGATCTGCAGGACGCCGAGCGCGTTGTGCGCGCGTTCCAAGGCAGCGATCGTCCCGCCACTTGGAAGGGCAAGCTCCGCGGGACCGTGGACCTCGTGCCGGTTCCCGGGCACGTCGCCCAGGGCAACATCTCGATGAGCGGAGAGAGCCTCTTCATCGCGGGGGTCAATCTAGGAACGGTGAGCGCCTTCGCGACCGCCGACGACACGGGCGTGGTCCTGCGCGAGGCCCTTAGCTCTGACGGCAACGGCTGCGTCGTACGCGGTTCGGGGACACTGCTCGCTGACCGGCGTACGCTCAAGGACGTGCGTCTCGCGGTTCAGCTCGACGCACCCGACACCGTGTACCCGGCGCTCGCTAGCGTCCGAGGCCTGCGCGCCGAGGTGCTGCTCGATGGCGACTTCGAGAACCCGACCGGGAGCATCGAGCTGCGCGCCGATACGTTCGACGCCGGAGAAACGACGCTGCGCGAAGTGGCGGCGAAGGGCGCCCTTGAGGACGGCGTCCTCGACCTCACCGAGGTCGCGTTGAAGAGCGACTTTGGCGATGCCACGGGAGCCGCGCGCATCGGCCTTCCGCTCGAGGGGCGTCCCCTGGATCTCCTCCTGCAGACTCTCACCCTCGCGAACGGCGGGGCCGAGCTGATCCTGACGGAACCCGTGCCCATCCTCGTGGCAGATGGCCAGGTCAAGATCGACGGCCTGTCGCTCGCGAGCGGCAACGGCCGCGCCGACCTGAGCTTCGACTCTGCGGGCGATGAAGGCGTCGCCCTCGATCTAGATGTCTCGTCGCTGGAGCTGGAGCCCTTCACCGGCGCGTTCGCCGCTGCCCAAGGCCTGCACTTCGGCGCCCTCGACGGCAGCGCCACCTTCCGGTCGCAAAGTGCGGCGACCGGGAAAGCCGCCGGATCCGTGGACCTAGTCCTCCGCCGCTCTGCCAATCCGACCTTCGCACCGGTGGCGGGCCGACTGCGGGCGGGATGGAGAGACGGCCGCATTGAGCTTGAGGAGGTTGTCGTCGAACTCGACGCAGCCCAGCTTCAGCTCACAGGAAGCGCGCCGCTGGCTGTGTCCGATGAACCGCTCGGACCGGGGGAGGTGACGCTGCAGGGCAGGCTCGGGGTGGATGCCCAGGCCCTGGGCCGCGAGCCGCTCCGGTCTCTGTTCGACGAAGATCAGCGCGCACCGCTTCAGCGGGCGAGCGGGCGAGCTTTCGCCAACGTCCAGCTTGGTGGGTCCTGGAGCGCACTGCGCGGCGCCCTCAAGCTCGACCTCGAGAACGCGAGGCTCGCCCCCAAGGAAGGCGTCGAGCCATGGCTTCCAGAAGCTGTTTCGGGCTCACTTTCGGTCCGGCTTGGGGACACGATCGAGCTCGAGCGCTCTAGCCTGAGTCTTGGCAAAACCGCCAAGGCAGAGGTCGAGGGATCCCTCGCCCAGTCCTTGGACGCAGCGGTGCTGCTCAAAGACCCCGCCGCGCGCCTCGCAGCGTGGCGTGCGGCCGACCTCCAGCTCGACGCGGATCTGGACTTCACGTCCCTCGCATGGCTGGCCCGCTTCCTTCCCGAACTGCGCGAGACGAGCGGCAACCTCACCGGGCACCTCGCCGTGACCGGATCCATGGAGGCTCCCGAGCCCACCGGAGCACTGACCCTCGTGGACGGTGGAGCGCGGTACCGGGGCTTCCCCCCCATCGAGAACGCTCAGATCCAGATTCAGCTGGACCCGGGGCAGGTCAGCATCGAGAGAGCCGATCTCGAGGTGGGCGCCGCCCCGGTGTCGATCTCTGGCAACGTTCTCCACGGCCAAGGCAACCCGCGCATCGACGTGTTGATCAAGGGCACCGAGGTGCTGCTCGCTCGCAGCGCCGACGCGCGGATTCGAGCCGATCTCGATCTCCAAGTGAAGGGCCGGACCAATGCGCTCACCGTGGGCGGGAGCGCATCCCTTGCCGGTGGGCGCATTCGCTCCCCCATCGAGTTCCAGAGTCTCTTGGCCGGCGGATCCTCATCGCCGAGCGCCGTGCGCCGCGGCGTGCGCATCCCGTCGTTTGGACCCAGGACCGTTGCGCTGGACCTCGACATCAAGACCAAGCAGCCCCTGGCACTGAAGGGTCGCATTGCCCGCGGAAGCATCCGAGCGGACATGCGCCTGGTGGGCACGGCGGAAGATCCAAAGCCCCTCGGACAGCTCTTCTTCGATCCGCTAGAGGTCGCCGTCCCCGCCGGCTCGATCGAGTTTCCCACCGGTATCATTCGCTTCGATCCGGACAGTCCGGACATCCCCCGGATCGACCTCGTGGGCACAACGCGCCTCGCCGGCTACGACGTCACCGTGAACGTCGACGGCGACTACGATACGCCGAACGTCGAGCTGTCATCGTCGCCCCCGCTCGCGCCGGAAGACCTCTTGCTCTTGGTGCTCTCGGGCCAGCCCCCGACCCAAGGGGGAGGCATCGAAGCAGCGGGACAATCCGTAGCGCTCTACGTCGCCAAGGACCTCGTGCGCGGCTGGTTCTCTTCGGGCGGCTTCGAGGACGAAGACAAGGAGTCGTTCCTCGATCGCCTAGAGGTCACGACCGGCCGCGACGTCTCGCGCACGGGAACGCTGACGCTGGAGGCCACGTACAAGATTCGCGAGGGCCTCGCCCGCGAGCGCGATGCGATCTACGTCGTGCTAGAGCGTGACTCCTACGAGGACTACGGCCTTGGACTCCGGCTCGTGGTGAGGCTGCGCTAGGGGGCGATGGCGTCTTTCATCCACAAGGGAGCGGCGATTGCGGCCGCTCTGCTGGGCCTGAGCGGCTGCCTTAGCAGTACACCCGACGCGGTGATCGCCCCGGCAGAGCTTGAGTCCGGCGCCACGGGGATCGCCTTCGACGGAGCACCCCAGGACCTCGCGGGCGAGCTGGCGCGCAACGTGAAGGGGCTCCTCACCCGCTTCGTAGAAACCGGCCAACGCTCGCTCATCGACGACGCTGCCTACGAAACCGAGCTACTCCTCAGGCAGCGCGGCTACGCCGAAGCGGTCGTGGACTACGAGGTCCTCGACGAATCCAAGGCCCGCATCGACGTCAAGTCCGGTGAACGATCCACCATCGGTCGAGTCCTCGTCGAGGCCGATGAAGGCTGCCCTATCGAACCGGAAGCTCTGCGGCTCTACGTCAACGGTCCGCGCACCGGTCTCTTCGGAAGCGGCGCGATGCTGTACGTCACGAGCCGAGTCGCGGAGGCCGACGATCAGGTCCAAGAAGACCTCGTGGCCCTCGGATACTTGGACGCCATCGCGACCCTCGAAGATCCGGGCCCGCGGCCGGAGGGCGGCGCGGTCGATGTGCTTCTCAAGGTCGTCGCAGGCCAGCGCTATCTCGTGAAGGAAGCCGCGGTGGGGCTCAGCCGCACCGCGGACTCGCTGCCGCCAGAGCTGGAAGAGGCGCTCCAGGAGGGCCTTCAGCGGGCTATTCGAAACGAGGACGGAACGTCCAAGGAGTACGAGCCTCGGCTAGAGGGCAGCCTGCGCACCATTCTCTCGGACGTACTCGGCCAAGGCGGCTATCCCGACGCGCGGCTGGAGATCGCCACCGAGGTCGATGAGTCACGCAAGGAAGTCTCCCTCAAAGTGACCGCGTATCCGGGCCCCTACGTACGACTGGCGGAGGTCCGTTTCGAAGGCAACGATCGCACGGGTCTGTCGTTCATGGCGTCCCATCAGCTCTTCGGGACCGGAGACCCCTACAACTCGCGCAAGGTGCGCGACACCGTCCGCGGGCTCTACCGAACGGGCCTCTTCAGCGAGGTCTCGCCGCGGCTCATCGGCGAAGGTGAGGCCCGCGAACTGGTGATCGATATCGTGGAGCAGCCCTCCCTCGAACTCTACGCAGAGCCCGGCTTCGGAAGCTACGAGCTCGCGCGTCTAACGCTCGGCGCGCGGGATCGCAACCTCTTCGGAGGCGGCATCGGCACCTCGGTCGAGGCCACGATCGCCCAGCGAGCGCTGCGCGCTGACGTTTCCATCACCAACCCCAGGTTCCTCAAGCGCGAGCTCATCGGCGACCTGCGACTGGAGTTCGACCAGCGCGAAGAACCCTCTTTCACGCGCGAGAGCCGCGGCGCAGGCGCCTTCGTCACGAAGGAGTGGACGCGGTCCTTGTCGACCACCTTCGGATACCGCCTGAGTCGATCAGAAGCGCGTGATGTCGAGGCGGTGGACGACCTGGTGCTCGAAACCCAGAGCGCCGTGAACATCGCGGGGTTCGTCTTGACCCAGCGCTACGACGTCCGGGATGCGCTGTTCGCGCCTTCGAGCGGCGTCTACGCGGAGCCATCCATCGAGGTCGCTGCGGACGGACTCGGCTCCGAGCTCGAGTTCATCCGACCGAGGCTCACGGCGGCTTGGTTCGGCTCCCTCGGCGCAGACGATGTCATTGGGCTCGGCCTGCGCATGGGCCTCATCATTCCCTCCTTCAACGAGAACGACATCCCCATCCAAGAGCGGTTCTTCGCCGGCGGCGAGAACTCCGTGCGCTCATTCCGTGAGAGCCAACTCGGACCCAAGGACGCCTCGGGGGATCCCCTCGGCGGTGAGGGTTTCACCACCATGAGCCTCGAGTGGCGCCACGAGCTTGGCGGCGCGTTCCAGTCCGCGGCGTTCATCGACGCCGGACTCGTCGAGGCCCAAGCAGGCGATCTCTTCGAGCTGAACTCGGTGCGCACGGGCGTCGGCGTGGGCCTGCGCTACCTGCTGCCCATCGGGCCTCTGCGCGTCGACGCCGCTTTCAACCCCGACCGCCGGAGCGGCGAGTCCGAGTGGGTCGTTCACTTCGGCATCGGCATGCCGTTCTAGCGCTGAGGATCAGATTCTCACGGAAGGCTCGCCCCCGTGGAAGCCGTCCAGATATCGAACCACTGCTCGCGGGATAGGCGAGACGAGAGACCGGCCAGGGCCTCAGCGATTCGCTCTAGCGACTGAGTCCCCGTCACGGGGACGATCCCGGAAGGGTGCCTGGCGAGAAAGGCGAACGCCGTCCCCGCTGCGGTGAGCTCTGCTTCTGCGCCGACGCGGTCCAGCGCCTCGCGCACGCGAACCGCTCGCTCTCCCTCGTCGGAGAAGAGGCTGCCCCCACCGAGCGGAGACCACGCCATGGGCGTCACGCGGTGCTCCAGGGCGGAATCCAAAGTGCCGTCCTCGAACGGGTCGAGACAGAGAACCGACGCTTCCACCTGGTTCACGACGAGCGGCATGGGGAGCCGGCTCTTGAGCATGGCGAAGTGCGAGGGAGTGAAGTTCGAGACCCCGAAGCTGCGTACCTTGCCGCTCTCCGCCAGCTGCGCAAACGCTTCGGCGACTTCATCGGGATCCATCAGCGGATCCTGGCGGTGGAGAAGGAACGTATCGATACGATCCGTGCTGAGCGCCCGCAAGCTGTTCTCGGCCGAGAGGACGATGTGCTCGGCGCTGGAGTCGTACACGTGACGCGTGTGCAGGGGCCGGCGCTCGTTCACGAGCTTGATGTTGCACTTCGTCACGATCTGCAGCTGATCGCGCAGACTCGGCGCTTCGCGCAGGGCGGCCCCGAAGCTCTCCTCGACGGTGTAGCCGCCGTAGATGTCAGCGAGGTCGATGGTGGTGACGCCGAGGTCGACGACGCCCTGGGTCCAGCGCGTGAGCTCCGGCGCCGAGAGGCCCCAGCTCGGAAGTCGCCAGAGACCCGCGGCGAGGACTGAGAATTCCACGCTCCGCTCCATTACCCGATGACCCTGCGCCGCTGACGCTCCACCACTTCGAACCCGTCGTCCCGCAGGCGCTTGTCGATCGCGGGGCCCGCTTCGATGCTCCGTAGCTCCAGGACGAGATCCACCTCGACGGAGCCGACCGGGACTTTCCAGCCCTCACGGTCGTGGCGCACGTCGAGGATATTCCCGCGCTCGGACTCCACGGCCTCCAGCAGCCTCCGGAGCGTACCGGGCTCGTCGTTGACCCGCAGCTTGAGACGGTAGAGGGTGCCGCGCTGGGAAAGGCCGCTCTCGATCAAACGGCCCAAGAGCGACAGGTCGATGTTGCCCCCGGAGATCACTCCGACCAGCGTGGCGCCGGTGCGCACCTTGCCCGCGAGCATCGCGGCGATGGGCGTGACCGCTGCGGCTTCTGCGACGACCTTGTTCTTCTCCATGAGCTCCACCACCGCCGAGGCGATCTCTGACTCCGTAACGGTCAGCGTGCGATCCACGAGCTGGCGAACCACGTCGAGGGTGCGCTTGCCGACCTTGCCCACGCGAATGCCCTCGGCCATGGTCCTCGGGTTGTCGACGATGCGCTCCTCGCCCTCCTTGATCGACTCCACCATCGGGGAGGCGCCCTCGGCTTGGACGCCGATGATCTTCACCTCGGGCCGCAGCGCCTTGAGCGCCAAGGCCACGCCAGCGATCAACCCTCCGCCGCCAATCGGAAGAATGACCGAACCGACGTCGGGGACCTGGCGCGCGATCTCTAAGCCCACGGTGCCTTGGCCGTGGATGATGGACCAGTCGTCGAAGGGGTGAATCGCTGTGCGCCCCTCGAGGCTCTCAAGTTCGAGCGCGTGGGCGGCAGCCTCGTCGTAGCTCGCCCCGTGGAGGACGACGTCCGCGCCGTACCCGCGCGTCCGCTCTACCTTCGTGATCGCCGTGCTCACGGGCATGACGATCTTGGCGCTGCAGCCGGCGAGCTGGGCGGCAAGCGCGACGCCTTGGGCGTGGTTGCCAGCGGACGCGGCCACCAAGCCTCGGTCGCGTTCGTCGTCAGAGAGGGTCAAGATCTTGTTGAGGGCGCCGCGCACCTTGAACGAACCCGTTCGCTGGAGGTTCTCCAGCTTCAGGTGCACGTCCGTCCCCAGGATCTCGCTGAACGTGTACGAGTAGACCGTGGGAGTTTCACGGACGTAGGGTTCGAGCCGCTTGGCTGCGTCTCGAACAGAGGCGATTTCCGCCTCTAGGTTGATGGGTTCCGTCATAGGTAGCCTCGGCTCATGGTTAGACTACCGACATGTACGGCCAAGGCACACCGCGACCTCTCCCTGCTGGCACAGGTTCTGGGGCCTCGCTCCCGGGGCGCTGGACCCGGGCCATCGTCTGGATCGGGGCGCTGCTGATCGTCGGCATCGCGCTGGTCTCTCGCGGATACGACCTGGACGGGGGGCGCATGTCCCCCGACGACGGGTGGTTCCTGCGATCGGCTCGGGCACAGGATCTCACGCCGGGTTTCGAGCCGGCGAAGTGGGTCAAGGACGACCTTGCTTGGGGGGAACTCCTCGTGGAGGACTTCGGTCGAGCAGAGGCCCCGCGGACCTTCCAGCACAGCTACCTCCACCAACTGGTCATTCGCTACGCGGTGCGAGCGGGCTGGGTCCTAGGTTTCGGGCACGTGGCCGCTCTGCGCCTAGACCAAGCGATCCTTGGGGCACTCACGGCGCTGCTGGTTCTCCTTTGGCTTCGGCGGTTGGCCCCCAACGAACCGCTGATTGCCCTCTGCGGCGGCGCCTTCGTCGCGGTGCAAACGGGACACGTCGCTGTTTCCCGTTCAGGCTGGGGGCAAGCGGCATGCACGTTCTTCCTCGTCTGGATGATGATGATCGCGTGGAAGATGCACACGACCGCCGGAGAGCGAGACACCGGCAGGCTGCTGCGCGGCTCCGTCGGCATTGCGGTGACATCGCTGATCGCGTACGGGTTCCACGAGATGGCGACGGTCTACACGCTGATCCTCGCCGTCATCATCGCGCTTCAGTTTTCCAAGGCGCCGAACGGCACGTCACGGTGGCCATGGAAGTCGCGGCGGGTCGCCTTTGGCCTCGCGGCCTGCCTGCCGGTCGGCGCGCTGACCGTCATGCTGCTGCTTTACAGCGAGTACGCGCGCAACACTTGGTTCTCATCCCCCTACGGCCACGCTTTCACATGGCTGGAAGTCCGCAAGTTCTCTGCGCTCTTCCTGTGGAACACGAGCATCTTCGCCCAGGTGGGCTGGCCTATCCTTGGACTCTCCGTAGTGGGACTAGCCGGAGCCTTCGCGCGGGACATGCGCTGGCTCATCTGGCTGGTGCTCTGGGCCGTACTCCCCACGCTGCTCCTGTTCTTCAAGTTCGAGAACCCGTCCCTGGCCAGGATCTACCTGCCTGTCTTCGTGGTGCTGTGCGTACTCGCAGCTGAGGGACTGGGAGTCCTGTGGGCTGTGGGTCGTCATCGAGGCGGGCGGGCCGTGGCGGACGCCATCGCCATCGGCGCCCTCGGGTGGTGCGGCACGGTCACCTACGCCACGTTCGTGGAGGGGCCGGAGCACCCCCTCTTCGTCCGCGGGGTCCACGGCGACCTCCCTGATGGCGAGCATCCCATGGGGTCTTTCGAACCACTCGCCGCTGCGATCCGGCACCTGCAGCCCACTGAGCCCGTCGCCGTGGACTTCACGTACGGCTCGCTCTTTCGGGTGCTCGATATGGGCATCCCGACGGAGTTCGTGGCTTTGAACACATGGATCCAAGAAGGGCGTCCACCGCGGCTGCTACTCGCTCCGTGTTTGACCATGGAACCGTCCCAGATGGTTGACTCTGGCGGCGCGTACACCGTGGTCGCGAAGGACACCTACGACATGCTTGGTTTGTATCAGCTCGGAGAAGGGCAGTGATGGGCGGTGATGAATCTGACGGTGCTAGGGATGAGCTCGGGACCTGGGGACCGCGGGCCCAAGAGAAGCTGATCCTGGTGAACGAGGGGGACGAGGCCATTGGCTCCGCCACCCGGGCCGAGTGCCACACCGGCGACGGGCTCCTTCACCGCGCCTTTTCCGTATACCTCTTCGATGAGCTCGGCCGCCTGATGATTCACCGGCGCCATGGGTCGAAGCCCCTGTGGCCCGGGTTCTGGTCGAACAGCTGCTGCAGTCATCCCAGGCACGGTGAGGACATATTGGATGCGGCGCGAAGGCGCACCGGAGAAGAGCTCGGCCTTGAGGTCGACCTCGTTCCCATCCATCGCTACGCCTACCGGGCCAAGTACGGCGACGTGGGGTCTGAGTACGAGCTCGTTCACGTCTTCGTGGGACTCTGCGACCCCGATCAGATCGACCCTGACCCCGAAGAGATCGCCGACCTGCGCCTCTTCGATGAAGGAGCGATGGACGACGCAATCGGTGAAGAGACGATCTTCACGCCGTGGTTCCGGATGGCATGGCCTGTGGTCCGCGAACGCTGGCGCAAGGCACTGCAGATCGACTCCTAGGCCTGAAATACGCTGGGCAGGAACAATATTCCGTGCCCCTCGCTGAGCAAGTCGGTGGGTCTCTGGGTGAAACACAGCGTCGCTCTACCGATCACCCCCTAGGGAGTATCCAGGAAAAACGGTGGGCAGCAGGGGATCAGGTTCAGCTATGCACTCTGGTTCGTCCGAAACATGGGGAGGTAGGCCTTGGGCCAGCTCTCCCCCATGACGACTCCTCCCCCATCTACGGAAATCAATCCGCCTGAAGGCTTCGATTCGCTGATGCTCGCATCCGTCGTCTCGCTGATTCCGTACGCGGTCTTTTGGAAGGACACCCACTCTCGCTACCTCGGCTGCAACGTCGAATTCGCGGGGCTTGTGGGCCTCAGCTCGCCAATGGAGATCGTGGGGCTAACCGATCACGATCTTCCTTGGCCGACCCCCGAAGCGGAACGTCTTCGGGGCGATGATCGCCGCGTCATCTACGACCGCGCGTCTTTGCTGCACAAGGTGGATTCACGACAGCTTCCGGATGGCAGCACGATCTGGGTCGACACCTCCAAGGTTCCCATCCTCGACGCCCAGGGAAAGGTCACGGGTCTCGTGGGGATCTACGCGGACATCACCAAGCGCCTCTCCGACGAGAAACTCCTGCGTGAAACCCGCGAGCACTTGGATCTTGCCATCGACGCGATGGACTCCGCCGTCGTGCTCTACGATCGCGAGGAACGCTTCGTGTTCTGCAACCCGCAGTACCGCGAGATGTACGGCATTCCCGAGGACTCTTACCTCTCGGGCGTCCCCTACGTCGACGTCCTCACGGATTTCGCCCTCTCCCACCCAGAGGTCGAGGACATCGACCAGTTCGTCGAGGATCGAATCTCCCAGCATCGCAAGTGCGAGAAGCTGTGGACCCAAGAGATCAACGGCCGATTGATCCGCATCAGTGATCGTCGCACAGAGAACGGTGGGGTCGTCAGCTGCCGCACGGATGTCACCGAGCTCGTACGCATCGGGGAGGAGTTGCGCAAAGCCAAGGAGGAAGCCGAAGCCGCCAACGCCGCGAAGTCGATGTTCCTCGCCAAGATGAGCCACGAGATTCGGACGCCCATGACGGCGATCATTGGATTCGCCGAAGTTCTACTCGGCGAGGCGGAGAACGGGACCCTGACGCCGGAGTCGGCGCAGCAATCCCTCGACACGATCAAGCGCAACGGACTCGGCCTTCTGGGCCTGATCAACGATATCCTGGACCTCTCTAAGGTCGAGGCCGGGAAGCTCGAAGCGAACATCGAAGACGTCTCTCCGAAAGATGTGCTACACGACGTCATGGACCTCCTGTCCGCACGCGCGGAGGCATCTGGAACTCAGCTCACGATCGTCCCCAGCGGACCGATCCCCACGCGTATCCACTCCGACGCATCGAGGCTCGTCCAGATCCTCGTCAACATCGTTGGCAACGCAATCAAGTTCGCGGCCGGGGGTCAGGTGACGATTGAGCCCCGCTGGGTGAGTCGATCCCTGGGTGGTCACCTTGAGATCGCCGTCAGGGACACGGGCATCGGCATGTCCGATGCCGAGCTAGCGCGCGTTTTCACCCCGTTCACCCAGGGCTCCGCGACGACGGCGAGCCAGTACGGCGGCACCGGCCTCGGCCTCTCGATCTCCCAGCGACTGGCTGAACTCCTCGGGGGAGGCATCTCCGCAGAGTCCGAAGAAGGCCAGGGCAGTTGCTTCACGATTTCGATGCCCGTTGAGGCCACCCCAGAGCTCCACGAGCTAGATCTCCATCGGACTGCCGCCGCGCCCAGCGATGAAAAGAGCGCAGGCGGAGCCAAGCCACTCGTCGGCAAGCGCATTCTCCTTGCTGAAGATGGACCCGACAACCAGGTATTGATCACCAAGGTCCTGAAGCGCGCCGGAGCCGAGGTCGAGGCTGCAATGGATGGACAGGCCGCGGTGGATCGCCTCCTCGGTAACGTCGAGGGTCAACAGCCGATCGACTTGGTCCTCATGGACATGCAGATGCCGCGCATGGATGGCTACACGGCGACGAGTCTACTCCGTGAGAAGGGGCTCAGTCTGCCGATCATCGCGCTGACAGCCAACGCGATGAGTGGAGACCGTGAGGCGTGCATCGCCGCTGGGTGCGACGACTACGCGACCAAGCCCGTGAACTTCAGCGAGCTCGTCGCGATGTGCGCCAGTATGCTGAGACAAGCCGCGTAGGGCCTGCGCCTGACTCGCAACGGCGTTTGGCTCCCGAATAGAGACGTGCACTACGGGTGCAGTTCTGGGCACGGACGTAAGTCCCTCGTCAGCGATGATCCGAGCCCCCCACGCTGCGCTGATACGCAGATAGCCTCTGGGCTCTTCGGTCGCTCCCTGCAATGGGTTGAGCGGCTCCCGCTGAGGCTCTGCTCCGTCATTTTGCGCACCCCAATTCTATTCACCGCACTCCTTACGACCACTCTGGCGCTTAGCGCCCGCACTTTTGCCCAGGAAGCCGTCGCTGAAGCGCCGCCGCTTGCTGTGCCAGTGGACTTGGAGCAGAACGAAACTGAACCGACCGAAGCTGAGCCGGCCGCCCCAAGGCTCTCCACCGAGTCTGACTGGCAAGAGTGGGAACGCCTTGGTCGCTCGACGCTGTCCCCCGACGGCCGTTGGATCGCCTACTCCGTCTCGCAGAACGACGGGACATCAGAGCTGCGACTGCGGGTGGTTGCCACGGACTCCACTGAGGCGTTTGAACAAGGAGGCTCCCCCGCGTTCTCTTCGGACGCAAAGTGGCTCGCCTACCGCATCGGAAAGTCCACCGCGGAGACGAAGAAGCTGCGCAAAGCGAAGAAGCCGATCGAGAACCAGCTGGGCCTCTTCGACTTGGTCCAAGGCAAGAAGGAGGAAGTGGACGGCGTTCAGAGCTTTGAGTTCAGCAGCGACGGCGCCTTCATCGCCATGCGCCGCTATGCGCCCAAGGGCGATGAGAACGGCACGGATCTCGTGATCCGCGAACTTCAAACGGGCGTCGAAACTCACTTTGGTCGAGTCACGAGTCACGCCTGGAGCGAAGCGGGTGCGTGGATCGCAATCACCGTGAGCGCGCCGGACAAGAAGGGCAACGGACTCCGCGTTTTCGACGCGGGAGCCGGAATCCTGCGCACGCTGGACTCCGATGAGGCTGAGTACGTGGGCATGACCTGGCGTGACGACAGCGCAGACCTCGCTGTCATGCGCAAGACGACGTACGAAGACGATGAGGATCCCACCTTCGCGGTGCTCGCTTGGCGCGACGTGTCTGAACAAGCCAATGAAGCGAACGTCTTCGACCACCTGGCCGCCGACGGATTCCCGGAAGACCTGCGGGTCGTCGAGTTCGACGGGCTGCGCTGGGCTGACGATGGCGCCGCGCTCTATTTCGGGCTCAAGGAATGGGAAGAGCGGCCGGCTAAGCTCGATGAGGATGAGGATCTCGAGGAAGGGGACTCCGCCGATGGCACCCCAGAGGAACAGAAGCCAGA
>CAYQKK010000032.1:32647-59637 GCA_964417955.1 uncultured Planctomycetaceae bacterium
GAACAGAAGCCAGAAGAACAGAAGCCAGAAGAGGACGACAGCCCAGCCAGCGAGGCCGCCGGCTCCCTCCGGGAAACCCTAGACGAGGCCCCCGGGGTCGAAGTCTGGCACGCCAAGGACATCCGCATCATCCCTAACCAAAAGGTGACGGCGCGTCGCGACGAGCGCGACACCATCGCCGCGGTTTACTGGCTCGCAGAGCGCAGACTCGTCCAGCTCGAAGACGATCTGACGGAGGACGTGGACATCCTAGAGGGAGGACTTCAGGGCATCGGCTACGACGAGACGCCCTACGAGGAAGAGCAGCGGTTCTCAGCAACCCTGAATGACATCTACTCCGTGGACGTCAAGACCGGCGATCAAGAGCGCGTGCTCGAGCGCGTCAAGTATGCGTTCCCAGGGCACCCGACCGGCGGCTACTTCCTGTACGTGCGCGACGACCATCTTTGGTCGTTCAGCTTCGAGTCAGGCAAGTCGGTGAACCTCACCGCGAACGTCCAGTCGAAGTTCATCGACCAAGAGTCCTCGGTCCTGACGGACGAGAAGCGACCCTACGGCATCGCCGGCTGGACGCAGGACGGCGACTCGGTGCTGCTCTACGACCGCTTCGACATCTGGCAGTTCCCCCTCGCGGGAGGGGAACCCACTCAGCTCACCGAAGGGGCTGAATACGAAATCGAACACCGCCGCGTTCGCGTCGCAGCCGACCGAGACGACGATCAGTTCATCGACATGGACGAGGGCTTCTACTTCAGCCTCTACGGGGAGCGCACGAAGAAGTCCGGCTTTGGTCACATGAAGAACGGGACGCCCCCGACGCATCTCGTCTGGAAGGACGCGCGCGTCTCGGCCCTCGCCATGGCAGAAGACGCCCCCGTGCTTTCGTTCCGAGAGGAGCGCTTCGACGACTCACCCGACCTGTTTGTGGCTGGGCCGATGCTCGATGAACCCAAGCAGGTCAGCGCGACCAACTCCCACGCCGAAGAGTTTCTGTGGGGCCACTCCGAACTGGTGGACTACGAAAGCGCGAACGGGGTGCCGCTCCAGGGCGCGCTGTTCTATCCGGCGGACTACGATCCTTCGAAGACGTACCCCATGGTCGTCTACATCTACGAACTACGCAGCCAGTCGCTCCACCAGTACGCCACGCCGTCGGAGCGCAATCCCTACAGCCCGGGAGTCTTCACGCAGAACGGGTACTTCGTCTTCCAACCGGACATCGTGTACCGCGCCCAGAACCCAGGGCTTTCGGCCGTGGAGTGCGTGGTGCCAGCTGTCCGCAAGGTCCTCGAAGATGGGAAGGTCGACCCCGAGCGAGTAGGACTCTTCGGCCACTCCTGGGGCGCCTACCAAACAGCATTCATCGTGACGCAAACGGATCTCTTCGCAGCCGGCGTCGCTGGCGCTCCGCTCACCAACATGATGAGCATGTCCATGAGCATCTATTGGAACTCCGGCGGGACCGACGCCAAGATCTTCCACGAGAGCCAGGGCCGGATGGACCGTCCGTTCTGGCGTGACGTCGACACCTACATCGCGAACTCCCCCATCTTCTCCATCGAGAGCCTGAACACGCCCCTCTTGGTGGCATTCGGGGACAACGACGGCGCAGTGGACTGGCAGCAGGGCATTGAGATGTACAACGCCGCCCGCCTCGCCCAGCGCCCCTACGTCATGCTGGTCTACCCTGGCGAGAACCATGGCCTTGCCGAGGAGGCGAACCAGGTGGACTACCACCACCGCGTTCGGGAGTGGTTCAGCACTCACCTCGACGGCGAGGAGGCCCCTGAGTGGATCTCGGAGGGGCAGCCGTGGCTGGAGCAGAAAAAGGCCCTCGATGCGATCGGCAAGGACCAGAAGAAGAAGGGTCCGAAGTAGCGGATTCGTCAATCCGTGACACGGCTGCGGCGAGCATCTGTATTTTGAGAGGATGCTCTCCGTAGGACCCCTCGGCGCCCTGGGCGCGACCGTACTCATGCTGGCGGGCGCTGCCCAAGAGCTCTCTCTTCCGTCCAAAGACGTCCAGGCCAAAGACGTCCAGGCCAAAGACGTCCAGGGTTGGGTCGATCAATGGGCGGAGTTCATCCGACCGAGCGCGGACGAGCTGAGCTATGAATCGATCGGTTGGCGCAACGAGTTTTGGCCGGCCGTTCAGCTTGCGCAGGAACTCGGCCGGCCCATCCTCCTCTGGACGATGAACGGGCACCCGCTTGGCTGTACATGAAACAACGGCGTCCGCGGACGCCAGCTGGTCTGGTCAGACCCCGAGCTGAAGAAGCTCAGCGCTGAATTCGTCGCGGTTGCCGAAGAAGTGCATCACATCTACCCCGAGGGAGACTGGGCCCTGCGGCAGATCGCAGATGATCCCGGACACGTCTTCTTCAAGGGTTACGGTGCGCAGATGCCGGCGGGCGACTGGAATGATCCGGGTACCAAGCAGGGCATCTACATGATCGGGCCCGGGGGCGAGTACCTAGAGGGCGCGCACGCGGCGAGCGGCAGCGCCTCGCGTCTTTTGAAGCGCATGAAGGCAGGGCTCAAGCGCTGGGAAGCACTGAAGAAGGAGAAGGGCTACGCCGCGTCGCCGATTCCACCGGCCGCTGCGGTGGCACCGCCCGAAGTCGATGCTGCCCCGATGGCGCTGCGCGTTTCCCTCCGGGATCTGCCCCGTGGCAAAGGCGACCGCTCGGGGCGTCGACGCACCCAGTCCGACCTCAAGGGCAAGCCGTGGATGAGCTTCACCGAATGGGCCTGGAATCAGAACTGGCTCACCATCCAGGACCCGACCGCCCTAGTGCCCCTCGGCGAGGAGTCGCAGCCTGTGCCGGATGAAGTCGCCCTGCGCATCGTTCGCGAGGCTCTCGTCGACAACGTGCGCGGGCAGAATCGCATTTGGAAGCCAGAGGACGTCAAGCTCTTGACGCTGACGATGGTTCGGACGCGCACTAGCCCAGAGACCGTCGAGATTGAGTACGCGGGGGAGGCTCGCATGGAGGCGGGCGAGAAGCGCTACGCGCCGCGGCTCGCCGGGCGTGCCGTTTGGAACGTCAAAGCATCGAACTTCGAGAGCTTTCGGCTGGTAGCCGTCGGCGAGCGCGCGGGGGCTGCGCGATTCAACCAACGTGGTGAAGATCGAGGTGCGGCCCCCATGGGAGTGCTGCTCGAGCTGCACACAAAAGGCGCCTCGAAGTAGAGCGACGCGGGCATGAGCTGGAAGATACCGGCGAGTCATCGCCGTGCTGTCGCCGAGGTGGCGGCCCCGCGGATTGGAGGCCTCGGTCCTCGACTCTCAGCGGTGGCGGCCGCCGTGCCGAACGGAAGCGTCGTCGCGGACATCGGAGCCGATCATGGACACTTATCTAAGGGACTCCTCGCATCTGGCGTCGCCACGTTCGTCTACGCGGTCGACGCGTCAGAGCTGGCCCTCGCCGGCGCGCAAGAAACGCTAGCGTCCGAGATCTCCGAGGGGCGGGCCGAGGCTCTCTTGGGAGACGGCTTTCGCGTGCTTCCCACGGGCAAGATCCAGTGCGCGGTGCTGGCGGGCATAGGCTCCAAGACGGCCCTCGACATCGTGCGCCAGGGCCTCGCGGAAGGAAAGCGCCCCCGGCGGATCGTCTTCCAGGCGTCCGGGGGCGAGCACGACGTGCGCACGGCCATGCTCGAACTCGGGTACGGCATCGCCCACGAGTCGCTGGTGGCGGAGGGACGGCGACTCTTCATGGTCCAGTGCTTCGACGACGGTCAAGGTGCGTCTGAGCTGGCGGACCTAGTGGATGCCTACGTAGGTCCGCGGTTGCGGCATGCCGTCGGCCCGGTCATGGACGCATGGCTCGGGGTCCAGGCTGACTGGCTCGCGGAGGTCATCGCACAAACCAACGATCCGGACGAAGAGCGACCGTGGCGCGATCGACTCGCCTCCATCGAGACGCTTCAGTGCGCGAGAGAGGGTGAATTGCCGAATTTGCACGAGACTTAGGTTCGCCCCCGGGGCATGAGTGGCGAATATGTGGGACATGTTCACGATCCACCACTTGCTCGCGATCCCCGCGCTCCTCACATTCCGGGCTGCCCAAGACGGCGCGGTCGAAGTGAACGGCTGGCTGCTCGCAGGCGGCGCCGCGGCGGTCGTGATCGTCTTCGTCGCCTACCAAGCGATTCAGAGCGCCAAAGCGGCCCGCGCGCGGGAAGAGGTCATCGAGCAAGGGCCGGCGGTGATGGAAGAGTCGCGATTTTGGGAGCTCGTTCACGATGCCAAGCGGGCGGCCAAAGGCGACATGTTCCTGCGGCCCGCCGAACTCACGACGATTCTGCGCTCGCTAGAACCCCTCGACGTTGCCATGTTCCACGAGCGCTACACCGAGGTGATCGAGCGCGCGAACAAGCCGTCCCTCCGCGCGGTCGCCGACGCGTTCATCAAGAACTGCACCGACTCGAACTTCGTCGCGTTCCGTGACTGGCTCATCTCGGAAGGTGAAGAGAGATTCCTGGCGATCTCGAAAGACCCGTCCTCGCTGCCAGCACCCGTCGGCAAAGAAGTCGTCACGCTGGAGGCTTTTGGCTACGTCGCCCCGAAGGTCTACAAGTCGAAGGCGGGCAAGCCGATCTCAAGGGCCATCGAAGATCAGATCGCAGCGGCCGGCGGCTGAACGAGAAAGGGGGGAGCTTCGACCGCGGTCGAGGCTCCCCCCTTTCTAGTCGTCGGGCGACTTTGAACTACGAGCGGCTCGTCACCTCGAGCAGGTGGTAGCCAAACTGCGTCTTGACGGGACCGTGGACTTCGCCAACGGCTTCGTTGAACACGACCGTATCGAACTCCTTGACCATCTGGCCGGGGCCGAACTCACCGAGCGAGCCGCCGTTCTTGCCGGACGGGCAAGTGGAGTGCTCTTTCGCGAGGTCGGCAAAGTCGGCGCCGCCAGCAATCTGGCTCTTCAGCTCGAGGCATTTCTCTTCGGAGGGGACAAGGATATGACGGGCAGATGCGCGGCTCATGGAGGTGGTTTGGGGGTCGGTTGCTGATTCGAATGGAATAGGACGGCAAGGAGCATAGACCGCGATCGCCGCGAGGAACACCGCTGGCACTAGTTCTCATGCGCGTGCATGCTCCCAGAGAACGGCAGCGAGGGATGGCTGCGCGCCCCCTACAATGGGCGGCATGGGAAGGATGCAGTTTCAATGGGCCATGGCAGTGGTCCTCGTCACGGCCCTCATTTCGGCCGGAGAGTCTCGCAGCCAGGGGGCGAGCGGCTCTATTCAGGGTCGCGCTACCGCCCGGGCCGACCGCCCGAACCCCGAAGCGACCCCCAGGGGCCGCACGGTCTATATGGGGCGCAATGTCGCGGAGACCATGGGCTGGAGAGACGCCAACTGGCTCATGCGCGAAGCGCGCGAGAACGAGGAGAACGGACAGAAGCTCCGCGCTTGGCTCGATGTTCAGCCAGGCGCGGTGGTCGCGGACTTTGGCTGCGGCAACGGCTACCACACCCTGCCGCTGGCCGCTGCGGTGGGGCCCAAAGGCAAGGTCTACGGTGTGGATCTCCAGCCTGAGATGCTGGAGTTCTTGACCGAGCGCGCGGAGGCCGAGGCTGCCAAACGGGGTACGCCTCTGAACCTCGAGCCGATCCTCGCGACGATCGACGACCCGAAGCTGCCGCCGAAATCCTGCGACGTCATCCTGATGGTGGACGTCTACCACGAGCTCTCCCACCCGACCTCTATTCTGGGCGCTGTGCGTTCCGCACTGCGTGAGGACGGTGTCGTGGTGCTCGTTGAGTACAGGGCCGAGGATCGGAGCGTACCGATCAAGCCGGATCACAAGATGGACAAGGCGCAGATCCTCGCCGAGATGGCGGCCAACGGATTCAAGCTCGCGGCGGAAACAAACGAGCTGCCGTGGCAGCACGCGATGGCCTTCGAGGCCATCTCGGTGATGGACTGGGACGCGAAACCGGCGCTGGGCTGGGACGGCGCGCGGCCGCGGTTCGAGTCCGAGGTCATGGCCCAAGGGTTCATTGACGCGATGGCGAAGGGTGACCCTCGGGTCGTCGCGCCGTTCCTCGCGGAGGCCGTGGCGACGGACGGCGGGCTCCCCCACCCCGGCCGCTTCACCTCGAAGAAGATCGGTGGCTGGATGAAGGAGAGCGCTGTTCCGCTTATCCCCGCCGGCACGACCTTCGAGCTTCAGCTAACGGGCAGCGGCTACGTCACGGGCACGCTCACGCCGCCCGAAGGAAAGGCGATCCACGAGGACCGGCTGCGCATTGGGCTCGCGAAGAACTTCGACGGACTGTGGCTGGTGGATACGTGGCTACCGAGTCGATAGAGACCTTCCACTGGGCGGACGGACGAGAGCGCCTTGCGGCGCTGGCGGACGAAGCGCGCTTCCGGCTCGACCCCAAGCGCTTGACGTTCGAGGGCCAAGCCCAAAGCGACGAATCGGCGCTCACGGTGGTTCCGCCGCCCGTTATCCCGCTCCCAATAGAACTACGGGAAGCCGCGGAAGACGACAGCGCTGCGGCCTTCGCGCGTCGAAGAGGGGCCCAGAGCCAAGGCAACGACCTCGCGACCTTCCTCGCCCACTATCCGACGCAACTGCCCAAGCAGTGCGTCATCCTCGCCCAAGCCGGTGCCGTCGCCATCGCGATGTTCGAGCACGGCGAGCCCTTGGGCACCAAGGCCTTCAAGCGCTACGTGGTGCGCGGCAACGGTCGCGCGCAGCCTGCTTTTCTGGCCTCGAAGGGCAAGTCGCGATACGGCTCGCGCCTGCGGCTCCAGAACGCAAAGCGGATGATCGAGGAAACGAACCGCAGGCTCACCGGATTCTGGGACGAACACGGCGCCCCCGATCAAATCTTGGTTGGGGTCCCGACCAAGCTTTGGGCCGAGCACTTCCTTTCACCGGTGAAGCCGCCCTTTGAAAAGAGCACCCCCATCACGAGGGTGCCCTTGGATTTTCCCGTGCCCACGACGTCCGTCCTGCTCCGGACCTATCGGTCGCTGGAGTTCGGGGTCATTCGGCGCCGCCGGGCCCAGTAGCGGACCCAGTAGCGGACCCAGTAGCGGACCCAGAACCAGCGCTAGTGGTCGTGGCCGCCGGGGCCGTGCACGTGCCCGTGGGTCTTCTCCTCTTCGGTGGCGACCCGGATCTCAACGATCTCGATGCTGAAGTTCAGCACGTGACCCGCCAGCGGATGGTTGAAGTCTACGGTGACGGTCTCATCGGCCACCTCTTTGATCGTGCCCATGACCGGGCGCTGCTCTTCGTCCGTCGCCTGGAACTGAATCCCGGGCTCAAGCTGCGCGTCCGGGGGGAACATACCCTTCGGGACCGTCTGCACGGCCTCCTCGTGACGAGTGCCGTAACCCTCTTCAGGCTTCACGGCGACGTCGAACTTGTCGCCAACCTGTTTGCCGTTCATCGCCGACTCCAGGCCGGGCACAATGTTCCCGGAACCATGGAGGTAGGCGAGGGGGTCGCTCCCTTCGGAGCTATCCACGACCTGGCCATCATCGAGAGCCAGCTTGTAGTGCATCGTGACGACCGATCCGTCGGCGATGGTGTTTGCTTCAGTCATGCCGAAGAGCCTAGACCCCAAAAGTCGCCGTTGGGGCAGCGACTGCCGGATTATTGGCAGCTGCGGCCTAGGACGCAGGTCCCTCAGCGCGCGAGGCCGTCCGTCGTCGCACCGTCCTGCTCCGGCGCCTTCGGGAACCAGCGGCCCTCGATGCGCTCCATCTCGAACGGGACCGTCTCTGGGTCCATACCGAACAGGCTGAAGGTCAGCTCCATCTGGGCGAGATCGCCCGTCGTCGAGACCGTGCGTGCCGTCATCGACTTCAGCATACCCTCGGGCGAGAGGCCGTAGACACCGAGGATGTCGACGACACAAGCGTAGACCAGATCGGCGCGACCCATGACCTCGTCGAAGCTCAGGGCTTGAAGCTGCTTCGCGCTCTTGACCTTGAGGGCCCGTGCTGTCGTCACGAAGATACCGACGGCGCGACGAGCGTTCTCCTCGCTAGCGAGGTCGATGCCCACGACCTCCTTCGCAAAGTCACCGAGCATCGCCTGGGACTCCTGCGGCAAATTGGCATCCTGCATCGTCCCCGCCATGATCATGGGCAGCATCTGCGCCATGCCCTCCATTTGCTGCTGTGCCTCTGAGAGGTACGGCTTGACCATGTGAAAGAGCGTGTCCTCTGCTCCTTCTGCGGTAGCCATGGCCATGAAGGCCTGGAACTGCGCGTCCTCATCGGCCTTGATGGGCTCCTTCTGGGCCTCGGCCCAGGCCTTGCGCATCTCGTCCTGCTGGGTCGGCGGCAGCACAGTCTTCAGGAAGGAGCTGAGCTGCTTCTTCTGAAGCGCCGCGATAGCCACCGTCATGGTCGCGTCGGGCGCCGACGGAGTGCTCACTCCACTGATGCCTGGATCGACGCCTACCACTGCGGAAGTCTCCCCATCGTTGGGGCTGCACATCTCTCCGGAGCAGGCGGCGAGGAAGAGGCCGCTCGAGAGCGCGGCGGCGTAGACCAGTTGAGAGATTTGGTTGTTCATCGAGAGTGCGTGGCAGGGGGGGGTGAGGCAGCTGAGATTGAGCGAGGCACCCCATCACGCGATGAGTCATGCCCCACACCCGTGGCTGCGCCCGAGTCCCAGGGAGATCGGCCCTTCCCTCGCGGCGGCTCAACGCAAGTTCATAAAGGCAGAGACCCTGCGCCCTGGCACTCAATCTGGGCCGCCATCCTGCTCCACGACGGGACACGCTCGGAGCTGGCTCTTCCAACCACCGAGCGGACGGACCTACCAGGATCGAACCTACGCGCGCGACAGAAGGGCTATGCTGCCCCCGCAAATCGCTCCATCGCACCGCTACTTATGGGACACCGTCAATTCCACTTCGCGCTCGCTACGACCGCGCTCATCGCGAGCAGCTTCGGCAACTCAAGCCCGGCTCAGTCGCCCCAGAACCCGCCGATCGAGAAGCTCGCCCAGCAGATGGCGATGGGAGATCGGCCGGGGATGCTCGACGCCGTGGCCCAGCGGCTCAGGGCTGCGCAGGAGGCCTGGGGCGCCGGGGAAGTCGACCCGGCGTGGGCGTCTGCATTGGAGACGGAGATTGCGCTGACCGCTACCTCCGTCCGCGAGTCCTACCTGTGGAAGAACGCTCTCCAGGGAATTGACGTTACCGACGCTGCTCCGCCGGTCGCGGCGGCGATGGCGTGGCGGAGGCAAGATACGCGCGAGCTCAACATGCTGACGAGCTGGCAGTTCGTTGGCCCTTTCGACAACGAGCGCGGTCGCGGCATGACGCGCTCGACGCCAGCAGAGAAAGACCCGGCGGGCGGCCCGTACGATGGCAAGCTGCGTGAAGTCCCGTGGCGCGTGACACCTGAGCCCGGCCACGACGGCATCGTGTATCTCGGCGCGCTCGTCGCTCCGAGCAGCCAAGTGTGCGTACTGGCTCGTACATGGATTCAAGCGACCGAAGCGCGTTCCGCGACGCTCCTCGTGAGCGCCTCCGAGGAGCTGCGCGTGTGGTGGAATGGAACCCCCGTCTACGATGCGCTGGGGCTGCACGAGTTCGGCACGGACGGTCACGCGGTGTCCGTCTATCTCTCCGAGGGCTGGAACGAGCTCGTCGTCAAGGTCGGCTCCCAGGACGAGCGCCCGATGTTTGCCGCGCGACTCGTGGATAGCACCACCGGCGCGTCACTCAGCCTGCCGGTGTCCCCCACCGCTCCGGACGGCGTTGCGCCAAGGGATCTCGTCGACCCTGGCCGAAGACTGCGCCGGGGAAGCGGCACGACCGCCCCGGGCGCGCGCGCGTTCTACGCATCCAAAACCGATCCTCACTCGGTCACCTCCCGCTCGATCCTCGCGGCGAGCAGTCGCAGCGTTCCGCGCAAGGAGCGCCCTGGGCACGCCGACGCGGCCGGCGCGTTCATCGCCAACCCCGAATCGATCGCCGCGGCCATGGCGATGCTCAACACGATGCGTATCGACGGAGCCCTCGACGTAGAAGAAGACGTCAACCCGTGGCTTGATGTGCTCAACCAGACGATTGAGCGCCACGGACCGCTGCCCCAGCTCATGTCTTGGTACGCAGACTTCACGATGGAGTCCCAGGACCTAGCAAGGCGTGCGCTGGATCTCACCGAGCAAGCCCTCAAGGCGCACCCTTCGTCCGTTCTGTCGCGTCTCGACGAAGTGGACTACCTCGCCGCGATTGGACAGGACGCCTTGGCGCTTCGCGCGGCATCCAAACTCGCAAGCGAGGATGACATCCAGCGCTGGCCCCAGGAGTGCATGGGACTGCGGCGCTACTTCTCCGCACACGATCCAGAAGCCGCGCGGCTAGTGCAAATCGCCGCCGACGCGGGCAACGTGAGCGCCCAGGACGCTCTTCGCGACGCAGCCGAGATCGCGGCGGGCACCCTCGATACGGTGGAGCTTGACCGGATGACGCGCGAGCGCCTGCTGGAACGCAACTACGACATCAGCCTGCGCCTGAACGCGGGGCGCCGCCTCATGGCCGCCGGAAGCGCAGAGCTTGCGCTCGCCCACTTCGACGACGCGCTCCAGCTGATCCCCGAGTCATCCCGAGTCCTCTCGTGGCGCGGAAGAGCGCTCTTGGCCCTAGGTGATCGCGCCGGTGCGGTCGATGCCATCGCCAAGTCGTGCGAATTCGAGCCCTCCAACGCGGACGAACTACGTCTCCTGAACTACCTGAAATCCACGACGGAGGGAACGGACGCCGGAAGCGCGGACGATGACTTCCACGTTCGGTACGCCGAGCCGGTGACCGCCATCGCTGCGCGCCATCCCCGGGATGACGCCGCCGCGGGCGGCGGGACCGCGGATGCACCCCGGGAGGTTCTCCTCAACCGACGCGTGGTCAAGGTCGGAGCCGACGGGAAGGCACGACGCTACCGGCGTACGGTCGAGCGCGTTCTCTCCGAAGCCGGCGTGCGCCAGCTCGACCGGCGCAACTTTCGTTCTTTCCCTGGCTCAGAAGATCTGCGCGTCCTGAGCGTTCGCGTACTTCATCCGGATGGCACGATCGATGAAGGAGAAACGGGCCGCGGTCCGCGGCTGTCCATCGATCTGCCCCCGCTCGACGTGGGCGACGTCGTCGACATTGAATGGCGCCGTGACGACATCACAACTTCGATCTTTGGCAGCTACTTCGGACTCAACGCTTCCTTCTCGCAGGACGCGAGCCTGCCGACGCGCGAGGCCGACATCACGCTCCTAGAGCCAGCTGAGACGAAGCTCTACTACCACCTCGCCGGGGCGGATGATTCCGATCTCGAAGTGGCAGCCACAGAAGAGACTCTGGAAGACGGGACGCTGGCTCGCACGTGGTCCACGAAGGACCTCAAGCCACGGCGCTCAGAAAACCTCGAGCCGCCCGCCCGAGAGCACACGCTCCGGCTGCAGGCTAGCACTTACGAAAACTGGGAGAGCTTCGGCAACTGGTGGTGGAACCTGATCCGCGAAGAGATCGCCGTTAGCCCCGAGATGAGCGAAAAGGTGGCCGAGCTCACGCGGGACAAAGAGACGCGCCTGGAGAAGCTACGCGCGGTCTACGACTTTGTGGTCACCGACGTGCGCTACAACGCATGGGAGTTCGGGGTCCACGGCTACCAGCCGTACAGCGCGCCGGTGATCTTCAGCCGTCGCTTCGGCGACTGCAAAGACAAGGCGATCCTCCTCCGCGCGATGCTGAGCGAAGTGGGGATCGAAGCGTGGCCCGTGCTGATCCAGTCGGAGGGCCGGCGCTTCGAAGAAGACCACGAGCTGCCCCTTGTCGCTCACTTCAACCACTGCATCGCCCACGTGCCAGCCCAGGACGGGATCCCGGAGATGTTCCTCGACGGCACCGCGCGACTGCACCCCCTAGAGGTACTGCCTGACTCCGACGCGGGGGCCAAGGTCCTCACCGTGCGCAGCGACGGCGCAGAGCAAATGCAGATCCCCTTCGCCTCGGCCGAGGTCAACGTGCAGCGCGAGACGATCGACATCGGTTTGTCGACGAAGGACAGCATCCAAGTGTCCTTCCGACAGGCTCCAAAGGGGCGCTGGGATCCGAAGCTCCGCTATCGCTTCGCGACCGACGAGGCCCAGCGAGCGGAGGCCGCAGAAGCGCTGATGACGGCGCGCTTTGGAGCACTGAAAGGGGACGTCGTCGCGGTCCACCCCGACTACGAAGATCTGAACCAGGACCTCGTTCTCGAGCTCCAAGCGCAGCTTGAACGCGTCGGCCAGCGCGTGGAGAACAGGCTGGAGCTGCCCACGAACTTTGCGCCCTACCGCCTAGAGCAAGGCCTCGCCTCGGAAAGCGAGCGGACGACCGACGTGCTGCTCGACGTCCCGTGGACGATCGAGCGGCAGATCACGTACTACCTGCCCGCGGATGCCACGGACGTGCAACTGCCCAAGGACGTGGAGTTTGAGACGCCGGACATCCGCTTTAGACGCAGGTGCAGCCAGGGAGAGTCGGACGTCGATGGATGGTCGGACGATGCGTTGCACGTCACCTGCACCGAGACCCTCGAGCTCCGCACCCACCGCGTTCCGCTAGAGCGCTACGACTCGTTCCGCGATGCGGCCCGTCGTGTCGACGCCGCCCAGCGCCAGAACATCTCCGTGGAGGTGCCCCAGTGATCGTTCTCGCCCAATTCGTTCGCCGAATGACTCGCCCTTTGCCTATGCCCCGCCGCGCTTTTGCCGCCGCCTTCGGCGCCCTGCTGCTGTCCCCTGGGTTCGCCCAGACCGAAGCCGTCGCCGTGACACCCGAGCTCATCGTCGCGCATCCGGCACGGATTCTCGGTGATCCACTCGCATGGCGCTCCGCGCTGTTCTCTGCGCTTGAGCAGGATCCACAGTCGCCGCTGGCTCCGCTGGCGTATGACGTTCTGGCGGACCATCGCGCGGGCGATCGCAGCGTGTCCGATCTCGTAGCGGAGGGCGACCGACTTCGTGCGCTCCTGGCACGGGTCGGCCAAGGAACCGGCTCCTTGGAGCTTCGTATGGGGATCCACGCGAACGCGGTGGCGCGGCGCTATGGGTCGTCCCCGGCCGACCTCACAGGCGATCTCTACCCCGAATTCGTAAGCCGCTGGCATGTCGTCGGCCCCCTTGGCGCGTTGGACGAGCGCGTCCCCCCCGCCGCCCCTGCACCGGACCTGTCCGCGCGCTTCGCGGGTGAGCCCCTCGGTCGCTTCTCGCCCGAGCCCGGAGCCGCAGCCGCTGGCGCCCCCCGATTTGCAGCTGCGTACCTGGCGGCCGACGGCACGGAGCGTCCCTGGATCACTGCGCTGCGTCAGCCGAATCGACATTCGGCGGCATGGCGCCGGGACATCTTCCCAGCCAAGGGGATGACCTACGCCTTGGCCTTTGTGCGCACGGAGAAGAGCGAGTCGTCCGTCACCCTGGAGATCAGGACGACCCGCGCGGTCCGCGCGTGGTGGAACGACGCCCTCGCTATCGACGAGCCGCGCGCCACGGCGCTGGACAACGAGGCGGTCCTACGCTGCCGCGTCATGCCCAACGCAGGCGGCTGGAACGCACTGCTCCTGCGGCTTCCCACGGCCGACGGGACTCAGCTTTCCGTTCGCCTTCTCGGGGAAGAAGGCCGCGCTCTCTCCATCGAACAGCCGGGCGAAGACGCCGGCGTCCTTCAGAGCTGGACGGCCCCGGAAAGCGTGCCGGCACCAGTGGCTCTGCCCAGCGAGCTAGACGCGCTACGTCGCGCCGTCCCCGAAGGCCCCTACGCCCCGGCGCTGCGCATGTACATCGCCAACCGGGCCCGCCGATTCGATCTCGCGCTGGCGGAGCCGCGGCCCGGTTCTGATGCGGCCGACAAGGAAGTCTTGGCCTGGCTGGGGCAGCGCCTCGTGGCGGTGCAGGCCGCGCGGCATCTTCCCGATGAGCTCAAGCGTCGCGAGTCGATCAAGGTCATCGAAGAGCTAGACGGGTCGGGCTCAGTCAACGCCACCGCCCATGCCCTCGAAATCCAACGGCACTTGCGGGAGAACAAGCCCTTGGAGGCCCTCGAACTCGCGGAGGCGTGGCGCGCATCCATTCCGAGCTATCCCGAGCCTGCTCTCTGGCGCATGCGCGCGCTCAATGCGATCGACCGCACGGGGACCATGGGTCAGGCTGCCCTAGAAGAGATCGTGGCGGCGTTCCCGCACTATGCGCGCGGCCGAACGATGCTGGCCGAGAGGCTTGTGAACCAAGGGGCGGGTCCGCTCGCCACCGAACACGTGTGGACCGCGCTCACCACGGACGCTTCCCAGGACGAAGCGTTCGACTTCTTGATCGAGGTCTTTGCCCAGACGGGTGACCCGCGCATGGAGACGCTGCGGCTTGCGACCGAGGCCTGGGACGCACAGCACCCTTCGGGAGAAGTTGCGTCGAGCGCACTGACGCAGATTCTCGTGGCGCAGGGCGAGGACGCGCGCGTCATGGCCCGCCAGGAGGCGCAGGCCGAGACCAATCCCCGAGCCCCCACCGCTTGGTGGGCGCTGGCAGCGAGCAAGATGGACGCTGGCGACGACGACGGCGCCAAGGCAGCGCTACGCCAAGAGCTGTCCCTTCGGCCCCACGATCCGACGAGCCGCGAGCTGCTGGCGCGCCTTGGAGAAACCGATGCGGCCGAGGCATTCTTCGCAGAGTTCAGCCCCGATGCGGGCGCGGCATTGGCTTCCGCGAAGCAGAAGGAGGCCGCCTCGGTGGTCGAAGCCCTCGACTCAGGGCTGGTCTACATCTACCCCGACGGCTCGATCCACGGGCGCTACCAAACCCTCACCGTGCCCATGGATCGTTCCGGCGCGGAAGAGCTCAACGCGGTCCCCGTGCGCGAAGGGACCCGACGCATCCGCATCATCAAGGAGAACGGCGACATCCAAGAACCCGTCGACGTGAACGGCGAGTGGGTGCTCCCGGCGCTGGAAGCGGGCGACGTGATCGACACCGTGTGGGACAGAATTGAGGAGGGCGTGGCGGGTTCGCCGCCAGAGAATCTCCTGTGGCGCTTCGCGTCGTTTGAACGAGCCTTCCCCACCTCGCGCTGGGTGCTCTTCGTGCCCGAGGGACTCCCGGGGGAGCTGAGGCTCCTGCACTTCAACGGTTCCCATGAGACGCTCTCTTGGGAGGGCGGCACCGTACACGTGCTCGAGGCGTCGAACCCGCAGTTCATCGCTGAGCCGTTGCAGCCCACTGAGATCGAGCTGTTGCCGGTCGCGACGTTTGGTGCCGACCGCGACCGGTCCGACGAGCTGCGCAGCTGGTGGCGCTACGGAACGCGCCACCAGTCGATCCCTGCCGACCTCGAGCCCGAGCTTACGCAGTTCATTGACGCGAGCTTGGACGGCATCGCAGAGGCCGACACGTACGGCCGTGCGAAGGCGCTCTACGAGGCCGTCGACGAGTACCTGCAGACCTTCGAAGGAGATGAGGACGCCGCGAGCGTTTGGCTGACGGAGAAGGGCTGGCCGGCGTTTCTCTTAGGTGCCCTATACGAGCGGGCCGGTATCCCCTTCGAGTGGGCGGTACTGAAGAGTCGCGTGTCCCCAGAGCTCGAGAGCCCTTCCCCGCTGGTCTTTGACGGAGTCATGTCGCTGGCCCAATTGGTCCTGCGCCTCGGCATCGAAGACGAGGCCGGCGACCCGATCTGGATCATTCACTCCGGCTCCCGCGGCACCCCCTTCGGCGCGATCGTGGAAAGCCAAGTGGGCGCCGGGGCGTATGTGTTGGAGTCCAGCCAAGGGGACGCGCGGGAGGAGTTCCTACCCCGGACCCAAGCCGGCGGCTTTTGGAACCTCGACCTGTCCTTGATCTACGCGGTTCAGCCCGACGGAAGCGCGCTTGTCAGCGGGCGCATGTCGGATCCGTCGCCCCAGGGTCAGACGCTCATCAAGCGCATCCGCGAGGCCACCGCCGAACAGCGGGAGGGCTTCGCGAAGTCTCAGGCAGCGAACTTCACCCCTGGCGTTGACCTCACGGAGACGCGCATCGTGCTCGATGGGTCAGAAGGCCCGGGCCTACAGCTCCTGTTCAGCGGAACGGCCGTGCGCTTTGCGAATGCTCGAGATGATGGCTATGCGGCGGCGATCCCCTTCGTGCCACTTCAGCTCGACAAGAGCTTTGGTCCAGCGGAGCGTCGCTGGCCTATCGCGATGCGCAGCACGGCGCGGGTCCGCGCAACGATCCAAGTGCAGCCGGGCGAAGCATGGGAGCTGTCACCGGCTGCCCCGTCGGCAGCCGAGCAGCGGGAGGGTCTCAACGTTGGACTTGAGGTAGCGGATGAACCGTCGGGGACTCGAACCTATCGTCAGTACTTCGAGCAACGCGGCCTGATGCTGCAGCCAGAGGACGTCCCTGCGTTCCTTGTGCGTATGGGAGAGCTCGAACAGGAGTTCCGCCGGCCGCTGCTGCTTCAGAAGAGGTGAGTCTCTCCGCAGATTTCCGCGACCTACTCCATTCGGGGTTTGGCGCAACGCAGCTGGCGCTGATCCTGGCCGTGCCATCGAATCCGCGATCCGTGGCGCAGGCTCCTAGTGAGCTGAGGATGAGAAACCTCAACGATCCGGTCAGAGTGGCACGGTGTCTCGCCAATCCCAGCACCTTCCCCTGGGGATGGACGGTAGACTGCCGCCTTCATTCTCCCCTCGAATAGGCCGTGCTCGCTCCCCATGGGGCCGCACCACCAGCAGCCCCCAACCGGGGCAAACGACTCCATGTCCTTCGAACAGCAGCTCCTTAAAGTTCGCACCCAAGACGGTTTCATCGCAGCCCTCGACCAGAGCGGCGGCAGCACCCCCAAGGCCCTTCTGGCCTACGGCGTGGAGGGCTCCGAGTACTCCGGCGACGACGCGATGTTCGCCAAGGTCCACGAGATGCGGACCCGCATCATGACGACGCCCGCTTTCAACGGCGATCGCATCCTCGGAGCCATCCTCTTCGAGAACACCATGGACCGTGAAGTCATGGGCCACTCGACATCCGACTACCTTTGGAACTCGAAGCGCATCGTTCCGTTCCTCAAGTGCGACAAGGGTCTCGCCGACGAAGTGGACGGGGCTCAGATCATGAAGCCGATGCCCGGCCTCGATGATCTCCTCAAGCGGGCCAAGGGCCTCGGTGTCTTTGGTACCAAGATGCGCTCGGTGGTGAAGTCTGCGAATGCGACCGGCGTGAAGGCCGTCGTGGATCAACAGTTCGAAGTGGGCGCCCAGATCTCAGGTCACGGCCTCGTCCCGATCATCGAGCCCGAGGTCGACATCCACAGTGACTCGAAGTCCGAGTCCGAGAAGATGCTCCGCGACGCGATCATGGAGCACCTCGACAAGCTCTCGAACGGAACCCAGGTCATGCTCAAGCTGACCCTCCCGGAAGAGGACAACTTCTACGCGCCGTGCATCGCGCACAAGAACGTGCTGCGCGTTGTCGCCCTCTCCGGCGGCTACAGCCGGGACGAGTCGAACGCACGCCTCTCGCGCAACAACGCGATGATCGCTAGCTTCTCGCGCGCACTTTCCGAAGGCTTGAACGCCAAGCAGACCGACGACGAGTTCGACGCGATGATGAACACCACCATCCAGAGCATCTTCGAGGCTTCGCGCACGTAGGCCCCGGAAACGAATCTGCTCTTTCGAACGGGGCCCTATCGCATCAGGTCGGCCGACATCAGGCGCTGGAAGTGATGGGGCCCCGTTTCTAGTTTGGGGGCGAAGCGGCCTCCGGGGTAGAGGCGCGAGCGCACACCCTTCTGAACGGAAAGGACCACCTCTTGATCCTCTATCTCGACGGTGTCGAGGGCCCCACCGACCCCTTGGCCCACGAGCTCGGGGCGGGCAACCCAGCGCAGGTAGCGGACGCGGCAACGCCCCGGCCCCATGGGCTCCACCAGGTTGACGGAGATTCCCCAGGCGTAGCCGTTGACCATCAGGTTCGGGTAGAGCCAAAGGTAGTCGGCGACGACGTCCTCGCCCGGGCGCGACACGAGCCGTACTTCGTCGCCGCTGTCCACACCAAGCTGGCGCACGGCGTAGGGCTCCAGCTCGGTTCGATAGCGTGAGAAGTCGAGCCCCCGATTGAGGTCTGGGTGCACGAACGGAATGTGAAAGCCCTCCAGGAAGTTCTCGCAGTAGAGCGCCCAGGCCGCGTCGATCTCAAAGACACGAGAAGACGTCGGGTCGAACTCAAATGTCTCGCCCTCGTACTCGGCAAGCGTCCTGCGCAGGGGCGCGGACCACTCATCGAACGAGACCACCGGGTCGATCCCCGTGAAGCGGAGCGGCCCGACCTGATGCAGTGGCAGCCCGCGAAGGTCGTCGCTTGGGCGCGGGAAGTCCGCGGCCTCTTCGAAACCTGGACACTTGGTCATGCCCCCTAGGAGGTCGAACTGACGTCCGTGGTATCGGCACCGAAGCGCGGTTTGGTCGCTGCAGGTTTCGGCGAGCAGCGCGCCCCGGTGCGTGCAAACGTTGGATAGAACCCGCCGGTCGTGCCCCGTGCCGGTGAGCACGAGCGGCTCATCGAGAGACCCGTCCAAGAGAGTGAACGGCTCGATGGCGCGGCTCGGTTCCGCGATGGGCACCAGCTGCCAGGAGCGCGCGAAGATTTTCTCCACCGCCAGAGCGTGGGCATCCGGATCGTAGTGCAGCCGCTCGTTCAGCGTGCCCGCGCGGCGAACATCCGGGTGGCTCTCCCAGGTTCCCTCCCCTCGATCGCTCATCTGCGCGCCTCCCACCCTTTCAGCACTTCCGCGTGCCGTGTGGCGCGAACGCTCAGTTCGGCTCGGATCGGCGTGACCGGGGCGACCTCCGTGTCAGCCTGGCGAACTTCGTCGCCGAGCACGGTAGCCAGCGCCGCAGCGAGATCCTGCTCGCCCGCCACAGCGACAATCAGCCAACCCATCAGATCCAGGTGGGCACGGCGCCAGTTCGAACGCTCCCCCGGCGTATCGTCAGAGCTTAACGCAACGAGAAACGCCTGGGCCTTGAGCGCGTCCGAGCCAGGGTTCGCGCGCAGGAAGTCCTCGTACGCGCGGGCGCCGAGGTGAGCGTTGTGATCGATCAGCTGGCGCGGCGTGATCGCGTCGGAGCGCGGCGATGCGAGGAGAGGCAGGTGCATCGCGACCGGTAGATCCAGATCGACGCGTCCTGACGAAGCCAGGCCTTCGAGCGCGAGTACGAGCCACGGCTCGATCTCCTTGCCCAGGGTCACCCATCCCTCCTGGGAGATGCCCGCGTCCGACGCGGATGAAGACTCGACGCTGCCCGAGGCCGGGCCCGGAACGTCGCCCCCGGGCGCCGCGGCACTCCCCGCGGCCATACTTCCCCCGGCCACACTTCCCCCGGCCATCGGGGGCGACGCCGAAGCTCCTTGCCCCCCTCCGCCCCCGGGTCCGGGTCCGGGGGCCGGCTCACAGCCGCAAAGCAGCGAGGCGAGCAGCAGCGGTAGGAGCTGGGCCCCTTCACTCGCTATCCTCAGAGCCGGGCGCCCAGAGGTGCCCCCCACGGACTCTACCCCTGGCCCCATCCCTCGGCGCCCCCGGCGCTTGTCGACGTGCTCGATCATCTCTTCACTCTACTCATGCTGGTGCTGCTTCAGGCAGTCCTAGGCTTCGACAACCTGCTCTATATCTCCCTCGAGTCTAAGCGGGCCCCCGAAGAGGATCGTGCACGGGTCCGCAAGTTGGGCATCGGGCTGGCGATCGTCCTACGCATCGTGCTCCTGTTCGTGCTCGTGCACGTGGTCGAGCGCACGAAGAGCGTCTTCGCTGAGATCCACTACAACGATTGGATCGACGCGGAGTTCTCGATCCACAGCCTCATCGTGCTCTTCGGCGGCGCCTTCATTCTGTACACGGCCATGAAAGAGGTCCTGCACATGATTGCGCTGGAGGAGGCCCACGCGGAAGAGAAGGAGCCAGCGTCCTCGGGCAAGGTCATCTTCATGATCGTCCTGATGAACCTCGTGTTCTCGTTCGACTCGATCCTGAGCGCCATGGCCCTCACCGAGGTGTTCTGGGTGATGGCCACCGCCATCGTCATCAGCGGCATCATGATGATCATGCTGGCCGAGACCGTTTCGACGTTCCTCGCGAAGAACCGCATGTACGAAGTGCTCGGCCTGTTCGTGCTCTTCATCGTGGGAGTGATGCTCATCACGGAAGGCGGGCACCTCGCCCACGTGAAGCTCTTCGGCAACGAGATCCACGCGATGACCAAGACCACCTTCTACTTCGTGATCGCCGTGCTCGCCCTCACGGATATCGTGCAGAGCCGCTATCAGAAGAAGCTGCTCGCGGCCAAAGAGGCAGCAGACATCGACACGACGCTGTAGTGCTTCTAGCGATCGCAACCCTCCCATGCTCCGCGGCAGAGTCCAACCAGACAAGCTGACCGGCGAGAAGCACTTCCGCTGGCGCGGGGGAGATGTTTCCCGACTGGAGGGACTGTGCGACGCAGTGTTTGCCCTAGCGCTCACGTTGCTCGTGGTCCGGTTAGATGTACCCCGGTCCTACGCCGAGGTGGAGTACTCGCTGGTGCGCGCACCGGTCTACCTCGCGTGCTTTTCATTCCTCATCTGGATCTGGTACTGCCACTATCAGTTCCACCGGCGGTATGGACTAGAAGGTGCGCTCGCTGTCGCGCTCGACGCGGCCCTCGTCTTCGTCGTCCTCCTGTTCGCGTTGCCGCTGCGGTTCTTCGGGGACCTGCTCTTCTCTCTCGCCTATCACGGCGATGTATTCCAACGCTCGCCCGATGGTTCGCTCTTAGTGGGACCCGCCGGGGAGAACATTCTGATGATCGATCTCCAGGTCAGGAACGGGCTGATGGCCGCGTACTCCTCTGGCTTCATCGTCATCTTTGGTTTGTTCACGGTCTTGACGTATCGAGCCTGGAGTCTCAGAAGCGAACTTGAGCTGGACCCGGTCGAAGAACTGGTGACGAAGAACACGATGCGTGCCCATGGGTTCTCCGCTGGCCTCGGCGTGGTCGTGCTTTGCGTCGCGCTCTTCGGCGGGCGCTTCGCCGATCTTGCAGGCTACCTGTTCTTGCTGATGGGGCCCGTTCACGCAGCCTTGGGCGTCCTCCAAGGCAAGGGCGTCAAGCGGCTAGCTGCTGCCTAGCCCTGACTTCGCCGCGCTAGGGTGATGGCCATGGAGTGCTCTTGGCCCGGCTGGAGGCCCACGGCGAAGGCCTTGCAGTTGGCGCTCTCGACGCAGACGAACTCCTCCCATTCGTCCTCCTGCAGCTGGCTCATCGTCGCGGCCTTTTTCACCCATGGGTTCCAGACGATCGCGGAGTCCGCATTGGCGGCCTCGATCTCCATCAAGCCCCGTCGCGGGTGACTGCGAAGCTGGATCGTCCCTGGAACCCCTTGATACACACGATCGACTTCACCTTTGAATTGGATCGGCTCGGAAGGATCTGATTCGGGCGCGGGAAACCCAGCGAACTCTTCAAAGTGCACGTTCTCTAAGCCGTGGACAGTTGCCTCTTCCGTGGCCCAGACCTTGAAGTAGGTGTGCAGCGCCTCTTCGAATGCGAACGGCTCGTCGCCAGTGTTCGTGACGGAGAGCACAACCCTGAGGCAGTCGTCAAGGCTCACCGTGTACTGCGCAAGGAACGAGTGCGGCCACTGGGCGCGGGTTGCCTCGCTGTCGCTGAGGGTAAGCGTCACGCTCGGCCCCGGACCCACTCCCGAGAGCTGCCACTCCGAGGTGCGCGCGAAACCATGGGCCGCGAGCTCGGGCCGAGACGCATGGCCGCCAAACCAAGGGAAGACGATGGGGATGCCGCCTCGGCTGGCCACGCCTTCCGCGTAGCTTGCCTCCGAGCTCATGAAGAGCTGCTCGTCCTCGCCCTTCACAATCCAGCTTTGGACGTGGGCGCCGAGTAGTCCGAGCCGAACGGTCCCCTCGGGTGCCTGTAGCTCAAGGACTGGACGTCCGCCTGGGTCGGTGATCTGACGAACCGCGTCGGTGGGAAGCTGAGTCATGGCTCCCGGAACTTAGCAGGACACGGGCTCTGCTCTGCCAGCCAATTTCCTACGCGACGCTGCTACTCAACAACGATCGCGTTCTCAGCGCTCTCGACCAAGAAGAAGCGGCCCACGTTGACGTCGCGCTCGTCTCCCCCGTCGGTCACAAAGAGGAACGTGCCCTCCATCGTGCCCCAGGCCGTCGAGAGGTCGCACATGCTCCGGTATTCGTGGCTGTCACCTGGCTCGAGGCGCGGCTGTTCGCCGACGACCCCCACGCCGCGGACCTCGCGGCGTTCGCCGTTGGCATCGGTGATAATCCAGTGTCGGCTCAGGAGCTTCTGCGGCTCGGCGCCGACATTCTGGATCCGGACGCGGTAGGCGTAGAGCCAGCGCTTCTGCTCGGGGAAGCTGCGCCCCTCGAGGAACTGCGCGGCGGCCTCGACCTCGATCCCGCCCGTGATCGCTAGGCTGTTCGGACCGATGTTGATCGGATCGGCGTCCTGCGCGTCGATCGCGAAGGGTCGCTCCGTGGACGCATCCGGCTCGTCTTGGGTGGGATCGATTTGATTCTGCATGGGGTGCGAAGGGGATCGGTCGGGCGTTGGGAAGAAACTCTGCCGGGATCCGGCTGCTGCCTATAAGAGTGTAGGGGGTGAGCGCTAACCTGGAAGGGTATGAAACTGAGGAGTCATGGGGGCAAGCCTCCTTTCGGTCCGGCGCTCATTGTCCTTTGCACCGCTCTCTCAAGCGTTCTCTTTGGCGCTTACGGGTGCGGTACAGTGGATTTCCTGCGGCGTGATCCAACCGCCGCGCGAGATCGAGCGTCTCGATTCGATCGCTTTGTGAAGGAAGTCACGCTCGATCTTGAGGATACCGCGCCGCTCATCAAGCGCCTGCAGTCAGGCGGCCGCGCTTCGGAATTCCCTGGGCAGCCATGGGATTTGGGTCGCCGCGAGTCGATCCGCCGCATCGCTACGTGGAAAGCACTGCAACGTCTCGAGGTGGAATTCTCAGCCGACAAGCTCGATGGTCCCCGCAGCGCCACCTCGCGCGTCCTAGCGCGCGATCTCCGGAAGATTCTCGGCATCGCAGAGAAAGACCCCGTTACGCGGTCGGGAGAATTGCCTTCTGGGGCCGCCTACGACCCGGCGCTCTCGAGTCGACTCGCTGTGCAGCGCCTGGCCGCTACCCCGTGGTCGGGCTTGATGGTCGAGCTCCCTGGAATTCTCCTGACCGAGCAGCCCAGGGTCACAGCGAGAGACCTTGAGAACTGGGAAGCGGCCCTCGCGGCGTTGGCCGACGAGGCGGGGTTCCTGAGTGCGTCGCCGGCGGCCTTGGCGGCGATCGAGTCGTATGCCTACCCGTCCTTCGTGCTCGATGAGGTCATTGACTTCGTCGTCGAACTGGACGCCTCCGCGGGGGCAGGCAGCGCTCGGGACGCTCTGTTCGGTCCGTTGATGGAAGCCGAATCTGCCCTCGCCGCCGCAACGGGGAGCGAAAGGAGTGGCACCACCTCCAAGCGGCGGGCCCTGCAGGCGCGCCTCAAGCTCGAGCTGAGCCAGCTGGTCGTGACGCTGACGGAGCTCCGGGCGCGGCTACCTGCGAGGCCTTTCAACGGGAGCGATGCCGCCAACGAAGAAGCGACAGAGGCCTGGTCCCTGCGGATACAAGGAGCCGCAGGCGCGAACTTCGATGCCACCGCCCTCGCGGACCTCGGTCGCTCGGAGGCCCAACGCTTGAAGCGCGCCCTGGGCAAGGTCTTGGACCTTGATCCCCAGGCGGCCGGCTTCGAGGGACAGCTTCGGGACAAGTTCACGGCGATCCGTCGGCGTGAGCTCGCGCCCCCGGGCAGCGCTGAGGTGGAGCGGAGCCCGGAGATCCTCTGGCAAACCCTCGAGCCAAAGCTCGACACGGTCGCCGAAGGCTGCCCAACGGTCTTGGTCGAGAGCCGCACGGCGCGCGTCTTCGAGCGGCCCCACGGTCGCTGGTCACCCTTCGTGGCCGGCAACCTAGCCCCCGCAGAAGATCCCCTCGCGCAGCCCGCAACGTTCCTCGCCTCGAGGCACCGCGATCCGACGACCCCCAGCTGGCTGCGGGAAGCGGAGGCCCTGCGCTACGGCCTGCCGGGCTGCGCGCTAAGCGACGCGTATCGGCGCGCAGCCGTGGGCGCAGTGCCGCGCTACCTGCTGGTCACCGAGCGAGAGGTCTTCACAGAGGGATGGGGACTGTATGCGTTGGGGTTTGCAGCAGACGAGGGCCTCTTGCTGGAGCTCGACGGCGGTTTCGGCAGGCTCGCCCAAGAGCTCATCGCGTTCGTCACTCTCGTCGCCGACGTGGGCCTCAATGCAGGCCGATGGACGGTTCAGCAGGCGACCGACTACGTCGTTGAAAACACTCCGCTGCCACCGAGCGCGGCCCATGAGATCATCGTGCGTATCGCGGCGGACCCAGGCCGCCCGGCGCTGCCCGCCATCGGGCTGCTACGTCTTCGCTCGCTCTCCCGTGGCGTCCAGGCGCTCATCGGCGACGAGTTCGTCGCGGCCGAATTCCACAGGGCGCTGCTCCAGGGCGGGCCGATCCCCATGAGCGAGCTGGATGCCCGGATCGAAAGCTGGCTTGCGCAGCGTAGCTCGACCGATGGAAAGTAGGCGTTCGATCCTCGGAGGAGGCGTGCGCGGCCTGATCCCGTGGATCGCCCTCGCAACGTTGGGCGCGGCCATCTTGGCCTTCGGATGGGACCGTGGACCGGACGTTCTCGTGGACTTCGGTCGAGAGCTTTACGTGCCCTGGCGCCTCGTCAACGGCGAAGTTCTGCACCGCGACATCGCGTGGTTCAACGGCCCGCTCGCCCCTTGGGTGATGGAAGGTTGGATGCACATCTTTGGCGTGTCCTTGGATGCGCTGCAGATGCTCAACGCGCTGATCATTGTCATCTGCGCGTGGCTCCTCGTGCAGCTCGTCTCCCGCGCGGCGAGCGCGGTGACCGGCTTCTACTGCGGAGCCACGTTCCTATGCGTCTTCGCCGTGGCACAGCAGGAGGCCATTGGGAACTTTCAGTTCCTGTCTCCCTACTCCCATGGAATCACCTTCGGTTTCATGGCGGGGTTGCTCGCACTCGAAGCGTTGGCCCGCGGCTACCAGGGTCGCGGCGGATGGCGCTGGTACCTCTTGGCCGGGATGGGAGGGGGGGCTGCGTTCCTGACGAAGGCTGAGGTCTCCCTCGCGGTGGGAGCCGGGTGCTCCGTGATGCTCGTGGCCACATTCCTGGGCGGAGGATCGCTCCGCCACAGGCTCGGCAAGTTCGCGGCGTTCCAGCTGGGCGCGGCACTGATCGTCGGCGCGGCCTACGCTCGACTCCACGTTCAACTGTCGGGCGAGGGGGCCTTCCGCGCGCTCATGGGCACCTGGCCCTACGCGCTCGACGAGCGCGCCCGGGACCTTGCGTTCTATTCCAAGATGCGCGGCATGGACAGACCGGCTGCCAACCTCGGGCGCATGGTGCTTTGGACGGCGGGTCTGGGGGTCTTCTCCTCGGTCGCGCTGCTTCTCGGGGGCCGAATCGCAGTGTCAGGGCGGCGCATGGCCCTCGGCGCGGCCTTGGCAACGAGTGCTTTCGCAGGCCTAGCCGCTCTTCAGCTGGTGTCCATCAAGTGGCTTCTGCTCCCGCTCCCGTTCCTCTTGGCTGTCCGCGGCGGCGCGGTCTTGAGGCGGATGGCAAAGAGCCGGAGACTCGGCGAAGAGCGCGACGGATTCGACCCGGCGCGCCTCGCCTTCCTCGCCTTCAGTCTCGCGCTGCTGCCCAAGGTGCTGCTGGTTCCCATGGTGCGGCAGTACGGCTTCGTGCTGGCAGTCCCCGGCACCATGGTCGCCGTGTCACTCTTGACCCACTGCCTGCCGCACTGGTCCAACCGCGGATTCGGTCTGCGTCTAACCGGGGGATCTCGACTGAGCCAGGATCGAATCCCCCATCGACGTCGCGGCATGGAGGCGGCGGGACTGGGCCTTGTCCTCGTGTTCTGCTTCGTCAATCTCTACGCGACGGGAAGCCGTTTCAAGCGCAAGACCGTCGAGGTCGGAAGCGGCGCCGACCGAATCCTTGCGGAGGGGTTTCGAGGCACCGTGATGGCTGAGCTCGTGCGCGACCTTGACGGGCGCATGGGGCCGGACGACACGCTGCTCGTCCTCCCCGAGGGCATTCTCGTCAACTACCTATTGCGTCGGCGGACACCGACGCGCTTTGTAAACTTCATGCCCCCCGAGCTCGTGTTCTTCGACGAGGAGAAGATCGCCGCCGAGATCGCGAACGATCCGCCGGACTTCGTCGCGCTCGTCCATCGGCCCACCACCGACTACGGCCCCCCGTTCATTGGGGAGGGCTACGGCGAGCCGATCATGGAGTGGATCCGAGCCGAGTACACCGAGGTCAGGCGCATCGAGGACGATCCGTTCGAGCCGAGCCCGAAGGCCTTTGGGGCCTCCATCTTGGCTCCTAACTGAGTTCCACGCGCGGGCCGGAAAGCGCGATCGAGCAGGCCTCTGGCATCAGGTGGGCGCGGGCGGCTCGCTGGACGTCCTCCGCGGTCACAGCCGCGAACTCAGCTGGGAGACGCTCGAGGTGATCGACGGGGAAGCCGTGCAGCTCCGCGCTGATTAGGTACGAGGCGCGACGCGACGCTCGCTCGAAGCCCATGGAGAACGAGCCGACGAGGTAGCTCTTCGCAACACCGAGTTCATCGTCAGATACGGCTTCATCTCGGATGGTACGCATCTCGGTCAGGAAGCCGTCGATGGCGGTATTCACGTGCTCTGGGCTGGTTCCGATGTAGGCGCGGAACATGCCGGGGAGCAGCCCGGCCGACCCGTGAATGTCGGCGTAGACGGTGTAGGCGAGGCCCATCTGATCACGCAGCTTTTGGGTGATGCGGTTGGTGAAGCCGGGGCCGGTGCCGAGGACGTGATCCATGACGGCCAGGGGCACGTAGTC
>CAYQKK010000033.1:0-57671 GCA_964417955.1 uncultured Planctomycetaceae bacterium
GTGTCAGTGCGAAAGGTGGCGTTTTCTTCCCAGAAACTCTGCCACCGCGGCTCGATGCGGGCGGGGTCGTACGTCATGGCGCCCGGAGTCTAGCAGCGAGTGTTCCGGTGCGGAATCCTCGCTGGGAACTCTCAGATTCCTGGCGGGCCCATCCTGCGCGGTCCGTTGCTACCGGCGCGGGCCAAGGACTCAGCTCGAGGACGCTGCCGCATTTTTCTCTTTCTCGACCTAACTAGCCAGCCATGCGAACTCACCTCCTCGCCGTAGGGATCTCCTGCATCGTCCCCGCCGCCGCTCTCTCCCAGTCCACGAGCGGCATCTCATTCCAGACTCCGCCCGCCCACCAGCCCTATGTTGCCCGTACGGGCATGCAGCAGTCCTCGGGGATGGGGGACTGCACGCTGATTGACTTCGAGGGCATCGCCAACCTCACGCCGGTGGGGGTCCTCACTGGCCCCGTGGACGTCACGTTTGGCCCGAACTGGTTGGGCCTCATTGATTCTGACGCCGGCGGCTCCGGGAACTTCGCCAATGAGCCGACGGCCGACACGGTGGCGTTCGTAAACGGTCCCATCGAACCGATTGACTTCTCTGAGCCCGTGAGCTTCGTGGAGGTCTCCTACGTGGCCTCGGCAAGTTCTCTCCCCATCACCCTGACGGCCTGGGACGGACCCAGCGGCTCGGGCAACGTGATTACGACGGCCATGGGCAACACCCTCGGCAACTCAAGCGATGGCGCTGCCTGCTCAGGCGACCCCGGTGGCGTGTTCTGTCTCTGGGATACGATGAGCCTGACGGGCAGCGGGATCCTCAGCATTACGATCGCGGGCGCTGTCGCCGACCAGTTCGCTTTCGACAACATGACGTTCTGCATCGATAGCGTCGGCACCAACTTCTGTGAGTCGCTGCCGAACTCGACGGGCATTCGCAGCAACCTCGTGGCCTCCGGCTCGGACGTCGCGGCCGACAACGACCTGACGCTCCAAGCGGTCAACCTGCCCCTCAACGCGGCCGGCTACTTGATCAACTCAAGGACCCCGATCAACTTCCCGCTCGCCGACGGCATCCTGTGCCTCGGCCCTGACTGGGGACGCCATATCGCCCAGATGGGCAACTCAGGCGGCACGGGAAGCATCACGACGGTCGTTGACCTCACCGATCTTCCGCGACCGATGCCGGGCACGGTGATGGCCATGGCAGGCGAGACCTGGTACTTCCAGCTCTGGCACCGCGACGGCGCCTCCTCGAACTTCACGAACGGCGTTTCGGTCACGTTCGAGTAAGGCGGTCGGTACCGTGCTAGCACCGACTGTGCCAGCACGGTACCCGCTGGAGTGATTCGCCGTTGATTCCGCCGATCTCCCGCGGCTTAGCGAAGCTTGGTGCAAAATTGAGGATGAACGACTCTCCTCATCTTGCCCCACGTTCCCATGCGCCCAACCCGCCTGCCGCTGCTCGTCGCAATATGCCTCGTTGCCGCAGCGTTTCAAGTAGCCGCCTACGCCCAGTTCGACACGGTCGACGAGGCTTGGGAGCGGACGCTCGCGGGCCCGATGGGTGTCGGGGTGGTGCCGCTCAAGGTAGAGGCGACGCCGGACGGCGGCTTTCTCGTGCTCGGGCGTTCACCGGGGTTGCCGACGGTTGACGGCCAGACGGTGGTGACGAAGCTGGGTGAAAACGGAGACGTTGAGTGGAGCGACGAGATCGACTCGCCGTTGATCCCTGACCCCGCATTCAATGGGGGACGCATGGCCGACGTGGTCATCGACGCCGATGGAACGGCCTACGTTCTCGTGTCGCGGCCGACGATGTCGGTCGTTCACGTCTACGCGGCGTCTGGGACCCTCATGCGCGAGGTACCCTTGCCGCCGGTTCCGGGGTTCGCCTACTACAACCCTGGCTACCTGGCCCTTGCGCCAACCGGTGAGCTCGTCGTCTGCGGAATCGTCGACGAGGTGACCTACCCGCGCGCGGATGTGCGCAAGTTTGCGCCCGATGGGACGCTTCTTTGGGCTTGGCGCGGCGACGGCGGAGCGTTCTTCGGGAACTCAGCGCAGAGTTTTGCACGCGGCATGACGGTTGGCGCGGACGGGACTATCTACGTGTACGGCCGGTCCGATCGACCCAGTCAGCAGTCCGGCGCGCGGGTCATCGCTTTGTCCGCCGATGGCGTGTATCGGTGGACGCGAGGTGAGTTCACGTCAGAGCCGCCCTTCGTCAACGCTGGATTCGACTCGCAGGGCAACATCGTGCTCGTGTCGGCTTGGCGCGATGCCGGGCTCCAGACCGTTCGCTTGTTCAAGCTGCGACCTGACGGGTCCGAGGTCTTCCGGACGGATCTCGACGTGCCAAGCACACTGTTTCGGATCACGTCCCTTGGGGTCGACACACTCGATCGAATCGTCCTCGGAGGATCGCGGCGCGTCGGCTTTCCTGGACCGTTGATCCCGACGCTTCTTCGCTTTGACGCCGGCGGCGGCTTTGCCGGGCTCGATACACCGAGCGTCGCGTTGGCCGGTGAAGATGGACGTATCGCGGGCCTCGTGGTGACGCCCAGGAACGACGTCGTCGCGTTCGGCGTCTCCGGAGCTGGATCCGACCAGGCCATCCTGGCTCGCTTTGCGCCCGATGGCACCGAGCGCTGGGCCGAGCGAAGGCCCGGCGTTCGTCCCCTGGACGCAGGCCCCGACGTGGTGGACCTCGGGTTCGCAGCGGACCCGCGTGGCAACGTCTTGACGCTCGCGCAGACGGCCGCTGGCACAGCGCCCACCGAGCTGATCCTCGCGAAGTTCGTCCAGAACGGGCCGGCGGGCGCTGCTTACTGCGGTCCCGCACAAGTGAACTCAACGGGTCAGCCAGCATCGCTCCGTGCGCTCGGGCCGAGCACCCTCAGCGCGAACAACGTCACGCTGCGCGTCGACGAACTGCCGGCAGGGGCGCCAACGCTCTTTCTGGCGAGCCGCACCCAGGGCCTCGCCATGAACGTTGGTGGCGGCCAGGGGACGCTTTGCCTTGGCGGGTCCATCGGCCGATTCCTCGGCCCGGGCGAGGTGCGCTTCGCTGACCCGGGCGGCAGCTCTTCGCTGCAGCTTGACCTAGGGCACCTACCCCAGCCGATGGGACGGGTGGCGGCGATCGTGGGTGAGTCTTGGAGCCTACAGGCGTGGTACCGGGACTCGAATCCCAACCCCACGAGCAACCTGACCGACGGCGTTTCGGTGATGGTTCAGTAGGGGGAGCCGCTTTTCCCCGGGGCGCATCTGGTGGGGGGGCAGAGACGAATGCCCCCTCGATGAAGCATCCACACTCCCTGCGCGGCGCGCTCTTGCTCGCTGCCGCCCCTCTCCTGATCTCCCTAAGCGCCTGCGGCACGGACCCCGTTGCGGCTTCCCCAGAATCTGCGACGATGTCCAACGCCTCCCCGCTGCCTGATTCCTCTGTCTACCGAGTCTCCGCGAAGACGCTGGCCGGTGAAGACCTCGATCTATCGGCCTACCAGGGCAAGGTGACAATGTTCGTGAACGTCGCAAGCAAGTGCGGGTACACGCCCCAGTACAAGGACTTGCAGGAGCTCCATGAAGAGCTCGGCGGCGAGGGCTTCGCGATCGTCGGGGTCCCCAGCAACGACTTCGGGGGCCAAGAGCCCGGCACCCCCCAGGAGATCACGGCCTTCTGCCAAGAGAACTACGGGGTGACATTTCAAATGCTGGAGAAGCAGGGCACCAAGGAGGGGGCGAGCCCCCTGTTCGATCGACTGGCCGCGTTGACGGAGGGGAAGAGGCCTGGCTGGAACTTCTGCAAGTACGTCGTTTCGAAGGACGGAGCCACGGCCCAGTTTTTCGAGAGCGCAGCCAAGCCCGGTGGCCAAGAGATCCGGTCGGCGATCGAATCGCTCTAATTCTCGGTGAATCAAAGATCTAGAACATGAGTCACGCGATGGTTCCTTGGACGGCGTGCGCCGTCCTCCTGTTGGTGACTCAGCTCGGAGGTGGGCTGCAGCTCACGTCCATCTTCGGATTCGATGATGCCTCGTCGATCCAGCTGTGGCGGTCCAATCACGACCGAGTGATGGGCGGAGCCTCCACAGGGGCCGCGTCGTGGACGGGGGAGTGCATGCGCTTCACCGGCGAGCTAAGCCTCGAGAACGGCGGCGGTTTCGCATCGTTCCGTTCTCAGCTGAAGCAGCCGCTCGACCTCTCTTCTTCGGGGGGCCTGCGGCTGCGCGTGCGGGGGGACGGCAGGAACTGGGCCGTGAGCCTGCGCACGGGGCAGGGGCGCTCCGACCACCACTGGAAGGCCCCCTTCCAAACGAAAGAGGGGACCGAGTGGCAGGTGATCACGGTCCCCTTCGACGCCTTCGCGCCCGCCTTTCACGGACGCTACGCGCGGACAGCTCGGCCGCTAGACTCCTCAAACATCCTGAACATCGGCCTTCAGGTGGCGGACGGTCAGGCCGGCGAGTACTCCCTCGAAGTGGCGTCGATCGATGCGTGGCGAGCGAGTGCCGTAGACGTGCAGCCCGGCTCGATCGCTGCGCTCGAGACGCGCACGCGGGCGTTAGGTCGGGCCCTCGACGAAGAGCCGACGGAAGCTGCCCTCCTCGGAGCTCTCGGCTGGTCCGAGCGCATTCTTGTGGTCGCGGAGCCGCTCGGAGGCAACGACTATGGAAAGCTCGCTTCCATCCAGCGGGGTCGATGGGTCGCGGCTCTGGATGAGCTAGCGCTGCGCGACCTTCGGATCGTGCATCTCGTGGGGGATCAAGCGGCGCTGGTGGCCGGTCGCCAGCTCGAAGTTGAGTCAGTGAAGAGACTCCGAGACCGCTGGGGCCTCCCGACGGGCAACTGGGCCTGCGCGCTTGTGGGGAAGGACGGAGGCGTCAAGCAGCGCTGGCAGGAGATGTTCGAGGTCGAAGATGTCTTCGACATCGTGGATGCGATGCCGATGCGGCGCAGCGAAGCGCTCAAGCGCTCTCGCGAGCGTTGATTGCGCCTGTCCAGTGGCATCGACCACGGATTACCACGGCTGGAGCCGTGGCTCAGAGCACCCGATAGTTGATCCAAGCCATGGCGCGGTCTGTATTCGTGAAGGCTTCGTCGCTGGCGAAGCTAGCGATCTTCGCGCCGATCTTTGTCTGCGCGTTCAGGGGGTAGAGCGCAGTGAAGTTGAACTCCGTGCCGTAATCGATCCCGCCCGAGTCCGACTCAAAGATGTGATAGGTGGCGGCGCACTTCACGGCGCCGATCTTCCCGCTCACCTGCAAGTAGCGGTCTTCAATGCCCGTGTCGGGCGTGGAGAGGAAGAGATCGGCGAAGCCGTTGAACTTGTGGAGCGTGGCCAAGGGCGTGCTGAACTTGTCGCCTGCATTCCCCGAGCCGCCGAGGTGCTCGTTCCCGAGGCGAATGGTCGCCGGGCCTAGGTCGACGGCGACTTCAGCGAGCCAGTAGTCTTGGTCAATCTCGACCGGGTTGCTGGCCGCATCGTCTTGCGTTGCGTACTCAAGCGTGTAGAGAAAGCTGCGGTTCTCGTCGATCTTCTGGCTGCCTGAGAGGCGAGCGCCAAGGGTGAGCGAGTTGAAGGCGGTTGAACGATCGAAGTCGAGGAAGTAGCCGTAGGCGGCGAAGTCACCGACTCCATCAATCGTCTGTCGTAGGTCGAGTAGGTGCGAGCCCATCTTCTCTTTGCCGTTGGGGCTGTTCTCGCCGAAGATGCGACGCACGGAATCGAGGTAGGCGTAGCTGACCCGAGTGCCGGTATCCGACTTCCAGTCGATGCGACCGGCGTCGAAGCTCTGGTGGTTCTGGCGCCACGCAACGGTTCCCACGAAACGGTGGTTGCCGTAGGCGATCTCCTGGCGGCCGAAGCGAGCATCGACGTTCTCGGAGGGGGCGTACGACAGGTAGGCCTGGTTGATTTCGGTGCTGTCCGGATCTGCCACCACGGGCCGAGTGCTCTCGCCGTTGATGGTGCTGTTGTAGATGTCGTTGCCTAGGTTCGAGATGTCCTCGAACTCGATGAGGCCTTTGAAGCCTTGGTACTCGGCCGTTTCATATCCAAGCGCTGTGCGGAGCGTGGATGCATAGGCATCGTTCTCGCGGGTGCTCTGGTTTGCGTACTCGAAGCGGTAGTTCAGGTCGAGCCAGGTCCTTCCGGTCGAGAGGGCCTCTGCTAACGACTTCGCGGACTCATCGCTCTCCTGTGTGGTGGCAGGGGCGAGTGGAGCGAGCAGTAGGAGTGCCGTTGTGATCATGGCTGGGATCGAGATCGGTGTCAGCCCGCCGTGACGATTCGCGTGGGAAAGGAGTGGGCTCCTCCGAGGGCGGTTCAGCGCGCATCGACTGTCGCTGCCATTCCCTTAAGCGCTTTCCCCGGTTTGCGCTTTTTGGAGCCTTGCGTCTATGACGCGCTAGAGCGGGCGCTTCATTGACCCGGGTTCCCATACTGCCCCTTGGCGTTCACGTTGGCGACGCTCCCGTGCCGCCCATCGTATTCAGCCAGACGCTTAGGAGATTGATGGAGGGCGAAGCGAAGCCGGGGCGAGTACAGCCCAGTGGTAGCACGCGCTCCGGACCGGCGAGATCACGCAGGCCATCATGGGTGCTGCGAACGGCACCTTGGCCATCGCGCGGGAAGTGGCTGCGTTGCCGAACCTTGGACGGAACCACTGGGAGACGGCGGCGACTTCCCTACTCGCTTCAGGCTGTCTTCGACTCCACAAGCGCCTGCGCCTGTTCGACCCATCGGTCTCGGACCACGCGATTCCCGAAGTGCTTCAGGTCCTTCGCGAGCGCCTCGACTTCGTCGATGCTCAGCGCTGCGAGCTGCTCGAAGGACTGGATTCCTTTCCCGTTCAGCACGCCCTCTAGAACCTTGCCGATGCCCCGAATCCGCTTGAGATCGTCGGGCTCGATGGGCAGGTCGGGCACGGGCTCGAAGGTGTCGGCGAGGTCTTCGATGATCGACACCAACTCAGGGGTGTCCTGCGCCCAGTCCTGGTACTCGCCTTCGCCGGCTAGCGCCTTGTGAAGCTCGGCGCGTCGCTGGTCGTTGCTGAGGACCACCTCGTCCGCGATGGACCGAATTCCCTCCAAGTCCACGAGCACCGTATCGTCGCCGGCTAGGAAGCGCTCCGATGCCTTGGTCGGCTCGCTGGTTCCAGCGTTAGATTCCAGCTCCACCAGGAGCCGTCCAAGCTCACGGATTCCGTGGTCGAGTTCCTCGACCCATCCGTCGAGCTCCGCCGGCTCGTCGCTCTCGTTGGCCTCAGCTGGCTCATTCGGCGCGATAGCCTCTACGCGCGGCCGTTGAGCGTCATCGCCGAGCTCTGGCGCCGACCCGTAGAACTCGCCGCCCTCGACCTGCTCCAGCGGAATGCTCTCATTCCGGTACCGGCGTCTCACTCGAGCGAGAACCATGGCGGTCAGTCCAAGGAGGGCTGCAAGAGAGACAATCAGAACGACGGCGCCAAGGTGGAGGGACATGATTTGGGCGGTTGTTGGCCTGGTTGAAACATCGTCCGGAGCGTCCGGCCAGCTGGGCCTCGGCCGCGTATTTTTCTCGATGTTGCTTCTACGGTGATCCGTCTTGGGCTCAGCCGCTCATCGAGCATCCCACGTGCAACCGTCCAGGCTCACTTTGATACGGCTGACTCCGCGAGGTCTTGCTCGGCCGCAAGGATTCCAAACGCTGGCCAGCTGGGGCGCGTGGTGAGTTCGAGTAGCAGCGCGCTGCCTTCCTCTTCTTCGCCAGCTGCGATCATCCAGCGCGCGAGGCCATAGTCGAGGGCAGCGCTTCTCGCTTCCTTGGCGAGGAGTGCATCGACCGTCACCTTGCCGCGGTAGAGCTCCACGAGTTCGGCGTACGCAAAGTTCTCAAGTACGTCGGGGTTCTCAGGAAGCCTTGCAAGCACGCGCGCGGCCGCCGCTGGATCGCCGCCTCGCACGTGACTCATGTGGGCCCAGTGGGTGGCGGCGACGCGCTCGTCGTCCGTGCGCGCCCAGCGGGTGGCGCAGGACTCCCAAAGCTCGGCGGCTTGGGCGTAGTTGCCTTTCAGGTAGTACGCGAGGGCAAGGTGGTAGTCGATGTTGCCGTGGGTTGTGCTCCGTGGTTCCCACTCGGGCCCGGGCGCGCCGTCTGGTTCAAGGCGGTTGGGGGCGTCCTTGGCGAGCTCCCGCGCTTCCTCCAGGATGGTGATCGCGTTGTCCACTTGGCGGATCGTTAGGAGGCGATGTCCCATGTGGCGCCGGAGCCGGTAGCTCGAGGGGAAAGTGCCCACAGCGTTGGCGTACCACCCGATCGCCTCTTGGAAGCGTCCCATGTACGCGAGGCGTCGTCCCATCCAAACGGCCCGCAGCTCGCTGGGATCCACCTGCCACGCGAGGTGAGCAGCGTCGGCCTCGGCTCGCATCCAGTCGGCCTCTAGCCCGGTGGGCCCGATCGCTCCGAGTGGAGTGCCCAGGAGGGAGGTGGCCTCAGGCGGCGGCGGGGGAGTCGAGCACGCGGTCAGCGTGAGGAGGGCTGCGGTCAGGGGGATAGAGCGTTTCACCCCCGCGTTATAGCCGCCGCGGCGGGCTGGGATTCCTCGCAAATGTGCTTGCGCTCCACGGGCCTTGCGCATAAATATTCATCACAAGAGACTGAATATGCAGGCAGCCACATCCATCCAGAAGCGCCGAGGGCTTCTCGTCGACTTGATCGCCGCAGGCCAAGGCACCAGCCAGCAGTCGCTGGTCGACGCCCTCAAGGCCCTCGGGGTCTCGGTGACCCAGGCCACCCTGTCGAGGGATCTCCGTGACCTCGGCGCCCAAAAGGGCCCTGGCGGGTACGTCCTGCCGGGCGGCTCCGACTCGCCGCTGGTGAAGGCCCTGCGTACTTGGCTCACCAGCGCCGTCGCGGCCCAGAACCAAGTCGTTCTGCGGACGCCTCCCGGGGGCGCGTCACCCCTTGCGGTCGAGCTCGACGCCTGCGATCACGGCAGCATTCTCGGCACGATCGCCGGAGATGACACGATCCTGATCATCACGCCCTCGACCAAAACGGCGTCTGCGCTCGTCCAAGAGTTCACAGTGCACATCTCCCAGGGGGCGTCCTCATGACCCGTGTGGTCATCGTGGGGGCTACGGGCTACGCCGGGGCCGAGCTTGGGCGGGCGTGCGCCAGTCACGGGAAGATCGATCGCGTGACGCTCATGTCCGGCCGCGCCAGCGGTGAACGCGTTCCGCTTGACCCGCGCGGAACGAGGTGGGTGGAGCCCCTCGATCTCACGGCGCTTGGGGGCGACTTCGACGTCGTGTTCCTGTGCCTACCCCATGGAGTTGGCCACGCCGCTACGGCTGCCGCGCTCGCCGGGAAGGCGCGTGTGGTCGACCTGTCTTCGGATCACAGATTCCGTGATGCGTCTGAGTATGGCCGCGTCTACGGGGCGGAGCACCCCGCGCCAGAGCTCTGCGATGCCGCGGTGTACGGGCTCACCGAACATGGCCGCGCCGACATCGCGGGAGCGCGACTCGTCGCGAACCCCGGATGCTATCCGACCGCGGCGCTACTCGGGGTCCTGCCGCTCGTGGATGCCGGGCTAGTGGCTCCTGGTACGCGACTCACGATCGACGCGAAGAGCGGCGTTTCGGGCGCGGGCAAGTCGCCGTCAGACACGACGCTGTACGGCAACGTCAACGAAGCCTGTCGCGCCTACGGCGTGGGCACGCACCGCCATGCACCGGAGATCGCGTCGCGTATCGATGCCGACCATCCAGTGACGTTCGTGCCGCACCTCGTGCCGATGTTCCGCGGCATGCTCGCGACGATCTACGTGGAGCCAGCGAAGGGGGCCACCGCCGCCCACGCGCAGGCGGCGATCGACGACGCCTACGCCGAGGCGCCGTTCGTACACCGCATCGAAGGCCAGCCGACGACGGCGGCGGTCGCGCGCACCAATCACTGCCACCTCAGCGTAGCAGAGGCGAACGGCGCGTTCGTAGTGACGTCAGCCATTGACAACCTCGTTAAGGGAGCGGCCGGGGCCGCGCTTCAGAACATGAATGTGATGCTTGGGTTTGACGAGCAAGAAGGGCTGCGCAACCCAGACGGGGTGACGCTGTGAGCGTTGCGAGGCGTAAGCGTGTGCTCGTCAAGATCGGCGGGGCGGCCTTGGACGATCCAATCCTGCGCGGGCGCTTCGCGTCGAGCGTCAAGGACGCCGTGGAATCCCTCGGGGTTGATCTGGCCCTCGTGCACGGCGGCGGACCTCAGCTCAGCCGGTTTCAGGAACAGCTCGGCCTTGAGGTGAAACGCAACGACCGCGGTTTGCGGATCACGGATCCAGAAACGGCACGCGCCGCGGTGTGCGTTCTCGGGGGCGAGGTCAATGCGGCCCTCGTGTCCTCGCTCACCGCCGCTTCCGTGCGCAGCATCGGCTTGACCTGCGCGGACGGTGGGCTCGCCACAGCGCGTGTCCTCGACCCCGCGCTCGGGTCCGTGGGAGAACTTGTGTCGGTCGACCCGACAGTGATCGAAGACCTTGCGTCCGCGGGCTTCGTGCCCGTGATCGCGACCCTCGCGTCCGACCCGAGAGAGCCGCTCGGTGGCAGCTTCTTGAACGTCAACGCGGACGCTGCGGTGGCGCCGATCGCTGCTGCGTGGGGTGCCGATGCCGTCTTGTTCCTGTCCGACGTTGCGGGGGTGCTCTGCGGTGGAAAGCACGTGGCGAGCCTAGATCAAGCGGGCGCCGTGCACCTTGAGTCAACGGGGACCCTCACCGGCGGCATGATCCCCAAGGTGGAGGCCGCCATCGCAGCGACGGAAGCGCTTCCAAGGGCGCTCGTGAAGATTGCGAGCGGTCAGACGCCGGGCTCGATCGTCGCCGCGCTGCAGTCCAGTTGCGGTACCGCTCTGGTTGCAGGCCAAGGGGAGCTGATCCATGGCCAGTAGCGTCTTCACCCCAGCGGGTGTGCCTCCGACGGATCGGACGATGGGCACCTACCGCCGCGCGGATCCGCTCTTCGTCAGTGGAAAAGGGGCGTGGCTCGTCGATAGCGAAGGGAACCGCTACCTCGACTGGATCAGCGGCATTGGTGCCGCGAGCCTTGGGCACGGTCATCCCGCGCTGTCGAGGGCGATCGGAGATCAGGCCTCAACGCTGGGGCATATCTCTAACCTCTACCGGCACGCGCCCGGTGAAGAGTTCGCGGCGCGGCTCTGCGACCGTGCGGGCATGGACGCGGTGTTCTTCTCAAACTCTGGGTCAGAGGCGAACGAGACGGCGCTCAAGCTGGCGCGCAAGCACCAGGTGCAGAGCGGCGCGCCAGAGCGGCAGCGTTTTGTGGCCCTTGACGGCGGCTTTCACGGACGGACGTTCGGCAGCCTGTCGGTGACCTCGAAGGCCGCCTACCGCGAACCCTTTGGTGGCATGCTCGACGCTAGGTTCGTTGAGCCAGGCGACCTAGAGGGGCTCGCCGCCGAGCTGCTGCAGGGCCCCTGTGCGCTGATCCTCGAGCCGATCCAAGGGGAAGGCGGCGTCCGTGAGCTCTGCGATGGCTTCCTTAGGAAGGCGCGTCAGCTCTGCACGGAAACCGGAACGGTGCTGATCCACGATGAGGTGCAGTGCGGCGGCGGCCGCACCGGCCAGTTCCTCGCTTCCATGCACGCTGGGCCCGAGGCAGCCCCCGACATCGTCACGCTCGCGAAGCCCATCGGAGCAGGCGTGCCGATCGGCGCCACTTTGGCCCGCGCTGGGTTCGCGGGCACGCTGCGGCCGGGCGATCACGGCTCGACGTTTGGTGGCGGTACGCTTGCCTGTAGCGCTGGCCTCGTCGTGCTCGACGAGCTCGACGCTGGGCTGCAGGAACACGTCGCAGTGCTGGGCGAGCAGTTCGCCTCCGAGCTCGACGCGCTGGTCCAGCGTCACGACGTCCTGTTCACGCGCCGCGGGCGCGGGCTGCTCCAGGGCGTCGTCGCTCCAGGGCGCTCCGCCGAGATTGTCGCGGCGCTCTTCCAAGCCGGCGTCCTCACCTGCACGGCCGCCCTCGACGTCGTGCGCTTTCTTCCCCCCTTCGTTCTTTCATCCGACGATCTTCTCCAGGGGATCGAGCGGCTTGACCGTGTTCTGACCGAGCAATTTTGATTCCATGGCTACCACGACCCTGATTCCGCCGTCCCTCGGCATCGCCGATCTCGTCTCCCTCGGGGACCTCTCAAGCGCTGCTCTGCGGCGCATCCTCGACGTCGCAGCCAAGATCAAGTCGAACCCCCTCGACTACTCCGAGCTCCTCAAGGGCAAGCGCCTTTCCATGGTCTTCGAGAAGGAGTCCCTGCGCACGCGCTTCACGTTCGATATCGGCATGCAGGACCTCGGCGGCAGCGCGACGTTCCTCGACCTTTCGAACTCGCCGCGCATGGGCGCACGGGAATCCGTGCGCGACATGGCTAAGAACCTCGAGCGCTGGACCCACGGCATCGTGGCCCGTACCTATCGGCATCGCACGGTGGTGGAGCTGGCGCACACGGCATCGATCCCCGTCATCAATGGCCTGTCAGAGCTGCTGCACCCCTGCCAGGCTTTGGCAGACACGATGACGCTCCTCGAACGATGGGGGAGCCTCCAGGATCGCCGCGTCGCCTTCATCGGTGACGGCAACAACACGTGCCACTCCCTGATGACGGCGGTCACGAAGCTTGGCATGCACATGGTGGTGTGCACGCCCGAGGGCTACGAGCCAGACGCCGAGATCGAGCGCGCGGCAGTCGCAGCGGCCGAGGAATCGGGGGGCAGCTACACGCTCGTCAGCGATCCCAAGGACGCCGCCGAGGGAGCCCACGCGCTCTACACGGACGTGTGGGCGAGCATGGGCCAGGAAGACGAGACCGAGGAGCGCGCGGCGATCTTCAGCGACTACTCGATCTCGGACGAGCTCATGGGTTTGACGGACGAAGGAGTCTTCATGCACTGCCTGCCCGCCCACCGCGGTCACGAGGTGTCGCGCTCGGTCATCGACGGGCCCCAGTCCGTCGTCTTCGACATCGCTGAGAACCGGCTGCACGCCCAGAAGGCCGTGTTGGCGCTGCTCCTCGCCCCGGAGGTGTCGCTGTGAGCGGTCAAGCCAAGAAGAAGGTCGTGCTCGCCTATTCGGGCGGCCTCGACACGTCGATCATCATCCCGTGGCTGAAGGAGCGCGACTACGAGGTCCATTGCCTCGCCGGCGACGTGGGGCAGGGCGCCGAGGAACTCACCGGCCTAGAGGAGAAAGCCGCCGCATCGGGGGCCGCTTCGTGCAAGGTCGCGGACCTGCGCGAAGAGTTCGTCACCGAGACGATCTGGCCCGCGCTCAAGGCCCTCAGCATCTACGAGGGGCGCTACCTCTTGGGTACCAGCCTCGCGCGGCCGATTCTCGCGCGGGCGCAGATGGAGTATGCGAAGGAAGTGGGGGCCAAAGCTGTCGCCCACGGTTGCACGGGCAAGGGCAACGATCAGGTGCGCTTCGAGATTGGCTACCGCGCGTTTGATCCCAACGTCGAGGTCATCGCTCCGTGGCGGACGTGGGATATCGTGAGCCGTGAGGACGCCATCGACTACGCGAATCGCGCGGGCATCCCTATCACCGCGACGCGCGAGAAGATCTATAGCCGCGACCGCAACCTCTGGCACATCAGCCACGAGGGCGGTGCGATCGAGGACGTAACGGCCGTGCCCCCGACGGACGCTTGGACCTGGACCACCGATCCCAAGGCCGCGCCCGATGAGGCGCAGCAGGTGAAGGTAGGCTTCGAGGCCGGCGTGCCCGTTTCGGTGAACGGCGAGGCGCTCGGTCCCGTGGCCCTCATCGAGAAGCTCAACGAGTGCGGTGCAGCCCACGGCGTCGGCCGCGTCGACATCGTCGAGAACCGGCTCGTGGGCATGAAGTCGCGCGGTCTGTACGAAACGCCCGGCGGGACGATCCTGTACGAGGGGCTGCGTACGCTGCGGAGCCTCACGGTCGAGCGCGATACCCTCGACCTCGCGGAGCGGCTCGCGCCCGAGTACGCGCGCACGGTCTACAACGGGCTTTGGTTCCACCCCAAGCGCGAAGCCCTCGACGCATTCTTCGGCAACGTGATGTCGAGCTGCACCGGCGAGGTCACGGTCGAGCTGTACAAAGGGCGCGCGACGGCGCTGGCGGCAAACAGCCCGCACTCCCTTTACCGCGACGACCTTGCGTCGTTCACGATGGGGGCGGGCTACGAGCCCATCGATAGCGAAGGTTTCGTGCGCCTCTTCGGGCTCCCCGGGACCGTCGCTGCTTCAGCGCGGCGTGAGCACGCCACGGCGGGGGCGAAGCCTTGACGAAGAAACTCTGGGGCGGACGCTTTGAGGGCGGCCTGCACCCGATCTTCGACTCGTTGAACCGGAGCCTGCCGTTCGACCGCAGGCTCGTGTTCCAGGACATCGAGGGCAGCGTGGCCTGGGCCCATGGGCTCAAGGGCGCTGGCGTGCTGTCCAAGGCGGACGCGGCGCAGATCGAAGCGGCCCTGGGCGAGATAGCTACCGAGCTCGAGCAGGACGAATCGTCGATCGACGCTTCGGCGGCGGAGGACGTGCACTCGTTCATCGAAGAGAAGCTGACCCAGAAGGTGGGGGATCTCGGCAAGCGGCTGCACACGGGTCGCTCTCGCAACGACCAGGTCGCCACCGACCTGAAGCTCTACCTGAGGGGCTGGCTGGCGGATGCCCAGCTGGAATTCGAGGCGCTGCAGTCGGCGCTCGTGGCCCTTGCCGAAGAGCACGCTGATGCAGCGCTCCCTGGCTACACCCATTTGCAGCGCGCGCAGCCCGTGACCTTCGGGCATCAGTGCCTCGCCTACGTAGAAATGCTGGCCCGTGACGCCGAGCGGCTGCAGGACGCGGGCGCGCGCATGGACACGTGTCCCTTGGGTTCGGGTGCGCTGGCGGGAACGGCCTACCCCGTCGACCGCGAAGCCCTCGCGGGGTCGCTGGGCTTTCGCCGTGCGGCCGCGAACAGCCTCGATGCGGTCAGCGACCGCGATCACGCGCTGGAGATCATCTTCGGCTGCCTCACCGCGATGCTGCATCTCTCGCGCATGGCCGAGGACTGGATCTTCCTCGCGTCTCAGGAGGCGGGTGTGCTGCGCTTTGGCGACACCGTGTCGACGGGATCGAGCCTCATGCCTCAGAAGCGCAACCCCGACGCGCTGGAGCTTCTGCGCGGCAAGGTTGGACGCGTACACGGGTCGTTGACGACGCTCGTCACGGCGACCAAGGGCCTGCCCCTCGCCTACAACAAGGACATGCAGGAGGACAAGGAGGCGCTCTTCGATGCGCTGGACACCACCGTCGCGTGCCTGCGCGTCGCGAAGCTCGTGGCCGAGGACGTGACCTTCGACCGAGAGCGAGCGCTCGCGGCAACCCGTGTTGGCCACCTCGACGCCACGGACCTCGCGGACCTGTTGGTGGCGCGCGGGGTGCCGTTCCGCGAAGCCCATGACCGCGTGGGCGCTGCGGTGAACGCTGCTATCGCTGAAGGCGTCGAACTGGGCGAACTGTCCAGCGGGGCGCGGGACAGCACTATCCCTGAACTTGCTGGGGTCGACCTCGCGGCGGAGCTCACCACGGAAGCGATGCTCCACCGGCGGGACGTCGTTGGCGGAACAGCCGTCGAGCGCGTACGCGCCGCCGCCTCGAACTGGAAAGGCAAACTGGACCCCACGAACCCATGACCTCCACTAGTCCCACTATCACCCTCTCGCGCGCCACCATCGAGCACGTGGAGCCCATCATGGATCTCGTGAACGGGCTGGCAGCCCAAGGGGTCATGCTGCCCCGTTCGCCCGCCTCCATCGTGGAGAAGCTGCGTGACTTCGTCGTGGCGTACGTCGACGGCAAGTTCGCCGGCTGCGGCGCGCTCGCGGTCATCTGGACGGACATCGCGGAGATCCGCTCCATCGCGGTGGACCCCAAGTTTCAAAAGTTCGGCATCGGACGCGACATCGCCCTGCGTTTGATCGATGACGCGGAGGAGCTTGGCATCGCGCGGGTCATGGCGTTCACCTACGTGCTCGGCTTCTTCGAGAAGCTGGGCTTCGAGGTGGTCGAGCACAGCACGCTGCCCCACAAGGTCTTCACCGACTGTCTCAACTGCCCCAAATTCCACAAGTGCGATGAGATCGCGGTGGTCAAGGTGCTGAAGCCGAGTCAGCCGACCCCTGGTCTTTCGAACGTTGCGCTTCCCACCCCGGGGCAGCCCTTCCGGATCGGATAAGCTGGAGCGCATGCAGACGATTGCGCAAGAGCTGGCCGACTGGATCGCCATTCCGTCGATCACCGGGAACGAGGGGGACTACGGCTCGGCCCTCGGGGACGCGCTGTCCCGGGAGGGCTTCAGCATTGAGTTCCAAGAGGTCGCGCCGGGTCGCCGCAACCTTCTGGGCCGCGCCGAGCGACCCGAGGTCGTCTTTTGCACTCACCTCGATACGGTGCCGCCTTTTATTCCGCCGCGCATCGAGCGGGGGACGGTGTGGGGGCGCGGCGCCTGTGACGCCAAAGGCCAAGCGCTCGCGATGCTGCTCGCCGCCAAGCGCCTCGTGGACGAGGGCGAGCGTCGCGTCGGCTTCCTCTTCACCGTAGGCGAGGAAGTCGACAGCGTCGGTGCATCCTTCGCGGATGAGCGCCTCGCGGCCGACCCATCCCTACGCGACGAGTGGCAGCCGCGCTACACGATCGTGGGGGAGCCCACGGGCAACGTCTTCGTCAGCGGACACAAGGGCATCTTCCTCTTTGACCTCGTGGGCCACGGCGTTGCGGGGCACTCTTCGAACCCCCTCGGACCCTCAGCCATCCACGAGCTGGTCGGCTGCTGCGCGAAGCTGACGGAAGCCGACTGGGGAGAGGCCGAAGGCCTCGGCAGCGGCTCCATCAACGTCGGGACGATCCACGGCGGCCACGCCCCGAACGTCGTGGCCCCTGAAGCCCGGGCCGAAGTCCTGGTTCGCGCCGTCGAGGATCCCGACGTCGTGCGCGCGCGCATTCAAGGCGCCCTCTCGCCCCACGTCGAGCTGGTCGAGGGCCGCGAACAGTACGGCCCCGTGCGCTTCCACGTACCCGACGGCGAGCCTTCGTTCCCCGTTGCGTTTGGCACCGACGCGCCGCACCTCACCCGCTGGGGACAGCCCCTGCTGATGGGGCCAGGCTCCATCGACCTAGCGCATACGAAGGACGAGCGCATCGAAGTTACAGAGATCGAGGCCGCCGTCACGCGCTATTGCCAAACCGTCCGCGGCCTCCTTTCCCAAGACCCACCTCGAACCTAGTGCTTCCCACCATGAACTACTTCCTGACGGCCCCTCTCGCTCTCGCTACCAGCACTTTCACGGCCGCGGCCCTCGGCGCACCGCCGCTGATGGCCCAGACCAGCGGACAGACCGCGCCCGCCGTCGCCGTCCCCATCCAGGTCAAGGGTGCCATCAAGGACGCGGGCATCTATCACGTGGCGACCGGGACCTGGACGCGCGCCATGGGACAGGTGGCGAACTTCGGGCCCGACACGATCTACTCGAACACGGCGGGGAGCAACTACTTCACCGCTACGGGGGGAGCGGGCGGCGCGGCGCCGATGAGCCTCAACTTCGACGAGGGGAGCGTTCCGTCCTCGGCCAACAGCCACTTCCCGCTGGCCGATCGCGATGCTTACTCGGTGAACTGCTTCGAGCTGGGCTACTGCGACTTCGGTGCGCCCGTCAGCGGCGGCTGGGAGATTTCGTTCTACGACAGCTATACGCCCTGCACGTTCAATGCGCTTCCTAATGCGACGTTCCAGGTGACAGGTCTGCCTGCGAACGGCTGCTGGACGGTGGCCGTGGACCTGTCCGGCGGCAACGAGTTCTGCCTTGCCGCTGAGAGCGGCGACGGCTTCGACAACGTTCCTGAGCTCGACTCCTTCGGCTGGAGTTTTCGCTACGCGGGCAGCGACGGCAGCCAGCCCGCGGGCTTGCTCGCGGCGGGCGATCCAGCGTCGACGGATCCCAGCTGGGCGCCGGGTGGCCTTCCCGCGGACGGCAGCGGCTACTACCGCACGGCAGGGTTCCCCTGCAGCAGCGGAGAAACCACGGGCCTTCTGACCGCTGACAGCTGGTGGCTTGAGGACCCGAGCGGCGTGGCCTCCAACTGCTTCACGCTGGGCGGCTACGCGAACATGGCGGCGTGTAGCTTGGCCGCGAGGCCCTACGCCTCGTTCTACCTAGAGCTCCAGGCGGATTCCGCGCCGTGCGTTCCCGGTATTCCGTCCGCTAGCGGATGTTTTTCCAACCCGACGTCCACCGGCATCAACTCGACGATCGCCTTCATCGGCACAACCTCGATCAGCGCGAACGCGCTTCGGATGACCGCCTCGCTGCCACCGGGTCAATTCGGCTTCTTCATCACGTCGCAGACGCCGGACTTCGTCCCCAATCCCGCGGGGAGCTTGGGCAACCTGTGCATGGGCGGCAACATCGGGCGCTTTATCGCACCTGGACAGATCAAGAACTCCGGGCCCGACGGCGTCATTGCGCTAGAGACGACTCTCGGCGAATGGGATGTCGCCGCGATCCCGACGGCCACCGGTCCGTATACGCCCGTGGCCGGGACGACGACGCTGTTTCAGCTCTGGTTCAGGGATATCGCTTCCATTCCGACGTTCAACTTCTCGGATGCGGCCTTGATCACCTGGGGCCTTTAAGCGTCGAGGCGGCTCCCGTCGCCCAGTCGCAGTGGCTGCCTCCGGATGGCGCAATGAATGGCTGTGGCAATTGGACTCGTTCGAATATCGTGGGCTTGCTGCTGCCAGAATCCCCCGCTTCAGTTGAAATAGAGCCTGCGGCCTCGGTCTCATCGAGGATGCCGCTCGTTGCACCCGTCTTCCCTTCCCTTGCCTATAGGTCTCATATGAATTCCTCGACCCTTGCACTCGCAGTCTCGCTGACCCTCGCCGCGCCCGCCGCGGCAAGCCCACAAGGAGTCTCGGCGAACGCTCCTCGCACCATCCTTGGCGCGAAGCCCGCGAAGACCTTCGTGAGCGACGCGCATATGCCCGGCAAGCTTGAGATCAAGCTCGTCCACGGAATGGGCGCTCGCCTCGTGTCGGGTCGACTCGTGGCCCCCGACGCGCGCATGGAAGCGGTGGAGAACGTCCTTCAGTCCTTCAACGCCAAGCGCTCACGCCTTTGGCAGCAGGACGACGCGTCCCTCGTGGCGTATCGCGCGGAAGCCGAGGCCAGGAGCCAGAAGCCGCTTCACGACCTGACCCAGTTCTTCCTCGTCGAAGTGCCCGCGGATCGCTCCGTTGCGGATGCTTGCGATGCGCTGAACGCGCTGCCCGGCGTGGAGCTCGCGTACCCGGTGGGCACCGGCGGCGATCCCGTTTGGACCGCGCCCGTCACGGCGATGGCGTCTGCTGCAGGCAGCGGGACCCCCAACTTCGAGGGCATGCAGGGCTACCGCCGCGCAGCGCCGCTCGGGATCGACGCGGACTACGGCAACACGTTCAGCGGCGGCTGGGGCCAGAAGGTCATCATCGCCGACTGTGAAACGGGCTGGACCGACGACCACGAAGACATCAGCCACGCGGCGGAAGACATGTACGTGGGCCTCGCTCCTACGTTCTACCCCTGGAATCACGGGACCGCCGTTGTGGGTGAACTCGTCGGGGAGCGCAATGGCGAAGGCGTTCTGGGCATGGTCTACGGTGCGGGCATCCGGCTCTCCTCTCACCAGGGCAGCGCAGCCAACTTCGCGACCGCGATCCAGGCTGGCGTGACAGCTGTTGGCGTGGGAGACGCGGTGGTGATCGAGATTCAGTGCTCTGGCGGCGTCCCAGGCCCCTACCCCTGCGAGTACGTTCCCTCGGTCTACGCCGTGATTGAAACCGCGACCGCCGCAGGCATCAACGTCTTCGCGGCGGCTGGCAACGGCAGCAACAACCTCGACTCGGCAGCGTACGGAGGTCTCTTCGATCGCAGCGTCCGCGACTCCGGTGCCGTGATGGTCGGGGCCTCCAACGGCTCCACCCTCAACACGGCCTCATTCTCCAACTTTGGATCGCGAGTCGACGTCCACGGCTGGGGCTTCAATGTCACGACCGCTGGCTACGGCGACCTGCAGGGAGGGCCGGAGACCGTTGAGTACACGGATTCCTTCTCCGGCACCTCCAGCGCCACGCCGATCGTCACCGGCGCAGGCATGATCCTGGCGAGCATCTACGAGAGCGCCTACGACACGACTCTCGATCCCCTTGAGCTGCGGGCTGCGCTCGTCGCCACGGGAACGCCCCAGGGCTCGGGTGGGATCATCGGGCCGCGCCCCAACCTGCGTGCCGCGATCCCTTACCTGAACCTGCCACGCGTTGATCTGGAGGGTCCCTTGACCATCGGTTCGGACTACAGCGTGGTCCAACGTGGCGAGCCCGGCGACGTGCAGGCGCTCATCTTCTCCCCGGTGATCGCGAGCGATCCGCACTTCCACTCGATCTACGGCGACCTCTTCTTGGACCGTCCGGTCACGAGGGTTCTCACGTCGCTCCTCGACGTGAACGGCGAAGCCACCCACACCGCTACGATTCCGGACGACCCCGCGCTGATCGGCGCGACCCTGGGGTACTTCCAGGGCTGGCAGCGCTTCCAGAACGCGTCAGGCGTCGGAACGTTCACGAACTACGTGCCGCTCACGGTCCAGTGATGGAAGGATGGGGGCGCGACACAGCGTGGCGCGCCCCCGGCTCCCTGACGGCAGCCCTGTCTCCCTCACGGCAGAATGGTGAAGAGCAGGCCCTCACTCAGCGAGCTCAGCTCTGGGGTCGTGTCGCGGTACCAAACCTGACAGTAGACCGTCGAGCCGACCGTTAGGTCGGGGTGCATGGTCGACCCAAAGATTGACGTAAAGTCAAAGGCGTAGGATCCGCCGCAGGGACCTGTGCCGCCTGAGTCCCCGGGGATCGTTCGGCGCAGTGATGGGCCAACGCACAGCCGACCGCCTGCGAGGGGCATGTCGAAGGTTCCGGTGCCGTAGACCAGCAGGCTCGTGGCGTTGGTGCGCACGTCGCTCGCTACGATCGAGAAGGGCTGGCTCGACGAAAAGCTGGGAGTGCCCACCGCGGAGAGCGTCGCCACGCAACCCTCTCCATTGACGCTGCCAATGCAAAAGCTGCCGTCCCACGTCGAGTCGACCAGCGTGAACCAGTCCCGCTGAACCCCAAGATCGTCGAGGAACCTCACGTCCATGCGTCCGCCGACGACGTCGAGGGCCACCGAGCCGAGCTTGCGCTCTGCCCAGGCCATGGCGGGGTGGTCGAGGTTTCCGCTTGAGTTCGACCCAACCCGACCGGCGCTGCCCGAGACCATGTAGACGGCTCCGCCATGGGGGCCAGGGGCCCGGGTGTAGGCGCCGACACCGTTCACCTCGCGGCCAAGTCCTGCGTCCACTGCGTGGATGCCGACGGAGAAGCTCGACGAGTCGCCGTGGTGTCCATCGAGGAGGTAGGAACGCTCGTAGCTGTGGCTGTGCCCGGAGAGCACAACGGCGACGCCGTGGTCCTCGAGTAGAGGCACGAACACCTCGCGCATCTCTTTCAGGTTCACCTCGGTATCCGAGTCGTGCCCTCCCTTCGAGTAGGGCGGATGATGGAAGAACGCGACGATCCAATCCTGGTCCGTTGACTGCAGGTCCCCTTCGCACCACCGGTACATGGGGCCACTCGTCGATCGATCAGAGCGGAACGAGTCGAGGCAGACGAAGTGAACGTTGCCGAAGTCGAACGAGTAGTAGTCCTCGCAGCCGGATGGGAGCCCACCGGATTGGCCCTGGTCCGGGAGCGTGAACGCCGTGAAGTAGGGGGCATCCGTGACTTCGTGGTTGCCCCTTGTGCTCCACGCGGGCGTGTTGCGCATCTGCTCGTCATAGGTTTCGAAGATCGCGAGCTGGTACTCCAGGTCGGTGCCTGTGCGATAGGCGTTGTCCCCGAGGAAGAGCATGAGGTCCGTCTGCCGGCCCGCGGACATGGCTTCGTAAGCGTCTCGCACGCGCCGCGGCCTGTCGTCGTAGGTGCCGCAGTCCCCGAGGGCCCAGATCCGCATGGGCGTTCGGGATCCCACCGGAGGCGCGGTTCGGAACCAGTGCTCGCTATCGCCCCCCGCTAGGGTCATTTGGGCGTTGCCCACGGCATAGAAGTACTTCGTCGCAGCCTCCAGCCCGGTGATCCGGATTTCGTGCTCTACGGTGAGCCCACTTCCGCTGACCACCTGAGTGAGCGCTCCATTCATCTCCCCGTACGTCACCTGACCCACCGTCGGAGTCACGGTTCGAAAGCGGATCGTCGCGGCCGTCGAGCTCGTCATCTGCACGTAGGGCCCGCGGATCACCGCTGGGTCCCGGTGACCGATCAGCTCCAGATCGAAGCTGCAATCGTTTGAGTTGGGCTCGAAGAGGTGCACTTCCACTGCGAGCACATTCACCCCGGCCACGAGGTCAAGTGGACGGTCATAGAACGGGAAGTAAGCCTCCTCTGCGCCGTCCGCCTGGGGCTGGATCGCTCCGGTTGCGAAGGTGACGAGGCCGGGGTTGAGATTGCTGCGTACGATCTCGGCGCCGTTGAGGTAGACGACCGCCCCGTCATCTCGCTTGAGTCGAATCTCTAACGCCTCGAAGTCGCTTGGATCGGCGACGTTGAACTCACGGCGGTAATAGGTAGTCATGCGACTGGCCACGATCGTCTGTTCATCCCCGTCCCCGTAGCCAAACTCTGCCGTGCCAGTCGGCCAGCTGGAGTCGTCGAACTGCGGTGCTGACCACAGGCTCCCTTGGTCCGACCCGTCATCGAGGTAGCTCCAGTCGGTGCTGCGCTCGATCAGGGTTTCCTGTGTGGGCTGGGCGGCGAGGGCCAACGCGAGTAGAAGAGCGCTCATTGGTCTTCCCCCAGGCGGCTCAGCAGCTCGCCGTGAAGCCGCACTGCGGCCCGCGTGGTCCGTCGACGGGTAGGTCGCTGGGCGAGAGCCTCCAGTGCCATCTTCCATGCGGTCCTTGCGGCGCGGGGCTCACCGGACTCTTGGAGCACGTCGCCTCGGGCCTCGTAGTAGTGCGCTTCGCTCCACCCTTGAGCCCGCAGTGTTTCTAGCCGCTCCATCGCGGCCGCGAAGTGGCCGAGACTGCGCTCGTGCTGAAGAGCGATCAAAAGCAGCGAGGTCGCTGGCCCGCGGACCTCAAGCTCTGCCTCTATGGTCGCCAGCGCCTGCACTCGTCCGCCCTCCGGGAGTTCGGCGTAGGCTTCAGCTCGTGCAGCCACGAGGTCCAGTGGCCGCCTCGCAACGAGGGTCGCTGCACCGCCAAAATCATCGGCGGCGAGCTGGTACAACCCGCGCGCCATGCGCGAATGGCCCCTCAGCGCCTGCGCGGCTCCATTCTCGGGGTTCGCCTTCAACGCGGCGCTCGCCTCCTTTTCCGCACGGACGAATTCGGACTGTGACATGCGGACCTCGGCCCGGCCCAGCGAGACATCGCTTAGGTCGGCGCCGAACTGCAGAGCCCTGTCGAGGTCGAGCAACGCGGCGTCGAAATCCCCTAGCTCGTGGTGGATCCCGGAACGCTCTAGGAAAAGGGCGGCTGGGCTTTGGCTCCCGCGAATTAGGGCACCGAGCGTCGCCCGATCCTCCAGCAATTCGGAGTGCGGGGTCGCGGGGGCGATGGTCGAAAGAAGAGCGGTTGCGCCCAGCGCAACGCCGAGCGGAAGCCAGCGTGCGCGGGATCGCGGGGACGACTGAGTTGTCATGGTTTCTCCCTGGGATGTGAAAGAGTGGCGAGCACCCTGAGTGTAGCCCGAAACGCGAAACCGTGGGGGACGCTACCGTATGGCCATGCTCTCCATGCTCCTCGCCACGCTCGCTTGTCTGCCCGCCCTTGGATCCATCGGTACTTCCGGGACCGCTCGCCGGACTGTTGCCTGGGGCGAACCGTTCCCCCTCAAGACGACCACCGTCAAGGTCGACGACTCGCAGTTCTTCGTGCGCGGGCGGCAGGTCATTCCTCGGAAGGCCAAGGTCGTCCTGCTGCGACGGGCCAACGTGACGGGCTCCGGTGCGGTCGGCGAAGATGGCAGCGAGGAGGCCGCGGTGATTGAGGTGTCGGGGACGTTGGAGCTCAAGGCCGTGACCGGGGGACGCGTCGTGCTGCGCAACACTTGGATCGAGCTAACGCCGGAGTGCCGCTCTCTCTACTTGGCCAACGTCCGCTTCATCGGCGGTGGGGGAATTCGCCCCTGTTCGAAGGGGCCCTCGAAGGCGGACGTCTTCATGGAGCGCGTTGAGTTCATCGAAGGAGCATCGCTCGACATGGAGTGCTCTGCCGGAACGCTAACGATCACCTCCACCCACTGCAAAGGGCCCGCTTCGCTCCGGGGCGTCTCAAGATCGGAGAAGGCCGAGAGCAAAGCCATCATTCGAATCGTCGGCTGCAAGGGAGGAGCCCCAGGCTCGTGGCGCGGCATGATGGGTGGGTTGACCGTCAGCGGCGCCAAGTCGGCGCTGGTTCAGTTCTCCCACCTCGAAGGAGGAACGTCGCGCTTCGCTGACAACGGCAAGCTCTCCTTCGAAGGCAACAACGTCCGGTCTAAGGTCGTTGAGTTCGCCTACTCGAAGCCCGGTCAGTTCAAGAAGGCCAAGATCTCCGGCTGCGACTTCCGCTCGAAAGTGGTCGCGTTTGAGGCGCCTTTAGCGGGCGGCAAGATCGAGCGTCTCAGCGTGAAGGACTGCTGGTTCAGCTCGGGCGAGGACCCTGAGAAGATCCTAGGCGAGCAGGTGCTCGACAGTAGCCGCGACGAGACTACGTCAACGGCCGTCTCGCTGAGGAGCATCAAGGAGCGGCCGATCGGCCTCGGGGGCAAGGCGGGAGGCTGAAACAAGCGCTAAGAGTCGACAGACCACTGCGTTTCGCGCAGCGCCGCCGCGTCCGCGACCCGTGGCGCAGACTCCTAGGGCGAGATGCGCCACTCGGTGCTGCCGACGGCTCCGGGCTCGTGGATCACGAGGTCCCCGGTGGTCGCGTCGAAGCACCACGAGGCCTCGTTCTGCGTGGTCGTGCAGCTGGCCGCGATTTGCTGTCCATCCCGAAGCATCAGAAGCGGCAGGGACGGGAAGGACCGAAGTCGGTAGTCGTCGCCGCCGGCCTCCTCCGACTCGATCTGTAGAGCGATCGTCGTGTCGTAGTTCAGGCCCAGTCGTGTGGCGTCGAAACCGATCTCGCGCAAGTTGCGGATTCCGAGGAGCTTCACGGAGTTGGCCGCAGCGTTCAGATTGAACTCTACGTGTGTCAGCACGCCAGCCGCGTCTGGTTCGACGTCGTACCTGCCCCAGCGCACCGGCCGGTCCGTGAGGATGTTCCCACTGGATGGGTTGGGGTTGAGGGTGAAGGACTCCAGCCAATCGCAAACGGCCGTCTCATCGGCCGTGTCCCAGCAGTGGCCGCCCGTGCACGTGGCCGGGTCCACGGGCGTTGGCTCAAGGACGTGATTGGTCGCGCCGACGCCCGCGAAGAACTGGTCGAGCTGAATGCACTGCTCGATCAAGTAAGCGTTCGGATCCGAGAGGCCGTAGATCGTCTTGACCGGCATCGAGGTCAGGTTGATCGCCATGTGATCCGCGCCTTGGACAAGCTGCGATGCCGAGTCGAGGATGATCGAGGAGGCTCGGGTCCAATCGAATGGGTTCTGGCTGGGCTCTCCAAAGAAGAGCGTCTCCATGACGGTCTGGACCGAGGGGGGCACGAAACGGTAGGTGTCACTCAGTGAGACCGTGCCCGTGTGATTCATGACCGCGGCGAAGGCTCCCTTGCGCCGGTCGCGATGACGAGCCGCATATCCCAGGGCGCTCCCGCCTCCCATCGAGAACCCGACGCCGTAGAGGCGGTCGCGATCGATGGCGTAGTAGTCCAGGAGGAGGCCAAGTACCGCTTCCACGTGCTCTTGGCTTTGCGGCGATCCGTAGCTGACCTGGGCGAAACCTGGCCCACCGCTCTGGATGGGGGCCACAAGGAACCACTGGCGATCTTCCGCTTCACGCAGGAAGGTCGTGAGGGTTGCGACGGTTCCGTGGGATGAGCCGTAGCTGTGGAAGCCCGTGAGAAGAGGGCGCTCTTCTGCTGGGTCAGTCGGCGGCACGTAGAGCAGGAAGACTTCAAAGAAGCCCGTGGACGGAACGAAGAGCCGCGCGAGCACCGCCGTGCCTTCCATACCAGGGGGCAGGAGCGGCGTTGGCCCCTCCGACAGCGGGTCGAGGGTCACAAAGCCCGTTGAAGATGCCCCGACTGGGACCTCAAAGATCTTGCGCCCGGGCTGCTGAGTACGGGCACCGGCTCGCAACCACTGGGTCATCCGTGGGAGCGCGCGCTGGCTCCCGTCGGCGCTTGGCGTCGCCCTTCTTGCGAGCGCTCCCTGCGCCGCTGCGATCGTTGGTTCCCCAAGGAACAACGACCAGGCGACGATGCATGGGACAAGGACTCGAAAGTTCAGCATGTGGGCGGAGGGGACAGAAGCGGCGCGGCCCAGCAGTGTAGTGCCTTGCGGGCCGGGCGCAGGTCCTGGGCACGGTGACAACTTCCTTAGTGGACTTTTTGGGGCTAACGGGGTGAGACCGACTGTCTCAGGTCGATACGGCTAAGGAGCCGTTCATCTGGAACGTCCCCTCATGGCTGAGGGAGATCCCAGATCACGAACTCAGCGTCCTCTCCGCCGCTGAGGCTTAGTTCGGTCTCCGATTCGACGGCCGCTCCGTCGCCGGGACCGAGCCGGTGTCCGTTGAGCTCCAGGCTTCCTCGTGCGATATGGACCCACGCGCAACGACTCGCGTCGAGCGCCAGCCCCGCGACTTCCGCCCCATCCAAGAGTCCGGCGTAGAGCCGTGCGTCCTGACCGATCTTCAAGGAGCCGTCTTCCCCGTCCGGCGAAACCACCAGTCGCAAGTTTCCTTGCCGCTCTGACTTTTCGAACGCCTTCTGCCCATAGCGCGGAGCCGTTCCCCTCTCGGCCGGGAGCACCCACATCTGCAAGAAGTGCAGCTCTTGGTCCGAAGCGTTGAACTCGCTGTGCTCGACGCCCGTGCCAGCCGACATGATCTGCACCTCGCCAGGCCGCATCTCTGACCCGTTGCCCATGCTGTCCTTGTGGGCTAACACGCCATCGAGCACGTAGCTCACGATCTCCATGTCGCGGTGCCCATGGGTACCGAAGCCCTTCTCGGCGGCGACCCGATCCTGATTGACGACCCGCAGCACGCTGAAGCCCATGAACTCGGGGTCACGGTAGTCGGCGAAGGAGAACGTGTGGTGAGACTTGAGCCAGCCGTGATCGGCGTGACCCCGGGCTTCTGAGCGTCGGATGGTGATCATATGGAAGGTGGAGAGTCTCTAGGTGGGGGCAGCAGGGTAACCTATTGGGTCCACTGCATCTCTACGAGTGGCCGCTGCGGCTCGACTTGGAGCCGCTCGCATTGCGTGACGCGGCGCCTCTCCGTTGAGCCAGAGGCTATGACTTCCGAGGGAAGGGGCGGAGCGCTCGGGTGAGCGGCGCGACCTCGGGGCGTTCTTCCAGCGTGGCTGCAAGAGCCGCGAGGGACCTGGCGTCATCAACGTCGAACTCTTCCTCTAACATCGACACGGTGAGGCCCGCTTTCGCGCAGCGCATGAGCGTTGCGCCCAGCACGGCGGAGGTGCTCCACGGGATCTTGCGGAAGAGGGTCGGAGCGTCGGCCGTGAGGCCGATCAGGTAGTAGCCCCCGTCGCTGGCGGGGCCTAGGCAAACATCGGACGCGTCAAGGGCTCGGAAGGCTTCGCGGACAACGCCGTGGGGCAGGTGCGGCGTGTCCATGCCCATGATGACGCAGCGCTTGAATCCCCGTCGGAAAGCCTCGAGTGTGGCACCGTGGAGCCTTTCCCCGAAGCCGCCCTCGGGCTGGGCCCAACGCAGCGCCCATGGGGCGCGCTCCTTGAACCACGGCCCGCCATCGGTCGGCGCGTAAGCGATCAGGACCGGGTGACCGCTGGCCCTGGCCAGCTCGAGGGTGTCGAGGACGAAGGCTTCGGCCAACCGTAGCGCCGCCTCGGATCCAATGTCCGCTGCGAGCCGCGTCTTGGCGAGGCGCAGCCGCGGCTCCTTCGCGAGAATGACCAGGAGGTCCTTGGGGTTGACTGACTTCACGCAGGCTAGAACCAGAAAGTCGTCTGCACGTAGCCGAACAGCGTGTCGCGGCCGGCGTCGCCGGTCGAGGCTTGCTGGGCAAAGCTGCCCGCCGAGAAGTAGGCGACGCCGAATTCGAGCTGGCTTGAATCCGGGATCATCTCGTAGCGGACTCGGATCTCGGAGAGGTCGCCGATGTGGTCCCCCGAGGTGCCGTCCGCGTCCTGGATCCCGGTGGTCGTCCACGCGTCGCGATCGGACTCTAGGTAGTTTGCGCGGAACAGCGCCATGACCCGCCAGCGGTCCCCCGGGCGCAGCGAGAAGCGAACGCCCGGCGAGACGAGGTTGGCGCGAGTGACCGGTCGGAAGAGGCCCGTGGGTCCGTACTCCGGCCGTGGTACGCCGAAGAGGCTGTCGAAGCGCTGGTTGTTGCCGTCGCCGGGGTCATTGTCGCCCGAAACCCAGTCGAACAGCCCGTCCACGCGCAGCCCAGCTGAACCTGGGAACGAGTAGCCGAGCGTCACGTGGTGCATGAACGCTTCGTGGTCGAGCGCTTCGTTCGATGCGGCCGAGCTGCGTGACTCACCGAACTGATAGTTGGACTCGAGCTCCCAGTGAAGCCGCTCGGCTTGGGGCCGCTTGAGCCAGCGGAAGCCAACCGTCGTGAGGTCTCGGTTGCGCGTGGACAGGTCCGTGGAGTCGGTTTCATCGAGCCCGAATAGATATCCCTCCAGGCTCGCGCCGAGGGGCCCCTTGGGCGTCTCGCCGACCAAACCCCAGAAGCGGACGGAGGTGCGCTCCTCATCGAAGCGGACATCGTTGTCCCTCAGTTCGTCTTGGGCGCCGTTGCCAGGCAGGCGATTGACGGGAAGCACGTAGAAGGCGCGTGCTGTCGCGCCACCCGCCGACTCCCACTGCGCATTCACCCCAGTGAAGGCGTTGATCGTGTTGCGGAAGACGTTGCGAGCCGCAAGTCGCCGGCTGCCGATGTCCATGGTGTGACGTCCGAGCTGTACCCGGAGCCGGTCGCCGGGGGCCAAGGCGTCGGCGAATCGCGCAGCCACGTAGCCTTGGAGCAGTTCGACAGCGTTGACCTGACCGGTCGTCGGCGTGGCGTCATCGGGCTCGCCAAAGATCCGCGAGTCGAGGAGCTCGGCGGTCACGTCGAGGAAGGTGTCCCTCGCGGTGACTTCGAGCAACAGCCGCGAGAAGAAGCCGTGGTTTTCTCCGGTCTCCCCCGCCCGTAGTCTTCGATCAAGGCTCTCGTAGCGCGCTTGAAGGCTGCCGTTGACTTCGAACCAGGGAGGAGTTCCCAAGGCCTCCCCAAGGCGCCAGGGCCCTGCTTCGGTACCCCAGGAATCAGTGGTCGCGGAGGCTGCGGAGCTTTGGGCGGCTGCGCCGGGGCTGCCCGCGATCAGCGAGAGGCAGGAGGCAAGGGGAAGTAGCAGTCTTAGCATGGACCAAAGTCATACCGTACTCACCCCCGGCCTCGCCACCACAGATAGGACCGCTCAGCTAAACGTCAGCCTCAGGCCGTCGGTGAAGTTCGACGTGGGCATGCCGCTCGAATCGTTGTCGCGGTGCCAGAGCTGGAAGCTCCACGTCTCCCCGGGCGCCACCGACTCGAAGCCGAGGGGCTGGGGAATGAGGGTGAGGTCGATCGTGAGGTCGATCTCCGCGGCGAGCCCAGAGTTCTGGATCTGGCCTGGCCCAACGTAGCGACCGATGGCTCCACCCAGGCACAGGTTGCCCATGCTGCCTGCGGGGTTCGCCACGAAGCCCTCCACGCGGCTCACAATGAAGAAGCCAAACGCGAGACGCGAGAGGCTGGAAGCTGTCAGCGTCAGGTCGTTGTCCGCGACGTTGAGGGAACCCGTCGCCGACATGCTGCCCAGGGTCCCTTCAGAGTTCGGGTTCGCGGAGCAGTAGTTCGTGCCAAAGCCCGATCCGTCCCATTCCACCAAGTACTGGCTAGTGAACGTGTGGTTGTCGACGGCGTCGTTCCATGCGCCGCTCGCGAACATCTCGACGAACTCCTCCGAGCCACCGACAGCGCTGGTGTCGCTCGGCTCTCCAACGGCCCAGTTCGAAAACGTGAACGGCTCCCCGGTGACCCACTCGTAGCCGCCGTCGGGCTCGCTGTAAGTGGGGGACGACAGGTTCTGGGACAGCCCAATCCAGGGGCGACCCGGCGCGACGTTCTGGATGATCCAGTCCAGCTCGGCCTGATCTTGGAGCGTCACCAGGTGGCCCGGCGTACCTTGCCAGAGCTGGCTCTCTGCGGCGGCCTTGGCGTCCGTCCACGAGAGCTGCTCGGAGAATACCTGGTAGAAGTGCCCGTTGTTCGGGTTCTGCATCGGTGCGTCGAGCGCGACCGTGAAGTCTCCGAAGGAGCCGCCGCCTGAGGCGAAGTTGCCGAGGCGCAGCGCGTAGGTGCTGCCGCTGACGGCGATGAACCGGGTTTCGCTAATGAGCCCGCAGCTATCGTCATTGCAGGCGATGGACACGCCGTTGCAGTCCACTTCATGAACGGCGATCTTGGGGTCTACGCCGGCGGTGCCCGCGCACAAAGACAGGATGTACGGGCCGCTCATGGGGGCGGTCCAAGAGAACCAAACGTCGTCGAAGATGTCGCCGCAGACAGGGTCGGTCATTCCGTCCGTCGTGGCGCTGATCGTGTCGAATCCGAAGGGCCCGTTGCCCGTGATGGCCTGTGGCGCGGTGCAGTCGTCTGCGCCTTGGGCGAACGCTGCGGTGGGGAGCGCGATGAGCGCGAGGCCTCCCAGGATGGTGGGCACAGCGATCGTCGAGAGGGGAGAAACTAAAGCGGCGGACGCCGTGGAGAAGTGCAGCATGGAGAGAGAGCTCAGGAAAATGAAGGAGGTCGCCCCAGATTACTGGTTCACTCAGGATTCGCCTAGCGAAGGGCCCACGTGGCGGGGGGAGGGGCGCCTGCGTCGCAATTCAGCCCACAGCTTCGCTACTTCGGCAGCATCGGGCCCATGCCCTTCGATCCTTGGATCGCGCTCAGATGCTGCTCTAGCGTGCCCTTGACGGCGAAGGCCATTTCCTCCGCGATGCCTGCTCCGTCAAAAAGTTCGAGGGCCTTCCGCGTAGGAGTTTCGGCCTCGCCGTACCGCTGGAGTCGCACGAGCAGATCGCTGAGCTCGAACTGGGCCGGGAAGTGATTTGGGTCGATCAGCACCGCGTTGCGCAGCGCGTTCACGGCGTCGTCTAAGAGGCCCGCCTCAATGGACAGTCGGCCCTGGAGGGTGTAGGCCAGCACGAGGTTCTCGTCGCGCTCCTCCTCCGGCCACTTCCCCCGATTCCTCACGGCTCGGTTGACCCAGATAAGTGAGAGAGGACTGCGGCCCTGCAGCTTCAGCTGGGTGGCGAGCTTCAGGCAACGGTCAGGATCGTCGCCCACGAGGATTTCGAGCTGCTGCTGTAGGAGCAGCTGTTCGTCGCCGCTGGGGGACGACAGCATGTAGGCGCGGAGCAGCACGGGCTGCAGCGCCATCAGCCACGACTCGTGGGCCGACGCCGACGCGTCCGGTGCGGGCTGCTGCCTGAGAAGCAGCGACGCGACGTTGTAGTGGGACTCGAAGTCCTCGGGCAAGAGTCGCGCCGCGTTCATGAAGCCATCGAGCGCACCCTCCATATCATCGATTTGAACCATCGCGACGCCGCGCTGCTTGTGCGCGAGCCCGCTATTCGGGTCGATCTCCAGCGCTCGGTCGAGAAAGCGCAGCGCTTCCGACGGCCTGCCCCGTCGGGTCTCCAGCGTGGCGCGGAGGACATTCGCGCGCACGCTCTTTGCACCGCCGGTTTGCAGCACCTCTTGGATCGCCGCCTCGGCGAGCTCTAGCTGGTTGGACTCCATCGCAGCCGTGGCAAAGTCGAGGCGCAGCTCGAGGTCGTCAGGCGTTCGTTCAAGGATGCGCTTGAACGTTGCGCGGGCGCCATCGAAGTCGCCCTCGCGCATCAGAACATCCCCGAGCATCCTCAGGTAGCCTACGTTCGAAGGTGCGCGCTGGATTGCGATGGCGAGGGCATCCTTTGCCTTCTGAAGCTCGCCCCGTCGCATGTGAATCTGGGCGATCAGTGAATTCAGCTCGGGCCTCTCGGCGCCGTACAGCGCCTTGGCAGACTCAGCGATTTGCAGCGGGTACTCAAGGTCCGCGTTCTCCGAAACGTCCGCGCGCAGGAGGTTCGAGTAGATCTGGCCCAGCGTTGCTTGGAAGCGATCGTCGATGGTGGCGAACACCGTGGGATCCAATCGACGCTGTTCACGCGGGGTCTCAAGGATCAGGTACTCCAGCCGCGAGACGCGTTCTGCGAGCGGCTTGGTCTCATCGTCCACGAACGAGCCGTCGCCGTAGACGGTGACGGCCTTGAGCGAGTGGAGGTAGTGCAGGTACGCCCGGGCCAAAAGGTCTACGTCCTGGGTGCGCTGGTACTCGGTGATGTAGGCGCGACCCGCACCCCAGCGCACGTTGGGGCTATCGGGCGCGTCTTGTACCGCCGCGTCTCGGAATGCCAGCTCGTTCGCGAAGCGGTCCTGGTGGGCCCAACTCTTTTGGCCGAAGAGCCCGAGTGCTGCCAAGCTCACGGCAATGAGCGGAACGGTGGACCCAATCCGCAGCAGCACAGCGACGAGGCCAAGCGCGGCCCCGAAGACGGCGACGTATAGGTAGCGGTCCGACTCGGGAAAGAGTCCCGCCTTGTCGGGCGAAACGACGAAGGGAGCGATCACGATCAGCGCCGCGGCCAAGCCGAACGCCAGCGTACGCCAGCCCTTCAAGAAGGCAAGGAGAGCGGCGAGCACGGTCCCGCCGAGCCAAAGCCCGCCCATCAGCACGGCCTGTGAACCCTCGGGCAGAACAGGGTGCACCGGACGGAAAACGGCGGGAGCCACGGGCCAGAGGAGGTTCTCCATGAAGCCGCCACCCAATTCGATCCTGAATCCCAGCGCGCGCATGGTCGTGAATCCAAAGTCGCCAGACTCGCGGAAGAGGCCCGCGTCTGCGGAGCCGAAGACGACCACGCGCAGCGCGTACCAGGCCGCGACGGCCAGCGTCAAACAAGTCAGGGCCCCGCGGGTAGGGCGAGAGCGCCCGTCCGGACGCGCTGCGGTCCAGTCGAGGGCTAGGGCGATGAGCGGCAGCACAAGGGCCTGTTCTTTGCAAGCGAGGGCCACGAGCATCAGGAGCGCGGAACCCCAGGGCAGCTTGCCCCGTGCGCGCGCTTCCTCGTACCGGAGGAGGCTCCACAGCCCAAAGAAACCCCACAGCGGATCGTTCACCGCCGAGATCCACGCGACGGACTCTACCTGTGCTGGATGGAAGGCAAAGAGGAGCGCGGCGGCGGCCCCGCCGATGGCCAAGCGCGTGCCGCTCGCGGCCTTGAGTCGACGGCGCAAGACTGCCACAGTGAGGCGGAACACCATGATCGCGCTGGCGACATGCAGCAGAAGCGAGACAAGGTGGAAGCCCAGTGGATCGCCCCCCTGGAGAGATCGACCCACGGCCAAGGCGAGGCTGGTCATTGGGCGCCAAACGCCGCGCTGCAGCGACGCGTCCGGTTGGCTGAAGGCCCAGAACGGCTCCATGAAACGCTCCAGCGCGGCGCCGATGGACTGCGTCGCGGGCGCTGCTTCGATCAATGGCAGGTCGTCGTAGACGAGCTGGCCGGTGAGCGAAGGCAGGTAGAGGCCCACCGTGGCCACCGCGATGAGCGCGAAAAGGCCGAGCGCGAGCGAGCGCGGCACGCCAGCGCCTTGGGAGCCAGCGCCTTGGGAGCCTATGTCTTGGGAATCCTTAGAGTTCGTCACTGACTACGTTGTAGGGAATCGCGGCGGCATTGCCACGGCCTTGCACCATGACTGCGCCGTCCTGCGTCTCGAAAGCGGTAAAGAGCCCCGCGCGACCCCTGAGGAGCGCAGCGCCTCCGACGCCGCCGACGATGTCGTCTTGGTCCTGGTAGTAGTACAGGATGCGTCGGCCCTCTCTCGTTTGGTGGGACGGGGGAGCGGTGGAGTTGAAGGAGCCGTGGTCGGGATCGAGGAAGCCGCCCAGGAACGTGACCTCATGGAGGACAGTTTCCTCCGTCGAGCCCACCCCGGATGCAAGCCGCGTGCCGCGCACCAGAAGCGTCGTCAAATAGAGCGGCGCCCCGTCGCCGGGATCGACCTCCTGAACCGACACTTCCTCGATCGTGCCCAGGAACCTGCCCGTAGCGAGCTGGGCGGCCTCGTCCGCCGTAAGCGATTCGTAGCCCCCGGGCTGGCCCATCGTGGTCATACCGCGCACTCCCCGTGCGAGGCCGAACAGCATGGGGTTGTCGGGGTCGTCCCGCAGGAGCCCCTGGGCGAGGGCGCGGCCCGCTGGATCGTCGAGCCCCGCGAGAGCGTCGCTCAGAAGGACCACGAGGTCGGTCCGGTCTGGGTGGGCGTCGACCAAGGGCCGCAGCCGCTCAGCGGCTGCGGCGAAGTTCAGCTCTTCAGACTCCGCCTGGGCCATTGCGGCCTGCAGCCCGAGCCAGTCCGGGTAGCGCTCCGCCACCGGGGCGATGTACTCCACGATCCATTGGATCTCGCGCTGGGCCATGAGCACCGCGGCGGCGCCTTCGAGTACGCCGCGCAGATAGCCGTCGGGTACTGCATCGGGTTCGAGGGCGCGATCGCGCCAGAGCCCTAGGGCCTCGGGGTTGATCTCGACCCCTTCCAGTGCGGTCTCGAAGGGCGAGCTGATGCGCTGGACCTCGGTGTGGAGCTCGAGCGCGGGTTCGTGAATGGACAGGTGTTGAAGCGTGTACTTCGGCCGCGCTTCCGGGCGCGTCTCCATCCACTCCGGTGAGAAGCCACCCTCGATCGCGTAGTAGCGCCCGAAGTCCTCCGCGGTGCCGCCAACGAGGCCGAAGGCGAATCCTTCGATGCCGCTCGAAGCGAGCGCTAGCTGGGTGCCGTTGATCTTGTGGTGCAGCGGCGCGTCCCAAGGCAGCCACGCGGTCTTCGTGCGAGCATTGGCCTCTTCGACCAGTCGCAGGTCCCAGCCTGCAGCGCGGTACGCGCCTGAGGGAAACGTCAAGACTAGGTCGTACCGACCCCTCCCGCGGATCGCGTCGGGGTCCACTGATTCACCCGGCGGGTGGCCATCGCGCCAGACGAGGCCCTCCACCGACTCCATGTCGTTCCACCAGACGGCGGTGCGCTCGAACTCCTCGATGCCTATCGACGCCAATAGCGCCGCGCGCTCCGGAGTGACCAGTCCAATGGCGAGGACCTTGGATGGAGGCCAGGGGGCGATGTCCGCGGGGTACGCCTCGACGGTTCGTTGGAGGCACGCCGCTTCGAGCTCTAGGCCCGCGGCATCGGGGGAAATCGGCCGCTGATCCAGGAGCACCTGGAGGCTCGCGGTTTGGCCGATGCCCCGACCGAGCCTAACGGGCTGGACCGTGAACTGACCATCCGGCGTTTCGACGATGCGCAGCGGCTTCTTCGGGAACCGCTGCCACGGGTGGTAGACATCGATGGCCGTCACGGGCAGGAAGGCCGCACCCACGATCAGGCCGGCTCCGCCGAAGAACCCCGTGGTCCTTGCGGTCCCGCCCAAAAGACAGCGCAGAAGAACGCCTAGGCCAACGATCGCGGCTCCCCAAAGGACTAGGCCTGCTGAGCCGCTGTTCTTCCAACCCACGGATTCCATGGCTTCGAAGAGATAGGGCCGCGCGACCCAGCCGACGGCGAAGCCCAGGGCCACCGTCAGGAAATCGTCCCAGCCGCGCCGTGAGCGCAGGACAGCCCCCAGGGAGAAGCCCGGCAGGACAAACATGACGAGCGCGGCGCTGATGTCCACCTCGGGAGTTCCCGCCAGCGACGCGTCCGCGCCTATGCGCGCGCAGTGGGCCTTGAAGCCCAGGGGCGAGGTGGTCGCGGCCACCACGGCCAACGCGAGCACTCCCATGGTGCCGGCAGCGAACGCGCTGAGGTTCCAGCCCGCAAACGAGGCCGTTCGCGCAAGGCCGCCGAACAGGAGCGCGCCGAGCCCGATGAGCAGGACGCCCGTGAGCCCGAAGAGAAAGTCATCGGCGGGGGTGCCAAGACCCACACGGGTCGCGAGCCGAAAGAGGCTGGCGGCCTGAAGTCCGAGCCCCGCACCAACGATCCCGATACCCAGCCCCTCGATGCCGCTGGAGGGCTCCTGAAGGAAGCCAGCTCCTTGGTTTTCTGGGTGGGGATCGCTGGGCACGGGAGGGCGTTATTCAGGTAGCGGACGAACTTCGATCGCCTTGTACCAAACCTCGGAGCCTGGGTCGTGGGCCTGGAGCGCAAACGTTCCGCGGTCGATGAGTCGCCCCGCGAACTGCGGCTCGCGCTCGACGCCCTCTGGCTCGGTGTAGTCCACAAGACGCTGACCGTCCACGTCCACCGTCACGTGCTGGCCTTCGACGCGCACGAACATCTGGAACCACTCGTTGTCGTTCGCGGGCGCTTCCTTGATGTCCTCGATCCCGTACAGGCCGCCGGTACGGCGCCAGTCGGACTGGGTGTTGTTCACCTGGACCTCGTAGCCCTTCGCGGGCCAGCCTTCTTCCTGGAAGAGCGTATGGAAGTAGACGCCGCTGTTTGCGCTGGGCTTGGTTTGCACGAGCGCGCGCAGCTCGAAGTTCTTGAAGGAGTGCTGGTACACGGGGCCGTCGTAGAACACGTGGGACCGGTTGCCCTGGACCACGAGGGCGCCTTCTTGGACGCGCACGGACTCCGGGTTCTCGTTGACCTTCCAGCCCGCGAGATCGCGGCCGTTGAAGATCGACGTGAAGCCGCCTCCGTCGCCAAGTTCACGGAGGCGCAGGTTGCGCCATGCGACGCTCCACTGGGGGTCGCCTTGAACCGAGTGAACCTGGAGGCCGATGAGGCCGTTCGGTGAGACGCCGTCGACAAGATGGGTGACGGGGACCCCGTTGACCCAGGTGCGGATCGTGGGGCCGAGGCAGATGACGCGGTAGTGGTTCCACTCGCCGTTCTTGAAGGCTGCGCGCTTGGCCGGATCGTCGCGGTCCTTGGTGAGCCAGCCGCGTCCGGCCTCGTCGTAGATAAAGCCCGCGTGGTGGTTGGTGGAGACCTCGACCTGGGGTCCGTGGATGCGACCGTTCCGGTACGTCGGGATGGAGTGACTGCGAATCTGAACCCCGCTGTTGAGCTCGTCGTTCATCAGCTTGACGTCGAACTCCAGCTCGAAGTCTCCGTAGAACCTGTCAGTGCAGAGGAACGAGTTGGGGCTGCCCTTGGCCGTGGTGCCAACGATCGTGCCGTCGACCACCTCGTAGTTGGCGGTGCCGTTGAGCTGGGTCCAGCCGTTCAAGGTCGTGCCGTCGAAGAGGCTGGTCCATTCGGACGTAGTCGCCGCGGCTTCCTGGGGCTTAACTGGACGGCTGCTAGGCAGGCCCATCCCGATGAGAGGAGCGGCGAGGAGTGGGGCGGTGAGGAGGAGAAACTTCGTCAAAGCGGCACTTTGGGGTCGGCGGTGGAACGGAGGCGCCACGTGGGCGCGGCCTGCTATTGCACGCGAAATTGAGGCCGCGTGCCTGACGAACTTCCTCCTTCGCGCGAGACATCGCGCGCTCGTTCCGCCATCCTGTGCGCCATCATGAAGCCGTCGTTTCCACGGGCCGAGATCAAGGTACTGCTGCTTGAGGGCGTCGCAGAGTCGGCGGTGGAGGCGTTTCGCGCCGCGGGCTACGGGCGAATCGAGACCCATGCTGGCGCGTTGGTCGGGACGGACCTCGTGGCGGCTGCCCGCGATGCCCATGTCATCGGGATCCGCTCCAGGACCCAGCTCGACGCCCAGGTGCTGGCCGAGGCCAAAAAGCTGGTGGCGATCGGCTGCTTTTGCATCGGCACGAACCAGGTGGACACGGTGGCGGCCCGCAGGCGCGGGGTCCCCGTATTCAACGCGCCTTACTCGAATACGCGAAGCGTGGCCGAGTTAGTGATCGCCGAGGCGATCTTGCTCCTGCGCCGGGTGCCCGAAAAGCACATGGCCTGCCACAGGGGCGACTGGGCCAAGACCGCCGTGGGCAGCCGGGAGGCGCGGGGCAAGACCATCGGGATCGTGGGCTACGGCCACATCGGAACCCAGGTGGGGGTGCTCGCCGAGATGCTCGGGCTGCGCGTTCTGTACTACGACATCGAGCCGAAGCTAGAGCTCGGCAACGTTGAGTCGGCGGCGGGGCTGCGCGGGCTGCTGGAGGACTCGGACGTCGTGACGCTGCACGTGCCCGCGACGAAGGAAACGGAGGGCCTCATCGGGGAAGAGGAGCTGGGGGCCATGAACGACGGAGCGGTGCTCATCAACGCTTCGCGCGGCAACGTTGTGGACCTCGAGGCGCTTTCGAGCGAGCTGGAGAGCGGCCGGCTTGGCGGCGCTGCCATCGACGTGTTTCCCACGGAACCCAAGGCCAACGGCGCTTCCTTCGAGTCGCCCCTCATCGGGCTCGACAACGTACTGCTGACGCCCCACGTGGGAGGTAGCACCGAGGAGGCCCAGCTGGGCATCGGCCGCGAGGTCGCCGAAAAGCTGCTGCGCTACAGCGACGACGGGTCGACGCTCTCCGCTGTGGGCTTTCCCGAGGTGAATCTTCCTCGGCAAACGAGCGGCGCCCGGCTGCTCCATGTGCACGAGAATCAGCCCGGCATGCTGATGGCTATCAACGAGGTCATCGGGGCGAGCGACGCGAACATCGACGCCCAGTATCTGCGCACGCTAGACGACGTGGGCTACGTCGTGACGGACGTCTCGATCGAGCGCAGCGCGGGGCTCGACTTGGGCGGCGCCCTGCGCGGCCTGCCCGGCACCCTTCGTTCCCGGGTTCTCTTCTAGCCTCCCATGGCTGGCCCGACGTTCGAGGCGCCGAACGAGGCGACGCTCCTTGGCCTGCGCCGGGATCTGGCCGCGTGGTTCGAGGGTGCCCAGCGTGACATGCCGTGGCGCCGCACCCGCGACGCCTACGGGGTGTGGGTCAGCGAAGCCATGCTCCAGCAGACCCGCGTCGAAACGGTGCTCGACTACTGGCCCCGGTTCCTAAAGCGCTTCCCGACGCTGCGCGACCTGGCGGAGGCCGAGGAAGAGGCCGTGCTCGAAGCCTGGTCGGGTCTGGGCTACTACCGGCGCGCGCGCTCGCTGCAGGCGGCGGCGCAGGTGATCGTTAAGGAACATGACGCCGAGTTTCCGCGTGACCTCGACGCGGCGCTGTCGCTGCCAGGCATCGGGCCGTACACGGCGGGCGCCGTGCTGTCCATCGCGTACGACCTTCCCGTAGCGATCGTTGACGGCAACGTAGAGCGTGTCTTTTCGCGGCTGTTCCTCTTGGACGGTGTGCGCTCGTCCGGACCGCTTCTGCGCGAGGCGTGGAAGGCGGCGCGACTGCTGGTGGAGGAGCGTTCGCCGGAAGAGGTGGCGCCCCGCGACTGGAACCAAGCGCTGATGGAGCTCGGGGCGGTGATCTGCAAACCGACCTCTCCCCGGTGCGACGCGTGCCCTGTAGCGACACACTGTCAGGCCAAGGCCAAGGGGGTCGCGGCTGAGCTGCCGCGCCCGAAGCCTAAGAAGCCGCCGATCGAGGTCGCGCTCGAAATCTACGTTGCGCAGCGGGAGGGGGAGTGGCTCCTGGAGCGTCGACCCAAGGGCGGTCTCATGGCTGGCATGTGGGAATTCCCCACGGTCGAAGTGGACGGTCCCGAGCTCTTTCCCCGGGAGCTTCGGCAAGAGCTAGTCTCGAACATCGAGCCCCAGGAAGACCTCTTCGGGCTTTCCCATGGGATCACGAAGCATCGGATCAAGGCCCGCGTGCGGGCGGCGATCTGCTCTTGGGACCAGGTGAGAGGTCGAAAGGCACAAGACGCGGAGGATGTCGGCTGGTTTGAGCCCGCCGCGGCGGCCGAGCTAGCGCTGACCGGGATGGCCAAAAAGGTACTCGCGCGCCTGAAACGAGACGCACGCCAGACGGAGCTGTTCGGTGACGAGCGGCATCTGTAGCCTGTCGTCTCCCGCGAACGCCGGATCCCCCCATGAGTATGAACGAAGAAGCCTTGGCCGCCGTGACGATCGTTGTCCCCGCCTACGACGAGGAAGGTGGCATCGAAGGTGTGGTCGAGCGGCTTCTCGCGCTCAAGCTGGGCCGCGAAACGGAGCTGCTTGTCGTGAACGACGGGTCCAAGGATCGCACAAGTCAGATCCTAGAGGACCTGCGGGCCAAGAACTCGCGGCTCACGGTGATCGATCACCCGAAGAACCGCGGCTACGGCGCGGCGCTGAAGACTGGCTTCCGCGCGGCCGCCCACGACATCGTGATCATCACGGACGCCGACGGCACCTACCCCGAGGATCGTATCGTCGACCTGTTGGCTAGGGTCGACGACGGGGCCGAGATGGCCATCGGGGCGCGCACCGGCAACGACGTGAACATCCCTTGGCAGCGCCGGCCCGCGAAGGCCGCGCTCCGGCACATCGCTTCGTACCTGTCGGGCGTCAAGATCCCCGATCTGAACTCCGGACTCCGCGCGATTCGCCGCGACCTCGTACTGCGCTACGAGTCGATCCTGCCCGAGGGCTTCAGCTTTACGACGACGATCACGCTCGCGTCGCTGACGAACCATCATCGCGTCGACTACGTGTCGATCGACTACGCGCCGCGGTCGGGTTCGTCAAAGATTCGGCCGATCCGGGACACGCTGGGCTTCCTCGCCCTCATCGTTCGCACGGTGGTCTACTTCAACCCGCTGAAGGTGTTCTACCCCCTGGCCGGTCTCCTTCTGGTCTTCTTCCTCGGCGCGCTGATCTACGACCTTTTCTTCGCGGTGACGTACTTCCCGGACGGGAAGACAGTCCTGAGCAAAGGAGGGAACCTCGGCGACAAAACGGTGCTCCTATTCGTCGCCCTGGTGCAGACGCTGACCCTTGGGCTCGTGGCGGACCTGATCGATAAGAAGGCGCGCCTCGGGCCGCCGGCTGCGCCGCGCTCAGCACGACGTTCATAATCCCTGCGGCCCCAAAATCTCTGCAGCCGCAGAATCTCTGCAGCCGCAACCCCTGCAGCCTTCCGAGGGCTAGTCCTGACTTGAAGCTCACTGCCGTTTTCCTCCTCTGCTTTCTCGGCGCATCGCCTGCCCCGAGCCTCGCGCTCGTGACGCCTCTTGCCGCGCAGGACGAAACGATCGATTGGACGGCGCTGACGCCCGAAGAGATCGCGGCGAAGATCAAGGTCCTGCGGGACGAGGTGGACGAGGCCGCGCTTGAGGCTCTTGCGGAGCGGGGTACGCGGCCTGCGATGGACGAGCTGCTCGTGGCCTACGACCTCTTCGCCAGCACGTACATGCGGCGGGAAGTGCTGTATGCGCTGGGGGAGTACGACGGAGTGGAAGATGCCTATCAGCCAGCCTTGGAAAAGCTGATGCAGGTGTCGGTGGGGGAGCGCAAGCGCGAGCTGAGGGAAGCTGCCATCGCTACCCTTGGAGGCTGTGAGGAGAGCGGCAAGCCGTTCCTCCAACTCATCGTCAACTCCACGGCGGACGACACCCTTCGCGAACGCGCCCTCGTGATGCACATTCGGCTAGGCGAAGACGAGGACACTGCGTTCTACACCCAGGTCTACAAGCGCACGCTGAAGTCGGTGCAAGAGAGCGTGGCGGAGGCCAACGAAAAGAAGAACCGCACGAAGCGCGAGCGCGAAGGCACGCCGCCCCCGGAGATTTCTTGGCCCACCGGTCGTCTCAGGTCCAGCGCCATGGAGGCCATCATCGATTCGTTGGACGATGGCGAACTGAGGACGGCGTTCAAGAAAGACCGCAGCATGTTCGTCAAGCGCGTGGCGCTCCAGGAATTGGCGCGGCGCGGCGACGATGAGGCCGCAGGCTTCGCGCGCGAAATTTTCGAGCGCATCGACAATCCGGGAACCGCCCGTGCCCTCGCCGCGAAGATCTTATTGGATCTTGAGGGGCCTGACGCGGCGGAAGACCTGGTCGATATCGGCATCAAGACGGTGACGCCCAAGGTCCTGAGTCAGCAGCTGGCCGACATGGTGGCCGACCTGCGCGACGAAGACGTCGAGAAGATGCTCACGAAGCTCGTCGGCAAGGGGCGCACTCCCCAGAAGGCCTTTGTGGTCCGTGCCACGAAGTACATCGAAGGCGACAAGTTCCTGAAGAAGATGCGCAAGGGGCTTTCGTCGAAGGAGCCCGAGATCAGCGCGGCGACCGTCCACGCCCTGGCGGCGCGCGGGGACCGCGCCTCCATCAAGGACATGGAGAAGCTACTTGAGAAGACGAAGAGCCCGGTGGTGCTCGCGGCCCTGCTTGAGGGGCTGTCGCTGCTCTACGACGGCGAGAACGACTGGCTCGAACGCCTTGAGGTTTACACCTCTCACGAGTCTGACTACCTGCGCAACGCGGCCCTCGCGGAGATCGCACGTCTCAGCCGGAAGAACTCCGTGGAGCTCATGAAGGAGCGCCTTGGGCACCCCGTTTGGTCCACGCGCTTGATTGCGCTGCGATCGCTGGCGAAGCGTCGCGACGCGAGCCTCCTTCAGCCGATCGTCGATCAGATGCAGGAAGAGGTCGGGCGGATGCAGCTGAACTTCGGCGACGTTCTCTTCGACCTGACCGGCCAACCCTTTGGCCGTCGAGCCGAGACATGGGCGCGCTGGCTGAAAGACCAGGGGGGCAAGCCGCAGCTGATGAGCCAAGCCGAGGTGGACAAGCTCCGGGCAGCTGAGGCGGACCGCCGCCTCAAAGACATCTCCACCACGGACAACGGACGCGAGGCGCCGCTCTTCTTCGGGATTCAGATCGTCTCCGAGCGCGTGCTCTTCATCATCGACGTGTCGGGCTCCATGGCGGAGCCGCTGCGCGCCAAGACGGTGAGCGACAAGCCTGCGACCCGTATGGAGGTCGCCAAGAAGGAGCTCCGCGACGCGATCGGGGGACTCCCGGACGGGGCCATCTTTAACATCGTGCCGTTCTCGGGCAGCGCCATGAGCTGGCAGGACGGCGGAGGCGTCCCAGCGTCTGAGGAGACGCGAGCCGACGCACAGGACTGGCTGACCCTCCTGGACGCATCGGGCGGAACGAACCTCTACGACGCGCTGCAGTACGCGCTGGACGACCCAGACGTGGACACGATCTACCTGCTGTCGGACGGCGAGCCCTCGATTGGCGACCTGATCGACCCCCAGCTGATCCGGGACGACATCGCCGAGCGCAACAAGAACCGCGGCATCGAGATTCACTCGATCGCCATCGGGACCGGGCTGCAGGTCTTGGAGTGGCTCGCGGAAGACTCCGGCGGCAGCTACTTCGAGGTTCAGTAGAGACGCCTTGCTGAAGATTCTTCTCTCAGCGGTTGTTGCCCTCGGCGCGATCGGGCTCTTGTTCCATTGGGGCGGTATCAGCCCCGGAAAGGTCTGGGAGTCCGTGCGCTCGATTCCTTTGCCGACGTTCCTGTTGGCGCTCGCCATCCAGGCTTCGATCTACGCCTTCCGCGCGGCGCGCCTGCGAGGGCTTCTGAGAGCCTCGGGCGATGAGACGGTTCCTGGCGCTCGGGATCTAACGGCGGCCTCGGCAGCCTGGATCCTCGATAGTCACGTGCTTCCCGCCAAGGTGGGGGAGGCGAGCCTCGTCCTGCACCTCGCGCGCGTGGGTGTTCGCGCCGAGCACGGACTCGTGGGGCTCCTCCTCTCGCGGCTGTTCGATCTCTTGACGCTCGTGACGATCCTTGGGGTCACCTGCTTGGTGCTCGGGCTCGGCGGCGTGCGCCCGGGGCTTGAATGGCTGACGCCGCTCGGCGCGATCCTATTGGCGGGAGCGGTGGTGCTCGCCGCCGTGATCGTCCGGGGGGGGGCCATGCTCGGGCTTTTGCGCCGAGCGTTCGTGAAGGTCGGGCTGGAGCGCACCGCTATCGGCACGCGTGTCTCCGCATTTACGCACAAGGTGGAAGCCGCGCTGCGCAGCGTCTCCCTTCCGGCCCTCGGAGCGGCTCTTGCCTGGAGCCTTCCGGTCTGGGCGGCGGTCCTAGGCGTCTACATCGTCCTCGGCACGGGGGTCGGCCTCGCTGGCGCGGGCGGTGAATCCCTTGGGCTCTTCGACCTGCTGTTCGGATCCAGCCTCGCCATCCTCGGGAGCCTTGTGCCCATTAGCGGGTTCCTCGGATTCGGGGTGCTTGACCTCGGCTGGGCCTGGGGATTTGCGGCGGTGGGCGTGCCCGAGGCGAGCGCGGCGGCGACCGGCCTCGCCTTCCACACGCTCTACCTCGTCGGCGTGGGGCTGCTCGGGGCGGTGGGCCACCTGATCCTGGCCCGCCGGGGAAAAGCGGGCGCTTAGAGCCTACCAAGGCGCCCGGAACCCACGTTGAGACACCCTCAGGGGTCATGGGAGCGATATTTATGGGTTCTAAATGCGAATGAGTCGCATTTGCAGGTAGGTTCCCCGCCTTCAACCGGGCCACGGGAGCCAATTTCCCTCGGCCCACCCTTTCCGCGTCCTCACCGGAACGACTGCGATTCGTCCGGCCCTCAACGTCTCCATGCTGATCTCACTCATCGCGGCCGGATCGCCGCTGACCCCGCTTCTCGTTCCATCGGCCCTTCCGCTCGACCCCGTCCAGACCTCCGGCGACAAGACCGTTGAGCAGCGCCTCAACGCCCTCGAGGCCGACCGCGACCGCCTCTCCCAGGAGCTTGAGGCGGCCATGGATGCGCTCGCTGATGCCGAAGTGGGCCCGGCGGGCTCTGGCTCCTCTGGCCCGGTCTACGACGAAGAGACCACCCAGATCTGGAAGCGGCTTGCTCAGCGCACCCTCGCGCCCCGCGCCGCCAACGTCTACACCTCCGACGGAATGTCCTTTGGCGGCTACGGCGAATTCCTCGGTCAGGTCTTCCGCGACCGAGATGGCGACAACTTCGACGCGCTCCGCTGGGTCATGTACTTCGGCCAGCGCTTCTCGGATCGCTGGATCTTCAACTCCGAGATCGAGATCGAGCACGGGTCCACGAGCACTAGCTCTGCGACCACGGATTCGGGCGGCAGCGTCTCCATCGAGTTCGCCTACATCGACCACCTCCTCACTGATTCCACCGCCCTGCGCGGCGGCGTTGTCCTCGTTCCCCTTGGCTTCGTGAACGAGCGCCACGAGCCAACGACGTTCTTGGCTTCGGCGCGGCCGCAAACGGAGCAGCGCATCATCCCATCCACTTGGCGCGCGTCCGCGATGGGGGGCTATGGCCAGGTCGGCGGCTTTGCTTGGAGCGGCTACGTGCTCAACGGCCTCAACGGGTCCGAGTTCAACGCCACCGGCGTTCGCGGCGGACGCCAAAAGGCCAACCGCGCTTCCATCGACGACATCGCGCTGGCAGCGCGCATCGACTACGTCGATACACCCGGCGTCGTGGTGGGACTCTCCGCGTTTTCCGGCGACTCAGGCGTTGGCATCCCTGAGGATCTTGGCACGACGATCTTCGACATCCACGCCGAGTGGAACACGGGTCCCTGGTTCCTGCGGGCCCTGTTCGCCCAGGCCTCGGTGGATGACACAGAAGCCTTCAACACACGTACCGGTGAAAACGTCGCCTCAAACATGCAGGGCTGGTACGCAGAGGTGGGCTACGACCTCCTCTCGCTCACCGGGGACTTCCCGAACCAGAGCCTGGACGTCTTCGTGCGCTACGAGGACCTCAACACGCAGGAGAGCCTCGAAGGAGCGTTCACTCCGAGCGGCGGCATCGATGACACGTTCACCACGGTTGGCTTGAACTACAAGCCGGTGAGCCAAGTGGTGCTGAAGACGGACTACACCGTGCTCGACGAAGGGGACGACGTGTTCCGTTTCCTCATCGGCTACGCTTTCTAGCCGAATCGAGAGGCGGGTTGTGGGCGCTCGGCGCACGCCTGAGGACAGCTTCCGTCCTCAAGCCGCTCCTTGCCTCCCATCCCATGAAGCCAGGCCCACTCTTCTTCCTGCTCGCTGCCGCCATCGTGGCCCTTCTTTCCGCGTGGTGGCTGCTCGGGGGAGGCTCAACCTCCTCCGCCGCGGGTGGCCTGGCCACCAACGAAACGCAAGCGGTGACGATCGCGCTAGAGCCGGATGCGACCCTAGGCGATGTGGAGGCCACGGAGGTCGCAGGCAGTGGCCTCGCTGAGGTTGAGGCCGACGGAGTGGGGGAGCGCACCTTGGGCGCCGCTGCCAAGGGCCCCTCGGGCGCCGTTCAAGCGCCGCGGCTAGAAGCCGCCACAGGGCCCTATACGGGGCGCCTCGTCGATCCGCTCGGTCGCCCGATCAAGGGCACGGAGGTCATCGTCGAGAGCTGGGAAGACGCGGCGTTGGCGAGCACCCCGGGGATGCAGTTCAACGTGGGGCGGAAGCGGAAGCGGCCCACGGCGACCACCGGGGACGACGGCAAGTTCACCGTCGAGGCTAAGGACTCGCTCGGGAGAAGCCTCGGCGTTTCAGTCGTGATGAGGGGCTACTCCGACGCTCCGATCAAGTGCGTGCTCGACCCCGAGAAGGGGCGAGAGATGGGGGACGTCGCCCTCAAGCCCGCGGTGATCGTAGGCGGCTGGGTGCGCGACGCGGAGGGTTCGCCGGTCCAGAACGTGCGGGTGCGGCGCATCGAGCGCGTCGATGGCAACGGCGATGTGGTGGATGACCTGATGGATCAGATGGGCTTCGGCGGACTCGTGGAGGCCGTTCGTACCGACGCCGATGGCCGCTTTGAGCTACCGCACGAAGAGGAGGGGCTCATCACGCTCAAGTTGGACGGCGACGACATCCTTCCAGAGCGTTGGGACGGCCCGACGAAGCGCGCCGGCGACGTCGAGGATGACCTCGTGATCACCGTCAAGCGTGCGGGGCAGATCGAGGGCATGGTGGTGGGCTATCCCGTTGGGCGAAAGCGCGGCATGGTGGCGGCCGCTCCGCTCGATGCCCTTGTGGAGGAAGAAGACAGCAGCGCCCTGTCGGCGCTCATGGCGGCCCAGCTTTCACCAGCCGGCGACCACACCGCGAAGATCGGGCCGGACGGTTCCTTTCGTCTCTCTGGGCTCGTGCCCGGAGCCCGCTATCGCGTGCGAGCGATCGCCAAGGAGATGTTCGTGCAAACCGTCGAGCTTTCCGAACCAGTCGACACCAGCGCGGGTGGCGGGCCCGTGACCCTTCAATTCGACCCCGGCGTCACCGTGACCTTCCAGGCCCTTGACGCCAAGACGAAGAAGCCGGTCGAGGACATGTTGATCTCCGGCAAGTACGGCAGCACGACTGCCTACCTTCGGATGTCGGAGGACGCGGGCGATCCGCCCGATCGCTTCCTGGACGGCAAGGTCACCCTCTACGAGCTCCGCCCCAAGCCGGACTCGGCGACCTTGCGCCTGAAGATTGACGGGGACGGCTACTTTCGCAACCAGGACGTCGAATTGGACGTTCCGGAGTCTGGCACCGTGAACCTCGGCAAGGTTCTGATGGAGCCGGCTCCGCTCCTTCGGTTCCGGGTCGTGGACGCGGTGACGGGCAAGCCTGTCAAGCGTGCCCGGGTGACGGTGGACCCCATGCAGCGTACGAACGCCGGAACCGGCGGGTCAGGAGAAGAATCGCTGCAGGGTATGGGCTCCACCGACGACGAGGAAGAGGACCGCGCGGCGGCCGCCGAGGTTCTGTTTGGTGAGTACCGCGTGCGCTCCCGGGGCCGGACGGATCGCAAGGGGTACTGTCCCCTCTCCATGGTGACGGGGTCGGGGGCGAGCGTGAAGGTCGAGGCCCGCGGCTACGCTACCTACATGGAGGCACCGTTCGAGCCTCCGGTCGACGAGGAAGAAGAGATCGTCATCAAGCTCTACGGAGGTGGTTCGCTCCAGGTGTGGGTGACGGACACGGCCAAGGCTCCGGTGGACCTCGTTCGCGTCGAGTGCCGACGCGAAGCGGGAGTGCGCAGCGTCAAGAAAGGCACCAAGACCGACGAGAATGGATTCGCAGAGATCGAGCACATCGCCTCCGGCGACTGGGAGGTACGCGCCTTTCGGCCAAGCACGTCCCCGTTCGCCGATGGAGGCATGGGCTCCCCGCGGCACCCTGCGGAGTGGGTTCAGGTCCATGTGCCGCGCAGCAGTTCGGCGAAGGTCGATCTCGAGGTCCCCGCGCTGGGGGACCTGAGCGGGACCGTGTTCTTAGGGGGAGCGCCAGCGCCAGACGTTCGACTCAACCTCGCGTCGCCGGATCACGTGGATCGCATGGAGCGCATGCTGGAGTTTCAGGATCGATACTCCACCAGCGGCTCGAACGGAACGAGCGGCTTCGATGGCACCTTTACGTTGACCGACATCGTTCCGGGCGACTACATCGTGCTGGCGCGTCATGCCGATCTAGCGATGGTCGTTCGCACCGAGGTGACGGTCGAGGTGGGGGACAACTCCGCGACGATCGAGCTACCGTCGACCGCCTTGGAGGGACGCGTTCTCGACGACGAGGGGGCCCCGGTTGTAGGCGCAGCAATCTCGATCGGGCGGGCTAGGAAAAGTGAGGAAGGTGCGGCCGAGGAGTCCATGGCGCGTGAGTTCCTGGCTTCTAACGCGGGCGCGACCGCGCGGACCGATCTCGACGGGGCCTACCGGCTCGTCGGGGTGGACGCAGACGTGCAGCTGGTCGTCTACGTGCAGGCCGGGGGTTACGCCGACTCCAAGTCCGATCCCGTGCAGGCCGCCGCCGATGAAACGCGCACCGTCAATTCCGTGGTCTTGGAGCGTGCGGGCGCGCTGGTCGTTTTCCGCGGCGACGAGTCCGGCGAGGCAGCCGTGGGCTTCGTCCGAGCCACGCCCACCGGCGGGCGCGCCCTAGAGAAAGGAGCCACCCCAAAGATCGCCATCCTCAAGGCCGGCAGAGCCCGCCTCACGGGCCTTGTATCGGGTACGTGGGAGGTCATCGTCGGTGATCCTTCTCGTCAGGCCGCTGCCGAATCCGCGGAGCCACGAACCGTGGAGATCGAGGCGGGGGAAACGGTCGAGCTTGAGTTCTGACTTACCCAGCTAGGCAGGATGGGCCAGCCCTGTCACAATGCGCCCATGAACGCAATGCAGGCAGCGCAGGGTGCGAGGCACCGTCTCATCGTCGGCGTCGACCAGCGGCCGTTCTTTGCAGGGACAAACCAGTTCTGCCTCGCCTATCCGCTTCTGGTGGAGGAAACGGGCGAATCCCTCGATCCGAAGACCTTTGAGAACCGCGATCGGCTGTGGTGGAAGGTCGACAACGTTGCGGGCAGCGAGCTCCTTCCGGGCAGCCTACACGTGGCGATGATCGAGCCCGCGCCTGCCTACGAGGCCGGCAACCCCGAACGCGATCGCTACCAGGTGCGGCTCAGTGGACGCCAGCCCTCCTCGGAGCTTTGGCTGCAGGTCCTCGATGTGCCCGGACCCATGCCGAAGATCGACGACCTCTTCGCCCAGGGCGTGCCGGCGAAGATCAGGCCGTGGAAACGAGTCCTCCTGCGCTTCGAGGACTGCATCGCGGGGCCTTTCCTTGGTGTTTGGGAGTCGGCCAGACAGACGCTCTCGCTCAAGCACCTCGACTCGGACTCCGCCGAGGTGACGCGAATTCCAGCTGCTGCGCTCAACAAGCACCCGGGCTCAAGGATCCTCAGCTGGACGGCCTGCATGTATGAACGTGGCGCCGAGCCAGAGGAGATCGAGGTCGAGATCTTCCAGGCCTCCATGCTGAAGGAACTCCTCGCCAGCGGAGGGGTGATCGACGCGATGCCATTGGACGAGGTGGCGTTCACCTACTCCAAGAGGCTGCGCGCCAGCGATTTCAAACGACCTGTTTACGACGAGCCCATGCAGCGTATCCGCGCCATGGCGAACGAGGACGACGCGTACGAGATGGGCCGCATTGCACGCCTTGAGACAGCGTTGGACGTGATGCGTTCAGATCCGGAGGCGGCCAAGCAGTTCTCGCCCAAGGCGCGTGTGCTTCTTCAGGCCTTCTTTCCCCCGGTAGAACCGGCTTCGGAACCGGTGGCGATGGTCAGTCAGTCCCAAGGCGCAGCGCCGAAGAAAGCGCCGAAGCCGCGGCCGGTCCCGACGGGGCCGGCTGCTCCCGCCGTCGGCGAGGCCGAGTTCTTTGAGTATCTTGACGAGAGCATCGCGGCCACCGGCTATCGGTTCGAGCAGTCTGACCTGCTAGCGTTTCACCTGGGGATGAAGGCCTCACAGCTTTCCGTCCTCGCGGGACGCAGCGGCGTGGGGAAGTCGAGTCTCCCACGGCTCTACGCCCGCGCCCTCGGCGCCCAAGACACGATGCTCACGGTGCCCGTGCGTCCCGACTGGCTCGACGACCGTGATGTGGTGGGTGCTTACGACTCGCTCTCCAGGCGTTTTGTTCCTGCGGCTACGGGTCTCGTCGACTTCCTCGCCCAAGCGGGCGCGGAGGAGGACGACCCCGAGGCTCCTGTACGCATGCTCGTCCTTGACGAGATGAACCTTGCGCGGGTCGAGTACTACTTTGCGACCTTCCTCAGCGCCATGGAGCAGCCTCCTGCGACACGCGGTATTCGGCTCTTCAGCGAAGGCCTCCTAGACGACAATGATCCCTACCAGGGCCTGTCGTGGCTTCCGATTCCAAGCAGCCTCCGCATTGTCGGAACGGTGAACATCGACGAGACCACGCACTTTTTCAGTCCGAAGGTTCTAGATCGCGCTTGCGTCCAGATGTTTGAACGTCCGGACCTGCGGCGGATGCAAACGGTCATCGACGAAACCGCGGGCGGTACGCGAGCGCCCGTCTCGTGGCGCACCTGGTCTAGCTGGATCGGGCGCGGCAACGGGGTGGATACTTGGGTCCAGCAGCGGCTTGCTGACCTCAACGATCTGCTCGTCCCGCTCCGGTCGGATCTTGGCTATCGCACCATGCATCGCTGCCTTCACTACGTTGCAGGAGCCAACGGGCTTGGGGACTTCTGCACTACCCAGCAGGCCCTTGATCTCGCGATCGTCCAGTTCGTCTTACCTCGGCTGCGTACGGATCAACCGGACTTCCTCGAACGCGTGGATGAGATCCTCTCGTTCTTGGCAGAGACTGAATATCCCAAGAGCCACGCGCTCATCGCGCGCATGAAGACCCTCGGAGGCGTGGGCGATTTCTGGCAGCTCAGTTGAGATTCAGCTGCGGCGCGGTGGGACGCTCTTAGAACGGCTCCCCTTGCGGCGGGCGAAGTCTGGAGTGACAAAACTCCGCTTCGAGACGCCACTGCGCGCGAAGGACGAAGTTCTGCTGCGCCGCGTGACCGGGCAGGTGGTGGCCGCCCAAACAGGCCGAGAGCTGAGGCGCGTGCGCGTGTTCCTTCTAGGCCACGAACTCTTCGTTCTAGACCCGCTGCTTGAGGAGCTGAGGGCTCCGCTGCGCGGAATTGAGGCTACGTCCGGGGACGTAGAAATCCAAGTCGACCTAGAGCTCACGGGCGGCTGGCAGGGGCTAGCCGTGATCGTCGGGACGGTAGAGGCGCCGGAGGAACTACAGCAACTCCGGCCAGATTTGATTTCCGAGCTCAGCCGGATCGGTCCGGACATCGCGGCTGACCTCGTGGGACAGATCGGGAAGTCGGCCGTGAACAACCCGTTGAGCCTCCTCGTTCGACTCGATCGGCTTGAGGGGTTCGAGCGCGAGTTGAGTACTGCTGCAGCGGGAATTCGCGCCGTGGCACGCACCACCCAGGCTCGAACGGTCGAACGACGCCGATGGCGTCCGGGATCTAGCCCGAAGCGCATCCTTTCGGCCCGCTATGGGGCGAGCGTTCTTCCAAACGGCGAGGTAGCGATTCGCCCTGAGGTGCTCACGACCTTGCGCACCACGGCGTCGACGGACGTCGAAGAGCACCGGCAATTCGCGCGCGGTGTGGCGCTTCTGCGTCGGCACGCTTTTTCTCTGAGGAGGAGCGTCGAGGCCGCTTTCGATGACCTTCACGAACTGGCCGTCCCCTCAGACGCCCAGGGGCTTGCGCGCAAGGAGAGCCTCAGTGAGCAAGAGCTGAGCCGAATCCGCGGCGTTCTAGAGCGGCTTCGGATGGCTCGCGGCCGCACATCCGTGGTCGCTCGAAGGGCGCAGCAGCTCCAGGCGGATGAACGATGGCTTCAAGGGGTAGGAGAGCCGCGCACGGTCTTGACCCTGACCCCAACATTTCTCCGCGTAGGCGCGTATGCCCGGGCGTTTGACACGCTACGCGCGCTCTTCGACTTTGACACATCTGCGGATAAGTCGCCTGTGGAGCGCTTCAAGACGACGCCAGAGCTCTTCGAAATTTGGGTCTTCATCGCATGCGTTCGCGTGATCTACCAGCGGCTCTGCCCAGAGAACCGCGACGGCATCGAGGCCCAGCTCGCCGAGATTCGACGCGGCGATGTCATCGACCTTGACTGGGGCATTGCCGGGCGCATGTTGATCATCCTTGAGCCAATCATCGAAGGGAAGCGGGGTGGACAATCCGGCGGAGACCTGCCCTACCGCGCGGCGCTCACCTCATCGAATCTGCGACCGGATATTTGGATCGAGTGGCGGGGACCCAATGGTCCGAGCCGCGCAGCTGTGATCGACGCCAAGTGCACCTCGCGCTTCCGGCGTGGACGACACTCAAGCGGCCGCTCCGCAGGCGACGAGCTAGAGCAAATGCGCGACTATCGAAGCCGCGTCGTGGATCCGATCACGGGTCGTCAGCCGGTGCGAGGTATGTTCCAGGTCCACTACGCCGCGGGCGAGCCGATCCTCTGCAACGTGCGCCAGCTGATGCTCGGCACTGCGCCCGTCGACGCCTTCATCACAGGTGCAGTCGGTGCGACGCCAGGCAGAACAGCTCACTTGGAATCGGTGGTCATTCGCCTGCTCGAGTGGCTAATGAAGTCATAGCTAGGAGCCGCCTGGCGATCGGGGCCAGTCATTCGGTCTGTGCTCGTTGACACCTGCCGAGAGCGCTGCGTCCGCAGTCGGCGGCGCAGTGTGGAGAAGATGCGCTACACGTCGCGCAGGCGCTTCATCGCTTCGTACAGCCGCGACTTCACGACCGACGGTGGAAGGTCGAGGACGTGGGCAATGTCGTCGCGGCTCAGGTCTTCGCCGTAGCGGAGGTCGAGGACTTCGCGATGGTCGTGGCTGAGGGAAGCGACGCGGCTCGCGAGTTCGGCCTCGTTCTCCATGCGCACGAGGCGCGAGAGATGACCGGTGGCGGAGTCTGTGAAGGTTGGACGCTCGGGCAGCGCTTCCTCCCCGCGCACGCGCCGGCTGCGCATGAGGTTGAGGCAGTGGTTGCGGGCGATGCGATACAGCCAGGGGCGGACGGCGTCGGGCATCGCGTTGGCGCTCAGGGCCTTGACGAGTACGTCCTGGGCAGCGTCCTCGGCCGCCGCTGCATCGCCGAGGTAGCCGTAGGCGTAGCGCACGATCGCGGGGCGATACTCTGCAACGAGATCATCACTTGCGCCGGGGGCCCGTGCGCGAAGTCGGTCAGCGAGCGTTGGTGAGCTGCTTTCCTGGGGGCTGTTCTCTGGGTTCATGGCCGTCTAGAAGAGCTCGCGCTTGATGTTGCGCCAGGCTAAGTTGAGCTCGTCGAGCATCTCTTCGTAAAGGAGGCTCCATTCGCCGTCGTACTCCACTTGGACGGCAATCGAGAGACCCACCAACGCGATCAATACGCTGGCGAATGCGGCGCGCCAAAGCCAGGGACGGAGGAAGCGAAGCACGGACTGGGCACCGCGAAGAAGCCTTCCCAGGAGAGAGCGCGAGGTGGACGCGGCGGCCTTGCCCGCCAACGCAGCTGCATCGATGACTGGGTTGAGGTCGACGTGAATGGTCTTCGCCCGGGAGCCGTCAAGGCGTCCAACCGGTTCCAAGTCCAGCGGGTCCTCCTTCCACTTCTTCTGCGCCTTGTCCTTGGCCTCGCTCAGTCGCTTGGACGCGCGGACGCCCGCCTCCTTGACCCGCGCCGAGGCCTCGAGCGCTTTCTCGCGAACCTTCTGCCCTTCGCGGGTCTGGAAGATCTCGGTCGCCCGTGTCGCCACGTTCTTGGAGATCTCGCCGACAGCGCAACCGATGTCCGCGCCCCAGCGCCCAACGAGCTCGCCGAGATCAACGGGGTTGGCCTTGGACTCGACGGGCAAGCCCTGGCGTACGCGCTGGAGGTCGGCCTGGAAGTCGAGGGCCGTGGGGTACCTCGACGCTGGATCCTTCGAGAGCGCGCGCTTGAGAACGGCGTCGAGGTCCTTCGAGACCTTGGGATTCCAGCGCGACGGCGGCTGGATCTTGTCTTCGGCCACGCGCCGCGCGCACTCGAAGAGGTCGGCGCCCTCAAAGTCATGTGGGAGGCGGCCGGTGACGAGCTCGTAGACAAGGACGCCCATGCTGTAGACGTCGCTGGCGGGCGTGACCTTGGAAGCGAGTCCACGGGCTTGCTCAGGGCTCATGTAGCGGACCGTGCCGATGACGTTGCCGCTCATGGCCGCCGTGAGCGAGGCGTTGTTGGACGGATCGACGATCCTCGCCAGCCCGAAGTCGAGGACCTTGGCTTCGTTCTCTTCGGTGACGAGCACGTTGGAGGGCTTGAGGTCACGGTGAATCACGCCCTTCCCGTGGGCGTGGTGCACCGCTTCTGCAATCTGCATCGCCACGTCGAGCTTGGTATCGACCGGCTTGCCTTCCGACCACTCGTCAAGTGGCTGGCCGTCGATGAGCTCCATGACGAAGTACGGCGAGCCCTCTTTGGTCTCTCCGGCATCGTGGATCGCGGCGATCCCGGTGTGCTGGAGGCGGCCAAGGACTTCGGCTTCGCGGAAGAAGAGTCGGCGGGTTCGCTCGTCGTCGAGCCACGCGCCGCGGATGACCTTGATGGCGACGCGCCGGTTCGTGCGCACTTGGACGGCCTCGAAGACGACGCCCATGCCGCCGCTGCCGAGCCGTCCCTTGATCGGGTAGGGGCCGATGCGATCAGGCGCGCGGTCGTCCCGCTCGGAGCCCGAGACCGCCCGGATGGCCCGGCGCAGATCATCGACGCGGGTGCGATCCTCAGGGTGGGACTCCAGGTGCAGGGCAAGCTCAGGGGCGTCGCGGTCCACCCAGCTCCAAAGCTGCTCGTCAGGCACCCGCTTCGACGGAGCTGCTGCGGCGTCTGCGGTGAAAGAGGGGTCGTCTTGGGTCATGGGGGAGGGCATCCGATGATAGGGACACCTCGCCCACGATAGGGACGGTGAGAAAATTGAGAAAGAAGCAGGATGGCTTCAGGGGCTCATCATGGCACGCACCCCCCTCAAGCACGGTGTAAGCTCTCTCACCATGAAACGACTTGCTGCCCTCTGGCTCGCTCTCGCTGCCTCCTGCGCCGCCGTCATCGAACCGCCAGAGTTCACCCTTGACGCTGGAGCCATGGCCGAGGTCGACGACGAACAGAGCCTCTACGTCGTTCCGCCAGAGCTGTTCAGCCTTCGCTATGAAGAGCATGAAGAGCTTCTCGTGGACGTCGGAGCGGCGGTGAGAGACTTCCTGCGCGAGAACGGCTACGAGATTCTTCCGACCGCGACCTTCCGGCGAGCTTGGGAGAAGCACGAAGCGGAGTTGGGCGGACTCTACAGCAGCCGTACGGGATCATTGAACCAGAGGAAGATGGAACGCTGCCTTTCGATGACGATGGCAGAGCTTGAAGAGGAGCGCTCCTTCGGCGGGGTTCTCATCCCCAAAGTGGACTACGAAGACCTGCTGCTCGCCCGCCCATACACCAAGGGAACCTGGGAGGGCGTTCGTCGTTCGGTGCGCTACGAAGGAGGGCTGTCGGTGACACGCTGGACGAACGTCCTCACGATGACGCTCCGGTCGACGCTGGTCACCGCGTCCGGTGAAACGGCTTTTGAAGGAGCCGGTGGCATCGCCTTTGCCCAGAAGAGCCTACGGGCAGACGGCAAGGTGGCCCTTGTGCCCGTGGACTCCGAGGACATCGAGCCAACGGAGATCGAGGAGAGCGTGCGCCTCTCGCTCGGACCTCTGTTCGCGGCGGATGCTGCTCACTAGCGCGGTGCCAGGTGAGCGTCCCAGCTGAACCCGAACGCCGGGTGGTTGGGAACGCGCTTGCAGCTCCCCTTGGTTGGGTGGGTGAGCTCGGCATCGGTCACCTGCCAGCTGTCTCCGTCTTCATCCGTGAGAACGCGCGGGTTGGACGTGGGCTTGAAGCGGCGTGCCCCTGTCGCGAAGGCGAGCGCATCGTGCATGGGATGAAGCTTCGGGTCGTGCTCTGGTCCGCCCGCGGCTTCTAAGCTCACGAGGTGCAGTCCCGACTTGGGGTCTCCGAGCGCGACAACGCGGCGCTTGCGCAGGTCCTCGAGCGTCGTAGAGACAGCGCGGCCCTCGAGGTAGGCCACCATGATGCGTTCCTTGGGTAGGTAGCGGCCCGAAGGGGCGGCCACGGGGAACATCGTGCGCGGGCTAGCGAAATACTCCCCGTAGGCGGCGCCGACGCGATAGTCCCGCTCAAACCCGGTCTTAAGGCGGATGGTGGTGGTCTCTGGATAGTCCGCACGCCAAGCGCCCCAAGTCGTGGTTCGTACATTGAGGAGTTCAAGGGGAGCGACGTCACCTTGCTCCACGCGTTTTCCGATCACAGGCCGCCCCGTCATTTGGTTCCACAGGGTGTCCGTGGCGCGGTCGTACATGAGCTTGTTGGAGCGGTAGAGAAGGCCGCTGGAGCCAAACGTCAGTCGGGGTTCGTCTTCTCCGCGGGACGCCCTAAAGACCAGCGGCGCTCCGCACAAAGTGCACCAAGTCAGCGAGATCGGGACGCCGCCGAGCTCGTCGTTGGTCATCTCGTGCCAGTCGAGGATCTGGTTCGGGTAGGCGCGCGCCTCGCCGTTCAGCACAATGCCAAAGATAGGGGCATCGTCCGCGAGGTAGCTGGCTTCGGATGCCGCCATGACCTTTGGATCATCCAGCGCGGGAATCCCATCGACCTCAACGCCGCCCCAGGAGACCTCATCCCATCGAATGGTAGAGCCAAACTCGGGCCCCAGGAATCGGCGAAAGTCCTCGTCGATGCCCTGGGACAAGAGCTCGCTCTTGAACGACCGGTATCCGTCCGGGAGGGGCAGGGGCTTGTTCTTCTGCAGACGCGTCGTGATGGTGCGCCAGGGTCCCTCGATCGCCCGTGCGTCCTCTCCAATCAGCGGCGTGAGCGTATCGAGCACGCTGAACCACTCGTCCCGGGTATCGGCCAGGGCTAGCAGGTCCAGGAGCGGAGCTAGGTAGGTGTCGTCCTCGGACGCGGCGATCTCGGCGAAGGCCGCTTTTCGATCATCGACCGCCGCAGACGGCAAGATGCCCGCGAGCAGGTCCTCGGGAGGGGTCTGAGCGGCGCCCAGGGCTGGCGTACTTGCCGCCAGTGCGGCGGCCAACATGGCAGCGAGGTGTTGCATGGAGGGCTGTACGTGGCTCGGGCCGTGGCGTGACATCCCTA